>NZ_CP058214.1:2222500-2824509 GCF_015482775.1 Kaustia mangrovi | reverse complement strand
AGCGTCTGCGTCATCATCACCCAGATGCCCGAGGTGAAGCTCACCTGATGGGCGTTGTAGGTGTGCCAGCCCCAGCGGCTCGAGCCCTCGAAGTCGAGGCGCCACGTCCCGTCGCCGCGAATGGTCATCTCCGAGGGGGTGTGCATGATCGTGTCGACCTTGGCGAAGTCGGAGGGCACGCGCACATCCTCATGGGCGTAGGGCACGTCGACGAAGCCGACCTGGCGGTAGGTGCCGGGGATGGTCATCGCCTTGATGCGGTTCTGCAGGCCGACCCGGCCATGCTCGACGGCCTCGTAGGCGAACTTCCAGTAGGCCTCGATGCCCTCTTCCGCGATCACCTCCTCCACGAGCTTGCGGATCATGTGGCAGCCGGCCACGCGGGTCCGCTCGTCGAGCATCCAGTAGCGGGTCGTGCGCACCATGCGCTGGCTCTCGTGCAGCCAGTCGCGGAACAGCGTGTCGTTCTCGCCGATCTTGCGGCAGGTCACCGAATAGCCGTCGCCGAAGCGCTGGACCTGGCCGGTGCACATGGAGCCCGGACCGACCGCGCCGGTGTCGATCACATGGGTGACGCCGCCGACCCAGCCGACGAGCTCGCCGCCATGGAAGATCGGCACGATGGTGTGGATGTCGCAGGGGTGGACGTTCCCGATAAGCGAGTCGTTGTTGCAGAAGATGTCCTTGTCCCTGATGCCGGGATTGCCCTCCCAGTCGTTCTCGATCATGTACTTGATCGCCGCGCCCATGGTGCCGACATGGATGATGATGCCGGTCGATGTGAGGATCGCATCGCCCGCGGCGTTGTAGAGGGTGAAGCACAGCTCGCCCTCCTGCTCCACGATCGGCGAGGCCGCGATCTTCTTGGCCGTCTCGCGGGCATCGACGACGCCCGCCCTGAGCCGCGAGAAGAGCTTGTTGTAGAGGATGGGATCGCTGTCATGCAGCGCCCTCTTCTCGAGGCCCGCATAGTGGCCGGTGCGCCGTGTGGCCTCCATCAGGCGGTCGCGATGCTCCTTGAGCGTCTCGCCGCCGCGGACGATGCCGCGTTTGGTTTCTGCTGCGATGTTCATCTCTTTTTTCCTCCCTGGCCCTGTCAGATTTCCTTCAGGTGAAACAGGCGGTGCGCGTCGAGCCACGTCACGAAACCCGTGGGGACGACGAAGGTGGTCGCGTCGGACTCGATGATCGCCGGTCCCTCGACCCGGTTGCCCGGCTGCAGCATCTCCATCTGGTAGAGCTGCGCGTCGACCCATTCCTTCTTGCGGTAGAACTTGCGGGTGCCGAGCTTGGCCGCCTCCGGCGGCGTTTCGCCCGACAGGGTCTCCTTGGGGATGCGCGGCTTGGGGATCGGCACGGTGCCGCGCATGATGGCGCCGGTCACCGAATAGCCGAGCTCCGGCGAGCGGGCCGAGGCGGAATAGACCCGGCCATAGGTGTCGTTGAAGGTCTCCACCAGCCGGTCCCAGTCCTGCGCGTTGTCGGCCCGCAGGATCGGGCTCTCGATCTCCAGATCGTTGAGCTGGCCGCGATACTGCATACGGAAGCCGGGCTGCAGGGCGACCTTGTCGGGCTCATAGCCGTTGCGCTCGAACTCCTCCAGGACGCGTTCGGTAAGCTCGTGCCAGGCCGCCTGCAGCGTCTGCGCCTGCTCCGCCTTGAAGTCCGGCTCGGCGTCGGTCGAGATATTGATATCGAGCGACTTGTCGTAGCGGTACTCGAAATCCGCCGCCGCGCAGCCGAAGGCGGAGAAGCCCGCCGCCCAGGCCGGCACGATGACGTCCTCGAAGCCGAGCCCCTCCGTGTAGCCATAGGTGTGAACGGGGCCGGCGCCGCCATAGGAGAAGCACACGAAGCTCGACGGGCTGTAGCCCTTGCCGGAGATCATCGAGCGCAGATAGTCGCGCAGATCGCTGTCGAGCAGCTCGATGACGCCGGCGGCGGCATCCTCCACCGACAGGCCGAGCGGGTCGGCCACCTGCTCCTTGAGCGCGTTCCAGGCGCGCTCCCGGTCGAGGCGAACCTGGCCGCCGAGGAAGTTGTCGGGGTTCAGATAGCCGAGCACCACATGGCAGTCCGACACGGTCACCGTCTCGATACCGCTGTCGGCCCAGCATACGCCGACCCTGTAGCCCGCCGAGTCCGGGCCGAGCTTGATGGCCTTGGTATAGGGGTCGAGCCGGACGAAGCTGCCCGCCCCGGCGCCGACGGAGTCCATCGCCACCAGCGGCAGGGACAGGACGAGGCGCGCCATGTCCGGATCGTTCCGGATGGTCAGCTCGTTCTGGGTGATGAGCGCCACGTCGAAGGAGGTGCCGCCGATATCGGAGCAGGCGATATTGTTGTAGCCCAGCGTCTCGCCCAGATACTTCGCACCGATCACGCCGCCGATCGGGCCCGACACGATGGTGCGGGCGAGCTCCTTGGCCTTCCAGCTGATCGTGCCGCCATGGGTCGCCATGACGCGGAAGTCGAAGCACGAGCCGTTCTCCCTGAAGGCGCTGGAGATCTTCTGCAGCGTCTGGCGGGAGGGTTCGGCGGCAAAGGCCTCCAGGATCGTCGTGTTGGTGCGGTGGGTCTCCTTGCGGACGGGATAGTAGTCCGTGGAGGCGAAGACCGGGATGGCCTTGCCGCTGGCCTCGACCTCCTCCAGCACGATGTCGCGCACCCGGCGCTCATGGGAGGTGTTCTTGTAGGAATGCAGGAGCGAGATGACGATCCCCTCCACATCCTGCGCGATGAGCTCTCTGGCCGCTTGACGGGCCGTTTCCTCCCTGAGCGGGATGACCACGGTACCCGACATGTCGATCCGCTCCATCACACCGCGCGTGAGGTGGCGGGGAACCAGCGGCTCGTCGTAATAGTGGGTGTTGAGGTGGATGCGGTCCTCGTAGGCGAACCCCAAATAGGCCTGGATCGCGCGGCCCATGCGGTGGAAATCCTCCATGCCCGCATTGACGATCAGGCCGCAGCGCAGACCCTTGCGCTGGACCACGCGGTTGAGCATGGCGGTGCCGGAATAGACCCCGGTCTGGATCTGGGACAGCGCCTCGCCGAGCTCGATGCCCCAGTGCTCGAGCCCCTCCCTGCTGGAGGCGATCAGGCCCAGCGCCTCGTTATCCGGCGTGCTCTGGGCCTTGCCGACGACGAACTCCCCCTCGCTGTCGACGAAGAAGGTATCGGTCATGGTACCGCCCGCGTCGATGCCGAGCACCTGAACGCTGCGGACAGGCTGTTCAGTGGATGACATTGCAGTTCCTCCCGTTACCCGCGCCTTGGAAAGCCGGCGCGTGATGGAAGGGTAGGAACTGCGGGATGCCGGCAAGTGTCCGAATTTCGGACGGCGCCGACGACATGTTGCGGACGCGAAACCCCGTTCGCAGCCGCATACGGGCCGAGGCCGCCGGCGCGGCCCCCGCGCTCAGTGCCTGCGGGCGCGCTGGATGCCGTGCTCGTCGAGCTTCAGATAGAGGGTGGAGCGCGCGATGCCGAGCCGGCGCGCGGCCTCGGTGAGATTGCCGTCGACACTGGCGATCGCGTTCACGATCTCCGCCTTCTCGCGCGCCCGCAGCGTCTGCGTGCAGTCCGCGCGCGCCGGCGTCACGATCTCCGGCGGCAGGTCGCGCAGATCGACCAGCCGGTTGCGCGAGAGCGCGAAGAGCGTCTCGACCAGATTGCGCAGTTCGCGCACATTGCCCGGCCAGCGATAGGCCGACAGCCGGTCGGTCGCGGCCGGCGTGAAGCGGAGCTCCGGCCTGCGCGAGCGCTCCGCCAGCTCGCGCGCGAAATGTTTCAGGAGATGGGCCACCTCGTCGCTTCTCTGCCGCAGGGGTGGCACGGCGATCCGCGCCGCGGCGAGCCGGTAATAGAGGTCGCCGCGGAACCGGCCCGCCTGGATGTCGGCGGACAGGTCACGCGCCGACAGCGAGACGATGCGCATGGGGCCGGAGGACGTCTCCACCCCGCCGAGCGCCTTCACGACCTCCAGAAGGAGCGCCTGGGCATCGGCGGGCGTGTCCGCCGGCTCGTCGAGACATATCGTGCCGCCCGCGCGTGCGAGGCGGGCGACGAGCGCGCCTTCGGACAGCTCCTGGCGGAGCCGGTCGGCGGTGAGCAGGCTGCAGTTCAGGACCTCGAAGGGGCGCTCGGGATCCCCGCTCTCCCGGTGGATGCCGCGCGCCAGCACCTCCTTGCCGGAGCCCGTCTCACCCTCGACGAGGATCGGCATGCGGCTGGCCGCGAGGCGGCGCGCCTGTTCGCAGACCGACGAGATCTCCACGCCGCCCGCCGCGATCCGGTCGAGCGTGAGGGCGGGCCGGGACGGCGCGTTGCGCTGGCGCCGACGCAGCGCGACCACGACGCCGATCGGCCGGCCGGCCTCCTCAACCAGCTCCATGCTCGCATTGGGCATGGCGGCGTGAAGCTCCTCCATGACCTCGTCGCGCGGGCGCTGCGAAAGGCCCGAGGCCATGCGCCGGAACTCCGTCAGGTCGCAGAGATCGCCGGCCATCTGGGCGAAATGCTCGGTCGCGAACGCCTCCGCGCCATAGCGGTCGAGCACCATCACCTCGTCATCGACCCAGCGCATCCGCCGGACCAGGAGGCGCTCGGTGAGCTGCTGGCGTTCCGCGCCCACCTGCTGGCGCAGGCTCTCCTCGATCTGGAGCGCCATGGACATGGACAGGGCCGCCGAATGGGGCTGCTCGAACTCGGAGGGTCCGGAAATGTCGACAAGACCGAGAAGCTCCCCCGTCACCGGATCGCAGACGGGCGTCGCCGCGCAGTTCCAGCGCTGGATCTCCTCGCAATAGTGCTCCACGCCCCAGATCTGCACCGGGCGGCGCGTATGGATCGCGGTGCCGATGGCGTTGGTGCCGATGGCCCCCTCGTCCCATTGTCCCCCGATATGCAGGTGGTTCTCCTGCCCGCGCGCGATGGTGCGCGCGTCGCCCGTCGTGTCGGTGACGACCCCTCTGTCATTGCACAGGAGAACCATGGCATTGGCGCGGTTCAGCATGTAGCCGGCCCGCTCGAGCGCGGGGCGCGCGGCCTCGCGCAGCCGCCCGGTCTGCTGCCGGATGGCGGCAAACTCGTCGTCGGCCACCCTCGGGGCCTGCTTGAGGGACGGGATCCCCCTGTCGGCCTCCGATCGCTGCCAGGACTGGAGCACGACCTCGCGGATCCTCGGCGGAACCTTGCCGAGCGCTCGGAACCGCTCCCAGTCCTCCTTCCGGATGCTTTCGGCCATGTGAGTATCCACCCTACTCGCGATCAAGAAGAGCAAAGGAGGCCGAAAGTGTCAAACCGATTGATGGCCGGCGAGGAATGGGCGGGCGACGAGGAGTCGGAACGCGGCTGAGGACAAGCGGGCGCGAAGAGGAACTCGCCCCGGCCGCGGCCTGCTCGGGCCTTTCCGAAGAAGGCCTGCCCGTCGATCTAGCGCTTTCGGGCGACGAGATCGATGAGGGCGGACATGCCCGAATGCCCCTCTCCTTCCTCGATCGCGCGGTCATAGGCGGCAAGCCGGAGGATCTCCATATCCGCGAAGGCCTCGTGCAGGAGCGCTTCGGTGTACATGTTCTCCGGATGGGGCGGGCCGCCGGTGCCGTAGTCGATCTGCTCCGGCCTGTAGCCGTGAAGCAGGAGGACGCCCCCGGCTTCAATGTCTGCTTCATGCCCGCAAAGACAGCCGGGCGGTCCTCCGGCGGAACGAACTGGATGAAGATCGCCGCGACGACATCGTAGGTCTCCGGCGTCCAGTCCCAGTCGAAGAGGTCGGCCAGCCGGAAGTCGATGGAGACATTGTGCTGGTCGGCAAGGGCGCGCGCCTTCTCAAGCCCCACCTCGGAGGCATCCATGGCCCGGACATCGAGGCCGCATTCCGCCATGAAGACCGAATTGCGCCCCTCGCCGTCGGCCACCGACAGGGCAAGGCCGCCGGGCACGAGATAGCCCTGCTGCGCCTTCAGGAAGGCGGCCGGCTCGGTTCCGAACAGATAGCCGTCCGCCGCATATCGCTCATTCCACATATGGGATCCTTCCGGTGAACTTGCGGTCTCCGGCCACTATAATTGGGGCTGCCGGACGGGCCCGCCAACCGCGCGCCTGCCATTCCGTCAGCTTGCCCACTGCTCCCCGTCGATCCGGCTCGCGGCGATCACGGCCTGGGTGCGGCTTTCCACGCCGAGCTTCTGGAGGATGGCGGAGACATGGGCCTTCACGGTCGCCTCCGAAACGCTGAGCTCATAGGCGATCTGCTTGTTGAGCAGCCCCTCGCGCAGCATCATCAGGACGCGCGCCTGCTGCGGGGTCAGGGTCGCCAGCCGCGCGGCGAGCATATCGATCTCGCTGTCTGGCCGGCCCGCGAGCGCCATGTCGCCCGGCACCCAGATATCGCCTGCGAGCACGGCGGCAATGCCGGAGCGGATCGTGTCGACGGGCGTCGACTTCGGAATGAAGCCGGAGGCGCCGAGGTCGAGCGCCCTGCGGATCACGGCCGCGTCCTCCGTGGCGGAGACGACGACCACGGGCATGTCGGGGAACTGCGCGCGCAGGAAGACGAGGCCGGACAGTCCCTGAACGCCGGGCATCTTGAGGTCGAGAAGCACCAGGTCGTACGGCTCCTCCGCCGCATCGAGCAGGCGCACGGCCTCCTCCAGGCTCCCGGCCTCCGCGATGTGGATGTCGCGATAGAGCGCGGTCAGCGCCTGCTTGAGTGCATCCCTGAAGAGCGGATGGTCATCGGCGATGACGATTCGATAATCCGCCATGTGCCCGTTTTTTTGCATTCAGCCCCGTCCCGGCCGACCGGCTATCCGCGCCGTGCTGACTGGCGTTCTCATGGTCCCCGCCCGGTCGTCCACCTTCCTTTATAGCCAATCGCCAGCACTTAGGCCAAGGCACGACATTCAGGAGCGGTTTCGGCCCGCACCGGCCCACTCCCCCACCCGGTCACCCATGAGACGATACTTCCGTGGGTGGCCGGGTGGGGGAGTGGGCCGGTGCCGCAACAATCGGGCACAGCGCGAGAGCGTCAGCGCCGCCCGCCGAGATGCCCCATGAAATGGAGCGCCAGCTCCCGGCGATGCGGACGGTCGCGGTGCTCGATCACATAGACGCCCTGCCAGGTGCCGAGCGCGGGCCGGCCGGCCATGACCGGAATGGCGAGGCTCGTCGCCGTCAGGGCAGCGCGGATATGGGCGGGCATGTCGTCCGGCCCCTCCATGGAATGGCGATAGGTGCGCTCGCGCGGGGCGAGCCGGTCGAGCGCGTCGACGAGATCGCGCCGGACGTCGGGATCGGCGTTCTCCTGAATGGTGAGCGAGGCGGAGGTATGGCGGATGAAGACGGTGAGAAGACCGTCCCCCGCCCGCTCCTGCGCAAGCCAACTCACCAGGCGATCCGTGACATCGACCATGGCCTGGCCCGGCGTCTCGACCGCGAGCGTTTTTACAACCTGCTGCACCCGGGCGTTCTCCGGTTGTTCCGTCCCATGCCGCCCCGCTCAGCCTTCAGAATGGCTATCCTTCTGTGAGACATGGGTTTTCTGGGCCTGAACCACCAGATCGAACGGCCGCAGGGGCGCACCCATATTCCGCAATAACGCCACGGACATGCCCTTCCGCTGCCTTTTGCCGCAGGCATTCTTCACGGTGTCGAGCTTGCCTCGACCGGTGGAGTGTCCGGTTCCCAATCGCCGTCCCGGGGACCGGATCCGGTCCGTCCGGCGCAAGCGCCGGGCGGACCATTCCGTCAGGACCCACGCCGGGATATCGGTCCGCACCGGGCGCCGCCGGCGCCGTCAGACCTGTTCGCCGGGCTGGTTCTGGAACGACCGGGCGAAGTCGAAGAAGCGACGCACCATGTCCTGGAAGAAGCCGAAGATGCGGTCGAGCTCCTCGTCGCTCGGCAGGTCCTTCGCCTCCTCCTGCTCCTTCAGCCGGCTCTCCAGCGCCGCGACGCGGTCCCTGAGCGCGGCATTCTCCTGCTTCAGCCGAGCGAGCTCATCCATGGAGGGGCTGCTCTCGCCGCTCAGCGTCTCGCAGGTCCACTGGCCGCTCTCCCGGCCGCAATGGAGCACCTCGCCCGTCTGCCGGTCGACGCGGAGGAAGCCGTCCTCCACCTCGCGAATCGTGAAGCGCTCGTTCTGCTGCTGCTCCTGGGCACCGGCCGGACCCGCGCCAAGGGCTGCAAGCACGACCGCGGCAAGGGCGATCATCGTGTGTCGGACGCGCATCGGCTCGTCTCCTCAGAAAATGCGGGGCATCCCGTTCGGCCCCGTCGCCGCCCTCCGGACCGGCCCGTCCGCAAGCGGGCATGTCCGCCCGATGGCAGATCGGTCGCGGTGGCGCGTTTCACCGGGCACCATATCACACGGGCGGCGCCGGGATGCAAAGCCTGCCTTGCCGCGCTCACGCACCAGCGGGCAGGGGATGGCCCGGCATGAGCTCATAGGGATGCACCCAGCCGGGCTCCTGCGCGATGCGCGCAAGCCAGCGCTCGATATTGGGATAGTCGCCCGCCCAGTCGACGCCGATCTCGTCGGGCCAGTAGAGATAGCCGCACAGCGAGAGGTCGGCCACGGTCAGCCGGTCGAGCGCGACGAAGCTGCGCCCCTCGAGATGGCCGTCAAGAATTCCGAGCGCGGCGTGGGCCCGCCCCCGCAGGAATTCCATCACCGCCGGATCGCGCTCCTTCGCGAAGGTCCTCAGGAAGCGGTAGGTCGCGACATAGCTGGTGAGCTTGTGGTTGTCGAACAGGATCCAGCGCAGGATCTCGCGCCGCTCGTCGCTGTCGGCGGGCCCGAACCGGCCGAAGAGCTCGGCCAGATAGTCGAGGATCACGCCCGACTGCGACAGGGTTCGCCCGCCATGGACGAGCACGGGCACCTCGCCCATCTCGTTGATCGCGCGATAGTCGGGCGTGCGGGCCTCGCCATTGAAGAAGTCGACGAAGCGCGGCGTCCAGTCCGCGCCGCACAGGGAGAGCATCAGCGCCGCCTTGTAGGCATTGCCGGACTGGGCGAAGCAGTAAAGCGTGAAGTCGCTCATGGGGTCGTCTCGGATCGTTTCGGGGTTTGCGGAAGGGACGGAGCGCCGGCAGCGGCCGGGCAAGGGGTGATCCTAAAGCGTCCGCGAGATCAGGACCTTCATGATCTCGTTGGAGCCGCCATAGATGCGCTCCACGCGGGCGTCGCGGTACATGCGCGCAATCGGATACTCGTTCATGTAGCCGTAGCCGCCATGGAGCTGGAGGCAATCGTCGATGATGGCGCATTGCAGGTCGGTCAGCCAGTACTTCGCCATGGAGGCGGTCGCGGTGTCGAGTGCGCCGTCGAGCAGGAGCCCCGTGCAGTGATCGACGAACACCTTCGCCACCGTCGCCTTCGTCTTGGCCTCGGCGAGCGTGAAGCGGCTGTTCTGGAAATCGACGATGCGTTCGCCGAATGCCTTGCGCTGCTGCACATAGTCGAGCGTCACGGCGAGCGCGCGCTCGATCCGGCCCATGGCCTGGATGGCGATCAGCAGGCGTTCCTGGGGAAGCTGCTCCATGAGCTGGGTAAAGCCCTGGCCCTCCTCCGGCCCCAGCAGGCTGTCGGCGGGCACGCGGACATCGTCGAAGAAGAGCTCGGAGGTGTCGTTCGCCTTCAGCCCGATCTTGTCGAGATTGCGCCCGCGCCGGAAGCCCTCCGCCCCGTCGGTCTCCACCACGAAGAGCGAGGTGCCCTTCGCGCCCATCGACGGGTCGGTCTTGGCCACGACGACGATGAGATTGGCGTTCTGCCCGTTGGTGATGAAGGTCTTCTGGCCGGACAGGACATATTGGTTGCCGTCTCGGCGCGCGGTCGTCGTGACCCCCTGGAGGTCGGACCCGGCCGCGGGCTCCGTCATCGCGATGGCACCGATCAGCTCGCCCGAGACCATGCGTGGCAACCAGCGCCTCTTCTGGTCTTCCGAACCGTAATTGAGGATGTAGGGGGCGACGATGGCGCTGTGGAGCGCGATGCCGAAGCCGTCGACGCCGGCCAGCCCGATCTGGTGGGTGATCACCGCATCGTGGGCGAAACTGCCGCCCGGTCCGCCATAGGCCTCGGGCACCTCCGCGCACAGAAGCCCCGCCGCGCCGGCCTTCTCCCAGGCCTCGCGGTCGACGATGCCGGCCTCCTCCCAACGCTCGTAGTGCGGCACGCATTCGCGCGCGAGGAAACGGGCGGAGGCCTCTGCGAGGATCTCCAGATCCTCGCCCATCCAGCCGGGCCTGGCGACGTCGAGAACGCTCATCCTCTCTCTCCTCCCGTCGGGCCGTTCCCGCCATGCGGCCGGTCACGGCACCTCAGCCTCTCGAAATGGCCGGATTGTCGCGCTCAGATCGATTCCGGCTCCAGATCGCTCGATTGAGCGGACCTCTCGCGCAGCATGCCATCCACGATCTCCAGCGCGCGTTCCAGCTCCGCAATCGCGTCGTCGAGCTCGACGCGCTGGCGCTTCAGCCCGTCGAGGCGCTCGTGCATCTTGTGCGAGGCCACGGTGAGCTGGGTGACCTGTCCGTCGCGCAGATTGTAGAGGTCGAGCATCTCGCGGATTTCCTCCAGCGAGAAGCCGACACGCTTGCCACGCAGGATGAGCTGGAGGCGCGCGCGGTCGCGATGGCTGAAGATGCGCGTCCAGCCGCGCCGGCCCGGATGCAGCAGGCCCTTCTGTTCGTAGAAGCGCAATGTGCGCGCGCTCACGCCGAACTCCCGGCACAGCTCGCTGATGGAATAGGTGCGGGCGTGAGGTGTCTCGGGCCTGTCGATATCCGCCATGGGCCGTCCCGTTGGGCGCGATGGCCAAGAAAAGCTTACCTTAACGTCAAGATAGGTGAAAAAATCAAGCGCGTCCACGGCCTCCGCAACACACCTTTAACGGAATATTTACCACGACGGTTAACCTTTGGTCGTGTTCGGCAGTCCGCGGCGTCCGACCGGCCGCGCATCGCCGGACACAGGAGAGAGGAACGGGCGGGACGGAGCCTGTCACAGGCGCAGTCCGGGATCCGGCGGGAGCGGAAGACCGTTGAGCATGAAGCCGGGTGTGCCCTGGAGCATCAAAGGGATCGAGCCGGAGGCCCGCGAGGCGGCGAAGGCGCAGGCCCGCAGGGCCGGCCTCACGCTCGGCG
The DNA here is from genome assembly GCF_015482775.1 of Kaustia mangrovi. Classification (GTDB taxonomy): domain Bacteria; phylum Pseudomonadota; class Alphaproteobacteria; order Rhizobiales; family Im1; genus Kaustia; species Kaustia mangrovi. The sequence goes on along the minus strand of NZ_CP058214.1, from coordinate 2,813,352 downwards.
AATGGCTGAACGCCGTCATTCTCGGGGACGCCGACGGCGAGGAGACCGCCCAGGCGCGCGGTCACGACCGCAGCCCCCATCTTTCCGTCGACAGCGTGATCGACCGGATCGCCCGGCATGAGCGGCAGACGGCGGACGCCTTCGGCGGCGTCAATACCCGCATATCCGGCCTCAACGACCGTCTGGCCCGGATCGCCGAGCACCGTCCGCCCCCGAGGGCGGAGGACGTGCCGGGTTTCCGCGCGCTGGAAAGCGCGCTGCAACACGTCGTCGACCATATGGAAGCCAATGAGCGCCGGACGCGCATCGCGCTCGACGACCTCGACGAGCGGCTGGACGGGCTTTCCCGGCGCATGGCCGGACATGCGCGCGACGGCGAAGCCGATGCGGCGCACGCGCTCGACGCCCTCGACCGGCGCCTTGCCGGGGTCGTCCACCGCCTCGAGGCGGTGGAAGCGGCCGGCCGGACTGCGCAGGCGCCGGAGAGCGCCGAGACCGCGGCGGCGACCCGCGCGGATCTGCGCGACATCGAGCGCAGGATCCACGACCTCGCCGCAACGGCCGACGGCGCGCACGACCGTGCCGAGATCGACGGCTTGCGCGAGGAGATCGCGAGCCTTGCCCGCCAGCTCGAGAGCGCACGCGAGGAGATGGCCGCAAGCCGCGAGCTCGCCGCGGTCAAGGCGACGCTCGCCCATATCAGCGACCGCGTGGAGGCCATGCCGGACGCCGGGCCCGTGGCGGAGATGGACGAACGCCTCAAGGCGCTCGCCCGCCGCCTCGAAAGCACGCTCGAAGCCCATGACAACCGGCCCCTAGACGAGATTTCCAACCGGATCCATGCCCTGGAGGGGCGCGTCTCCTCTGCGCTCGCCGCCGCACAGGACGCCGGCGACCGGTCCGCGCTCGACGGGGAGGTCGCCCGCCTGTCTGAGCGGCTGGCGACCATGGAGGACCGGCTCGACACGGTCGCCGAACTCCCGGCCCGGTTCGACACGCTCGCAGCCGAGCTCCGGCAGTCGCACGAGACGGCCCGGCAGATCGCCGAGCAGACCGCGCGCGAGGCGCTCGCCGCCCAGGCGGACAAGCCCGCCGCCGAGCCCGAGGCGCTGCGCACGGTGCAGGAGGACCTCGCCGCGGTGCGCGACGGCGCGCGTGCCAGCGACCGGCGCGCGCAGGAAACGCTGGACGCGGTCCAGGCCACGCTGAAGACGATTACCGACCGGCTAGGTGTCCTGGAGGCACAGCGTGCCGCGCAGCCGCCGGCGGACGGACCGTCCTCCAGCGACGACCGCGACCTGCCCGAGACCGTGCGCAATCTGCGCCTGCCCCCGCTCGGCGCGGAAGACGGCGACGACGCGGACGAGGAAGGGACCCCCACCCAGCCCGCCACCGGCGAGGTGGTCGCCGCACGCGGCGCGCCGCCACCGCCGCCCGCCGAACCGGAAACGAAAACGGATGCGGAAGGGGAAGGGCCGAAGGCCGGGGAAACCGGACTGGACGAGGGCCGCGGGACCGGCGGCGACATGCAGTCCGTCTCTCGCCATGAGGATTTCATCGCCGCCGCGCGCCGCGCCGCCCAGGCCTCCGCCCACGATCCGCGCAGGCCGAGATCGCGCTTCAATCCCTTCGGCCTCCTCAAGGGCCGCGACAGGGCGGACGAGCCGCTGTCCGGCGGAGAGGAGGCGACCGCGGACGAGGCGGCCGGACCAGAGAAGGCCGGCAAGGCGGTCGAGCAGGCCCGGCCCGGCGGACGCGGGCCGCTCATCATCGCCGGCGCGGCGCTGCTCGTCGCCGCGGCCTCGGGCTATGCCGTCCTGTCCGGGCGGATCGACCTCACCGCCCTTGCCGGCGCGGCCTTCGACAGGATCGTCGATACCGCGCCCGCCAAGGCGGACCGGGCGGAGCGCACCGCCGCCGAACCCGCAAGGCCGACGCCGACCAGCGATCCCATCGCCACCGGGTCGATCGATCCCGAGACCCGCGCGCAAGCCCCGGCGGGCGAGCCCGTCATGTCGGCCCGGCCGGCCATGGGCTCTGCCGGCAAGGCCGACCGTGGCAAGACCGGCCCCCAGACGGCCGTCGACCGGCCCGTGCTGCCGGCGGCGATAGGCCCCAAGGGCCTGCGCGACGCCGCGCTCAATGGCGACCCGGCGGCGCAATATATCGTCGCGACCCGCTTCCTGGAGGGCAAGGTCGTGGCGCGCGACGAGGCGCGGGCCGCACGCTGGTACGAACGCGCGGCCGACCAGGACCTCGCCCCGGCCCAGTACCGGCTCGCCACCATGTACGAGAAGGGCCGAGGCGTGCCTGCCGATCTCGCAGCGGCGCAGCACTGGTACGAGCGCGCCGCCAAGCGGGGCAACGCCATGGCCATGCACAATCTCGCCGTGCTCTATGCCGGTGCGAAGCCCGGCGACCCGGCGCTGGCGAACGCGGCCTACTGGTTCGGCCGGGCCGCCGCCCTCGGCCTCAAGGACAGCCAGTACAATCTCGCCATCCTCTATCAGCGCGGTGTCGGCGTGGAGCGAGACCCGGCGGCGGCCTATCACTGGTTCGCCATCGCCGCCGCGCGGGGCGACAAGGACGCCGCCACCCAGGCCAAAGCGCTGGAGGAACAGCTCGCCCCGGACGAGCTCGCCGAGCTGAACGAGACGGTCGAGGCCTGGGAGCCGCGCGAGCAGGACGCAAGCGCCAATACCGTCATCGCGCCCGTCGGCGCCTGGGCGGCCTCCGCACCGGCGGACAGCGGAGAAACGGACGCCCCCTTGAGCGACCGCGAGCGGATCAGGGAAGCCCAGGCCCTGCTCAACGGGCTCGGCTTCGACGCCGGCACGCCGGACGGGGTGATGGGCGCCGGCACGGCCAATGCCGTGCGTCTCTTCCAGCTCCAGAACGGCCTGGAGGTCAATGGCACATTGACCGCCGGCGTGCTCGAACGGCTGCGCAACGCCCGGGGCTGACCGGTCCCGCCCGTCCCGTCACGGAGCAGCTCGCACCCCGTCGCGGCATCTCGTTGACAGGCTGGCGGAAAAGCTGAAGCCTTGGCCGGTCGCGACCACACCGAAAGGACGACACGCATGCAGGGCGGCGGCGACAGGACGCACCGGGCACCGCGCGCGGCAGCCATTCTGGGGCTTGCCGGTACCGTTCCCTTCATTCTCGCCGCGGCGATGGTGTGGGTGGAGAAAGATGTCGCCGAGATCGGCCGGTGGATCGTCGTCGCGCTGACCTATGGCGCGGTGGTCCTGTCCTTTGCCGGCGGCGTGCGCTGGGGCGCCGCGCTCGACACGCGTTTCGGCCGGCGCCGTCAGGCGCGGCAGTTCACGCTCGCCGCCCTGCCCGCCGCCGCCGGCTGGGCGAGCCTTCTCCTGCCGCCCCTGCCGGGCGTCGGACTGCTGATCGCGGGGCTGCTTCTCGCCGGCCTCTGGGACGCGCTCGACACGCAATCGGGCCGGCTGCCGCGCTGGTACGGCGCGCTGAGAGGCCTCCTGACCGGGCTCTCGCTCGCCGCTCTCCTCTCCATTCTCGCCCGGCTCGTCCTCACCGACGCGCCGTGAGAGGGTTCGAAGACCCTGCTGAAGCGGCACCGGCCCGCTCCCCCACCCGGCCACCCACGGAATTATGATCTCATGGGTGGCCGGGTGGGGGAGCGGGCCGGTGCCGCTTCAGCCAGAATAACGAAGCGCCCGCGAGGGAAGGGCGTAGACGGCATCGCGGCCGATCATCCAGACGGTGAACCGGCCGGATGGGAAGACCTCCGCGAAACTTTGCGAGCGGACATCGAGCCCGCCCGTATAGGCCCCGAAGGCCGGCAGGACGAGGCGCGCGCCGTCGCTCGCGAAGCACCGCCGGCGCACCCTGCGCCCGCGTCGGACCACCGCGGCGACGGGGTGGAGATGGCCGGAGATCTCCGTCTCGAGCGCCAGGCCCGTCGACGGCTCGTGGCGCAGCACGATGTCGCCGAGCCTCAGCTCGCCCGCCACCTGCCCGCCCAGATCGTCGGGCGGCTCGCGGTCGTGATTGCCGGTGATCCAGACCATGTCGCACAGTTCGGACAGGGCGCGGATGCTCGCGATATCCGTGTCGTGCAACCGCTCGCGGGCGCGGCCGTCATGGAAGCTGTCGCCGAGCGAGACGAGCGTGCGCGGCCGGTAGCGCGCCGTTACCTCCCGGAGCAGGCCGAGCGTCGCGCCTGTATCGTAGGGCGGCAGGTGCACTCCGCGCGCGGCATAGGCGGAGCCCTTCTCCAGATGCAGGTCGGCGACGATCAGCGTCTCAAGCGCCGGAACGAAGAGCGCGCCGGAGAGGTCGGCCACGAGATCGAGGCCGTTCAGCCGGATGGGCGGCGCCTCAGACGAGGCGCATGGCTTCGGCGACGAGCTCATCGGCGGCTTCCTGGAGAAGGGCTTCATCGGCCTCGCCATAAACGGGTTCGCGCCCGATCTCAAGCATGACCGGCACGGCGAGCGGGGAGACGGTCTCGAGCCTGCGGTGGACGATGTGGCCGCGGATGCGGGCCAGCATGTCGCTCAGGCGGCGGATATCGAGCAGGCCCGCCGCCGCATCGTCCCAGGCCGCGCGCAAGAGCACGTGGTCGGGTTCGTGCTGGCGCAGCACATCGTAGATGAGGTCGGAGGAGAAGGTGACCTGCCGGCCCGACTTCTCCTTGCCGGGGAAGCGCCGTTCGATCAGCCCGGCAATCACGGCGCAGGAGCGGAAGGTGCGCTTCATGAGGCTCGATTCGGCGAGCCAGGCGCCGAGATCGTCGCCCAGCATGTCCTCCTCGAAGAGCGCAGCGAGAGAGAGAAGGCCGCTCTCCACCATCAGGCTCAGATCGCGCGTGGCCCAGACGGCCAGCGCATATTCGTTGGCGACGAAGCCCAAGGGCCGCGCGCCGAGGCGCTCCATCCGGCGCGTCAAGAGCATGCCGAGCGTCTGGTGCGCGAGCCGGCCCTCGAACGGATAGCAGACGAGATAATGCCGTTTCGCGCGCGGAAAGGTCTCCACCAGCATCTCCGTGCGCCTCGGCACGCGCGACTTGAAGCGCTGGATGGACAGCCAGTCGCGCACCTGCGGCGGCAGGCTCCGCCAGCGCTCGGGATCGTCCAGCATGGCGCGCACGCGCGCGGCGAGATAGGTGGAGAGCGGAAACTTGCCGCCCATATAGGCGGGAATGCGCGGCTCCTGCGCGCTCGTGCGCGTCACCAGCGCTTCCGATTCCTCCAGCCGCTCGAAGCGCAGCACATGGCCGGCGAACAGGAAGGTGTCGCCGGGCGCGAGCTGCTCGATGAAATACTCCTCGATCTCGCCGAGCACCCGGCCGCCCGGACCGACCATGCGCCGGGCACCGCGTCCGCGCTGGCGCGCGAGGCGGACCTTGAGCATGTCGGCCTCCACGATGGTGCCGACATTGAGGCGGTATTGCTGGGCGATGCGCGGATGGGCGAGGCGCCAGAGCCCGTCCGGCGTGCGCCTCAGCCGGGCGAAGCGCTCATAGGACCGCAGCGCATAGCCGCCGGTCGCCACGAAATCGACCACCGCGTCGAAATCGGCGCGGGCGAGCGTCATATAGGCGGCGGCGGAGCGGATCTCCCTATAGAGCGCATCGGCGTCGAACGGGCCGGCGCAGGCCACGCCGAGCACATGCTGGGCGAGCACGTCGAGCTTGGCCGCCACCGGCGGCTCGGTGTCCTGCTCGCCGTCGGCGGCGGCGTCCTCCGCCGCCTGGCATTCGAGCACCTCGAACCGGTTCGACGGCACGAGCAGCGCGTGGGACGGCTCGTTCAGGCGGTGATTGGCGCGCCCGATGCGCTGCATGAGGCGGCTCGCCCCCTTGGGCGCGCCGACATTGACGACGAGGTCGACATCGCCCCAGTCGATGCCGAGATCGAGGGTGGAGGTGCAGACCACCGCGCGCAGGGTGCCCTCGCTCATGGCCTGCTCCACCCGGCGGCGCTGGGAGACGTCGAGCGAGCCATGATGGAGCGCGATGGGCAGCGTGTCCTCGTTGACGTGCCAGAGTTCCTGGAAGACGAGCTCGGCCTGCGAACGGGTGTTGACGAAGACGAGCACCATGCGTCGCGCGCGGATCGCCTCGTAGATCTCGCCGATCGCATAGCGCGCGGAATGGCCCGACCAGGGCACGCGCTCCACCGACTCCAGGATCGAGATGTCGGGCGGCGGTCCCGGATCGCCCTCGACCAGTGCGGCATGGTGCGCGGGCGCGTCCACGGGTTGCGGCACGAGCCAGGCCCGCAATGCATCCGGGTCGGCAACGGTCGCGGAAAGCCCGGTGCGCCGGGCTTGCGGCGCGATCCGCGCGAGCCGGGCGAGCCCCAGCGAGAGCAGCGCGCCCCGCTTGCTGGCGACCAGCGCGTGCAGCTCGTCGAGCACCACGCAGCGCAACCCCGAGAAGAACCGCTCCGCATCCGGATAGGCGATCATCAGCGCGAGCTGTTCCGGCGTGGCGATCAGGATGTCCGGCGGGTCGAGGCGCTGGCGCCGGCGCTTGCCCTGGGGCGTGTCGCCGGTGCGCGTCTCGATGCGGATGTCGAGCCCCATCTCCGCCACCGGCGCCTCGAGATTGCGCGCAATGTCGACGGCAAGCGCCTTGAGCGGCGAGATGTAGAGCGTGTGGAGCCGGCTCCCGGCCCGCGCTGCACCGGCGGCCCGCTCCCCCAGCTCGACGAGGCTCGCCAGGAAGCCGGCGAGTGTCTTGCCGCCGCCGGTCGGCGCGATGAGCAGCGCGGAGCGCCCGGCAAGGCCGTGCTCCAGCAGTTCGAGCTGGTGGCGGCGCGGCTGCCAGCCGCGACCGGCGAACCAGTCCGCGAAGCGCCGGGGCAGGAGATCCGCCCCGGCGCGCACGGTCACGCCCGTCTGTCCCTCGCTCGCCGTCATGCGCTCCGCCTTCGCGCTCCAAGCCATGGATGCCGCCCCGCACGTCCTGTGATAGAGAACCGGTCACGCATCTGTCGATTGTCCCCATGAGAACGATGAGCGCAACGCCGACATCATCGCAGCGCGTCACGCATCGCGCCGTTCTGGCCATCGCCTTGCCGATCATGGCGGCGAATGTGTCCGAGCCGCTGATCGGCGTCGTCGACACCGCCGTCATCGGCCGGCTGCCGGACCCCTACTATATCGGCGCGGTGGCGCTCGGCGGGGTGATCTTCTCCGTCCTGTTCTCCGCCTTCGGCTTCCTGCGCATGGGTACCACCGGCATGACCGCCCAGGCCGACGGGATGGGCGACCGCGACGAGCTGAGGGCCGTGCTCGCCCGCGCCCTCATGATCGCCGGGGCCTGCGGACTGGCGCTGATCGTGGCGAGCCCGCTGCTCCGGCGCATCGCCTTCGCGGTGATCGAGGGGTCGCAAGCCGTCGAGTCCCACGCCGGCGCGTATTTCGATATCCGCATCTGGGCGGCACCCTTCTCGCTCGCCAACTACGCCTTTCTCGGCTGGTTCATCGGGCTTGGCCGGCCGGCACGGCCTTTGCGCTGCAGATCCTGCTCAACGTCACCAACATGGCGCTCAACATCGTGTTCGTGCTGGGCTTCGGCATGGCGGTGGAGGGCGTGGCGCTCGGCTCGCTGCTCGCCGCGATGGTCGCGGCCACGGGCGGGGCATGGGCGGTCTCGCGCGAACTCGCCCGGCGCGGCGGCGGCTGGCAATGGCCCGCCATTCTCGCGCCCGCCCGCCTGCGGCGCACCCTCCGGGTCAATGGCGACATCATGGTGCGCTCGATCTGCCTGCTCCTGAGCTTCTCCTTCTTCACCGCGCAAGGGGCGAAGGCGGGCGACCTCGTGCTCGCGGCCAATGCCGTGCTGATGAACTTCCTCTATGTCTATTCCTTCGTGCTCGACGGCTTCGCCCATGCCTCCGAGACCCTCGTCGGCCGGGCGGCGGGCCGGCGCGACCGGGGCCTCTTCCGCAGGGCCGCCGGCATCTCCACCCTGTGGGCGATGGCCGTGAGCGTGGCGCTCGCCGCCCTCGCCATCCTCGCCGGCCCTCTCGCCATAGACGGGCTGACGGTCAATCCGGAGATCCGGGAGACGGCGCGGGCCTATCTCCCCTGGGTGGCGCTCGCGCCGGTCGTCGGCGTGTGGAGCTTCCAGCTCGACGGCATCTTCATCGGCGCGACGGAGAGCCGGGAGATGCGCAACATGATGATCGTGAGCGTCGCCATCTATCTCGGCGCCTGGGCGCTCCTCACGCCGATCTGGGGCAATCACGGCCTGTGGATGTCGCTCCTCGTCCTGTTCGCCGCCCGTGCCGTGACGCTCGCCGCAAGGCTGCCGACCCTCGACCGCAACCTGTTCGGCACACCCGGCCCGGTCGCCGCGCGATAGGCGTCAGCGGAACAGCTCCAGGACGGCCTCCGGCGGGCGGCCGAGGGCGGCGCGCGGCCCCGCCACCACGATGGGTCGCTCGATCAGGATCGGATTGGCGCTCATCGCCTCGATCAGGGCGCGGTCGTCGAGCTCGGGATTGTCTAGGCCGAGCTCCTTGTAGGGCGCCTCCCCGCGGCGGATGACGTCGCGCGGGCGCTTGCCGAGCTTCTTGAGGATCCGTTCCAGCTCGTCGGGAGACGGCGGCGCCTTCAGATACTCCACGAGCTTGGGCCGGATATTCATGTCCTGAAGGAGCTTCAGGGTTTCGCGCGACTTCGAGCAGCGCGGATTGTGATACATGGTGACGTCCATTCGGATCACTCCTCCGGTTTTCGCCGGGCCCAGTCCTCAGCGCCCGAGCCCACCGCATCTGCGAGCCGGTCGAAACCGTCGCGCTCCAGACGCTCCGACATGCCCCGCCTGATTCGCGCGACGATCCCCGGCCCTCGTAGATGAAGCCGGTATAGACCTGGACGAGCGTCGCGCCGGCGCGGATCTTCTCATAGGCCGTCTCCGGCGAGGAGACACCGCCGACGCCGATGAGCGGCAGCCGGCCTTCGGTGAGCAGCCGGAAGCGCGCGAGCACCGCGGTGGAGAGCGCAAAGAGCGGAGCGCCCGACAGCCCGCCCGCCTCGTCGGCATGGGCAGACCGCAGCGCCGGGCGGCCCACCGTCGTGTTGGAGACCACCGCGCCGTCGACCCCGCCCTCAAGGCAGCAGTCCGCGATGTCGGCAAGTCCCGCCTCGTCGAGATCGGGCGCGATCTTGACGAGCACCGGCGTCTTGCGCCCGCTCTCCGCCGCGCAGCGGTCGCGCATGGCGACCACGCGGCCGATCAGCTCCGCCATGGCCCCGCGCGCCTGAAGGTCGCGCAGGCCCGGCGTGTTCGGCGAGGAGACGTTGACGACGAGATAGTCGGCAATGTCGTGGAAGGCCTCCACGCCGCGCTCGTAATCGGCCATGCGGTCGGCGGAGGTCTTGTTGGCGCCGATATTGACGCCGATCACACCCTTGCGCCGCCTGAGCGCCAAAAGGCGCGCGCGGGCGGCGGCGTGGCCGTCATTGTTGAAGCCGAGCCGGTTGATCACCGCGCGGTCCTCCGGCAGGCGGAAGATGCGCGGGCGCGGATTGCCGGGCTGGGGCTCGGGCGTCAGCGTGCCGACCTCCACGAAGCCGAAGCCGAGCCTCAGGAGCGCGCCCGGCACTTCGGCATTCTTGTCGAACCCGGCCGCCATGCCGACGGGGTTCGCAAAGTCGAGCCCGAAGGCGCAGACATGGAGGCGCGGATCGTCCGGCACCGGCGCTCCCGCCACGAGCCCCAGATCGAGCGCCCGGATCGCGAGCCCATGCGCGGTCTCAGCATCGACGGCATGGAGGAAGGGGCGGGTCAGCGCATAGAGGCCGCCGGTCATGACATTGCCACCTTTGGCCCGTAGCAGGGCGCTTTGCAATCATAGATTATTAAACACTCGGGCGTACAACCCATGACCGTGGACCGGAAACAGCTTGCATCGCGGGGGACACTAGCCGCGGGCACCCGGTCGCTCAAGGGCGCTCTTGCCGCGCCTTCGGCACTGGCGGGCGAACGCTCCGGGCCACCGTTCACGGAAACAGTCGGGAAAGCCATCCATGTTCTCGCATGACCAGATCTGGGCCGGCATAGACCGTCTGGCCCTGAGCCACGGCCTGTCGCCGTCCGCGCTCGCCCGCCGGGCCGGGCTCGACCCCACCTCACTCAACAGGTCGAAGCGGTTCACCCGCGAGGGCCGGCCGCGCTGGCCGAGCACGTCGAGCATCGCCAAGCTCCTGCGCGCGACCGGCGTGCCGCTCGAAGAGTTCGCCGCCCTTGTCGGTGCCGCGGCGAACCCGGACAGCCCGGCTCAGCCCGCCAGCCGCCCCGAGAGCGCTTGCGAGATCAAGGCGCGCGTCTCCTCCACGCCGTAGAGGGCGACGAAGGAGCCGAAGCGCGGCCCCTGCTCCTGGCCGAGCAGGATCTCGTAGAGCGCCCTGAACCAGTCGCGCAGGCTCTCGAAGGGATGGCTCTTGCCGACCTCGTAGACCACATCCTGGATCTCCTCCGCCGGTGCGCCCGCTTCAAGCGCACCCAGCCGCTCCGCGAGGTCCTCAAGCGCGGCGCGCTCGGTATCGCTCGGCGCGCGGTAGGATTTGGACGGCTTCACGAAGTCGTCGAAATAGTTGACCGCGTAGCCGACCAGATTGTCGAGCACGGGATGGGTTTCCGGCGAGGCGCCGGGCGCATAGCGCCGGATGAAGCCCCACAGCACCTCGCGGTCGTCCGATTGCGACGCGTTCACCAGATTGAGGAGCAGCGCGAAGCTCACCGGCATGTCCACCGTCGGGGGATCGCCCAGATGGATATGCCAGACCGGGTTCACGAGCCGCTCCTTGAGCGACTGCCCGGGATATTTCGCGAGGAAGGTGAAATACTCGTCCACCGTCTTCGGGATGACGTCGAAATAGAGCCGCTTGGCCTTGCGCGGCGCCTGGAACATGAAGAGCTCCAGGCTTTCCGGCGAGGCGTAGCGCAGCCATTCGTCGATGGTGAGGCCGTTGCCCCTGGACTTGGAGATCTTCTCGCCCTTCTCGTCGAGGAAGAGCTCGTAGTTGAAGCCGTCGGGCGGCGTGCCGCCGAGCGCCGAACAGATGCGGCTGGAGAGCTTCACGCTGTCGATCAGGTCCTTGCCGGACATCTCGTAGTCCACATCCTGCGCGTACCAGCGCATGGCCCAGTCGGCCTTCCATTGCAGCTTGCAATGGCCGCCGGTCACCGGCACCTCGACGAGCGCGCCCGTCTCCGGATCGCGATAGACGACCGTTCCGGCCTCGGGCTTGCGTTCCTCGAGCGGCACCTGGAGGACCTTGCCCGTGCGCGGGCATACGGGCAGGAAGGGCGAATAGGTCTTCTGGCGCTCCGCCCTGAGCGAGGGCAGCATGATCGCCATCACTTCGTCATAGGCCTCAAGCACCCGCAGGAGCGCCTTGTCGAACAGGCCGGAGCGATAGCATTCCGTCGCGCTCGCGAAGTCGTACTCGAAGCCGAAGCGGTCGAGGAACGCGCGCAGCATGGCGTTGTTGTGGTGGCCGAAGCTCTCATACTTGCCGAACGGGTCCGGCACCGCCGTCAGCGGCTTGTCGAGATGTTCGCGCACCATATCCCCGTTGGGAATGTTGTCGGGCACCTTGCGCAGGCCGTCCATGTCGTCGGAGAAGCAGACGAGGCGGGTCGGCAAATCGGAGATGAGCGAGAAGGCATGGCGCACCATGGTGGTGCGCGCCACTTCGCCGAAGGTGCCGATATGCGGCAGGCCGGAGGGGCCGTAGCCGGTCTCGAACAGGACCTCTTTCTTGTCCCCGCTCCGCTCGATCCGTTTGAGGAGCTTGCGCGCCTCCTCGAATGGCCAGGCCTTGCTGGCCATTGCCTCGTCGAAGAGCTCGGGGGTGCGGTGGTCGGTCATGTCCGTCGTTTCGCTGTCGGGGGTTGAATGCGCGCGCGACACTAGGTCTCTCCCCGCCGGGCGTCAATCTGGGTTTGGCAGGTGGAGAGCGGCCCGGTACCGGTTCAGCCGGGCAGGACAATGCCTTGGAGCAACCCGCATGCGATCGGATGCGGATCGAGTTGCTCCAACCTTTTGAAATCGATCAAGTTATCGATCTTAAATCGATTTCGATTTAGGATCGTTTGCTCTAGGCTGGCCGGGCGTCAAAACGAATCGAGAACATTTCCGCATCGATGGCACAGTCCGCGCCAGACCCGGCCGACATCGCCCATATCGGCGCGCTCGGCGACGTCCCCGCCGCAGCCCTTGCCGGCGTACGTCTCGCCGTCGGCGACGGGCACGGGGGCTCAGGCATGCTGGCGGCGGCGGACGGCCTGCGTCTCCTGTCCCGGACGCCGCATCTCGTCTGCCACGCAGCCTTTCTGGCGAACCGGCTCGCGGTCGCCGCCCAGGCGGGCGAGCGCGAAGCCCGCGCCGCCCGCGACGTCGGCCATCTCGATCTCGCGGAGCTGTTCGCCTTCGTGCATCCCGCCCGCTTCGCCCTGCCGAGCCCGGAGGGCATGGCCCAGGCGCTCGGCATCGAGGGCGGGCACGGCGGTCCGGCCGACCTGCTGCATGCCGCGGCCGGTGCCCTGCTCGACACGCTGGCTTCGGGGCGGATATCCAATCCGCGCGACCTCGCCCGGCTGACCGTCCTTCTGGAGCGAGCCCGCTGGCCCTGGGCCCCCTTCGTGCGTGCGGCGCTCGACCGCCGCGGCCTCGCCCTCGACGACACCATGCCGGCGACGAGCCTCAATGTGTGGGACCGCCTGCCGGACTGGGAGGACGACGGCCCCGTTCCCCCGCCCGGCACACTGCCCGTCAGCCCCGAAGAGGCCGAGGCTGCCCTCGCCACCCTCATCGGCGAGGGGGCGGAGGCGCGGCCCGCGCAGCGGCAATACAGCGCGGAGGCCGCAGAAGCCTTCGCGCCGCGCGACCGGCCGGAGGAGAACCATATCCTTCTCGCGGAGGCCGGCACGGGGCTCGGCAAGACGCTCGGCTATCTCGCGCCGGCGACCGTCTGGGCGCGCCGGAACGGCGGCACGGTGTGGATCTCCACCTATACGAAGAACCTCCAGCGCCAGCTCCGCCAGGAGGCCCAGCGCGCCTATCCGGACCCCGAGGAGCGCCGCCGCAAGGTGGTCGTCCGCAAGGGCCGAGAGAACTATCTTTGCCTGCTGAACCTTCAGGAGCGCGTCGCGGGCCTCAATCCCCAGAATGGGCGCGGCACGCTGCTCGCCGCCCTCATCGCCCGCTGGGCCATGGCGAGCCGCGACGGCGACATGGTGGGCGGCGACTTTCCGGCCTGGCTCATGCCGCTCTTCGTCGATATGGGGGCGGGCAGCGATCGCGCGCCGTCGCCCGCCGCCCTCGGGCTGACCGACCGGCGCGGCGAATGCATCCATTCCGCCTGCCCGCATTACCGCAAGTGCTTCATCGAGCGCGCGGTCCGCGCGGCGCGCAAGGCGGAGATCGTGATCGCCAACCACGCGCTGGTCATGATCCAGGCGGCGATGGACCATGCGCTCGGCCCCCCGGAAACGGCGGGCGAGCAGACCTCCACGGGCCTCGTCAGGCGGCTCGTCTTCGACGAGGGCCATCACGTCTTCGATGCCGCCGACAGCGCGTTCTCCGCACATCTCACCGCCATCGAGGCCGCCGAGCTCAGGCGCTGGCTGCGCGGCGGCGAGCAGCGGGGCCGGCGCGGCCGCAGCCTGGCGGAACGCATCGGCGACCTCACGGGCGACGACGAGGCGGCCGAGGAGGCGCTCGCAAAGGTGATGGACGCCGCACGCGCCCTGCCCGGGCCGGGCTGGATGCGGCGTATCCAGGCCGGGGCGCCGGACGGCCCGGCGGAACGGTTCCTCACGCTGGTGCGCGAGCAGGTTCTCGCCCGCGCCGAGCAGCGCGGCCCCTATGCCATGGAAGCCGACTGCCGCCCGCTGGCCGGCGGCGTCGGCAAGGCCGCGCGCGAGCTCGACGACGCCCTGCGGGAGCTGCTGGCGCCCATGAGGGCGCTCGCCCGCGCGCTCTCCGGCCAGCTCGACGACGAGGCGCGCACGCTGGAAACCGCGGAGCGCTCGCGGCTGGAGGCGACCGCACGTAGCCTCAGGCGGCGCGGCGACCTGCTCGTCGGCGGCTGGAGCGAGATGCTCACGACCCTCGACGACGAGGAGGAGGAAGCCGCCGGCTTCGTCTCGTGGTTCGCCATCGACCACGCCTTCGGCCGGGAGTCCGACGTCGGCATGCACCGCCACTGGATCGATCCGACCATCCCGCTCGCGCAGACGGTGCTGGAGACGGTCGACGGCGCGATCGTCACATCCGCAACGCTCAAGGACCGCCCGCCGGACGTGCCCGACGACTGGACCAGCGCGGAGATGCGCACCGGCGCGACCCACCTGCCCTATCCGGTCCGGCGCACCGCGCACGACTCGCCCTTCGACTATCCGAGCCAGGCACGGATCCTTGTCGTGAACGACGTCAACCGGCAGGACCTCGACCAGGTCGCCGCAGCCTATCGCGAGCTCTTCATCGCCTCGCGCGGCGGCGCGCTCGGCCTGTTCACCGCGATCTCCCGGCTCCGGCAGGTGCACGGGCGGCTGCTCGCGCCGCTCGGCGAGCGCGGCCTGCCGCTCTATGCCCAGCATGTCGATCCCATCGACAACGGCACGCTGGTCGACATCTTCCGCGCGGAGGCCGATGCGTGCCTGCTCGGCACGGACGCCATGCGCGACGGGGTGGACGTGCCGGGCGAGGCGCTGCGCCTCATCGTGCTGGAGCGGGTGCCGTGGCCGCAGCCGAGCATCCTCGACCGGGCGCGGCGCGGGGCGTTCGGCGGATCGGCCTGGCAGGACATGACGGTCAGGCTCCGGTTGCGCCAGGCCTTCGGCCGGCTGGTGCGCAAGGCCGACGACCGCGGTGTCTTCGTCGTGCTCGACCCGCGCCTGCCGACGCGCTTCACCACGGCCTTCCCGCCGGGCGTCGCGGTGGAACGCGTGGGGCTGGTCGAGGCGATCGAGGCGGTGGAGGGGTTTTTGACCGCCCCCCTTGTTGATCGCGCCGCGAACGGATAGATGATGGCGGGCCGGACCCCGCGCCGCCGCACCGGTCCGAACAGTGACGGTCGCTCAAGAGGAGACCCCGATGCCGAGCACCATCAATCCCCATCAGGCCCTCGTCTATGTCATGGTCACCATGTCGGCGGTGGACCGCAAGATGAGCGACCACGAGCTCATGCGGATCGGCAATATCGTGCAGAGCCTTCCGATCTTCCGCGATTTCGACCCGGAGCGGCTGGTATCGGTCGCGGAGGAATGCGGCGAGATCCTGAGCGAGGATGGCGGGCTCGACGCCATTCTGGGACTGGTGAAGGAGGCGCTGCCCGAGCGCCTGCGCGAGACGGCCTATGCACTCGCCGTGGAGGTTGCCGCGGTGGACCTCGACGTGCAGCAGGAGGAACTGCGCTTCCTGCAGATCCTGCGCGACCATCTCGACCTCGACAAGCTCACCGTCGCCGCCATCGAACGCGCCGCCCGCGCCCGCTACCGCACGATGTGACCGGCCGCCGGCCCGCGCCCCCGTGTCCCCCGGCCATGACGGGCGGGGAACGCCGCTCCCTCACGCCCCCGGAAGCGCGAGCGTCAGCTCGTCCTTCACGGTTTCCATCACCACATAGGTGTGGGTCTGGAGCACGCCGGGCAGCCTGGAGATGACGGCGCCGAGGACGCGGCGGTAGCTTTCGATGTCGCGGGTGCGGACCTTGAGCAGATAGTCGTAGCCGCCGGCGATCATGTGGCAGGACTGGATCTCCGGCACGCGCGCCACCGCCCTGTTGAACGCCTCCAGCTCGTCCGACGTCGTGCCCTTGAGCTGCACCTGGACCATGGCCAGATGGGCGACATCGAGGATCGACGGGTCGAGCCTTGCGAAATAGCCCGAAACCACCCCCGCCTTCTCCATCCGTCTCAGGCGTTCCGCGCAGGGCGTCTTGGTGAGATGCACCCGGCGCGACAGCTCCGCGATCGTGATGCGCCCGTTTTTCTGGACTTCCTGGAGAATGCGCAGATCGGTCGCGTCGAGCTTGTGCTCTTTCATATCATTTTCCTGTTTTATTATCCTTTCACGGTCTTTTTGTCTGTCTAATGCCGTTTTTTGGAGCCTAAACCTACCATACGGCTGTTAGATTGCAGATAAAAGGGAGAATGGCCCGAAGGCCTCGCAGCGAACGTGACGGAAAGACCGGGAAGAGACCAATGACATCATCGACAAGGCGATTGCCGAGCCTGCCGCTGGCGCTGACGCCCGTGGTGCTCACGCTGCTCGTGCTGGGCGTGCAGCTCTTCTATTTCGACGATTTCACACCGCATGTGCCACTGGCGATCGGACTGGCGATCACCTCGCTGGTCGGCATTTCGCTGGGCTTCGACTGGCGCAATATCGAAAAGGGTGTGTTCCATGTGATCCACGTTTCCCTGCCGTCGGTCTCCGTGCTCATCACGGTGGGCATGATCATCGGCGTGTGGATCGCCAGCGGCACCGTGCCGACGCTCATCTATTACGGGCTGACCATCCTCTCGCCGCAGATATTCCTGGCGGCCGCCATGGTGCTGTGCTCGGTCGTCTCGCTGTCGCTCGGCACCTCCTGGGGTACGGTCGGCACGGTCGGCCTGGCGCTGATGGGCATCGGCGCGGGCTTCGGCATTCCGGTCTACTGGACGGCCGGCGCCGTGGTCTCGGGAGCCTTCTTCGGCGACAAGGTCTCGCCGCTCTCCGACACCACCAATCTCGCGCCCGCCGTCACCGGTGTCGACGTGTTCTCGCACATCAAGAACATGATGCCGACGACCGTCCCCTCCATGCTGATCGCCTTCGCGATCTATCTGTTCGCGGGCTATACGCTCATCGAGTCCGACGGGGCTTCCTTCGAACGGATCACGCTGATCACCGGGGCGCTCCAGGACAATTTCGTCATCTCGCCCTGGCTGCTCCTGCCTGCGCTGCTGGTGATCGTGCTGGCAGTCAAGCGCATGCCGCCCATCCCGTCTCTGTTCGCCGGCGCGCTGGCCGGCGGCGCGGCGGCCATGATCGCGCAGGGCGTCGGGCTCCACGACGTCTTCACCTATGCCAATAGCGGCTACAGCATCGACACCGGCATCAGCGAGATCGACAGCCTGCTCAATCGCGGCGGCATCCAGTCCATGATGTGGACCATCTCGCTCGTGCTGATCGCGCTCGGCTTCGGCGGCGCGCTGGAGAAGACCGGCTGCCTGGAAACGATCATCCAGGCGATCATGACGAAGATCCGCAGCTTCGCCGGTATCCAGTCGGCAGCCATCGGCACCTCCATGGCCACCAACCTGGTCGCCGGCGACCCTTATCTCTCCATCGCCCTTCCAGGCCGCATGTATGCCCCGGTCTATCGCGGCATGGGCTATTCGACGCTGAACCTGTCGCGCGCGGTGGAGGAAGGCGGCACGCTGATCTCGCCGCTGATCCCGTGGAATGCGGGCGGGGCCTTCGTGATCTCCGCGCTCGCGCTCGGCGTCTCCAGCGGGCACATGGAGAACCTGCTCTACATTCCGCTCGCCTTCGCCTGCTGGCTGTCGCCGGTCTTCGGCATCTTCTACGCCTTCACCGGCTTCTTCTCGCCGCGCGCGAGCGAGGAGGAGAAGCGCGGCTGGCAGGAAGCCGGAGAGACCGTCGCCGATCTCAGCGCCCACGGCTGGGTGCCCGAAGACGAGCCCGCGGATGCCGGCGCCGATATCGAGGCCGACGGCCTCGCGGCCGAGCGGGTGCGCAGCCAGTAGCCTCGACCGGCACGGCAGAACGCCATGCGGGCCCCGTCCGGACCCTTTCGGACGGGGCTCGTCCCGCTCCCGGGCACCACACGGTCTTGTGACCGCAGCCCCCCGTGCGCAGGGGGACCCGAGGGATTACATTGGCCGCATCGCGGATCGTAGCGGACGCCACGGGAGATGCAGGTCATAGAGTCCGAAGCGCTTGTCCGGCTCGCAGCCTTTGGCGGCATCTTCGCCGTCATGGCGGTGTGGGAGCTTGCCATGCCGCGGCGCGAGCGTGTCCAGCCGAGGGGCCGGCGCTGGCTCACCAATCTGGCCATGGTGGCCATCGACACGCTGGCCCTGCGTCTCCTCTTCCCCATTCTCGCGGTGGGCGTGGCCATGGAGGCCTCCGCGCAGGGCTGGGGTCTGTTCGCCCTGACCGCCCTTCCCTCATGGCTCGAGGTCACGCTGGCCGTGATCGCCCTCGACCTGGCGATCTACGCGCAGCATGTCGCCTTCCACAAGGTTCCCATCCTCTGGGCGATCCACAAGGTCCACCATGCCGACCGGGATATCGACGTGACCACCGGCATCCGCTTCCATCCGGTGGAGATCTGCCTGTCCATGCTCATCAAGTTCGCCGTGGTGATCGCGCTCGGCGGGCCGGCTCTGGGGGTGTTCCTGTTCGAGGTGCTGCTCAATGGCACGGCCATGTTCAACCATGCCAATCTGCGCCTGCCCGCACCCGTCGACCGGATCGTGCGGCTGCTCGTGGTGACGCCGGACATGCACCGCGTCCACCATTCGGTCCGCATGGCGGAGACCGATTCCAACTACGGCTTCAATCTGTCGGTCTGGGACCGGCTGTTCGCCACCTATGTTCCCCAGCCCCGCGACGGCCATCTGGGCATGCGCATCGGACTGGCCGACTGCCAGACCGACGAGCCCTCCCGGCTCGGCTGGAGCCTCCTCCTCCCGTTCCGGCATCTCGGCCGCAGCCTGCGCACGCGCAAGACGTCCGGCGAAAGCTGAGCGCGGGGGAGGCTTGCATTCGGAACAGCACCGGCCCGCTCCCCCACCCGGCCGCCCATAGAATTATGATCCCGTGGGTGGCCGGGTGGGGGAGCGGGCCGGTGCCGCCATCGCATGAGAGAACGCCCGTCTCAGTAGAGATCGAGCGGCAGGTATTTCCGGACGAGCTGGTCGTAAGTGCCGGAGAGCTTGATCCGGTCGAGCGCGCGGTTAAAGGCCTCGCGGAGCGGCTCGTCGCCGCGCCTGACGGCAATGCCGATGCCGTCGCCGAAGAAATACGCCTCCGTATAGGCGCCGTCGACGAGCTCGCAGCAATCCTCCGCATCCTCGCCCAGCACCCAGAAGATGAGCCCCGCGCCGTCGGCGAACAGCGCGTCGATACGGCCCTCCTTGAGCGCCAGGCGCGCCTCCGCCGGATCGTCGTAGAGCCGGATCAGGGCGCCGCTGAAGAACGCGCCGAGATAGGCCTCGTGGGCCGAACCGCGCATCACGCCCACGCGCTGGCCGGACAGGGCGCGCGGCGTGGCGCGGCTGAGCTTGGCCGGTTTGCGCACGGCGAACCGAGCGGGCGTGCGGAAATAGGGCTTGGAGAAATCGACGCGCCGGAGCGCGGCCTCGGTGATCTTCATCGAGGCGACAATCGCGTCCGTCTCCCCCGACAGGAGCGCCGGCATCAGCTCCTCCCACGGCTTGGACGCGATCTCGCAGGTCACCTTCAGCGTCGCGCAGAGCGCGCGGGCGAGCTCGACATTGAAGCCGACCAGCGCGCCCTCGGTGCTGATATAGTTGAAGGGCGGATAGTCGTCGCCGGTGAGGATGCGGACACGGTCGCGGCCCGGCAGGACCGGTGCCGGCCGGTCGGGATCGATCCGCCACAGCATGGGCTGGTCGCCGGCGCGCGGCAGCGCCAGCTCCTCGCCGGCATCCTGGAAGCCGTCCGCGCCGGACCCTTCGCCCGGACCCATTTGCGCCGCCGCCGGCACGACCGTTGCCGCGGCAAGCAGAGCCCCCGCGAAGACGGCGCGCCAGAACGCTGTTCCTGTCCGCCTCATCGCGACCGCACTTCGCATTCGTCGAGACCGTTACCCCTTGTCACCCGACCCGTTTCCCACAGCGCCGTTTGCAGCGCCATCATTTCATGCTTTCATGCTGCCGGGAACCTCTGGATTGAACCGGGGGAGGGGGCAATCGGACATTTCGAGCGACGCGGCGACCCTTCGCTGCGCGAGGCGGCTGTGCCGTTCATCCGGCCAGCCGGCGAGCTGTTGCGCGGGAGCCTTCTGGCGCATGGCCTGATGGCGCCCGAAGAGCTCGACGGGGCGGAGCGGGAGGCGCGCCGCTTCGGCGTCGCCCCCGGCGCGGTGCTCCTGTCGCGCGGGATGGTGGCCCAGGCGGACTATTTCGACCGGCTCTCCATGGCGACCGGCATTCCGCGCCTCGGCCTCGACGCGCTGCGGGCCGCCGTGGCGGCACTGGACGCGGAGGAGGCCGAGGCCGCCGCCCGCTCCGGCATGGTGCCGCTGTGGCCGTCCGGCCAGGGGCCGGGCCACGCGGCCGCCATCGCCGATCCCGGCGCGGCCCGGGCGGCGGGAGGCGACGTCTGCGCTCTGGTCACGCCGGACGAGCTGCGCTGGGCCGTTCAGGCGGAGCATGGCGTGGCGTTTGCGGCCCGCGCGAGCGGATGGCTCGCCGGGGAAGAGCCCGCACTGTCGGCACATCGCCGCACGACGGTCGCACAGCGCGCCGCGATGGCCGCCATGGGGCTCGCCGGACTCGCCGGCCTTCTGGTCGCGCCCGCGGTCACGGCCATCGCCGCGAATATCCTATGCGCGCTGTTCTTCCTCGCCGTCTCGGCGTTGCGCCTGACCGTGCTCGCCTGCCGGCGCGGCACGCTGCCGCCCGACCCGCCCCTGCCCGACGACCGGGCGCTCCCCGTCTACACCATCCTCGTGCCGCTGTTCCGCGAGGCGGCGATCCTGCCCCATCTCGCCGCCGCCCTGCGCGAGCTCGACTATCCGCCGGAGAAGCTCGACATCAAGATCCTGCTGGAGGAGGACGACACCGACAGCCGGCGCGCGGCGGCCGCCCTCGACCTGCCGCCATGGTTCGAGTGCCTCGTCGTGCCGCGCGGCGAACCGCAGACCAAGCCGCGCGCGCTCAATTACGGCCTGCGCTTCGCGCACGGCGAGTTCGTGGTGATCTACGACGCGGAGGACGCACCCGAGCCCGACCAGCTGCGCAAGGCGGTCGCCGCCTTCCGGGCAGCCCCCGGCGACGTGGCCTGCTTCCAGGCCCGGCTGAGCTTCTACAATCCGGACGAGAACTGGCTGACGCGGCAGTTCACCGTGGAATATGCGAGCCTGTTCGATCTCATGCTGCCGGTCATGGCCGATCTCGACCTGCCGGTTCCGCTCGGCGGCACCTCGAACCACTTTCGCGCCGACACCCTGCGCAAGGTGCTCGCCTGGGACCCCTGGAACGTCACCGAGGACGCCGATCTGGGCCTGAGGCTCG
Source organism: Kaustia mangrovi (assembly GCF_015482775.1). Lineage (GTDB taxonomy): Bacteria > Pseudomonadota > Alphaproteobacteria > Rhizobiales > Im1 > Kaustia > Kaustia mangrovi. Next base: position 2,792,075 of record NZ_CP058214.1, on the reverse strand, counting down.
CGCGCTCGGGCTGGCGCGTCGGCATGCTCGCCTCCACGACCTACGAGGAGGCCAATTGCCGCCTCGGAAACTGGATCCGGCAGCGCTCGCGCTGGATCAAGGGCTGGATGCAGACATGGTTCGTCCATATGCGCTCCCCCGTCCGGCTCTGGCGCGAGCTCGGCGCGACCGGCTTCTTCGCCACCCAGGCGCTCGTCGGCGGCATCGTCGTCTCCGGCCTCGCCCATCCGCTGTTCCTCGCCGTGATCGCCGCCGATGCGCTGGGCGGAATACTGTTCGCCGGCGTGGATCGGAGCTGGCTCGTCGCCACGCTCGCCGCCTCCAGCATCCTGGTGCTCGTGACGGGCTATGGCTGCGTGCTCGCGGCGGGCTACGCCGCGCTCGGCGAGCGCGAGGGATTAAGGCGCCTGCGCCGCGCGGTGCCCGCAATGCCGCTCTACTGGCTGCTCGTCTCTCTCGGCGCGTGGCATGCGCTGTGGCAGTTCATTCGCAAGCCGTTCTACTGGGAGAAGACGGAGCATGCCGTCAGCGCCCAGTTCCACGGCACCCACGAGGACTGACGGCGCGACACGGGAGGAACAGGCCGCGCTACTCCGCGGCCTCCGCACGGATGAGGGATTGCGCGATCGAGGCCCTCAGGGAGGCCGGGCGCACCGGCTTCTTCAGATAGAGCACGCCGAGCGCGGCCGCGCGGTCGCGCAGCGTCCGCGAGCGGTCGGCGGTGATAAGGACGGCGGGGAGATGGCGCCCGGCGCGTGTCCTCAGGGCCTCCACGAGGCTCAGCCCGTCCTCGCGATGCAGGTGGTAGTCGGCCAGGATGCAGCCGATCCGGCTTCCGTGACGGTCGAGCGCGGCGAGCGCTTCCGCCGATCCGGTCGCCTTGAAGACCGCGCACCCCCAGCCCTCCAGTAGCGTTTCCATGCCGTCGAGGATCTGCTCCTCATTGTCGATGCAGAGCACGCCCAGCCCCTCCATGCGCGCGGTGGCGGGCCCGCCGATCCGCGGCCCGATGGCGAGGGCGGGTTCCGTGGCCGGCTCCGCCAGCGGCACGGCGACGGAGAAGGCCGAGCCCCGCCCCGGCGCCGATTTCAGCTCCAGCCCGTGGCCGAGCATATGCACGATGCGCTCCACGATGGACAGGCCGAGCCCGAGGCCCGGCCCCGCCTCCGGGGCGGCGTCGAGCCGCTGGAACTCCTGGAAGATCAGGGCCTGCTTGGCCTCCGCGATCCCCGTGCCGGTGTCGAGCACCGCGATTCGCACGGTGTCGCCCGCGCGGCGGCAGCCGACGAGGACGCGGCCCCTCGGCGTGTATTTCAGCGCGTTGGAGACGAGGTTCTGCAGCACCCGGCGCAGGAGCCGGCGGTCGGTGCGCACCGACAGCGAGGAGGGCACGATCCTGAGCTCGAGCCCCTGCGCGGCGGCGACGGGGCCGAATTCGCGCTCGAGCGCGCCGAACAGCTCGCCGATATGGACACTCGTCACATCGGGCTTCAGCGCGCCGGCATCGAGTCTCGAAATATCGAGAAGGGCGGTGAGGATATCCTCCACCGCCTCCAGCGAGGCGTCGACATTGGCCGCGAGTCGGCGGTCCTCCGCGGTGTCCTCCACCCCCTCCCCATGGCGCTCGACGAGGCTCGACGTGTAGAGTCTGGCGGCGTTGAGCGGCTGGAGGATGTCGTGGCTCGCCGCGGCGATGAACTGCGTCTTGCCGAGATTGGCTGCCTCCGCCTCGGCCTTGGCGCGCACGAGCTCCGCATTGAGCTCGGTGAGCCTGGCGGTGCGCTCCTCGACACGGCGCTCGAGCGTCTCGTTGGCGCGCTGGAGCGCTTCCGCCGCCTCCACGCGCTCGGTGATGTCGGCGAAGGTGACCACGAAGCCCCCGTCGGGCATGGGGCTCGAACGCACCTCCACGACGGAGCCGTCATGGCTCAGGCGTTCCTGATAGGGCTCCATGGAGACGATCAGCTTGTCGAGGCGCTCCGCGATGGCGCGCTCGCTCTGTGCGATGCCGGCATTGCCCACAATGGTCCGCACCACCTCGTTGAGCGGCACGCCGACGCGGCCGATATCGGGCGGCAGGTGCAGGAGCCCGCGAAATTGCCGGTTCCAGCAGATGAGATTGAGTGTCTTGTCGAAGACGGCGATGCCCTGGCCGACATGATCGATGGCCGATTGCAGCAGGTCGCGATTGTACTGGATGGCGGCGGAGGCGTCGTCGAGGAGCCGCATGGCGCCGCGCCGGTTGGCGCTGTAGCGCTCCAGCAGAAGGGCGAGAACCAGCCGCGACGACGCGGCGCCCACGGCACTCGCGAGCAGATGCTCGGCAAAGCGCAGAAGCCGGATATCGGCCTCCGCCTCGTCGTCGAGCGCGATATGGCGCGCGCCGGCGAACTCCGCGAAGGAGCGCTCGGTCCGTTCCGCGCCGAGATAGCGCGCGACCGTGCGCTTCAGGTCGCCGATCGAGATGGAGGTCCGCCACAGCCGGAAGCTCGGCGCCGCCGCCGGCAGGTCGGCCGTCACGAACAGATTGGCCTGGAGCCGCTCGATGGGCTGGGGCTGGGAGAGCAGCGAAACGGCGACATAGACGGCGATATTGGCGATCAGGCTCCACAGCACACCGTGGGTCAGCGGCTCGAATTCCAGGTTGAACAGCATTTCCGGCCGCAACAGCCCGATGCCGAACGGCCCGTGCTCGAGCAGGCTCGCCGGGAACCAGCCGGCATCGGTGAAGGCCGGCAGGATGAGCGTGTAGGCCCACAGCGCGAAGCCCGTCAGGGTTCCCGCCATGGCGCCGCGGGCGGTGGCGCGCCGCCAGATGAGCCCGCCGAAGAAGGCCGGCGCGAACTGCGCGATGGCGGCGAAGGACAGGAGCCCGATCTGGGCGAGCGCCACGGAATCCCCGATCATGTGATAGAAGGCGTAGCCGAGCCCCAATATGGCGAAGATCGCCACGCGGCGGACATTCAGCAGCAGCCCGAGCATGTCCTCGCGCTCATGGGCGCTCTCCTGGCGCTGGCGCAGGAGGAGCGGCACCACGATGTCGTTGCACACCATGATGGACAGCGCCAGCGTGGCCACGATCACCATGGCGGTCGCCGCAGACAGGCCGCCCACGAAGGCGACGAGCGTCATGGCCGGAGAGTCCGCCGCGACCGGCAGCGCGAGCACGAAGCTGTCGGCGTCCACCGTGCCCGGCTCGAAGGTGAGCAGGCCGGCGATCGCGATGGGCACGACGAACAGGTTGATCGCGATGAGATAGAGCGGGAACAGCCAGGCCGCCCGCTTCACGTCGGAGACATGCGTGTTCTCCACCACCGCGACGTGGAACTGGCGCGGCAGGAGCACGATGGCGACCAGTGCGAGCAGCGTCATGGTGAGCCAGCGGTCGCCCTGGAGACCGCGCGTGAACAGCTCCTCGATCTCAGGGGTCGCGGCCACCTTGTCCAGCATGGGGCCGATACCGCCGAGCATGGAGAAGGTGACGAAGGCGCCGACCACCGTGAAGGCGACGAGCTTGACCACGGACTCCACCGCGATGGCCGCGATCACGCCGTCCTGGTGTTCCGTCGCGTCGATATGGCGCGTGCCGAAGAGCACGGTGAAGACGGCCATGGCGGCCGCCACCACGAGCGCCAGGTCGCTGAACACCGGGAAGGCCGAGCCCGACGTGCCGGAGACCTCCAGCAGCGTGGTCAGCGAGCTTGCCACCGCCTTCAGCTGCAGCGCGATATAGGGCAGCGTGCCGATCACCGCGATGGCCGCCACAACGGCGCCGAGCGCCTGGTTCTTGCCGTAGCGCGCGGCGATGAAGTCGGCGATGGAGGTGATGTTCTGCTTCTTGGCGATCTCCACGATCTTGATGAGGAGCGGCCAGCCGCAGACCAGCATGATGATCGGCCCGATATAGATCGGCAGGAAATCGAGCCCCGACTGCGCCGACAGGCCGACGGAACCGAAGAAGGTCCAGGAGGTGCAGTAGACGCCGAGGCTCAGCGCATAGATGAAGGGGCGCGGCGTGCCGGCCCGGCGGCGCCGCGCAATGCGGTCGCCGTAGCTCGCCACGGCGAACAGCGCGCCCAGATAGGCGAGCGCGACCGCGATGATCGTCCAGCTGTCGAGCATCCTCAGAGCCCGCTTCGCCCTTCTTCGGGCGGATTTGCGTCCGCCGGGCGTTCCTCCCGGAGGCGGACTTTAGCAGAAATCCGCGCCGGCGCCGATTGATACCGCGGCACCGGCGCCCTCAGCCCCCGCGGCCCCGCGATTGACAGCGGGCTTCGCCCCGGCGTATGCCGCCCGGAGACGGGGCGCCGGCGCCCCTCCAGTCCCGACACTTCAAGAACCGGATTGTCTGCCATGAAGCGCCCGACCCCCGAGGACCTGCTGAACGATCTGCGTCCGGAAGCCCGCAACGAGCCCGAGAGCAGCATCATGACCGTGATCAATCACGGTTTCGGCCGCCAGGGGCTCATTCCGCTCTGGGCCGGGGAGGGCAACCTGCCGACCCCGCGCTTCATCTGCGACGCGGCGGTGAAGGGGCTGGAGGATGGCGAGACCTTCTATACCTGGCAGCGCGGCATTCCGGAGCTGCGCGACGCGCTCGCGCGTTATCACGCGCGCCTCTACGGGACGCCCTTCGAGGCGGAGAACTTCTTCGTCACGGGCGGCGGCATGCAATCGATCCAGACCGCCATCCAGGCGATCGCCGGCGAGGGCGACGAGGTGGTGCTGCCGACGCCGGCCTGGCCGAACTATGCCGGCCCCCTGCGCATGAAGGGGTCGCGGCCCGTCGAGGTGCCCATGACATTCGCGCCGTCCGGCTGGCAGCTCGACCTCGACCGGCTGTTCGATGCGGTGACCGAGCGTACCAAGGCCATCGTCGTCAACACGCCGAGCAACCCCCTGGGCTGGGTCGCGCCGGCGGAAGACCTCCTCGCCATCCGCGACTTCGCACGCGAGCGGGGCCTGTGGATCGTCTCCGACGAGGTCTATGCGCGCTACTATTTCCCGCAGGACGAGGCCGCCGGCCCCCTGCCGCCCTCCTTCCTCGATATCTGCGATACCGAGGAACGGCTCATCATGACCAACACCTTCTCCAAGAACTGGGCGATGACCGGCTGGCGCATGGGCTGGATGGTCGCGCCCCAGGCGCTCGGCGACGTGCTGGAGAACCTCATCCAGTACAACACCTCCGGCACCGCCGCCTTCATGCAGCGCGCCGGCGTTGTGGCGCTCGACGAGGGCGAGGACTTCCTCGCCGAGCAGGTGCGCCAGGCGCGCGAGGGCCGCGACATCGCCTATGCGGCGCTCAGCTCCGTCGACGGCGCGCGCTTCGCCGTGCCGGAAGGCGCGTTCTATCTGTTCTTCACGCTCGACGGCATGACCGATTCCACCGAAACCGCCCTCAGGATCATCGACGAGGCGGGCGTCGGGCTTGCGCCCGGTGCGGCCTTCGGGCCGGGCGGCGAGGCCTTCCTCCGGTTGTGCTTCCTGCGCGAGCGCGGCCAACTCGTGGAGGCGATGGACCGGCTCACGCGCTGGCTCGCGCGGAACCGGTAGGATCCTCCCGGCCGGCCTTGTCCGGAACGGGCTTGCCCTCGGCGGCGGCGCGGGCAAGAGTCGGGGCCGGCGGAGAACGCGGCGATGTCCCTTTACCTACGCACCCTCGAATGGATCGGACGCGGGATCGCGCACATCCTGCAGAAGGATGTGCGGACCTACGAGCCCTTTGCCGCCTACGACCACGCAACGCTCCGCCGCATCCTGCGGCCGGGCGACGTCCTGCTGGTCGACGGCAATCAGCGGCTCTCGATCGCGATCAAGTATCTCACCCAGTCGACCTGGTCGCATGCCGCGCTCTATGTCGGCGACGCGCTGGCGGCAAGCGGCGAGGGGGCAGAGCCGCCGACCCTTGTCGAGGTCGAGCTCGACGGCGGCTGCAAGGCCTCTCCCCTGTCACGCTATGCGCATCGCAATGTGCGGATCTGCCGGCCGGTCGGCCTGACGCCGGAGGATCGCGACGCGGTCGTCTCCTTCATGGTGGCGCGCATCGGCACGGCCTACGACATGAAGAACGTCGTCGATCTGGTACGCTACCTCATGCCCATGCCGCCCGTGCCCATGCGCTGGCGCCGGCGGATGTTCGCGCTCGGCTCCGGCGAGCCCACTCAGGCCATCTGCTCGACCCTTATTGCCCAGGCCTTCCAATCGGTCCAGTATCCGATCCTGCCGTCGGTCGAGACGGTGGACCGGCTGGGGTCTGGCTCCAGCGGCTACAGCCGCGAGGAGATCTTCCACATCCGCCACCACTCGCTCTTCACGCCGCGCGATTTCGACCTGTCACCCTATTTCGAGGTCGTCAAGCCCACCCTCGCCTTCGGGTTCGATTACAAGACCCTGACATGGGGACAGCCGGCAGACGGGGCGGGACCGCGCGACAGCAAGGCCGCGTCCTGACGGCGACATCGCAAGAACAATTTATCCACGAGGAAAAGGGTCCCAGAATGACGAGACGGAACGAGCCCACATCGCCCCGGAAGGGTCTCAGCCGGCGCACCGCGCTGGCGCTCGGCACGGCCGGCATTGCCGCCGGCGCGGGCCTCGCCGCGCCCAATGTGGTGCGCGCCCAGACGCCGCGCACGCTGAAGATGGCGACCTCCTGGCCCAAGAACACGCCGGGGGTCGGCGTGAACGCCCAGCGGGTCGCGGACATGATCACCGCCATGTCCGGCGGCCGGCTCAAGGTCGACCTCTATGCCGCCGGCGAGCTGGTGCCGCCATTCGAGGTGTTCGACGCGGTCTCCAGCGGCACCGCCGATCTCGGCCATGCCACGCCCTATTACTGGCAGGGCAAGGACCCGGTCGTGCACTTCTTCACCGGCGTGCCGTTCGGCCTGACGGCGGTCGAGCATGCCGGATGGCTCTATTTCGGTGGCGCGCAGGCGCTGTGGGAGGAAGCCTATGCGCCCTTCGGCGTCACCCCCTTCTATGCCGGCTCCTCCGGCGTCCAGGCGGGTGGCTGGTTCCGCAAGGAGATCGCCGGCCTCGACGACCTGACGGGCCTCAAGATGCGCATTGCCGGGCTCGGCGGCGAGGTGATGCGGCGGCTCGGCGTCAATGTCACGCTGCTGCCGCCGGGCGACATCTACACCGCGCTGCAGGCCGGCACGATCGATGCCGCGGAATGGGTCGGCCCCTGGAACGACATCGCCTTCGGGCTCTACAAGGTGGCCGGCCACTACTATCTGCCGGCATTCCACGAATTCGGCCCGGCGCTCGAGGTTACCGCCAATACGGAAGTCTATGAGAGCCTAGAGGACGATCTGAAGGCCATCGTCTCCCATGCGGCCATGGCGTCCGGCCTGGAGGCGACCGCAGACTTCACCTACCACAATGCGGAGTCCTTCGGGCCGCTCCTGGAGAAGGAGGGCGTGACGGTCCACACATGGCCCGACGAGGTCGTGGAGGCCATGGCGAAGGAGTCCGCGACCGTGCTGGCCTCGATCGCGGAGGAGAGCGATCTGGCCGGGCGCGTCTACGAGTCCTTCATGGACTATCGCGCGAAGACCGCCGCCTATGCCGACAAGATGGAGCGCCGCGCGCTCGACATGCGCGCGCTGGCGCTCGGTCTCTAGGATCAGGCGGCCCCGGCCCGCTCCCCACCCGGCCGCCCATGAGACGATACTTCCGTGGGTAGCCGCGTGGGGAGCGGGCCGGTGCCGCGACAATCGGACGGGAAAAGCCGCCTGGGGCCCGCACCGAACCTCAGGCGGATGGCGGCCATCCGCACAGCGGCGATGGAACCGCTTGACCCGGCCATGGGGAGTGCTATCTACCCGCCTCATGACCGACCTCGCACATATCCGCAATTTCTCGATCGTCGCCCATATCGACCACGGCAAGTCGACGCTCGCCGACCGGCTGATCCAGCGTTGCGGCGGCCTCACCGAGCGCGAGATGCGCGAGCAGGTGCTCGATTCCATGGAACTGGAGCGCGAGCGCGGCATCACCATCAAGGCGCAGACGGTGCGCCTCGAATACACCGCGCAGAACGGCGAGCACTACGTCCTCAACCTGATCGACACGCCCGGGCATGTGGACTTCGCCTATGAGGTCAACCGGTCTCTGGCGGCCTGCGAGGGCGCGCTCCTGGTGGTCGATGCGAGCCAGGGCGTGGAGGCGCAGACGCTCGCCAATGTCTATCAGGCGCTCGACAACGACCTGGAGATCGTGCCGGTCCTCAACAAGATCGACCTGCCGGCCGCCGAGCCGGAGCGCGTGCGCGCGCAGATCGAGGACGTGATCGGCCTCGACGCGTCCGACGCGGTGGAGATCTCCGCCAAGACGGGGCTCGGCATCGACGACGTCCTGGAGGCCATCGTGCACCGCCTGCCCCCGCCCGAGGGCGGCGACGCGAAGGCCCCGCTCAAGGCGCTGCTCGTCGATTCCTGGTACGATTCCTATCTCGGCGTCGTCGTTCTGGTGCGCATCCTCGACGGAGAGCTGAAGAAGGGCCAGCGCATCCGCATGATGAAGACGGGCGGGGCCTATCAGGTCGAGCGCGTCGGCATCTTCAAGCCCTCCCGGACGACGGTCGACAGGCTGGGACCCGGCGAGATCGGCTTCTTCACCGCCGCCATCAAGCAGGTCTCCCACACCCGCGTCGGCGACACGATCACGGACGAGAAGAACCAGACGGTGGAGCCGCTGCCGGGCTTCAAGCCGGCCCAGCCGGTCGTCTTCTGCGGCTTCTTCCCCGTCGATTCCTCCGATTTCGAGGCGCTCAGGGACGCCATGGACCGGCTGGCCCTCAACGATGCGAGCTTCTCCTACGAGATGGAGACCTCCGCCGCGCTCGGCTTCGGCTTCCGCTGCGGGTTCCTGGGATTGCTCCATCTGGAGATCATCCAGCTTCGCATCGAGCGCGAGTTCGATATCGACGTCATCACCACCGCGCCGTCGGTGATCTACAAGGTTCACATGACCGACGGGGCTGTGCTGGAGCTGCACAACCCGGCCGACATGCCCGATATCGTGCGCATCGACCACATCGAAGAGCCGTGGATCGAGGCGACGATCCTCGTGCCGGACGAGCATCTGGGCGCGGTCCTGAAGCTGTGCGAGGACCGGCGCGGGCGCCAGAAGGAGCTCACCTATGCCGGCAGCCGGGCCATGCTGGTCTACGAGCTGCCGCTCAACGAGGTGGTGTTCGACTTCTACGACCGGCTGAAGTCGGTGAGCCGCGGCTATGCGAGCTTCGACTATCACATCACCGGCTACGAGACGGGCAATCTGGTGAAGATGTCGGTGCTGGTGAACGCCGAGCCGGTCGACGCGCTCGCCATGATCGTGCACCGCGACCGGGCCGAGCAGCGCGGCCGGCAGATGTGCGAGCGGCTGAAGGACCTCATCCCCCGGCATCTCTTCAAGATTCCGGTGCAGGCCGCCATCGGCGGCAAGATCGTCGCGCGCGAGACCATCGCCGCGCTCCGCAAGGACGTCACCGCCAAGTGCTATGGCGGCGACATCACCCGCAAACGCAAGCTTCTGGAAAAGCAGAAGGCCGGCAAGAAGCGCATGCGCCAGTTCGGCAAGGTGGAGATCCCCCAGGAGGCCTTCATCGCCGCGCTCAAGATGGATTCCGACTGAGGCGAAGGCGGCTGCGGCCTCTGGATGCCCGCATTCGCGGGCATGAGCGCCACGACGGTATCAAACGGCCTGCCCTTCCCTGCGCTCGCTCCCGCGAAGGCGGGAGCCCGGACGCTGGAGACAACTGGCCTGAGTGGCTCCGCTCGGACGCAGCACGCCCGTCTTCGGTGTAACCTGCCACCGTTCCCTTCCCCCTCCCGCCGCCTGGCGAGACTGCCCCATTTCCCCTCTCCCCTCGCGGGAGAGGAGCGCGCGCAAAGTGCGCCGGGTGAGGGGGTGAGCGCGCCATCTGCAATGGCCCGCCTTCACGCAAACGCCTCCGCCAAACGGCATTTATTATTGATTTTGCGCCAAATGGCATTATAGTCATGCAGCATGGACCGGACGGAACGGTGACAAGGCCGCATGATGATGATTGCCGCAGACAACAGGCCCGACGGGCGGATCGACCCGAAAGGCGTCGATGCCGGGAAGGCCATGGAGGGGTTCTTCGCGATCATGGCGCTGTGGGGTGCCTCGCGCGAGGAGGCCCGGCGCATTCTGGGCGAGCCGGCGGAGCGCACCTTCCAGCGCTGGCGGGCCGGCGAGGTCGCCGCCATATCGCGCGACACGCTGAGCCGCGTCGGCTATGTGGCCGGCATCTTCAAGGGGCTGCAGATCGTCTATGGCGACGCCGCCCAGGCCGACGAGTGGGTGCGCAGGCCCAACCGCGCCCTTGGCGGCCAGACGCCGCTTGAGCGCATGGCGGCGGGCGAGATCGTCGACCTCGCGGCGGTGCGCCAGTATGTCGACGCGCTGCGCGCGCCGTGGTCGTGAGCCGGCCCATGTGGCCGCACACACATGTCGACTGGAAGCGGGCGTACCGGATCATCGCGTCGCGCTACCCGCCCATCGACCTGTTCGAGCGGGTGAGCCGCGACCCCGCCGTCCGGGAGGCCCTGACCGCGCTGGAGATGGCGACCAATCCGCGCGTGCGCGACGAGGTCGGCGATATCAGCCTCGTGTCGCCGGACCGGCGCATCTCGGGGCCGGGGGCGAGTTACGTCATGGCCTCCTTCACCCACGTCAACCCGTCCGGCTCGCGCTTCTCCGACGGCTCCCGCGGTGTCTACTATGCGGGCGAGAGCTTCGCGACCGCGCTCGCCGAGGTCGCCCACCACTTCGCAGAACGGGCGCGCGACAGCGGCGACGGCCCGCGCCGGGAGGACATGCGCTGCCTCGTCGGCAAGATCGATCACCGCTTCGTCGATGTCGGCGCGCTCGAGCCGGAAATGCGCCGGCGCATCCTCGACCCGGCTTCCTACGAGGCCTCCCGGGCCTTCGCGCAGACAATCCGTGACGACGGCGCCGACGGGGTGCATTATCCAAGCGTCCGCCGCCCCGGCGGTCGCTGCGTCGGCGCCTTCTACCCGGATGTCGTCGGCATTCCCGTTCAGGCCCAGCACATCAAGATCGACTATGACGGGCGCGCCGTGACCCGCTATTTCGACTATCAGGAGGAAAAATGGCACCCGATCCAACCCTGAAGCGCATCGCGGTCATGGGCACCGGCGGCGTCGGCGGCTATTTCGGCGCGCGCCTCAAGGCGGCGGGCCACGACGTCTCCTTCATCGCGCGCGGCGCCCATCTCGACGCGCTGAAGACATCCGGCCTGACGGTCGCAAGCCCGCTCGGCGACCTCGCGCTCGCCCCTGTTACGGCGAGCAACGATCCCGCCGAGATCGGGCCGGTCGACGCCATTGTGTTCGCGGTCAAGCTCGGCGATACCGAGAGCGCGGCGGAGCGTTGCCGCCCGCTCCTCAAGCCGGAGACGAGCCTCTTCACCTTCCAGAACGGCGTGGAGAGCGCCGCCCGCATCGGCGCCGCGATCGGCGCGGAGCACGTGGTGCCCGGTGTCGCCTATATCGCGGCGACCATCGCCGCGCCGGGCGTGATCCGCCATACCGGCCAGATGGCGAAGCTCGTCTTCGGCGAGACGGACGGCCGGGCCAGCGCGCGCTGCGAGGCCTTCGCCGCGGCCTGCCGCGAGGCCGGCATCGACCATGAGCTCAGCGGCGACATTACCCTCGCGCTCTGGCAGAAATTCATCCGCCTCGCCCCGCTCGCCGGCGTCACCGCGCTGACGCGCCATCCGGTCGGGCCGATCCGGGAGAACGCCCGCACGCGCGCGCTGCTGGGCGAAGCCGTGGCGGAGGCAATCGCGGTGGCCCGCGCGGAAGGTGCCGCCATGGGCCGGGAGGAAGCGGACGCCGTGCTCGCCTGGTTCGACGGCCTGCCCGCGGAGATGACCTCCTCCATGGCCGGCGATCTCGAACGCGGCAAGCCGCTCGAGCTCGACGGCCTCAACGGCGCGCTGGTGCGGCTCGCCGAGCGCCATGGCCTCGACGTCCCGGCCCACCGCTTCATCACGCAGGCGCTGGAGCTGCAGAAGGAGGGCGCCGCCTGACGCGGCCCCACCCTTCCGGCCCCTCAGTCCTCCCGCGTCGTCAGGACCACGCCTTCCCGCCTCGGATCGGCGCCCCCGTCGAGGCCCGCCGCCGTCTCGCGCACACCATGCAGGCCGCTCGTGAGCGGGCGGACCGTCACCTCGTGGCCCATGGCCTCGAGCGGCCCCTTGAGCGCGGCGAGCGGCGTTCCGGCCTCCAGCTCCACCGGCCCGTTGCGGTCCACGAAGCGGGGCAGGTCGATGGCCGCCTGCATGTCGAGCTTCCAGTCCATGAGCGCGATCAACGTCTCGGTGACATAGCCGATGATCCGGCTGCCGCCCGGCGAGCCGACGGCGGCGAAGAGATCGCCCTGCCCGTCGAGCACGAGCGTCGGCGACATGGACGAGCGCGGCCGCTTGCCGCCTTCCACCCGGTTGGCGACCGGCGTGCCGTCGCGCTCGGGCACGAAGGAGAAGTCGGTGAGCTGGTTGTTCAGGATGAAGCCGCCGGCCATCAGATGGGAACCGAACGGCCCTTCCACCGAGGTCGTCATGGACACCGCATTGCCCTGCCCGTCAACGATGGAGAGATGGCTCGTGCCCGGCCGGGTCAGGTCCGAGCCGTTGGCCCGCGCCTCGCGAAGCCCCGGCGGGGTCCCCGCCTCGGCCTTGCCGGTGGCGCGCAGCGGATCGATCAGCCGGGCGCGGCTCCTGAGATATCCCCGGTCGAGCAGCCCCTCCACCGGCACCGGCACGAAATCGGCATCGGCCATGTAGACCGCCCGGTCGGCGAAGGCCAGCGCGCTCGCCTCGCTGACGAGGTGCACCGCCATGCGCGAGCCCGGCCGCATGGCGGAGAGCTCGAAGGGCTCCAGCATCCCCAGGATCATGAGCGTGGTGAGCCCGCCCGATGTCGGCGGCGGCATGCCGCAGACCTCGTAGGCCCTGTAAGGCCGGCACAGCGGATCGCGGGCCTTGGCCTCGTAGCCCTTGAGGTCGTCGAGCGTCATGAGCCCGCGATTGGGATGGCTCGTCACCGCCTGCACGATGGCGCCGGCCACCTCGCCCTCATAGAAGCCTTCCGGGCCCTGCTCCGCAATCGTCTCCAGCGTGCGCGCATAGGCCGGGTTCTTGAGCACATGGCCGACGGGAAGCGGCGCGAGACCGTCGGGGCTCGACGGATCGGCGACGAAGAAATAGTCGCGCGTCGCCGGCTCCCGCCTCAGCCATTCGTCCCTGGCGATCATCTCGTGAAGCCGCGGGCTCACCGCGAAGCCCTCATGGGCAAGCCCGATGGCCGGGCGGAAGAGGTCCGCCCAGTCGAGCCGGCCATGCTCCTCGTGCGCTTTCCACAGCATGGCCACGACCCCCGGCACGCCGACCGAGCGCCCGCCGATCACCGCCTCCATGAAGCCCATGGGCTCGCCGTCGGGCTTGAGGAACAGGTCGCCGCCCGCGGCCTCCGGTGCCATTTCGCGCCCGTCATAGGCGACCATCTCGCCGTCGCCGGCATCGCGATAGAGCATGAAGGCGCCGCCGCCGATCCCGGAGGATTGCGGCTCGACGAGACTGAGCACAAGCTGGGCGGCGATGGCCGCATCGACCGCGCTGCCGCCCCGGTCGAGCATGGCGAGCGCCGCCTTCGAGGCATGCTCGTTCGCCGTGGAGACCATGGCCGGGCGGTTGTCGCCACAGGCCGCAAGGACCAGAAGCGCAAGGAGGGAGAAGAGAACGCGAAGCCGCATGGGGATCACCGCTGGAGGAATGGATTTGCGCCAGACTGTAGAGCAAGCGCCGCCCGGATTGAACAGGCCGCGCGGGAATGGTTGGAAGCCGCCGCGCCACATGGTCTAGAGTCGGCGCAGGGCTTTGTGGACCGGCACCGACCCGCGCCGCACAGCACCACAACCACCCATCGAGGAGACAGGACCGATGAGCGCGCAACCGGGGCCACGCAACCTCATCACCGATGTCGGCGGGCTGCTCGTCGGCAACGCCCATGACGAGCGCGTGCGCACCGGCGCGACGGTGGTGCTTGCCGAGACGGAGGCCGTCGCCGCGGTCGACATACGCGGCGGAGCGCCCGGCACGCGCGAGACCGACGCGCTCGATCCGGTCTCGCTCGTCGACGCCATCCACGCGGTCGCGCTGTCCGGCGGCTCGGTCTTCGGGCTGGAGGCGGCGGCGGGCGTGACCCATCTCCTGGCCGAGCGCGGCCGGGGCTTCACCTTCGGCGACCAGCCGAAGCCGACACCCGTCGTGCCGGGCGCGATCCTGTTCGACATCCGCAATGGCGGCGACAAGGACTGGGGCGACACACCGCCCTATCGCGCACTCGGAATGGCGGCGTGCGAGGCCGCCTCGGCGGATTTCGCACTCGGCAATCACGGCGCGGGGTTCGGCGCGCTCGCCGGCACGCTGAAGGGCGGGCTCGGCAGCGCCTCGCTGCGCTGGCAGGGCGCGACCGTCGGGGCGCTCGTGGCGGTCAACAGCTTCGGCTCCGCGCTCGTTCCGGGAACGGGGCGCTTCTGGGCGGGGCCCTTCGAGATCGGCGGGGAGTTCGGCGGGCTGGGGCCCGCCCCGAACTGCGCGCCGCACGCGCCCCTGGCCGGCACGAAGGCGGAGGCGCTGCCGGATGCCGCCGGGGCCGGGCAGAACACCACCGTCGCGGTGGTGGCGACCGACGCCGCCCTCACGCGCAGCGAGGCGAAGCGGCTCGCCATCATGGCCACCGACGGCATGGCGCGCGCGCTCCGCCCGGTCCACACCCCCTATGACGGCGACCTCGTCTTCGCGCTGGCGACGGGCCGCGTCCCCCTTGCCGAACCGCGCCCGCTGACGCTCGGCTGCCTCGGCACGCTCGCCGCCGACACGCTGGCCCGCGCCATCGCCCGCGGCATCTACGAGGCCCGCACCATGGGCCCGTGGACGGGCTTCCGCGACGGGCACGCAAAATTCCCTGCGACAGATGCGTAACGACATCTTGCCTTTGTCCGCGCAACGTATTAGGACATGCCCGTCCATGACCCACGGGACACTCCGGGCCAAGCAAGGCCCGACCGGGCGCCGGTAGCTCAGCTGGATAGAGCACCAGACTACGAATCTGGGGGTCGGGGGTTCGAATCCTCCCCGGCGCGCCACTCCTTCGCGGGTTTTTCCCCTCCCCGTTTTGCAGACCGTTTTGCAAAATCTGTTTCCAAGACGTTCTCCATCTTGGCTATCGCGCTGTCGGCCATCGTGCTCGTGCGGGCGAGATACTTGTCCAGAATGTCCTGCGCGCGGCGCAGCGAGTGGCCGGTGACGGACACGATTTCACCCAGGCTGCAACCCGCCTGAAACAGCATGGTCACCGTGGTTCCCCGGATATCGTGAAAGTGCAGATCGGCGATGCCTGCCGCCTTGCACGTCGCCTCCCATTGGTTGGCGAAGTACCGTTTCTTGAACGCGCGGCCAGTCTTGGTGGTCAGGATCAGCGGCGATGTTCGTGCGAGACCGTCGAGCGTGGTCTTTAGGGCATTCGTGCATTTGACCTTAACGTCGCGGCCGGTCTTGCCCTGCCGCACCGCGATATGCGTTCCGTCATAGCTGCCCCAGGCAAGCTTGAGCAGATCGCCCTGCCGCTGGCCGGTATGGAGCGCGAGCACGAGGGCAAGCTTCATTTCGGGCGAGGCAACCTTGTTGAACGCCTCGACGTGCTCGGGCAGCCAGATCATGTCCGACCGATCGCCCTTGTAGGCGCGCTCGAAACTGTCCAGCACATTGACCTTGAGCGGACCGTCCTTGGCGCCCCATGACAGGACGCGCGCGAGGATCGTCACGCGATTGTCCGCTTCTCTTGGCTTGTGCTCCGAGAATCGGTCGTGCCATTTGAGCACGTCGCGCCGGAACCCTTTGTCTTCCAACGCCGCATACGGGCACGTCCCGTACTCGTCTTCCCAGAACTTCAGGATGCGGCGGTATTCAGTCTTCGTGCTTTCGGCCAGCCTGCGCCATTTCGCCGTATCCTCGAATTCCAGAATGAGCCCAGACAGCGTGCCGGCGTTGCGGTGGCGCATCTTCTCTTCGGCGGCGGCAAAGCTCGCCATGAACTCGGGCGAACCCGGCTCGCCCTTGAGCCGGGTGCCGCTGGCGCGGTGATAGTAGTAGGTGGCCACCTGCCCCGTGGCGAGCTTGCGCCTGACCGTGTTGACGCCCTTAAGTCTGACTCTCACGGCTCATTTTCCATTGCTCGAATGGCGACAGGTTATCGTTGCTCGCCGGGCCAGCCGTGTCACCGGACAATGCGCGCTCCAGGGCAATGCGGCTCCATCGATGCGTCCCGGGAATGGGCTTGGGCACGACGCCGCGGCGCACCCACTCCGAAAAACCGGACGGCTTCAGGCCGCAAAGTGCCGCAGCTTGCTGGCGTGTCAGCGTAAGCGGCAGGTTGTCGTTGGCGGGCATGGTCATAGTCAGAACGCCTTATGATAGGGCCGCCCGCTGCGCAGCCGGTCGCGTATCGCGGCGCGCAGCATTGCGGTGGGCAGCCTTTCCAGATCCTCGACGAGTGCCGCGCGGCGGCCTTGCTGTTGCGACAGTGCGTGCAGCTTCTCGGCGAGCATGCGGCGCTCGCTCTTGAGCTTGAGCGGTTTGGGTAGCTTGGACATGTGCATCTGGCTCCGGTTGGAATCCCGCGCACGCGCCGCACTTAGGGCACTGCACGAGGTTTCCGGGCTTGCGGCGGCTCTTCCAGCCGCAAGCGCCGCATTCGACGGGCAACAGCTTGGCCATCAGAACAGCCTCACAAGGCCGAGCAGTTGCAGGGCGCAACCGATCACGATGACGTTGAAGACGACGCTGCGCGCCAGCTCGCGCGCCATGGCGTAGTAGTGCATGGGGTTGCCTCCGGGGAGTTAAGCGGTGCTACCGTTGAGGCGTGCGACAAAGCCGGCCGGATCGCCTTGCGCATCGGGGTCGACAAAGCGCTCGACCGGGCCATAACCGTCGTTGAAGTCGACTAGGTACTGGCAGTCGACACCATCGACCGGGCGCACAATGGTTGCCTCGCCCTCAACGACAAATGTGCCGCCCATGGTGCAGTTGAGCACGTGAACGCGGTCGCCCGCTCTCCATTCGATATTCGCCATGTTCTCCTCCTCAATGCGAATCCGGTGTGCGTTGAGGGGAACGTTAGCTGTGTCGACACAAATGAGTCAACATAAAATATGTCAGAAACAGAAAGCGATACCGTTTCGGGCCGATTTTCGATTTAAATTCGACGCAACCTTGACTTGCCGTCGACGCGCTGGTTTGACTGTGTATTGGGGAATATCGAGGCAACAGGCTGGGGGCTCACCGTGAAATCCGCGATGCGAATGGCGGCCGTCGTCGGCGTGGCATTGCTATTGGGTGGATGCGTCGGGGCCGCAATCGGCGTCGGGTCGCAATTGCCGGATAAGCACGTCATGACATCGCCGTTCGATGCCAGGCAGGTCGCCCATATCCACCAAGTCGGAGACGCCAATATAGAAGGCGTTATGACCGTGCCTGATCGCTATGACGACAAGTCTATGGTGCCGCCGGCCGGCTCGCAGATCCGCGTCTATCCCGATTCACCGTACGCGCGAGAGTGGATTCAAGCGCTGTTCGGTGATCGCAAGGCATCGTTCGATCCAATCGAAATAGACTCCGCTCTCGAATCGGACTTCAAGCGCATGGCTCGCGTGGGGCGCACCGACAAGAACGGCCGGTTCCGAATCGACGGCATCCCGGCTGGCGCGTACTTCGTGGTCGGCACGGGATATTTTGCGGACGCGAAGCGGCTACAGAAGAGTGCGCTGGTCTATGAGCGCGTAACGCTCACAAAGGGTCAGACTGCCAATGTGGCGCTGGATGGGCGGTGAGGGCTCGCCAATCGCCTATCGCGATGCATGCACAATCCGATGCACTGATATGACCTTGTCGCGCTCAAATTCTATCTGCCTCGGCGGATTGAACTGCGAAAGGATTATCTTCGTGGGAGTATATTTTACGAACTCTTTCACGAAGCCGAATGGCGACTCGTCTTCACTATCCGGGGCGAGCTGTATAATCACGTCGTCTCCCTTCGCGACGGGCTTGCCCGGTTGTGCAACGACTGTCTCGCCAGGCTTATAGCGCGGATACATTGATTCTCCGTCTATATAGACAGCATACACCCCCGGAACCCCCCGCAAATGAGCCGGCCTCGGCTCCCAGCCAATTACCTCTCCATTGAACTCATAGCGGCCGTCGTCGCCCCCACGGGCGCGCCCGTAGACGGGAACGGCATTCCTGTCGTACGGCGGCGCCGGTCCGCCAATACGCGCATTTGGCTCATGCGCCATTGCGGCCTCTTCGGCGTCGCCAGAGACGCCAGCCAATGCCATCACCTCTTGCTTCGTGATGGGCGGCGATCCTCTGCCAGCGAGGGCTTTCGCGAACCTCTCCGCGATATCGTGCCGAAAGAACGGCTCATGATACTGGTCGGGATCCAGGAAACGCTGGGCGCCGGAAGGCGTCGAGTATCCGGCCAGCAAAGAGAGCTTGGAGCGGGAGAGGCCCGAACGCGTCAATAGCTCTTGCAGCTTATGTGCAGCCGACTGTGTCATGGGTGTGTTGATACCATCAATCATTGACACAATTCTATGTTGACGAACTGACATATAATATGTCAAACGATGAACATGGTTAACGCCATCCCACCGAATCGTCCCAACCGGGCCGGTTCGCCACACCACAGGGGACTATCAACCATGACCAATGCAGTTGAGAATTTCCGGTTCAGTGCTCCGAATGCCGGTGACCGCGCCGCGCTCGACGCCGCATACAAGCTCGCGCGGGCCGAGGCGTCGGAGAAGTGGGCCGCGAGCATCGGCCTGGCCTAACCACCACCCACACTCCCACCACTCTCTCACTCACTACCAAGCGGCCCGCACCCGCGGGCGGCCAACACCCGAGGTCTATCCAATGGCAGCTTTTCTTACCCTCTTCGAGCCCGGCGACCAGGTTTCGCTGTTCTCCGGCGAGTCCGGTGTCGTGATCGGTGCCAAGCGCGTTGTCGGCAGCGAGACGGAGTATCTGGTCGAGTACGAGACCGCGTGCGGCGAAGCGCGCGAATGGTGGTGGCGCGAATCCGCGCTGTCGCCGGCCGGCGGCGGCGAGCCCGCCGAGCTGGATTTCGCGCCCTCCACCGTCGACCGGGATTTCGACGGGGCGCCCAACGTGATCGCGTTTTCCGCGGCCATTCATTGATCACCAACGATCCAACAGGAGACATGCATATGACTGCACTGCGCACATACGAGATTGGCGACCGGGTTGCGTGCGAACTCTTCGACGCTTGGACAGTGACCGGCCGTGAGGCGGATCGCTATGCGGTCCGGTGGGACGGGGAGCCCCATACCGGCATTTCGCCGTGCTGGTATCCCGAAGAGCTGGCGCCGGCGAATGATGACCACCGGTTCAAGGCGGGCGACCGCGTGCGGTTCACCGAGCGGTGCCCGGATCATTGGTGGTTCGGACCGACCAAGGCGTACCGCGAGGGCACGATTGAGGAGGCCGGATGCAGCGCCGTGCTCAAGCATGAGGTTGCTGTTCCCGGCTGGCCATTCCCGGCGCACGTCAATGACGAGCATATCGAGCTCATTGCGGAGCCCGCCAAGCCCCGCAAATGCATCGTGGCCAAGCTGACGACTGGTGGCGAACCGCGCCCGTATGCCGCGCCGTATGTCCACGACGGCCGGCATTCGGCGGAGACCGAGGCGCGCCGGCTTTGCGAAATGCACCCCGGTATGTCGTTCGCGGTCTACGAGATGGTGTCCGTGTCGCGCGCGCCCAAGCCGTCGGCAATCACGGAGGCGGCGTGAGTGCCACAACCTAGTGGCGATTCCCTGTTCTGCCCCACCAACCTTGAGTTAGGTGGGGCAGGTGGGGCAAATATGATCTTCGACACCATCCGCACACCCTGCCCCACTACCCCTCTCCCCTTTAGGGGAGGGGGGGTGGTAGGGCGGCGGGGTGTGTGCCGGGAAAAGATAGTAAGGCAGGTGGGGCAGAAATCGTGAAAGTTGTACGACGGAAGTTTGCACCGAAAGTGCCCGAGTGGCGCTTGCAGCATGCGGCAGTGAGACGGCTGCGGCGGATGCCGGAGCATGGGCGGCTGTTCCTCGTGGCCGGCGATATGAACGCCGGGCGGCGTGGGCCACAGGACCGGGTGAAGGCGAAGGCTACCGGTCTGACGCCTGGCGAGCCTGACTTGCGCGTCTACGTGCATGGCGGGCGCCTCAAGATGATCGAGTTCAAGACGAGGGCGGGCCGGCTGTCGTCGGCGCAGCGCGAGCGGCATGGCGAACTGGCGCGGCTCGGCTTCGAGGTCGTGGTGGTGCAGGCCGCGACGGAGGATGAGGCGGCGGACGCGACCGAACGGCTGGTTCGGGCGTGGCTGGCGGCGAACGATAACCAGGAGAGTGAGAGGAACGAAGATGCAGCCTGAGTATCGAGCGGACCCGAACAACAACGCCCACGCGATCAACGCGAAGGGCAAGGCGGTGCACCGGCAGACCATCGGACGCATGGCCAATGGCGACGAGTGGGACAACCGGATTCATGACGATCTACCAGATTGGCCGCTTGCGAAGGCGCTCAAGGCGGACAAGCAAAACGATCTGTTGGAGGTCGCTCGTCAGTTCCGGAGAATCTACGACCAAGCGCACACGCACGTAGAGATCATGGGCAGCGACTATGAGCGCGGTAGCCTCTACGTCGTGCACCGCACGTCCGTCGACAAGAAAACGGGCGCAGTGCAGTACGGCAAGGTATTGCGGTCGCACTCGGCTGACACGATTGCGACCGAAGCCGCCAGGCGGCGCGTTGGTGACACGTCGCGCACGATCAAGGGCCATGCTCCCGTCGCTCGCAGATGGGAGGGAGACCACACCATCAATCGCATGCTGGATGCCCGGCGGCTGTTGGCCGACCTGTTGGCGCGGCTTGGGCCGATCAGGGATGAAGTGGTGGCAGCCGTTGTGCACGGCGACACCATGGAGGACGTCGGCCGCATGATGGGCGCCAGCAATCAGAAGTATGCGTTAGGCGCCGGCAAGCAAGTGGTGCTGCGCGGGCTCGTTGCTGTGCGCGATGCGCTCGCTGACATGCGCAGAAATCCAACGGTCCATTAATGCGGTTCCACCAGTTGCGGACCAACTTGCCTATTGTTGAGAGGACACATTCACATGCAGTCAGTTGACCAGTTGATGAAGGGTGCCGCCGAGCGCTTGGTTCAGCACTCGGCCGAAGCAGCTCCGTTGATCGCGACCCGCAAGTCCGCCGAGCGAAAGGTTGCCGAGCTACAGACGCTCATGGAAACCAAGGCGGAAGATGAGAGGCGCGCATTGAAGCGCATGTACCACGCCGGCCAACTCAACGAGCGAAACCGGCAGCATGCCGAGAAGATCTTCGGCCCGATGGTCGACACGACAAAGGCAGCGAACGACAACACGCCGCAATCGGAAGCGATAGCGGTTTAGAGAGCAGGGCGCCCACGAGGCGCCCTTTCCATTTGAGGCGGGTTAACAGCATGCCCGACGCGCATATCGGTCGGGACCGCCTCACACCAACCCGCTGGCGCCGTGCCTCCGGCGACGCGGGGACAGGCGGCGGGCGTCGAGACACCGTTGTAGTGCACGCTACTGCGCTCCGGTGGCTCCGCCCGCCGCTGGCTATTGGAGACACCACCATGCGAGCACTGATCGACCGCATTCTCGACCGTCTGCGCGGCGCGTGTCGGCCGGGCTATGTCTACTAGCGCGGCGGCGCACACCTACCACCGCCTGTACAACACGGCGCGATGGCGCAAGCGGCGGGCCCGGCAGCTCGCCGATAGCCCGCTGTGTGTGTACTGCCTGGCGCGCGACGTGGTGACACCAGCCACGGTGGCCGACCACGTCACGCCGCACAAGGGCGACGAACGTCTGTTCTGGCACGGCGAGTTGCAGTCGCTGTGCAAGCGCTGTCACGACAGCGAGAAGCAACGCGAGGAACGCGGACTACGCCGCAAGGGCTGCGACGTGGACGGCTGGCCATTCCATGAGGAGGACGCATGATCGAGGTTAAGCGAGACCACACCGGGCACATGCACCTGTTCGTCAACGGTGTGCCGATCAATGGCGCCCAGGTGGGCGGAGTGCAGGCGGTCAATGGCGAGATGCAGGTGGCGGTGTTCATTCCGACCAAGCGCGTGACGTTCGGCGAGGTCGACAACGTGGTGCCGATGGTCAAGCCGGCGGCGTGACGGAGGGGGGCATCGAAAGTTAAAGTTTCGCTCTGCGAAACACCGCCGCTCCCCTAAAACGCACGTTTCTGCAATTCGAATGTTGAGATTTGTTGATGCGTTCTTCTGGACGCATCAACGACGTTGAGGGCGTCCCGTTATGGCCAAGCCGCGGACTCCCCGCGCCAAGGCCGAGACCGAGGGGCGGGACAAGATCAATCCCGGACGCTACCACAACCGCGTGGAGCCGAAGGTCGCCGACGCGCTGGGCGATCCGCCCGAGTGGATCGCCGACACCGAGAAGAACAAGGCGTGGACGGCGTGGAAGACAATTGCCACGGAAGTTCCGTGGCTGAACGCTTCCCACCGAACGCTCGTTGCCACTGCCAGCAACATCTACGGACGAATGATCGCCGGTCAGGACGTTGGCGTGCAGGCCATGAACCTGTTGCGCCAGTGCCTTGGACAGATGGGCGCCACGCCGGCCGATGCCTCAAAGGTGGCGATGCCGGATGGCGACGAGAAAGACCCCGACGACGAGCTGTTCGAATAAGACGCCCGCGCTGGATCGCGTCAGCGCCTACGCCCACGACGTGCTCGACGGCAAGGTCGTGGCGGGCCCGCATGTCCGCAATGCCTGCCGCCGCCATTTCGATGACCTGGCGCGCGGTCACGAGCGCGGCCTGTATTGGGACGACAAGGCCGCCGCTCACGTCATGCGGTTCTTCGAGCGCGGGTTGAAGCTCAACGAAGGCCAGTTCGAGGGGCTGCCGTTCAAGCTGCACCCGAGCCAGGCGTTCAAGCTGGGCTCGCTGTTCGGCTGGAAAAAGGCTGACGGCACCCGCCGGTTTCGCCGCGCCTATATCGAGGAGGGCAAGGGCAACGGCAAGTCGCCGTTCGCTGGCGGCCTTGGGCTCTATGGCCTGACGGCGGACAAGGAACCCGGCGCGCAGATCTACGCGGCAGCGGCGACCAAGGATCAGGCGAACATTCTGTTCCGCGACGCCGTGAAGATGCGCAACCAGTCGCCGGCGCTCACGAAGCGCACGAAGACCAGCGGAGCGGCGGGCAAAGAGTTCAATATCGCCCACCACAAGTCGCAATCGTTCTTCCGGCCGCTGTCCAAGGAAGCCGGCAAGACCGGCTCCGGCCTGCGCCCGCATTTCGCGCTGTGCGACGAGGTGCACGAGCATCCCGACCGCGCCATCATGGAAATGCTGGAACGCGGCTTCAAGTTCCGACGCCAGCCGCTTCTGGCGATGATCACGAACAGCGGTAGCGACCGGAATTCGGTGTGCTGGGAGGAGCACGAGCACGCCGTGCGCGTCGCGGCCGGCACGCGCGAGCCCGACGAGGATTACAGCTATGTGGGCGAGGTCATAGACGACGACACGTTCGCGTTCGTCTGTGCGCTCGACAAGGACGACGATCCGCTTGAGGATCCGTCGTGCTGGCCGAAGGCGAACCCGCTCCTCAACACGATCCTCACCGAGGACTATCTTGCCGGTGTCGTCGCGCAGGCGAAATCGTCTCCGGGCAAGCGCAACGGCATCCTGCGGCTGCACTTCTGTGTGTGGACGGAAGCGCATACGTCGTGGATCACGCGCGACGTGCTCGAATCCGTCCTGGCCGACTTCGACCCGGATATCGAACATGCCGGAAAGCCGATCAAGGCGGCCGGCCTCGACCTGTCGGGAACGAAGGATCTGACCGCCGCGGCGTTCGTCATCGAGACGGGCACCGCCGCGGTGGAGCGCACGGACGGGACCGTTGTCGACCTGCCGACCTATGACGCGTGGATAGAGGCATGGACGCCGGGCGAAACGCTCGACGCGCGCGCCGAGGCCGACCATGTGCCGTACCGGACTTGGCTTGACCAGGGCTACCTCAACGCCACCGATGGCAAGCGCGTGCGCTACGACCATGTCGCGGCGCGGTTCGCCCAGCTCGAGTCGGAGCGCGGTATCGACCTGCTCGCCTTCGACCGCTACGCCTACGACAAGTTCCAGGACGAGCTTGACGAGTACGGCGTCGAGATCAGGACCGTTGCGCATCCGCAGGGCGGCAAGCGCCGGGCAAAACCCGATCCGGAGCTTGTCGCCGAGGCCAAGCGCGCGGGCGAAGAGCCCCCGCAAGGCTTGTGGATGCCGGGTTCTATCGAGGAGCTGGAAGCGCTCATTCTGGAAGGGCGCATAAGGCTCCGCCGGAATCCGGTCCTGATTTCGGCAATCATGGGCGTCTCCATGGAGACTGACCCGCTCCTCAACAATCAGTGGTTCTCAAAGGCCAAGTCGACGCTTCGCATGGACCCGGCGGTCGCGCTGGCGATGGCGATTGGCGCGGCGACCATGCAGCCGGTCGGCGGTTCGTCGGTCTACGAGACACGCGGTATCCTCATGGTGTGAGCGGATGAGCATATTTTCACGACTGTTCGGCCGCTCCACGTCTGGCGGCGCGACTGTGCAGGCGATGGCCGGTGAGGCAGCGCAGTTCTACAGCATGGACGATCCGCGATTGCTGGAATTTATGCGCAAGGGCGGCGGCGCCATGACCGAGGCGGGCATTTCGGTGTCGCCCAGGGTGGCCATGCGGAACACCACTGTCTTGCGATGCGTCTCGCTGATTTCCTTCGCTATCGGCATGCTGCCGCTGCATTTGCAGCGCAAGGCGGACAACACCAATGCCGACGATCACCCGTTGTTCCGCGTCCTGCATCGCCGGCCGAACCCGTGGCAAACGGCATTCGAGTTCCGGTCGCTCATGCAGCAGCGCGCGCTTGGCGCGAGCGGCAGCGGGACCAAGGGTGATGCCTATGCGCGGATCGTGCGCAGCGGGAACAAGATCCTCTATCTGGTTCCGCTGGACACCGACCGCATAACCCCGCGTTTGCGCCGGGACTGGACGCCCGAATACGTCTACCGCAAGGCCAAGGGCGGCGAGACAGTCTTGCCTCAGCGGGACGTGTTCCACCTGCGCTATGGGATATCTGACGACGGCATTACCGGCCTGTCGCTGGTCAAGCAGGCGGCGGAGGCCATCGCGCTAGCGATCCAGACGGATACGGCGGCGGCACGTCTGTTCAAGCAAGGCATGATGGTGGGCGGCGCCCTGGCGCACCCGAACAAGCTGTCACCGGAAGCTTACGACCGGTTGCTCGCCAGCATGGAGCGCCGGGAGGGTGCGAGCAACGCGCACAAATGGCTGATCCTTGAAGAGGGAATGGACGCCAAACCGTTCTCAGGGACGGGCCGTGACAGCCAGAATATCGAACAGCGCAAGCACCAGATCGAGGAGATCGCGCGGCCGTTCGGCGTGCCTCGCCCGTTGCTCGGCGTCGATGAAACGTCGTGGGGCTCCGGCATCGACGTGCTGGGGCAGTTCTTCGTCCGCTACGCGCTCAACCCGTGGTTCGAGGCGTGGCAGCAGGCCATTGAGCGCTCGCTTCTGACCGAGCGCGAGGCCGATCTGTACATCGCCAAGTTCAATGCGGGCGCGCTCTTGCGCGGCTCCATGAAGGATCAGGCCGAGTTCTTTGCCAAGGGCCTTGGCTCGGGCGGACACCAGCCATTCCTCGCCGTTGACGAGGTGCGCGACTGGCTCGACCTGCCGGACAACGACAATCTCCCGCCGCCTCCCGGCCAGACACAGACAGGGACACAGGATGAGCCTTCGCAAGCTGCCTGAGATTCAGGCGTTCCAGAAACCGGACTGGCTCAATTTCGAGGCGCCGGAACAGACGGTCGAGGCGTTTGACCCGGCTGTCACGTCGGCGGTCGATGGCGACGACACCACGATATCGATCTATGGGCAGATCGGTATCGATCCGGTGTCGTCGGCCGATAACACGGAACGCCGCATCGGTGCGGCGCTCCGGTCCATCGGCAAGCGCGACGTGACGGTGAATCTCAATTCGCCGGGCGGCAATTTCTTCTCCGGCATCGCCATCTACAACCAGTTGAGGGCGCATCCCGCGAGGGTGTCCGTCCAGATCATCGGCATGGCGGGCTCGGCTGCGTCGGTCATCGCTATGGCCGGCGACGACATTCTCATGTCGAACGCATCGTTCGTCATGGTGCACAACGCGTCGGGGATCGTCATCGGTAACAAGTTCGACGCGCAGGACGCGGCGGAGCTGCTGGCCCAGGTGGACGACGCCATGGCCGACGTGTACGCGGCGCGCTCCGGTGCGGACAAGGAAACCGTCACCGGCTGGATGGACCGACACCGCGGCGACGGCACCATGTTCAACGCCTCGTCGGCCATCGAGACCGGCCTTGCCGACGGCCGTCTGGACCCCGGCGCCGTGAAGGTGCGGGCCGACACCCGGAAGTCCGTGCCGTGCGAGCGCGTTATCGAGAACGCGCTAGTGAGTTCGGCGAACATGACACCGCAGGAAGCCAAGACGCTTGTTGCGGAATTCAAGGCCGGTACGCGTGACGCTCCGGTCGCAACGTTGACGCGTGACGCTGACGAGTTCCGGGCCGCAGCGCCCAGCCTTTTCAAGCTTTAATCAACAGGAGGTCTCATGACCAAGCATGTTTCGCCGCGCGGGCTGCGCGGTACCGTCTCCGTGCGCGCCGATGCAACCGGAGACGTCAAAGCCCTTCTCGCTGAACTCAACAGCGATTGGGAATCCTTCAAGGCCACCATGGCGGAGAAGGACAAGGAACTCGCCGCGAAGTTCGACGATGTGGTCACGACCGAGAAGCTCGGCCGCATCGAGTCCAGCGTGTCCGATCTTCAATCGGCCGTCGACCAGGCGAACGCGCAGATCGCCGCCATGCAGATCGGCGCCGGGCAGGCCGAGGCCAGCCTGTACGACGCGGAGTACAGCGAGGCGTTCACTGCGCATTTCCGCAAGGGCGATGTTCAGGCGAATCTGAACAAGGGTGCCGACGACGAGGGCGGCTATCTCGCTCCGGTGGAGTGGGACCGCACCATCACCGACCAGCTCATCGAAACGTCGCCCATGCGCCAGATCGCGTCTGTGCAGACGATCTCGACGGCCGGTTTCAAGAAGGTGTTCAACCTGCGTGGCACGTCGTCGGGCTGGGTCGGCGAAACCGATGGGCGGCCGGAGACCGGCACGCCGACCTTCGGCACCATGACGTTCGCGCCTGGCGAGATCTACGCCAATCCGGCGGCCACCCAGCAGATGCTGGACGACTCCGCCGTCAACCTGGAGGCGTGGCTGGCTAGCGAGGTGGAGACCGAGTTCTCCTATCAGGAGGGACTCGCATTCATCGCCGGCGACGGGTCGAACAAGCCGAGCGGCTTCCTGACTTTCGTGACCGGCGGTTCGAACGCCACGGCCAATCCGCTGGGCGCCATCGAGGCAATCACGGCGGCGTCGGCCACGGCCCTCGACTCCGACGAGCTTCTGGACGTGATCTATTCGCTGCCGTCGGCTTTCACGCAGTCGGCGCGGTGGCTGATGAACCGCACCACCCAGGGCAAGGTGCGCAAGCTGAAGGACGGCGACGGCAACTATCTGTGGCAGCCGTCCTATCAGGCCGGCCAGCCGGCGCAGCTCGCCAGCTATCCGGTCACGGAGATGCCGGGCATGCCGGATGTGGCGGCCGACGCGCTGCCGATTGCCTTCGGCGACTTCCGGCGCGGCTATCTGATCGTCGACCGCACGGGCGTCCGCGTGCTGCGCGATCCCTACACCAACAAGCCCTACGTCAATTTCTACACCACGAAGCGTGTGGGCGGTGGCGTGCAGAACCCCGAGACCATCAAGGTTCTGAAGATGGGCGCGGCGTAGCCAGCGGCCATCGAGGCAGTTGCGTGATGGAGCGGGCGGTCTTCGGGCCGCCCGCATTGCTTTCGGAGGAACAGGAATGACCGAGACACAGACGAAGACCGAGGCGTCGGACGCCAAACAGACCAAGGGCAAAGTGGCGCGACGCGTGCGCGCGTCCAGGCTGGATCACAAGGCGCTCGGCCTCGATCCCAAGCCCTACGGCGCCGCGGCGAAGCGCTGACCGATGCTCGCGCCGGTTCGAACGATCGCGCCGGCCGAGTTGCCGGTATCGCTGGAGGAAGCCAAGGCGCATCTGCGCGTCGACCATGCCGACGACGACACCCTGATTACCGGGCTCATTCAGACGGCGACGGATTATGTCGACGGCTGGTCGGGCATTCTCGGCAAGTGCCTTGTCTCGCAGACATGGCGGCTGGACCTGTGCGGCTTCCCGCCGTGGGTCATCTATCTGCCGCTTGCGCCCGTGAGCGAGATTGTCGACGTGACCTACTGCGACGAGGACGGCAACCAGCAGACGCTTTCGCCGACCGTCTATCGCGGTCCTGTGATCGACGCCTATGGCCCGTATCTCTATCGCGTAGAAAGCGAAAGTTGGCCATCGACGGACACACGGCCCGACGCCGTGTCGGTGACGTTCACGGCAGGCTATGGGGCACCGTCGGACGTGCCGCAATCGATCAGGCACGCACTCTTGCTTCTGGTGGGGCACTGGTACGAGAACCGCGAGGCCACGTCGCCCGATGTACCGGGAACCGTGCCCTTTGCCGTCGACGCGTTGCTCGCGCCCCATCGGCGGGTATTCCGCTGATGGCCCGCGTTCGGTTCCTCAAGGACTACGACTTCAACCCTCCCGAAAAGCCCCGCGTGACGCTGGCCTATCCGGCCGGCTTCGAGGGTACGGTTCGGCGTGTCTGTGCCGACCGTGCCATCGCCGCGGGCGCCGCTATCGAGGTTGACCATGACGGCAGGAAGGTTGCGCGAGCGTCTGACGTTCCAGCGTCGGGCGCCGATTGACGACGGATACGGCAACCCCGTAACCGGCGATTGGGAAGACCGGTTCACGGTGGCCGCGCGCGTGAAGCCGTCCAAGGGCGGCGAGACGGTGCTGGCCCGGCGCCTGCAGGGCGTCCAGCCGGTCGTGATCACCGTCCGGTCGAGCACGGAGACGCGTTCGGTCACGCCTGACTGGCGCGCGGTCGATGCGCGAACCGGCACGGTCTACGCGTTGCGCTCGGCGGCCGATATGGTCGAGAAGAATGCCTATATCGAAATGCTCGCGGAAAGCGGGGTGGCGTCCTGATGGCCGTAAAGGGGCTCGACAAGCTTCAGAAGAAACTCAAGGCGCTGCCCGATCAGGTCCGCAAGGACATTCACGAGGCCATGAAACAGGGCGCCGAAGAGCTGACGCAAATGCAGCGGCGGCTGGCTCCGGTGGATAGCGGGGCCTTGCGCGACTCCATCGGCTACACCTTCGGCAACTTCCAGGCTGACAACGCCAACGTGCGCGGCGTGACAGCGGGCAGCAAGATCGGCGACACCGAGCTATCGGTGACGATCCATGCCGGCGACGCGAAAGCCTTCTATGCGGCGTTCGTGGAGTTCGGAACCGTCGACCAGAACGGGCAGCCGTATTTTTTCCCGGCCTACCGGTCGCTAAGCCGCCGCATCAAGGGGCGCATATCGCGCGCCACCACGAAGGCCGCCAAGAAAGTCGCGGGGAGCGGCAAATGAGCGACCCGGCCCTTGCCCTGCAAAAGGCGGTCGTCGCCGCCATCAAGGCGCTGGCCACGGCGGCCGGCGACAATGTGTTCGACACCGTGCCGGAGTCGGATCCGTTCCCCCGTGTGACGGTCGGCACCGGCCAGACGGTCGGTGTCTATGCCGACTGCTACGACGGCAGTGAGTGCTTCCACCAGATCGATGTTTGGTCGCGCGCGGTCGGGTTTCCCGAGTGCAAGGCCATTGCGTCGGCAATCCGCGATCTGCTCAACGAGCCGTCCAACCTGACCGTCAGCGGCCACACGCTCGAAACCATCGAGGTTCGCAGCGTCGACTATTCCCGCGACCCCGACGGGCTGACCAGCCGCGCCCGCATGACCGTTCGCACGCAATCCCAACCATCTGACTAGGAGTCTGCCGCATGGCGAGACCGACCACCCTTTCCGGCTCCAAGCTGCTCATTGAGCTGGGCGACGGCAATGTCGACCCCGGCCCCGAAGAGTTCGCGGCGCCCTGCGCGCTGAATTCGACCGGCATCAACCTGTCCGGCACCACGCAGGATTTCGAGATCGCCGATTGCGACGATCTGGACGCGCCCGTGTTCGTGGAACGCGTGATTTCCGCACTGTCGGCAGGCGTCTCCGGCTCCGGCACGCTCGCCATGGAGTCGTTCGACGAGTGGCGCGACTGGATGCTGTCCGGCGTTGCGAAGAACATTCGCGTCAAGCTCGACACCACGCTCGCGAACAATGGCGGGTACTTCTCCATGTCGGCCGTGCTGACCACGCTCAATATCACCCGCGAGAACGTCAAGGGGCTTGTGCAGGTCGAGGTCGAGCTCTCCAGCAACGGCGAAGTCGTCTGGACGGACGCGAGCGCGTAACCGATGAGCCGCGACGCATCCGTGACATTCACATGGGCCGGCGACGAGCGCACGTTTCGCCTGGCCATCAAGGAAGCCCTCGCGCTGGAAGACCGGCGCGACTGTGGGCTCGCCGAGATCGCGGGCAGGCTATCGTCGGCGCGCTGGCGGATTGACGACATTCGCGAGCCGCTGCGCCTTGGGCTGATCGGCGCCGGGCTGGACGCCGCCAAGGCGCGCAAGCTGGTCGAGGACAACGTTGTCCCCGGCCGGCTCGCCGAGCATGTCCTGGCCGCGCGGGCGGTGCTCATGGCCAGTCTGGTCGGAGATCCGAACGAGCCTGTGGGAAAAGAGGAGGCGGCGGAGGAAACGGGCGAATCTCCGCCGCCAGCCTCTACGGAGCCGGTGGCGTCCTAGGCTTCACGCCCGACCAGATCGACTGCATGTCGCTGTGGCAGTTCGCGGCGTGTGTGGACGGCTGGAACAAGGCGCAGGGTGCAGAGACCAAACCCGAGGCACCGACGCCCGAAGAGTTTCACGAGATGGTGGGGCGGCTTAGTTGAGCCGTCCGCTATCCGCGATAGTCGCGTTGTTCCTGTGCAGGTTCCGCGATCCAGCTTTGTGCCTCGTGTGCAGTGGCAAAATGCAGCTCGCCAATGCTGGTGTCTATCGCAACCTGCGTGCCCCTCAAGCGCTTGGCTGGGAATCCATTGATTGTGATGTTGTGTCGTTCATTGGCGACCGTGTGACGAAAGCCGGTCTGCGAGCGAAGTTGGCTCGCGATAACCGACAAGTTGTTCTCTATGCTTTCGCACACCTCCATCAGCGCGCCGAACGCGATCAGAAACACCCCCGAAATGATGACCGAAACTCCGCTCGCCAAGGCGAGCACGGGGGTAAACAAGGTCACAAAGATACCGGCCAAGATCACGATCCCGCCGACGATTTTCATAGCTGCTGACATTGCGCCCCCAAGGATAGTGCTGCATGGCCGAGACCACAGACCTGCAACGGCTCGTTGTGAGCCTGGATGCCAATATCAAGAAGTACGAAAAGCAGCTAGCCAAGGCAACCGGAACGGCACAGAAACAGGCCAAAAGGATCGAGACGCGCTTTGAGCGCATGAACAGCAAAATCCGTGCGCAGTTTCAGGCGATTGGATCAAGTCTTGTTGCAGGTCTTGGACTCGGCGCTGGTGGCGCACTCGTGAGTCAGCTTCCGCGCTCCATACAGGCAGTAACAGCCGAGGTTGCCGAATTGGGCCGCCAAAGCCAATCGCTTGGCATTACGGCGGAGGCGTTTCAAGAGCTGCAATACGCCGCTCGGCAAGCCCGTATCCCGTTTGACGGATTGACTGACGCGCTCAAGGAAATGCAGCTAAGGGCGGACGAATTTGTCGTCACGGGAGAAGGGAGTGCGGCAGAAGCGTTCGCAAGGATTGGGTTCAATGCGGACGAATTGTCAGAGGCGCTAAAAGACCCGCCCGCCCTCCTCAATGACATCATCAATAGCTTGCGGACCCTCGACCGTGCTGCCGCCATCCGCATCGCAGACGAGATATTCGGCGGCCAGGGCGGCGAGACTCTCATTCGCCTCTTGGACAGTGGCGCAAACGCGATTTCCCGGCTTCGTGAGGAGGCTCGCGATACCGGGGCCGTGATGGACGAGGAGTTGGTTCGAACCGCCAAACGTGTTGACGAGCAATTCGCCGCCCTGGAGCGCAGGTTTTCTGTCACCTTCAAGAAAGCCATTCTTGAAGGTGCGGGTGCTGTCGAGACAATGGGAACAATGCTCGACGATCTGAGGGACGAGGCGGCCAAGCTGGCCAATTCGTCCGCCATGCGCGATGTGCTTGAGGCGCTTGGCGTGGACTTCTCAGAAGCGGCGATTCGAGAGGCCGGCCTTACTCCGGTGACACCAGACGATGGGCAGCAAGTCAATCGCGGCGCCAAGAGCGGCCCGCTACGCCCGGCGATAGACCCGGACGATGACGACAACACCGACCCAACGACCCGACGCAACGAATACGACCGCCTGACCGAGTCAATCATGCGCCGAACGGAAGCGCTCGTGATCGAGGGCGAAACGCTCGGCATGACGCAGCAGCAGGCGACCGCGTACCGGCTTGAGCAAGAGCTGATCAACGCGGCGCAGGAAGCCGGAATCGAGCTTTCGCCGGAACAGATGGAGGGCATTCGCGGCGTCGCGCAGACCTACGCGGAAGCTGAATCCTCCGTCATGCGCATGACGGCCGCGCAGGAGGAGCTGAACGCGGTCGGCATGGATGTCATCTACACGCTGCAATCGGGCTTTTCCGACCTGATCACGGGCGCGGCGAGCTTCGAGGACGCCTTGGGGCGCATCCTCGACCGGTTGCTCGAAATGGCCGCCAGTCAGGCGTTCCAGATGCTTTTGGGCGGCGGCTTCGGTGGCGGCGGCGGGTTGGTCGGCGGATTGATTGGCGGCCTGTTCGCGGACGGCGCGGCCTTCAGCAATGGCAAGGTGACGCCCTTCGCGCGCGGCGGCGTGGTGAACAAGCCGACGCTGTTTCCGATGGCGGACGGCGCCGGGCTCATGGGCGAGGCCGGCCCGGAAGCGGTCATGCCGCTGACGCGGCTGCCGAATGGCAAGCTCGGGGTGCATGCGATGGCGCCGCCGCAGCCGGTGGCCGAGATGGCGCGGGACACCGCGGAGCCGGGCGGCACGGTCAATCTGAATGTGACGCTTGGCATGCACGCGCCAAGCCGCGACGAAATCCGCGCGCTGATCGACCAGATCAACTCGGCGACCGGTTACGGCAAGAAGCTCAACGCCACGGTGCGCTAGCCGCTTCAAATCCCACTCTCTCACGGGGCCGCTTTCGAGCGGCCCTTTTTCTTTTGCGGGGTTGGCATGATCATCATCGGCCGCAGTCTCGTTCTGTCGGCGCCCGCCGGCTCGCCGTCGCGCGGCAATCCGGTTATCGGCTGGCACAATCTCGTCACGGCCAGCACTGTCACAGCGGACACGACGGAGCCCGGTTATCCGGCGCGCAATCTCGCCAATCCGTCCACCACACCGCTGCAATCGTGGCAGGCCGCCGACACGACGGCGCAGGCCCTCACGGCCAGCCTCTCCCATGTCGGCGATATCGATTATGTGGGGCTCGCTGGGCACAATCTCGGCGCGGCGGGGATTCCGGTCACGATCCTGGGCAGCGCGGACAATGGCGTGACATGGAGCGTGCTGGTCGAACAGACCGTGTTGCCGGACAACACGCCAGCCCTCTTCTGGTTCGAGCCGCAATCGCTCACCGACGTGCAGGTCGCGCTTGGCACCGGGGCGGAGCCCGCCCGCATCGCCGTCATGTATATCGGCAAGCTGCTCGTCATGGAGCGCGCGATGCCCGCCGGTCTCGGTTTCACCGCGACGCCCTATGGCCGCGTCAGCGAAACCGTGAATGGCCGCAGCGAGAGCGGCGACTTTCTCGGACGCATCGTGGTGAACCAGCGCGTTGAGTCCGCGGTCGACTTCTACATGTCGCGGGCATTCTTCAGAGAGCAATTCGACCCGTTCCTCAAGGCCGCCGTCGAGCGGCCCTTTTTCTTCGCCTGGGCGCCGACGAGCTACCCGCGCGAGACGGGCTTTGTCTGGCTCACGAACGATCCGCAGCCGATCTACTCGTTCGGCTCGCGGCTGGAACGGCTCCACCTCGAATATACGGGCATCGTTTCATGAACGAGGCTGTCGAGTTCATCGAGATCGACGTGCCGATCTGCGCGTTGCTCTATGGGGCGACGAACGCGGCCGGGACATGTCCGGCGATCCTTGGCACGTCGTCGCTGACCAAGTGTTTCAACACGCGGGCGACATGCCCGGTGATCGAGTCCTATACGCCAGAGCCGGTGACGATCCGGTTCGCGCTCGACAACGGCAATCTGCCCGACGACATACCGGCCATTCCGTCGATACAGAGTATCGACTTCACGCCTGGCGTTGTGTCGCTCGGCGAAGACCTGGGCGAGCGCGCCACGCTTGTCGTGAGATGCCGCGATCATCGCTGGTCGGACAGCGGGCCCGGCTTCGACAAATACGCCGACGAGCGCGCGCGCGATCCCTATTGGAACGGCACATTCTGGCCGCGCTTCCGGGCGCGCCATCCGTCCTTGCGCGGCCAGCCGATCCGCCGGATTCAGGGGCTCAAGGGCCAGTCGCTCGCCGAGATGGTGACGCGGCATTACGTGATCGACTCCACGAGCGGCCCGCAGGCCGACGGCTCGTACACGATCACCGCGACCGATCCGATTGCGCTGGCCAATGGCGACCGTGCGCAGGCGCCGTTGCTGTCGGAGGGCTTCCTTCTCGCGGCCATCGCCGAGGCGGACACGACCGCCACGCTAAGCCCGGTCGGGATCGGCGCGACCTACCCCGAAGAGGGGTGGGTGGTCATCAGCGGTAACGAGGTCTGCCGGTACACGCGCAGCGGCGACGTGCTCACGCTGACGCGCGGGCAGAAGGGCACCGCGGCGCAGGAGCATGGCGAGGGCGACCGCGTACAGCTCGGTATCGAGTTCAAGCCGCAATCGCCCGCGCTGATCATCGCCTATCTGTTCCTCAATTATGTGCCCGGCTTCAATCCGGACTGGATCAATATCGAGGAGTGGGCACAGGAGACGACGAGCTTTCTCGGCACGCCCTATTCGGGCTTCGTTGCCGAGCCCACGGACGTGATCCAGCTCATTGTCGAGCTGATCGAGCAGGCGGCCCTGATTGTCTGGTGGGACGACATTGCGCAAAAGCTGCGCTTGCGTGTCTTGCGGGAGGTCAGCACGAATGCCGACCGGTGGACGGAGGACAACACGCTTGCCGACACGCTGCGCACGCAGGATCAGCCCGGCAAGCGCGTGTCGCAGGTGTGGACATACTATATCCAGCTCGACCCGACCAAGCCGCTCGACGAGATCAACAACTACGCGCAGACACAGAAGGACGAGGACGATAACAGCGAAGCCACCTATGGTTCACCGGCCATCAAGAAAATATTCTCCCGATGGATTCCGGCGGGCGGGCGACCCATCGCACAACGCCTGAACGAGATCATCCTGAGCCGATACAAGGCGCCGCCCCGGCGCTTCAATTTTGCCGTCCAGCGTCATTTCGGCATCGATCATGTCGACCTTGGGCGCGGCTACCAGCTCGGGTCTCGTGTCTTCCAGGATGCCGGCGGCGGCAATGAGCTTGTCCCGATCCAGACGACGCGGGTGGATCCGCAGGCCGACCGCTTCGAGGTCGAGGCGGAGGAGATGCTGTCCGAACCTCCACCCGACGTGGAGCCCGGCACCATCGTTATCGACTTCGACACGCTCAACATCGATCTGCGCGAGTTGCACGATTCGATATGGGGCCCGCCGGTCGACAACGGCGACGGCTATACGGTCAACATCACCATCGAGGAGGGTGTGACCGTCGGCGGGACCGTCGACGCTCCGCCCGATTGGGAGACGGTCAGCGGTCGACGCCAGCCGTTGGCCGGTACTGGTCTCCCCGGATTCGACGTGGGCGACTGGTCGGACGTTCCGTTCGTCACGCGAAACCTGATCAATCGTGGGCACATTCAGGGCCCCGGCGGACAGGGCGGCAAGTCCGACAGCGACGGCGACACGAACAAGGCGCGCGGCTATCCCGGCGGCGAAGCGATACGCACCAACTATCCACTATATGTCGACAACCTGCTGGGCAGGATCATGTCGGGCGCCGGCGGTGGTGCCGGTGTAGCCGGCGCAACGTCGTCTCCGCGTGGCGGCGGCGGCGGCGCCGGCACCGAAGGCGGCCTTGGCGGCGTCGGTGGCGACGGTGGCCCGGATGGTCCGGCCGGAACGGCATTAGCTGGTGGCGGCGCGTCATTCGGTGGCGGCGCTGGTGGCGGCCCCGGCCGTAATGGTCAGGATTGGAGTTTCACCAGCATCGGCACGGCTGTCGGCGGCGCGTCCGGTTTCGCACTCAATGGCGCAAGCCTGATCGCGTTCGCGACCGATGGCGTTGCCAGCGACAATGACGGGGCGGTGGCCGGGGCGAAGACGCGGCAAAGCTGCGCCAGCGTCAACGTCGCCTCCGATATGCCGGACGTGAAGGTTTCGGCAGCCATCGAGTATGACGGCCTGGAGCGCGAATTCGGCGAGAACCTGTTGCGCGCCGGATTACTGGCCGCCCGGTTTGACGGAGCAACGGTCAGCCT
This sequence comes from Kaustia mangrovi, assembly GCF_015482775.1. Taxonomy (GTDB): domain Bacteria; phylum Pseudomonadota; class Alphaproteobacteria; order Rhizobiales; family Im1; genus Kaustia; species Kaustia mangrovi. Next base: position 2,755,176 of record NZ_CP058214.1, on the reverse strand, counting down.
TGTCGACTCCGGTGCGGATGGCGCGAACAGCACTGCCTATAGCTTTGCCGGTCGCGCGCTCGGTGCCGCCGATGCCAGCCGCAAGGGCGATCTGTGCATTATCGCCAACGCCGACACGGTGGGCCGGACAATCGCGGCGGCGTCGGTCAATGGCCAGGCCGTCGCCGATCTGTCCACCCAGTTGACCGTCGACGATGGCGAGGGGGGATGCCTCGTCGTGGCTATCCTGTCGGTCGAGTTGCCGTCGGCGGACACGACGGGGGATATCAGCGTCACCTTTTCGGGCGGCATGACCGACTGCGGCTTTCAGCTTTACCGCCGTGTCGGGTCCGGGACGCTGGCCGCCGTCGAGACGATCACAGCGTCTGCGGTCAATCCGCTCGCAACGCGCCTGTCCGACGTGACGGCCGGCGATGCGATCATTGCCGTGGCCGGCGCCACGACAAGCTCGGGCTCCGACATAACGGGCGTCAACTGGACCGAGGGACTCATTCTCGGGCAGCGCACGGCCTAGCTAAACCAATATCGCAGCGGTCGCCCCGTTCGGGCGGCCATTTTCATGAGGTGTCGCGTGGCATCCTACGCAGGCAAAAACCTTCGCATCGCCGACGATGCCGGCAATGTCGTGCCGAACGCATGGATAGAGGTTCGCCTTGAGCGAGCGGGCCGGCCGCTGGTGCAGATCTTCGCCGACCATGAGGGCACAACGCCGCTCGGCAATCCGTTCCAGACAGACCAGTTCGGCCGAGCGGCGTTCTTCGCACCGGGCGGCTTCTATCGCATTCGCGCTTATACAGTCAGTCCGGCATGGGAAGACACGTTCGAGTGGGAGGCCATCGGCACCGCGGCGGCGACGGATTTCGGCACGGCGCTCTTTCCCGCCGACGCCATCGTGGTGACGCTCGCGGCGCGCGCAGCGTATGACGGCGAGGCGGCAGGCTTCGCCGTGATCGTGCTTCAGGACGCGGACGGGCCGACGCTCTACTGGAAGCAATCGGCGGCGGCCGCCGACTGGTCGGCCGGCACGCCGTTGCAGGGGCCGGCCGGGGCGCCGGGCTCCGCACAGATGGTCGCCACGTCGGCCACGCCGCTCGCCATCGGCACGGGCACGAAGACGTGGACGCTGGATCAGGCCGACCGGGGCTATGCAGTCGGCGCGCGCATTGTGGCCACGTCGGATGCCGATCCGGCGAACCGGCGCATGTCCGGCGTGATCGCGGCCTATGGCGGAACAACGCTTGAGGTTGCGGTCGACACCATCGTCGGCGCCGGAACCTATGCCGACTGGACAATCGCGCTGTCGGGCGAGCGCGGGCCGGCGGGCGCCGACGGCTCCGACCCCGGCGCGCTGTTCACATGGGACGCCGCGACGACGGACGCCGATCCCGGCGCCGGCGAGATCCGCGCGAACGATGCCGATCTGAGCACGGCCACACAGCTCTATGTGTCGAAGCTCAACCGCATGAGCGACGACGTGTCGGCGTATCTGCTGGCGCTGGCCGCCAGTTCGAACCCGACTGCCAAGGGGCTGCTGACCCTGACGCATGCGGCCGACAATTCGCAGGCCATGTTCCAGGTGACGGGCGTTGCCGATGCCGGCGACTATGTGAAGGTTGCCGTACAGGGGCATTCGGGCGCCACGGCGTTTGTGACCAGCGCGCCTATCTCGTTCCAGTTCGCACGGGCGGGCGATGCGGGCTCCATGTCGGGGCCGGCCTCGTCTGTGGATGGCGAGATCCCCGAGTTCGACGGTGCGAGCGGTACGGCATTGCGCGGCAGCGGCGCGACATTTCCGCTCGACGGCACGTCGGTCGCGCTGGATGCGTCCGACATCGCCAACGACAGCGGTGTGCCGGGCTCGCATCTGGACGAGGCGCTGGACAACCTGGCGGCCGACGACACGCCAGCCGACGAGGTCAACGACTGGACGGCCGCGCAGCGCACGCCGATTGTGCCGGTCGCCGTTGTGGCCGGCGTGGCGCTGCTGGACCTGTCGCAGGGGCACCATTTCGCGGTGACGCTGAGCGACGACGCCACGCTCGCTGTGACCAATCCTCCGGGCGCCGGCACGAGCCAACCGGGGCTTGTGGAGATCGTCCAGGACGCCACGGGCGGGCGCGCCGTGACGTTCGACGACGGGACCGTCGGCGCCGCCGGGCTGATCGACGGTTCCGGTGCGTCGCCCGCCCCGCCGGGCGGCACGGACGCCAATCGCCGCACCGTCTACAGCATGGCCGTCATGGGCGACGGCGCGGTGCAGCTGACGCTTATGGGCGACAGGGTGCCGTCATGACGGTGATGGCGCCATTCTACGGGCTGGCGGTCGGCGGCGGAGAGTGGATGCCTGACGCCCTGTCGCCGGTCGGCTGGTGGGATCCGTCCGACCTGTCGACGTTGTTTCAGGACGCGGCGGGCACAACGCCTGTAACGCAGGATGGCGACCCGGTGGGGCTGATGCTCGACAAGTCGGGGGCGGGCAACCACGCCTCACAGCCGACGGCGGGCGACCGGCCCACATTCCGCGAAAGCGGCGGTCTGCGCCGGATTGAGCACGGCGGGACAGGCCAGCATTTCGACCTGCCGAACCATGTTGGCGTGTCGGGCGCGGACAACCGCGCGCTCTATTTCGCGGGTTCGGCCGATGCCGCATCCGGATCGAACATCGGCGTGTACTTCAATCTTGGGCCCGGCAATACGGGCGAGCGCTGGTCACTGGTCGTGAATGGCTCCAACAACCTGCGCATCGCGATCCAGGGCGGTGCGTACAACAGTTCGGTCGGCATCGCGTCGACCGGCGTCTATGGCGTCGAGCTGGCCGGTTCGACCCTGGGAGACAACACGATCTACGGTCTTCTGTCGTCGGAGGCGGCAAGCGGGTCAGAGACTATCGATACCCGGACGGGCACCAACAAGATCGGTGCATTCCACGATGGCACGCTTACGGCTGCCATGGACTGGTACGGCATGGTGCTCGTGCCGCGCGTTCTGACCGGCGACGAGCGCGCGAAGCTGCAGGCCTATCTGGCCGGGAAAGCCGGGCTGTAGCGTTCGCCCTCCTGTCAGTGGGCGGGGCTCCGGGAACCTGGGGGGGCACTGGAACCCCGCCCGTACTGCCGATCCCATTGGGGGGCATCGGCAGCCAACTCACCATAGCACAACCTATAGGAGTTTCATGCATGGCGCGTTCGACGCTGAGCGATGCATTGCGCCTCATGTTCGGGCATGAAGGCGGCTACGTGAACGATCCGAAAGACCCCGGCGGCCCGACCAAATACGGCGTGACGCTTGCGACGCTCGCGGCGCATCGCGGCCGCAAGGTGACAGCCGCCGACGTGCGCAATCTGACCCTTTCGGAAGCGCGCATCATCTATCGCAAGTCCTACTGGAAACAGAGCGGCGGCGATCTTCTGCCGCGCGGTCTGGACTATGCGGTGTTCGACTTCGGCGTGCACTCCGGGCCGGCAACGGCGGTCAAGGTGCTGCAAAGGCTCGTCGGTGTTTCGCAGGACGGAATTGTCGGCATCCAGACGGTCGACGCCGTGCGGCGGTACAAGGGCGGGCTGCGCGAGTTGATCGACGACTACTGCAACGCGCGTCTGGCCTATCTGCGCTCGCTGCGCGGATGGCGGCGCTATGCGCGCGGCTGGACGGTCCGCGTCACCGGCATCGATCCGAAAGGGGAGTGGCGGGCGCAGCGCGGGGTGCGGGGCAATGCGCACGCATTGGCCGGCGGCGTGGCAACCGCATCGTCCCATGTGCAGCCGACGCCGAAGGCGCGTCCCGAGGATGTGTCGTTCACGCATGTCGTCACCAGGCCGGAAGCATGGGGACCGCTCGGCGGCCTCGTCTCCGCGATGGGCGCCATCGCCAGCGGCAGCGGGCCGGTCCAGATCGCGCTTGCCATCGGCATGGTGGGCGCGGTCGGCGTCGGGCTCTGGTACGCCGTGCGCCGCATCCGGGCGGCCTGACCGATGATGGTCGCATTGTCGGCGGCGGCGTGGCTGTGGTGGCTGCGCCGCTCGCCGCAATCGGGAAGGACACCACATGACATGGCTTCTCAATCTGGTGGCCGGCGCGAGGGGCTGGCTGATCGCAGCCGGCGCGGTGCTCGTGTCGCTGGCCGGCGCGTTTGCGGCCGGCTGGTTGAAGCGCGGCGCCTACGAGGATGGCCGGCGGGCGCGCGGGCGCCTGGCGGGAATGAGGGAAAGGAAAGCGGTTGATGAGGAAATCGACGCGCTTGGCCCCGCTGATCTTGATCGCCGCTATTCTGACTGGCTGCGCGACGGCGGGTGATTTCTGCGACGTGTCGAGCGCATTCCGCCCGGCGCCGCAGGACAGGCTTGTCGCCAGCTCCAAGCGGTGGGTGGTCAAGCACAACGAATATGGCGCACGCGTCTGCGGGTGGTCTCCATGACCGGCGCCGTGGAATGGCAGGTGCTGGTCTTCATGGCCGGCGGCGCGGTGGCCCTGGGCGGCCTTCTGTGGCGGCTCTACAACGCCATCGCCAAGTCCGACCGCGACCTTGCGGCCTACAAGCTGCATGTGTCCGAAACCTACGTGACCAAGGCGGGCCTGTCGGAACAGACGCGCCAGATCATGGACGCAATCGGCGGCGTCAACGGCTCGATTGAGCGGCTGAACGAACGCATCGACCGCGTGTTCGAGGCGCCGAAGCCCGCGCGCCGCCGCCGCTCCACCCCGGAGCCGTGAATGCCCCCACTGACAGACGAACGAATTCAGGAGATCGTGCGGGCGGTCGAGGAGCACGGGTCCAACCGTGCCGCCGCCCGCGCGCTGGACGTTGACCCGAAGACGATCCGGCGCGGACTCAAGCGTGCGGCGGAGCGTGGGTTGCTCTCCACCGATCCGGTGATGCCGGGCTATGCGATAAAGAGCGTGGCCGGCAAGACGGCCGACGGCAAGTGGATCAAGCAGGTCCGCGAGCACGGCGAGGAATTCCGGGTGCCCGATGGCCAGCGCGTCAAGGGTGTGTCGGCGCTTGTCGACGAGGACGGGCGCGAGGTTATCAAGTGGATCAAGACGGGCGAGGACCGCGAGCACCAGCTTGCGGCCATGCGCGCCACGGTCGCCGCGCTCAAAGAGGCTATCGAACCGGTCGCGCCGACTGCTCCGCCCCTCACGGTCAATAGCCGTCTCCTCAATCAGTACACCGTGACGGACGCGCATTTCGGCATGCTGTCCTGGCGGGAGGAGACGGGCGCCGACTATGACCTTGAGATTGCCGAGCGCCTGTTGCTCGACTGGTTCGCGGCGGCCATCGCCATGGCGCCGCCGGCCAGAACGGCGGTGTTCGCCCAGCTCGGCGACCTTCTGCACTATGACGGGTTCGAGCCCAAGACCCCGGCGAGCGGCCACATTCTGGACGCCGACAGCCGGTTCCCGAAGGTGGTTCGCGTCGTCATCCGAACCGTGCGGCGCATCCTGTCCATGCTCCTGCAGAAGCACGAGCATGTGCACGTCGTCATGGCGGACGCCAATCACGATCCTGGGTCGGAAGCCTGGCTTCGAGAGACCTTCGCGGCGTTTCTTGAAGACGAGCCACGCTTGACGGTTAAGAATTCGCCGGCGCAGAACGCCGAGGGTTCATACTATGCTCACGAGCACGGGCTGACATCGCTGTTCTACCACCACGGCCACAAGCGCAGGGTGGGCACGGTTGACAGCATGTTCGCTGGGAAGTTCCGCGAGATCTACGGGCGCACAAGGCACAGCTACGCGCATATTGGCCACCTGCATTCCGACGAGCTGAAGTCGACCGACCTGATGAAGGTCGAGCGCCATGAGACGCTAGCCGCGGCCGACGCCTACGGCGCCAACTGGCTGTCCGGCCGGTCGGCGAAGGTCATCACATATGACGAGGAATTCGGCGAGGTGTCGCGCCTGACCCTGACGCCGGAAATGGTGTCGGGCGCCTATGGCGCGGCGAACGACAACACGAAGGCAGAGGAGGCGGCGTGATGGCCGTGACGGGGGAGGTGGCGCTGCGCGAGCGCGCGTCGAACGATACCGGACGCAAGGACGATGGCGGAAAGCTCCGCATGGAGCTGATACCGCCCGAAGTGGTCGAGGCCACCGCGGCGGTCCTGACGTTCGGCGCAAGCAAATACGAAGACCGCAATTGGGAACGCGGCATGAAGTGGGGCCGCGTTTTCGGCGCGCTCATGCGGCACCTGTGGTCGTGGTGGCGGCGCGAGCGCGCCGACCCGGAGACCGGCTATTCGCATCTGTGGCACGCGGCGTGCTGCATCGCGTTCCTGATCGCCTACGAAGCCCGCCAGTGCGGAGAGGACGACCGCCCATGAACATCTATGTCGCCGGGCCCATGCGCGGCATTCCCGAGTTCAATTTCCCGGCCTTCCACGCCGCGGCCGCCAGGCTGCGCGCGGAAGGCCACAACGTGTTCAATCCCGCCGAGCGCGATATCGAGCGCCATGGCGGGATTGACGTGTCGAAGGGCAATGCGGAGGGCTGCGAGGAGACGGCCGCGAAGGAGCACGGGTTCAGCCTGCGCCAGGCCCTCGCCGACGACACGCGCTATATCTGCCTTGAGGCCGACGCCATCGCGTTGCTTCCCGGTTGGGAGACCAGCCGGGGCGCGAGGGCCGAGAAGGCGCTGGCCGACGCGTTGGGCCACGTCACGCTTCATATCTGATCGCACTCCCCACCCAACCACCACCAAGGCCGCCGCGGAGCACCGCAGGCGGCCTTTCCCGTTCAAGAGGAGACTTCCCGCATGGCCCGATTGGGTTCCACGTTCAATGCCACCCAGCACGACACCACGCAGTCCGACTATGAGGATCTGCCCAACGGCGTCTATCGCCTCGAAATGGAGGCGTCGGAGGTCGTGGAGACCGGCCCGGAGAATGCCCGCACCGGTCAGGGGCTCAAATACACCTCCGTCGTGCTTGAGCCGGAGGCGATGAAGGGGCGCAAGTTCTTCGGCTTCATCAATCTGGAAAACCAGAACCCGCAGGCGCAGGAGATCGGCCAGAAGGAGCTGGCGAGCCTGTGCCGCGCCGTCGGCGTGACGGAGATCGAGGACTCCGAGGATCTGCACTTCAAGGCCTATACGGCCAAGCTGGGGCTCGGCAAGCCGAGCAAGAAGAAGAACGCCGACGGCACGCCGCTCTATCCCGCGCGCACCGAGGTCAAGCGCTACTACTTCCCCGACGAGGGCGACGTTCCGGCGCCGGAGATTGCCGCCGACCAGCCGGCAAGGCCGAAGGCGCCCACCGGCGCGCCCGCGAACGACAACAAGCCCGCCGCACCGGCCGCCACCGGCAAGGCGCGGCCGTGGTCCAGGGCCGGCTAGGCGCTTCCCGCAGCCCATTCCCCGTCGTCAACACAGAGGAGTCCCCATGACCGTCATTACCGTCGAGCGCGCCCTTGCGGAGGGCGCCACCGCCGGCCGGCTGTTCGCCTGCGCCAACTGGAATATCCGCGCCGCCGGCCGGATGAAGAGCCGCGCGGCCAAGGCGCGGCACATGGACAACGCCAGGGCGCTGCGCGCGGTCGCCAAGGATATGCAGAGCACGGAGGTTCACTGAGTGGCTATCAGCCTTTCCAGTCTGCAATCGACAAAAACCACCAGGCCGCCTATCGCCATCCTCTATGGCATTCCGGGCGTCGGCAAAACGTCGCTGGCGGCGGAATGGCCGGATCCCGTCTATCTCGCCACGCCGGGCGAGGAGCCGCCCGCCGACGTGGACATGGCGACGCCCGGCGAGGTGGAGTCCCTCGACCAGGTGCTCGACTTCATCGGCGAGCTTCTGACCGCGCCGCATGAGTTCAAGACGCTCATTGTCGACAGCCTCGACGGGCTGGAGCCCATGGTGTGGGCGGCGGCATGCGCACAGAATGGCTGGCAGACCATCGAGGAGCCGGGATACGGCAAGGGCTATGTCGCGGCGGACGAGGTGTGGCGCGAGTATCTGAGGGCGCTCGGCGCGCTTCGCAATGCCGGCATGGCGGTGGTGCAGATCGCGCACACCGACATTACGCGGTTCGAGAGCCCGACCAGCGATCCCTACAGCCGGTACGGCATCAAGCTCCACAAGCGCGCGTCAGCGCTCGTGACGGAAGATGCCTCCCTGATCGGCTTCATGTCCTTCCGCATCACGCTGAAGGAGAAGGATCAGGGCTTCGGCAAGAAGGCCGTTCACGGCGAGGGCGGCGGCGACCGTCAGGTGCACCTTGAGGAGCGGCCCGGCTTCATCGCCAAGAACCGCTTCGGCATGCCGCCCAGCATGCCGTTCCGCAAGGGCGCGGGCTATACGGAGCTGGCGAAGTTCTTCCCGTCGCCGGAGGGGGTGCGATGAGGCGCCTGGCGTTCGTCCTGGCGGTGTCGCTGGCCGTGGCTGGATGCGACGGCGTTGACCGCGGGGAGTGCGTGCGGTCGCACGAGTCGGTCGTCATGACGCCTGTCATGTCGGGCAAGGTCACGGTCATGCTTCCGCAAGTGCGGACTGTCTGCGACAAGTGGGAGTTCCCGCACGGGCGTCCCGACACCTAGGCAATCTGGCGGGCCGGCTTCGGTCGGCTCGCCTTTCTTCAATTGCTCATAATCCGTATTCCGCTCTTACAGAGTCAAGATGCATTTTTTTTCATTGTTGTCCGAATAATCGTCAGCCCATCTTAGCAAAACATCCTGCTTTCTCGGGCTTGATACAAAAATTGCTGCAAGCAAATCAAAGTAAGCGTCCTGATCAAGCATTTCCATGGGGATTTTCTCGCGGATCTCGTGGTCTGGTATCAAGTCATTGCCGTATGGAAACTCGATTGTGATGTTTCGGGCTGACGCCTTTCCCCGGTTAAAGACTCTCACGCGGTACTTGTTGTCGCCCACTCCGATCAATTTCGCGCCAACGTCGGCCCGGCGTGCCGCAATGTCATCCGCGTCGCTCTTCTCAATAAGACGCCGATTGAGTCGTTCTTGAGTATCTATGAGTGCTAGTTGTCGTCGATAGAACCAAAACGTCATGCCAGCCGCTCCTAAGGACACTAGCAGAGCAATTGTCGCAATGACATCACTGAAGTTCATTTGTAGCCCCTCATTCAAACTCGACGTGCTTGCTGCCACGCCTTCATCTCTCATTGACATTTAATCGCAAAATCAACCGAAATTCGAGGAGTCCCACCCGTGGCGCCACTTCCGCGACCGCGCGCGCATACCGTGCTGTCCATCTATCGCGCATATGAGCAAGCCAACAGGACATTCGACGGGCTCGGCCTGTCGGTCGGCCAGCTCGGCCATGAGTGCGACCGCGCGCTTTGGTATGACTTCCGCTGGGCATCCGAGCCCGAGCAGGTGGACGGCCGCAAGGTATCCATCTTCCGTACCGGTGACAGATGGGAAGACCAGCTTGTCGCCGACCTGGAGGCCGTCGGCGTGGAGGTCTATGGCCAGCAGGATCGAATCCGTCTGGTCGGCAACCATGTGCGCGGGAAGATCGACGGGCGCGGCATCGGCGTGCCCGAGGCGCCGAAGACGGAACACCTGTTCGAGTTCAAGTCGTCCAACGCGAAGGGCTTCCGCGAGATCAAGCGCAAGGGGTGCAGGGAGGCCAAGCCGCTGCACTATGTGCAGTGCCAGCTTGGCATGCATGCCTTCGGCCTGACGCGCGCCGGCTATCTCGTCGTGAACAAGGACGACGACGAGCGGTATTTCGAGCGCATCGCCTACGACGCCGAGTTCTGCCTTCGCGTCCTGGCGCGGGCCGAACGCATCATCAAGACCGACGAGCCGCCGTCGCGGGTCCGCGACAAGCCGGACGCGCCGCCGTGCCTGTGGTGCAAGCACAAGGCGGTGTGCTTTGAGAACCGCTTTCCCCGCACGACGTGCCGTTCCTGCCTGCACGCCACGCCCGAGATGCATGGCGACGCGGAATGGTCGTGCGCACGCTGGTCAAAGCCGCTGTCGGTCGATGAGCAGCGGGCCGGCTGCCCGGCTCACCTGTTCCTGCCGGGCATGGTGCCGGGCGCGCAGGTGGCCGTCGATGAGGAGGCAGAGACGGTCAGCTACACGCTGTTCGATGGGCGGTCGTGGGTTGATGGGGGCGAGTGAACACGATTCCCGCCCCCCCCTTATCGAAAGTGCGGCATCATGAATCAAGTACGCCAGCGGGCGGCGACATGGCACACCCGATGCGGCATATTTTCGCGCGCCTGCAAGTCCTTATTTTTATTTCTTGGTGGCGCCCCAAGTAAAATTATTTCCGTAGTGAGCTACGCTTGCATTTGGTCCATATTTTATTTCGGTATTGGAGTATACGAAGACGGAGATAGCACTATTTTCTCGACCGAATACATCGGTGAAATCAATGCGTACTTTGATGTAGAGTGCCGCGCTTCCCGCAATGATGGCGCTATGCTCATCGTCGGTAAGTGGTATGAACCGCGGAATCGGAGCTCCACCCTTCTGGTTTTGGGCAAGCCCCGTTGTGCTTTCCGGGAGAGACACGAGAGCCAGAGTTTGATTCCGCTTCTGGGGGAGCTTGTCAACGATGATCGACCCGCGCACGTTGAACGCGGTAGCCGGGGACTGGCCACAGTTCTTGAAACGCACAAACGCTTGGGGGCGCAGCCCTATCTTGAAGTCGTGTATCTCGCACGATTCGCAGAGAACATAGGCCCTCACCTGCGCCTCTCCGATATCGCGTGTGACAGCGATTGTCTCGTTGGCGGCCTTTGTCGCCTTCTTGGCTTCGACCACAGCGGCCTCAGCTGCGGCGGCAGCATCTCGCGTGTATATCATCGTACGCAAGAGCAGAAGGAGACCAATCATCGTAAGGGTGATGCCAACCCAAGCAGCATAGTTCATGTATCGCGTAGATTCCGCCATACTCTGTTGGGCGGCGAGATTACACTCTTCAATGCTGCCGAGTTCGCAATTGGAATTCTGATTTCGTTGTCCGGTTTTCTCGTCGGCCTCAAGGGATTGGACTTGGCCGTCAGTCGCAGCGCCAGCGGTGGCACCAAGGGGTGGGGAGCCGGCGTGGTCATTGGCGGTGCTGTCGCTGCTGTCGCTGGTGGAGTGATTGCCGTTGGGCTCGGATACGAAATCGTCCTCAGGGCCGGGCTCGGCTAGCGCAACCCCCGCTATAATAATGGCTATTCCTATTGATGCCCCGAGCGCCCACCGCGCGATGGCACCGGAGCCTTCAGCGAGCATAGTACCCCCCAATCGATCCCAACCCACAACATTCGTACCGAACCCCGCTAAGCGAGGCAATCCATGCTCAAGCTTAGAGACTACCAGCGCGCCTCTATCGACGCGCTGTACGACTACTGGTCGCGCGAGCCCGGCTCGCCGCTGATCGTGCTGCCGACCGGCGGCGGCAAGTCGCTTGTCATTGCCTCGCTGGTCAAGGAACTGCTCGCCGACTACCCGGACATGCGGATCCTCAACGTCACGCACGTCAAGGAACTGCTCGTCCAGAACTATCAGGAGCTTTTGGGCATATGGGAGTTCGCGCCGGCCGGGCTGTTCTCCGCCGGGCTGGGGCGCCGGGACGCGCATGCGCAGATCTTGTTCGGCGGGATACAGACCATTGCGAGCAAGGCCGCGCTGATCGGCCATGTCGACCTTGTGCTGATCGACGAGGCGCACCTGACGCCGCGCAAGGCGGAGACGCAATATGGCAAGCTGCTGGACGGCCTGCGCAAGACCAATCCCGACCTGAAGCTTGTCGGCCTGACGGCGACGCCCTACCGGCTGGGCGAGGGGCGCCTCGACGAGGGCGAGGGCGCGCTGTTCGACACGATTTGCTATGAGAAGCCGGTCGGCGAGATGATCGGGGAAGGCTATCTTTGCCGGCCCATCAGCAAGGCCATGGAGACCGGTTACGATCTGACCGGTGTCGGCAAGGTCGGCGGCGACTACAACCAGACCAGGCTGCAAGCGGCAATCGATCGGTCGGACGTGACAGCGCGCGCCGTCGCGGAAGTCATGGCCTATGGAGAGGACCGGCGCGCCTGGCTCCTGTTCTGTTCGGGCGTCGAGCACGCCTATCATGTGCGCGACGAGCTGCGCGGGCGCGGCATCCCGACCGAAACGGTCGCGGGCGAGACACCGGCGGAGGAGCGGGCCCGCATCCTGGCCGACTTCAAGGCCGGGCGCATCCGGGCGGTGACGAACAACAGCGTGCTCACGACGGGGTTCAACCATCCGGGCATCGACCTTCTGGCGATGATGCGGCCGACGCTCTCCACCAGCCTCTATGTGCAGATGGTCGGCCGTGGCCTGCGCAACGCGCCGGGCAAGGACACCTGTCTCGTGCTCGACTTCGCGGGCAATGTGCGCAAGCACGGGCCGATTGACGCCGTGGAGCCGAAGCCCGCGGGCAAGGGCGACGGCGAGGCGCCGGTGAAGCTGTGCCCGGAATGCGACAGTCTCGTCCATGCGTCGGCGCGCGTGTGCGACGATTGCGGCTATGAGTTCCCGCGCGAAACGGAAGAGAAGATCAAGGCCAAGGCCGACGACGCGCCCATTCTGTCGACCGGCGATCCTGTCTGGCGCGACGTCCAGAAGCGGCGGCTCCATTTCCACGAGAAGCTGGGCGGCACACCGTCCGTGCGTGTCGAGTACACGTCGGGCATGACGGTCTACAAGTCGTGGGTCTGCCCCGGACATACTGGCTTTGCCAAGACGAAGGCCGACCGGTGGTGGGCGAAGCATGGCGGCGGACGGCCGTTCCCGAAGGATGCGGGCGAGTTTCTGGACCGGGCCGGCGAGCTGCTGACCACGGAGGCGATCAGCGTCAAGCCGTCCGGGCGCTACATGGAAGTCGTCGACGAGCGTCCGGGCTCCGAATGGGCGGGCGCCGACGAGGTGGCGAGCACCGCGCCGCCCATGACCTATCTCGACCGCATGGATGGCGGGGTCGAGGATATCGAGGAGATTCCGTTTTGACGCCACTCGATGACGTGCCGGGCGGTCCGTTCGGCTGCATCCTTGCGGACCCGCCATGGTCGTTCAGGACGTGGAGCGGCAAGAAAGGCACGCCCCACAGATCGGCGAACGACCACTACATGACGACGGCGACGGCGGACCTTGCCGCGCTTCCAGTGCAGGAGCTTGCGGCGAAGGACTGCGCGCTGTTCATGTGGGTGGTGGACAGCCACATAGACCAGGCCATCGAGCTGGGGCGAGCCTGGGGCTTCCGGTTCAAGACGCGGGCATTCACCTGGCGCAAGCTGACTGCGAAGGGCACGCCGCGCATCGGCATGGGCTACTGGACGCGCAAGCAGACCGAGCTGTGCCTGTTGTTCACGCGCGGCAAGGTGCGGCGGAAGGACAAGGGCGTGCGCGAGATCATCGACGCCCCGCGCCGCGAGCACAGCCGCAAGCCCGACGAACAGTACGAGCGCATCGAGCGGTTGGTCGACGGGCCGTATATCGAGCTGTTCGCACGCCAGCGCCGCGCCGGATGGCAGGCTTGGGGGAATGAAGTTGGCCGGTTCGAGGCGGCCAACGACAATCATTCCCCGGCAACAAGCCGCTCGCGTGCCGCGCTTGCCAGATAGGCCGAGCGGGTGATGCCGGCGCGCGCCGCTGCTTCGTCGATGGCGGCGAGCAGGCCGGCGTCGATGGAGACATTCGCCCGCGTCGCGCGGCCCGTTTCGAGAACGAGGGGCACCACTGCCATGGCCGCGCCTTCGCGGATCGCCTCGACCACTTCCGGATCGGCGCGCAGCTCGTCGGCGCTGCGCGGAGCCGGAGCGCCGCGGCCGGCGGCGGATTCATCGGCCACCCACTCAGACAGTGCTTCCGCCGCGTTGTGCAGGGCTTCGTCAATCGTTTCGCCCATTGCGGTGCATCCGGGGCAGTCGGGGAACGCCACGCCGTAAGCGCCGCGCTCGCCATCGATCAGGGCAACATATCGGGACATGGTTCTACCTCCTGTGTCGGGCCGGCCTAGAGCCAGCCCGCGGCCTTCGCGATTGACCGGGCAACGCCCGGAGAGAGGGTCTTGTGACGCGGCACGATGATCGTCTTCATGTTCGCCTTGCGAAACTTGTCGTGCTTGCCGCCGTGGACAATCTCCCAACCTTCCGCCTCTAGCCGCTTCACGATCTTTGAGCGGTTGGTTTCGATGTTCGCCACGTCACTGCCTCCCCGTTTGTGTGTATATATTTGCGCATTATCGGAGGCGGATCAAGAGGGTATGCGCAAATAATTGCGCATTATTCATCGCATGACATTTGCCCCGACGCGCACCGGAGCCGGTGTGCCAACCACCTGCTACGCCTGCGGGCGGCATGCGTCCAGCGTAGGAATCGCCATGCCTGACGACACCCATTTCCTTTGCCCCGAATGCTCCATGCTGGCGGATCGCATCCGCCGCGTGACGCAATTCGATGGCTACGAGAACCGCGCGCTGGACGGCGCCGTGGAGGCCGCCGGCGCCTATATGGACCGGCTCGGCAAGACCGACCTTTGCGAGTTCGACGCGGGCGAGGCCGCCACGCTGTGCCGCGTGATCGTGCGCGGCTTCGGCGACCGGCTGCGCCATCTGATCGCCAGCGAGGAGGCGCCGTTTTGAGCGCCTACTACAACGAGAACGATCCGTATGCGGCGCAATGGCTGCGCAACCTGATCGACGCGGGCCTCATAGCGCCGGGAGTTGTGGATGAGCGTTCAATTGTCGATGTTCGACCGTCCGACCTGCGCGGCTTCGCGCAATGCCATTTCTTCGCCGGCATCGGAGTGTGGAGCTACGCGCTCCGCCGGGCCGGCTGGGCAGACAGCCGCCCCGTCTGGACCGGTTCATGCCCATGCCAGCCGCATTCGGCGGCAGCGGCCGACAGGCGGAAGGGCTTCGCCGACGAGCGCGACCTGTGGCCGATCTGGTTCCGGCTTATCGAAGCCGGACGCCCTGACGTGGTGCTTGGCGAGCAGGTTGACGACACGGCTGCATGGATCGACCGAACGGCAACTGACATGGAAAGTGCGGGTTTTGCCTTCGGGGCGGTCGATTTCCCGGCTTGTGCCGTCGATGCGCCCAACGAGCGAATGCGCACCTACTTTGTGGCCTACGCCGACTGTCCAGGACGCGGAGAACAAGGCCGGCCCATCTCAATGGAAGCGCCACACATGGCCGTTGAACGTTCAGGCCGTCGCTCATTCTTTGGCGACTTCAGAACGGCCGGAGAGCTTGGCCGAATTCGGCGCGTTGAACCCGGAATTCGTCTGTTGGCTCATGGGTCTGCCACGCGAGTGGGAAGATTGCGCGCCTACGGAAACGCGATCAACGCCGAACAGGCGAAGGCGTTCATAGGCGCGTGCCTCGACCTGACACCGGCCAATGACAACGAACCGCGAGGCACCACCCATGCAGCCGCTTGACCTCGCCCTCGACTATGCCGCCTCCGGCTGGCCGGTCTTCCCGTGCGACCCGGCCACCAAGCGCCCGCTGGTCAAGCGCGGCCTGCACGCCGCGACCGACAATGCGGAGCAGATCCGCAAATGGTGGGCGCGGCACCCCGGCGCCATGATCGGCGTGCCGACCGGCGAGCGCTCCGGCGTGTGGGTGCTGGACCTGGACGTGAAGGGCAATGAGAACGGGCCCGATGCGCTGGGCGCCATGGAACAGGAGCACGGCGCGCTGCCGCCGACCGTGAGCGTGCGCACGCCGTCGGGTGGGCGGCACCTGCTGTTCCAGTATGTCGACGGCGTGCGCAATCGCGGGCGCCTCGCGCCGGGCATCGACGTGCGCGGCGAGGGCGGCTATGTGATCGCGCCGGGCTCGGTCAATGCCGACGGCTGTTTCTATGAGTGGGTCGACCGGCAGCCCGCGCCCGCCCTTGCGCCGTCCTGGCTTCTGGAGCGCGTGTTGAAGCGCGGCGCGTCGGTGGAGTCCCTGCCGGCGGCCGACCAGCCCAATACGCGCTATGTCGAGGCCGCCATCGCCGACGAGCTGTCCCGGCTGACCCGCGCCACCCACGGGCGCAACAACGCGCTCAACGACGCGGCGTTCGCGCTCGGCACCTTCGTGGGGGCCGGCGCGCTGTCGGAGGAGGAGGCCGGCGCGCGGCTGTTCGCGGCGGCGCAGGCAAACGGCTATGTCTCCAAGGATGGCGAGCACGCGGCGCGGCAGACCATTGCGAGCGGGCTCAAGTCCGGCATGGCTGATCCGCGCGACATCCCGGAAGCCCCCACGCTACAGAACGATGACCCGGCGCTTGCCGCCGAGGGCGCCCGGTTGGCGGCGAGCCTGCTGGCCAGGCCGGAGGCCGAGCAACTGCTTGTCCGCGCCACGCCCTATGTCTGGTGCGATCCATCCGCGCTGCCGCGGCGCCAGTGGCTCTATGGCTCCCATATGGTGCGCAAGTACATGTCGCTGACGGTGGCGCCCGGCGGTGTCGGCAAGTCGTCTCTGGCCATCGCCGAAGCGCTCGCCATGGTGACGGGGCGGGCATTGCTCGGCGAGAAGCCGACGGCGCGCTCGCGCGTCTGGTACTTCAACGGGGAGGATGACCGCGACGAGCTGAACCGGCGTATTGCCGGCGCCTGCAAGCGCTATGGCATCGCGGCCGACGAGGTTGCCGGACGGCTGTTCGTCGACTCCGGGCGCGAGCAGGACATGGTGATTGTGCGCGAGGAGAGGCGGGACATTCACGTCGCCGTGCCGGTGGTCGACGCGATCAAGCGGGCGATCATTGAGAACGGTATCGACGTGCTGGTCGTTGACCCGTTCGTGTCCACCCATGGCGTGCCCGAGAACGACAACGGCGCCATCGACAAGGTGGCCAAGCTGTGGACACGGATCGCGGAGGAGACGAACGTCGCCGTCGAGCTGGTGCACCACGTCAAGAAGACCGACGGCAAGGAAGTGACGGTGGACGACGCGCGCGGCGCCGGCTCGCTTCTGGCGGCGGCCCGGTCGGTGCGCGTGCTCAACCGCATGTCGGACGAGCAGGCCGGCCAGGCCGGCGTGCCGCGCGAGGAACGGTTCTCGTATTTCAGCGTGAATCTCGGCAAGGCCAACCTGGCGCCGTCGACCGGCTCGCTCGCATGGCGCCGGCTGGAGTCCGTACCGCTCGGCAACGGGCAGGGCATTGCCAAGCCACAGGATCACGCCGGCGTCGTCGTGCCGTGGCAGTGGCCGACGGCGGAGGCGATAGCCGGCGAGGTCGCGCCGGACGCTCTGGAGGCCATCAAGGCACGCATTCGCGGCGGGGCGTTCCGCCAGAACGAGCAGGCCAAGGATTGGGTCGGGCTCGTCGTGGCCGAAGTGCTCGGCATTGAGGCCGACAAGGCGGGCAAGCGGAAGATAAAGAAGCTGCTCAATGCGTGGCTGGACGACGGCCAGCTTCGCGAGGTCGTGAAGCCGGATCCGGTGAAGCGTGAGCCTAAGAAATTTGTGGAAGTGGTCTGACTGTGCCCCGCTCACCGGAAGGTGGGCGGGGGCTTTTTGTGTTTGGGGGGATACTATCAGGGCAGCTTCTTTAGGTGACAGACAAGCCGATAATCGTCGTCGATTCGTGTCTCCGTACAAAATTCGGTCTTCCTGCAGTTGGGATTAGCTACGCAATTATATTGAGCATCATAGTATCCTGACTTTTTTACTAAGATATAGGACCCTGGTAGATGTGCGATATTATGTTGTATGTTAGTATTTCCAATATTACGATCTTCATCGGTAGAAACGTACGCTCCATCTGGAACGGATTCTATTATCCAATTATGTCTTTGCTGGATTCCAGTTCCTGTTCGTCCAATGGCTCCGGACCAGGAGGCGGCGACATTGCTGCCAGGTATTTTATGCATAAAATGTGACATTTCGGAGGAGTTCTGAAATTTTGAGATGCCCGCACCAAACCATGCCGGAGAATAGTAGTTTATTTTTTCATTCTGCCATTTTTGAGTGATAAGCCGATAAGTCGACGTAGGTATTTTGATTTCATATATTTTGTTGGAAATTTTAGTTATTTTCTCTTGTGCGGAACTGTTGTCGAGAACCTTAAAGGTGTCCCAAAATCGATTTGATTCCCCCTCCACCGAAGCGATATTGGTTGATATGACGTCAACATATCCATCTCGGATCGTTTTTAGGGATATTGTAAAACTGTATAGGGGGGATAATGGAAATTGAGAAATCCCTATTTCTATGGGAATTTCTTCTTTTGAAACTGACAGTTCAATCGCGCCTGGAACAGATCCACGTAAGCTTCCTTTAACGTATATCAAGGGTTCTGGATATGAATCAATTTTATCATGAAATCTAATAGACAGTGCAATTGTCTTGGATTCATATTCTTTTGCTTCTATGATATTTATTGTTGTGATATTCAAAGTACAAATGATAGCCAAGAAGGGTGCTAATTTATTCATATAACCCTCCTGTTTCATTTGAAATTATGTAGGGATTGCATTAAGAAATTGAAAAAAATTCCCGATAAAACAAATAATGACATCAATACAATATAGAAAACATTATCTTCTATTAGATTTGTAATGCGTGATGGATACCAGTATCCAATTCCTATTTGATTGGAGATCATGGCATATGAATGATAGGAACGAGATAACGATAGAACCAAAGTTAAAAATATCAGGGACGATATAATTGCATTGATTGCGGATGATAGGTTGAATTGAAGAATTCGATTCTTCATTAAAAAGGCCGAAACGGCTGTAAGTCCAAAAGATATGGTTATCAGCAACGAGACTATGTTTTCGAGCGAGCTTGATGAGGCAATCAGAAAATCCCGATTGACGTTCGGCGGAACTGGGGACTCTGGTAAGGCTGGCGGCGATCCGACGAAATAGACAGTCAGAGGCGCGCAGAGTGCTATTATCGCGGCCAGTATGAAAAGCCCCCACGACAACGCTACCACGATGCAGCAATCGCCGCCAATTCCTGAAGTATCTTGGTCCACGGAGCGCCCCCACAGCGCCATGATTTCAAGTAAGATGCTACCACGACTGGTCTGTGATTGCTAGACTGCGCGATCTTGACTCCCTTGTCTCGCCCGCTTTTGTTCCTGAATGGTTCTCGCAAGGGGGCACCATGCCCAGACTCAAAGGCGCCGTCAGCAGCAAGCAGATCGATCACGATTTCCCTTATCAGGTTGAACTGATCGTGCCGCCCATCGGCTTCGGCAAGGCGATTGACACAATGCACGCCTTTCCGCGCGAGCGCGCGATGCCATTCATGACGCGCGGCGGGAGGGACCGGCGCACGGAAGACATTTTCCACACGGCCCGGTACTGTTTCACGACGATGGAGCATGCGGAAGCGTTCCTGGAGCGCTTTGGGCATGCGTACTCCGGCGAGATATTCGTCGCAGACAAGCCTTGGTGACGCCATGTGCGGCCGCGTCTTTTCAAAATCGAGTGCCAGGCAACTCGTCTCCGCATTTGCCGCGGATCGCGCGGTCGAGCGGGAGGGCGGCGGCGGTGGCGGTGGCGGTGGCGGTGGCGGTGGCGGTGGCGGTGGCGACGACATTGACGATATCGGCCCGACCTACAACGGCACGCCGGGGAGAGATTACCCGCTAGTCATCGCCGAGCTGGACATGCCGGGCCGCGTGTTCGTGCTGGCGCGCTGGGGGCTGATACCGCGCTGGATGCGCGATCCGAAAGGCGGGCCGAAGCCGATCAACGCCAGGGCGGAGGCGGTCGCCACCAACGGCATGTTCCGCGCGGCGTATCGGTCGCGGCGCGCGCTCATGCCCATAGATGGTTTCTTCGAGTGGCGGGCGATCAAGGGGCAGAAGGCGAAGCAACCCTATGCCATCGCCATGGCGGACGGTTCGCCATTCTGCCTGGCGGCGATCTACGAGACATGGCGCGATCCCGCCACGGGGCTTGAACAGCGCACGTTCGCAGTCGTGACCTGCAAGGCCAACGAGATGATGGCCGAGATCCACGACCGTATGCCGGTGATCATCGCGCCGGAGGATTACGAACGCTGGCTTGGTTCTGAGTCCGATCCGGCCGACTTGCTCAAACCCTATCCGGCTGACCTGATGACCATGTGGCCAGTGTCACGCAACGTGAACTCGCCGGCGAACAACTCGCCCGATCTGCTAGATCCGCTGGACGACGAGTGAGCCAAGGGGCGATTGGGGGCTCGCGCATGCCATACAGCCGATTGCTGTCCATTGCCGTGGTTCTCGGCCTCGCGGCGCTGTTCTTCGTGCCACGCCTCCCGGACGATGCGGGCAAGGATTTGGTGGCCGCGGTGCGCGAGCATGCCGGCGGAACGCGCAAGGGCGCGCTGATCACGGCAAGCCGGATCCATGTCTATGACGGCGACACCATCACTGTGGACGGCCAGCGCATGCGCCTGCTCGATATCGACACGCCAGAGATATCCAAGCCGCGTTGCAAGGCCGAAGCCGCGCGCGGCTATCAGGCGCGTGACCGGCTACGCCAGCTCGTGGCGTCCGCGGGCACCGTCGAGATTGTCGATAGCGGCGACGTGGATCGGTACGACCGTCGGCTCGTTTGGCTCATGGTCGACGGTGAGGGCGTCGGGCGCACGCTCATGAGCGAGGGCCTGGCGGTCGAGTGGCGGCCGGGGCCGGACGCGTGGCGGGAGAGGCGGCGGCATTGGTGTGGGTTTTGAGGGCGATCAGAGATATTTTCGACCAAAGCCATTTTGGAGAATTCTACACCAGTATCGCCTATGCGACTCTTATTCCTGGATGATGCACGACAAAGGAATTGCGCCCGCGAACGAATGCGCAGTCTTGTGGCCGTTGGTGGAATATCCATCGATGAGGATGGAGTACGCCCGCTAGAACAAGCGCTTGATGATTTATGTGACGATTTTAACTTCCCCGCACGTGCGGTTTTCAAGTGGTCACCAAGCAGGGATCATTGGATGCGTGAAAACTTGGTGGAAGAGCGGCGTCAGGAATTCCTGCATCGAGCCTTGGAATTGGCACGCGACCACGGTGCTATCGGCCAAGTGTGTATCGCGGACACGACATACCGAATGGCTACCGGAAATGCAGGTGACCATGAAATGGACGCGCTTGTAATGGCACTCGAACGATTTAATGCCTCGTTGACAAATCGTGAATGGGGGTTGGTCGTTGTAGCTAGACCATCGGGGGGAGAGTTGATGAGGACCACCTTCTAGCAAACTGCGTGGAAATCGCGGAACAGGGGACGGATTATAGTGCCTTTGACGGGTTCGCGACGAATGTTCTGACAATGCCGTTTCCGAACTCGCGCCTGCTGCAAATTGCAGACTTGGTTGTGTCGATCACTACAGCAGTGGTTGCCGGACACGAGAGGTACGCGGGGCCGATATTCCCCTCGGTTAAACAGATTCTTCGAGCGAGCAATGGTAGGATCGGCGGTACTGGGGTAAAGATTCATCCTGACTTCGTTTACGCCAATCTCTACCACTGGGTACTTGGTGACGAATTCTTTTGGCGCCATGGCTTGGGCTACATCTTACCACTGCCGAATCGGCCATATTCAAACAATGGCCACAAGCGTTGATCCAATCCACGTTTGCATCTCCCCTCTAACCCCTTGATTCCATTGACCCAACCAACCGCCCGTTTTGCAAGCGGTTCCAATGGAATCAACGCTCAGCGCCTATCTACGAATCTGGGGGTCGGGGGTTCGAATCCTCCCCGGCGCGCCACTTCTTCGCGGGTTTTTCCCCTGCCTGTTTTGCAAGATCCGCTTCCACGACAGTCTCCATCTTGGCTGTCGCGCTGTCCGCCATGCGGATGCCAATCACGACCCGGCGTCGGAAGCCTGGCTCCGGGAAATGCTCGCCGCGCCATATCTGCCTTGAGGCCGAGGCCAGCATCCACCTGTCGCTATCTGCCGATTCAGCTACGCCGGGGCCCATATTGGTCGAGGTACCGGATGATGACGTTCTGTTCGTAGGCGTGGCCGGGATACCGCGAATTGACCCAGGACCTGAACTCGGCCTCACTGGTCCGCCCCCGATACAGATCGTGCAGGTGCGCGGCAAATTCGTTTGTCTGCGCAGGGCTATCCAGCGGGATCCGCCGATATTTCGGATCCTGATCGACGGCATTGTCCAGTCCTGCCAACCAGGACATGAATGTGGCGTCCTGAGTGATCGACGGGGGAAGCGTCGTGTCGGGTTGCCGCGATGCGCATGCGCCGAGTGCCAGAGGAAGCGAGATCGCCAGAACGAAAAAAACAGAGGCGGTCGATTTCATGATGCCTGTCTCAGGTCGCGGTGTGGGGGATGAAGACAACCATCCTATGGAGCCAAAATACACCCGACAAGACCTCCCAAGTCATCATCCCCAAACCCGCCGCCTTCACACGGTGTGTCATACAATCGGCTGGAACTGACCATTGACCTGAGATTGGATTTCCCGGACCCTGATGGCCGTGAGGATAGTGCGCTTATAATCTCGGGGGGCGAAATGGTAGGGGGGTTTGAGGCGGCGTCTTCGTCGGTAGTTGTCGAGTACCAGCCAGTCGAGATGGCGCTTGATCGCGTCGATTCGATTATCGATTCGAACGGCAATACTCGGATAAAGTTCTCCGATACTGGCGTGCGCACCCTCCTTCGCAAGAAGGATGGAGCATATATTTGCCACTTCGAGCATGAGCTATATGTGTGGATGACCCAATCCACACTGACCGCCCAAATCACGACGCTTGTTTCTGTCGATGCCACGTCGCCTGTCCGTTACGTGTACGGGAAATATGTTCATGGTGCCACAATGGCACCAGGCTTATTTGTCACTCTGCTTGATCAGGCGGGAGAACCGTTGCCGGGTGTGCACGTAGTTCCGACGTCCTCGCCCCTGCCGGGCTATGACGTGGGCCCGGATTATTATCATGTATCTGAGCCGTTTCGCTTTTCATATGTGAATAACGGGCTGCTTCAGCAACCAAGGACGGTGACTGCAAAGAAGAAAATGAGTGTTGCCTTGGATATCGCGCCCGCGCGAAGTGTAATACTAGCCACGAATGCACAAAGTCCCATAGGGTTTGGTTAGAGCAACGCGCGTTTCATCTCGCTTGTACGGGGCCCAGGAGTGATCTGCGCGACCCATGTTGCGCACCAAGCGCGCCACTCCTTCGCGACGCAGACCGTCAGGGCATTTGCCCTTTCCCGTCGCAGGCTTCTCTTGGAAGGCCGCTGCGTCCCGGCTCGGCTTGCGCGCCGTATTGCAGCAATTCAGGCCTCGGCTTTGCGCCCCTGGCCGGTATCGGGCAGCTTTCGGGCCAGCCACACGCCCGCGCCGTGCGATCCACGAGGCGGCGTTCTCCTGATAGAGATCCATGACCGTGTCGGCAGCATCCCTGGGCATACGCGTTCCGTCCTGCGGCCTGTGCGGGCCCGCATCGTTCGGCGACCGGAAAGGAACGCGCGCCGCACGCAGGACCGCGCCGGCGATCAGCCGCCGGGCGGCACGGGGCAGCTCAGGTCGCCTTCCTCGCAGTTCAGATATTGCTTGAAATCCTCAACGCGGCGCTGCGTCAGCGTGTCGAGGCACATGGCCTGCATCATGGGGTAGATGCTGCCGCCGGCAACGCCGGATGCCGAGAAGTTGCATTCCGCATCGCGATAGGCGATCCAGGCGCGCTGTGCGGAAACGAGCAGTTTCCTGGTGTCGGCGTCGTCCGCCAACCGGCCCCTGATCTCCTTGTAGAGCTTGTTCAGCTCCGCGTCCGACGCCTTGAGGGACTTGGCGGCGCATTCGGTCATGGTCGCCTGGTCCTGCGCGTCGTCGCAGCCGGCCGCATGGGCGGCCGGCAGTGTGGCGACGGTGAGCGCTGCGGCCAGAAATACCCGTTTCATGATGGTTCTCCCCCGTGGGTCCACGGCATCCGGTGCGGTGCCTGCAGGTCGGGCCATGCCCGCCAGCCGCCATGCCGGGGCGGCGGACAACCTCCGGCTACCGTGGCCGATCGGGCCGCCCCGCACAAGAGGTGCGAGGCGGGAACCGGGCCCGTCATGGGCCCGCAAGGCGCCGCACAGGCGGTCCTCCTCGCGATCAGCCCCCTATGGTGGCGACGAGGATGGCCTTGATGGAGTGCATGCGGTTCTCCGCCTGGTCGAAGACGATGGAGGCCTGCGATTCGAACACCTCCTCGGTCACCTCCATGCAGTCGATCCCGAACCGCTTGGCGATATCGGCGCCGACCGCCGTCTCCGTATTGTGGAAGGCGGGCAGGCAGTGCATGAACTTCACGAAGGGATTGCCGGCGGCATCCATGACGGCCTTGGTCACGCGATAGGGGGTGAGGAGCTCTATGCGCTCCGCCCACACCTTCTCCTCCTCGCCCATCGACACCCAGACATCGGTGTAGAGGAAATCGGCATCCTTCACCGCCTCCTCCACATCCTCCGTCAGGGTGAAGCGCGCGCCGGTCTGGCCGGCGATCCGGTGGAAATGCCGGACGAGCTTGTCGTCGGGCCACAGCGAGCGCGGCGAGGCGATGCGCATGTCCATGCCCATCTTCATGGCCCCGAGCGCCAGCGAGCAGGCGACATTGTCGCGTCCCTCTCCCAGGAAGGTGACGACGACGTCGGAGAGATGCTTGTGGGTATATTCTCGCATGGTCATGAAGTCGGCGAGAATCTGGGTCGGATGCGACTGGTCGGTGAGGCCGTTATAGACCGGCACGCCGGCATAGGCGGCGAGCGTGTCGACCGCCTCCTGGCCGAAGCCGCGATACTCGATGGCGTCATAGACCCGGCCGAGCACGCGCGCGGTGTCCTTGATGGACTCCTTGTGGCCAATATGGCTGCCGGAGGGCCCGATGAAGGTGATATGCGCGCCCTGGTCGTAGGCGGCAACCTCGAAGCCGCTGCGCGTGCGCGTGGAATCCTTCTCGAAGATGAGCGCGATGTTCTTGCGCTTCAGCCGCGCCTGCTCGTAGCCGCCGATCTTGGCCATCTTCAGCTCCGCCGCGAGCCGGAGCAGGAAGCGGATCTCGTCGGGCTTGAACTCGTCGAGCGTGAGAACGCTGCGCCCATGGAGGTTGAGAGGCATGGTCCGTCTCCATCGATTGCACGATATAGCGATAGTCGACCGGCCTACCGGCCCGCTCCCCCACCCGGCCGGTCGAGCGAGGGAGCGGGCCGGCGCCGATTCAGGACACTCTCAAAGAGGGTCGCGGGCGAGGGGGCAGGTCATGCAGTGCCCGCCGCCGCGCCCCCGGCTGAGCTCGGAGCCGTCGATCGTGACGACCTCGACGCCCGCGCGCCTGAGAAGCGTGTTGGTATAGACATTGCGGTTATAGGCGACGACCACGCCCGGCTCGACCGCGATGACGTTGTTGCCGTCGTCCCACTGCTCGCGCTCGGCCTCGTAGGTGTCGCCGCCGGTCGCCACGATCCGCAGTGCCTTCAGCCCCATGGCCTCCGCGACCACGTCGGTGAACGGGCCCGTCTCCTCGCGCACGTCGAGCCCGTCCTCCCCGTCGCCGGGACGCAGAGAGAAGGTGCGCAGCCGATCCACGACCGGCGGATAGACGGTGACGAGATCGCGGTCGCAGAAGGTGAAGACCGTATCGAGATGCATGAAGCTGCGGTCGCGCGGCATGAGCGCGGCGATCACATGGCTCGCCTCGCCCGCCTCGAACAGCCGCACGGCCAGCCGGCTGACCGCCTCCGGCGTGGTGCGCTCGCCCATGCCGACGAGCACCACGCCGCCGCCGACCGGCATGACGTCGCCGCCCTCCAGCGTCGGGCCGTCGGGCTCCGAAAACAGCGTGAAACCGGCGGAGCGGAAACGCGGATGGAACCGGTAGACCGCCTCGACATTGAGCGTCTCCGGGCGCCGGGCCTGCCAGAACATGGAGCTCACATTGGCGCAGCCATAGATCCATTCGGAACTGTCGCGGGTGAAGAGCTGGTTGGGCAGCGGCGGCAGCACGAAGTCCTCCGGCGCGAGCGTCAGCCCCGCAAGCCAGCTCGGCTCGAAGGGAAGCTCGGCGCGCGCCACGCCGCCGACAAGGACCCTCGCCAGGTCGCGCGCCGGCATCTCCTCCAGCCAGGCGCGGACCTCGCCGGTCGCCTCCAGACGGCTCGCCGCACCGACCATCCGCCGGTCGAGTAGCCATTTGCGCCCCTCCGGCTCGGCCATCGTCTCCGCCAGAAGCTCGCCGAACTGCTGCACGACGACGCCGCGCTCCCTGAGCGCATCGACGAAGATGTCGTGTTCCTGGCGCGCCCGCTTGACCCACAGCACGTCGTCGAACAGGAGGGCATGGCAATTGTCGGGCGTCAGCCGCCTCAGGCTGAGGTCGGGGCGGTGGACCATGACCTCGCGCAGCCGGCCCACCTCGGAGTGCACGCCGAGTGCCGGCATCGGGTTATCCATGTTCATCGGGTCGTTCCATCCCTGTCATTCATGCCGACGCGTGCCGGCTGCAACCTTCCCGGAGCCCCCTCGCGCCCGACCGGACGCGAGACAGGGGGCCCCGCCAATTCGGGACCGGTCGAGTGCGGACCGGCCTAATCCACGAGGCAAAGCGCGTGATACTTGCCGTCTATCGCCTCGATCCCATGGGTGTCGTGCTCGAAGCCCGGGAACCGCGCGTCGAAGGCCTCCAGCGCGGAGAGGTAGGCGAGCGCCGCCCCGTCCGCCGGTCCCGTCGCCTCGCCCGGCATCAGGAGCGGGATGCCCGGCGGATAGGGCACGATGCCCGTCGCCACGGTCCGGTTCGCCATCTGCGCGAGCGGCACGCTCTCCACCTCGTCGCGGACCAGCCGCTCATAGGCCGCGACCGGGGTCGCCACCGGCTCGGGCAGGGTCGAGAAGGCCCTCTCCAACGTGTCCGCCATGGAAAGCTCCTGCATGGCGTCGCACATTTCGTGGCACAGATCCCTGAGCCCCATCGCGCCGTAGCGTCCGGGATGGCCCTCCGCGAGCTGCGGCAGCACATGGGCGAGCGGCGCGTTGGCGTCGTAATCCTGCTTGAACCTGAGCAGCGCGTTGACCAGCGTGCCCCATTTGCCCTTGGTGATGCCGAGCGAGAACAGGAAGAGGATGGAGAAGGTCGCCGTCTTCTCCGGCTCGATGCCGTTCGCATCGAGATAGGACGACAGGACCGGCGCCGGGATCCGCACCTCGTCCCCGCCGCCGCCGGCCGCGCCGGGCGTGACCAGCGTGACCTTGATGGGGTCGAGCATGCAGTAACCCTCGTCCAGCGCGCCGAAGCCGTGCCAGTCCGCGCCCGGAGCGAGCATCCAGCAGTCCGGGTCGCCGGCCAACCTGTCGGCCGGGGCCTCGTGGAACGGAATGTCGCGTCCGTCGTCGCCGGCGACCGCCGGCGGCTGCCAGATATCGAAGAACCAGTCGCCGCGCCCGGCGAACTCGGCATGGAGCCGGGCGACCATCTGCCGGAAGGCGATGGCCTCGTGGATCGATTCGTCGGTGAGCGCCTGCCCGCCCGGCCCGTCCATCATCGCCGCGCTGACGTCGTTGGAGGCGATGATGGCATATTGCGGCGAGGTGGAGGCGTGCATCATGAACGCCTCGTTGAAGCGGTCATGGGGGATCGGCTGGCGGCCGTCGCGCACATGGATCATGGAGGCCTGCGACAGGGCGGCGAGCAGCTTGTGGGTCGACTGGGTGGCGAACACGGTCGGCGCGCCGGGCTCGGGCGTGCCCGAGCGCTCGCCATGCATGGCGAAGCGGCCCCTGTAGATCGGATTGAAGCGCGCATAGCCGTACCACGCCTCGTCGAACAGCATGCGGTCGACGGACTGGCCGAGCAGCTCCTCGACCCGCGCAATGTTGTAGCACAGCCCGTCATAGGTCGAGTTGGTGAGGATGGAGAGCTTCGGCGCCGGGTCCGTCCCGCCGCCGGCCAGCGGATTGGCGGCCACCGCGTCGCGGATCGCCTCCGCGGTGAGATGCTCCGGCAGGACCGGGCCGATGATGCCCAGATGGTTGCGGGTCGGCACCAGATAGGTCGGCACCGCGCCGGAAAGCGTCATGGCGTGCTCGATGGACTTGTGGCAATTGCGGTCGCACAGCGCGGTCTCGCCGCGCGTCACCGCCGCCATGACCACGACCCGGTTGGAGGTGGAGGTGCCGTTGGTGACGTAATAGGTGCGGTCGGCACCGAAGACGCGCGCGGCGTATCTCTCGCCGGCGCCTATGGGCCCGGAATGGTCGAGCAGCGAACCGAGCTCGCCGACCGAGATCGACAGGTCGGAGCGCAGCATGTGCTCGCCGAAATAGGAGAAGAAGGCGCGGCCAGCCGGCGATTTGAGGAAGGCCGTGCCGCCCGTATGCCCCGGCGTGTGCCAGGAATATTCGTAGACATTGGAGAAGTCGATCAGCGCCTGGAACATGGGCGGCAGGATCTGTTCCTGATAGCGGCGCATGGCCGCCACGACGCGGCCGGTGACGAATTCCGGCGTGTCCTCCAGAAGCCAGATGAAGTCGTCGGCCTGCTCCATGATGGCCGACGGCACCGCGGAGGCCGCGGTCCGGTCGGCCAGCAGGAAAACCGGCATGCGGCCGTTATTGGCGCGGATCTCCGCCAGAACCTCCCGGGCGCCCGCATGGTCGTCGTCGCCGAGATCCCAGTCGACCATGGCGCACTGGATCGCCGCATCGGAGCCGGCGATCGCGCAGGCATCCTCCCTGCCCGTGGAGCCGACCACCTCCACGCCGCGCGCCTCGAACGCCTTCCTCATCTCCTCCAGCGCGCGTCCCGCCGCGGTCGGCCGTCCGAGCTCGCCGTCGACGACCAGGACCTTCATGGGGAACATCTCGTGGACTGTCGGCATGACGGGCATCTCCCTGTGGATCGATGGGCTCTTTGAAGGGGAACAGCCGGGAGGGAACCTTCGCGGCCGCCGGACACTCGGGAAAGCGCAACCACGCGGCATCCCCTCCTGGCGCCGGGACGCCCGCGGACACAACCATCGCGTAGTCCCCGCACAGTCGCGTTGATCTGAATCAAGTGCACGGCGCGGAAATCGGCAATAATCCCTGACAGTTATCCTGCCTGGATAGTTAAAGTTGTATCTTTCCCGAAGATCCGGGCCTCGCCTTGCTTGTCATTTCTCCCGGCACATCGACCCTGAGGACGTTCGGACATGCAGAAATCGTCATCGAGTTCCGCAAACTCCACAGCCGCGGCGGCATCGGCGGCGGGCGCGGCGGGCACGTCCGGGGCCAGCGGTGCCCGGGCGGGACAGCCGGTCGCCAGAGGCCTCGGCCTCTTCGCGCTGACCGGCATGGTCGTCGGCTCCATGATCGGCGGCGGCGCGTTCAACCTGCCCTCCAACATGGCAGACGGCGCCGCGCTGGGGGCGCAGGTCATCGCCTGGATCGTCACCGGCGCCGGCATGTTCTTCCTGGCCAACACCTTCCGCATCCTGGCGGACAAGCGGCCGGACCTGTCGGCCGGCATCTACTCCTATGCCCGGGAGGGCTTCGGCCGGCTGGCCGGCTTCCAGATGGCCTGGGGCTACTGGCTGAGCTCGGCCTTCGGCAATGTCGCCTTCGCCGTGCTCATCATGCAGACGTTCAGCTACTTCTTCCCGGTCTTCGACGGCGGCCAGAACTGGCCGTCGCTGATCGGCGGGTCGGCGCTGATCTGGGCCATGCACTTCCTGGTGCTGTCCGGCGTCAAGCGCGCGGCCTTCCTCAACGCGCTCGCGACGGTGACCAAGCTCGTCGCGCTCGGCGTCGCCGTCGTCATCATGATCGCCTTCTTCAAGGCCGGCCCGTTCACCCTGGACATCTGGGGCCAGCAGGCCGGGCTCGGCGACGTGCTGGGCCAGGTGAAGAGCACGATGATGGTCACGCTGTGGGTGTTCATCGGCATCGAGGGGGCTGTCGTCGTCTCCGGCCGCGCCTCGAGCTCCAAGACCGTCGGGGCGGCGACCTTCCTCGGCCTCGGCGTCTGCCTCCTGGCCTATGTGTGCCTGTCGCTCCTGCCCTTCGGCGTGATGACCCAGCCGGAGCTCGCCGCGCTCAAGGGCCCCTCGCTCGCCTATGTGATCGAGGCCCTGGTGGGCGAGGCCGGCGCGATCTTCATCATGCTCGGCGTGCTCATCTCCATCCTGAGCTGCTGGCTCGCCTGGACGATCCTGGTCGCGGAGCTTCCCTTCGAGGCCGCGCGCGACGGCGTGTTCCCCTCCATTCTCGCGCAGGAGAACGCCAATCACGCCCCGGCCCCGTCCCTGTGGATGTCGACCATCGTGATGCAGCTCATGATGTTCGTGGTGCTGTTCGCGCACGATGCCTGGCTGTTCCTCGTCGCCGTCACCGGCGTGATGATCCTGCCCGCCTATCTGGCGAGCACCGCCTATGCCTGGAAGTTCGGCGTCGACCATCCCGATGCCGGCAGCGGCAGCGAGGGGCGCGGCGCGCTGATCTGGACCGGCATCCTCGGCAGCGTCTACGCGGTGTGGATGCTCTATGCCGCCGGCCCGGAATTCATCCTGCTGTCGGCCATCATGTTCGCGCTCGGCCTGCCGGTCTACTGGTATGCCGAGCACGAGAACCCGCAAGGCCGCAAGGCGGCGTTCACGGGCCCGGAGGCGATCGGGGCGATCCTTCTCGTCGCCGCCGCCATCGCCGCCATCGTGCTGTTCTGGATGGGCATCGTCACCGCCTCGTGACACCGCCCCTCCCGACGATCCCCGCGCCCGGGCCGTTTACGAAATCCCCGCTGGCAGGAGCATGCGGCCACACGTCATTGTATTGTCTGCAGAATCGAATTAAGACTTGAGGTCTGGACGATTAGGGGTACGGGGGCGCGATCTCTTGGCGGGGGTATTCTCTCCGGAAGCGATCTTCATCCGCATGGGCCATGCGGCCGGCCGAACGGTTTGGATGTGGAGACGCTGATCGTGAAGCGGGCATCTGTTCATCGGAGCCATCTGCCTGTTCTGGCCTGTGCGGCGGCACTCGCGCTCAGTGGCTGCGGCCTGAGCACCGCACCGATCCTCGATCCCAAGGGGCCCGTCGCGCTGGCCGAGCGCGACCTCCTGTTCGACGCGATCACGCTGATGCTGATCGTGATCGTTCCCGTCTTCGTCATGACCTTCGTCTTCGCCCGGCGCTACAGGGCCTCCAACACCCGGGCGCGCTATACGCCCGACTGGTCCTATTCGGTGGCCATCGATGCGGTGATCTGGCTCGCGCCGGCGGCCATCGTCGTCGCGCTCGCCACCCTGGTCTGGCAGTCCACGCACAGGCTCGACCCCTACAGGGAGCTCGCTGCGACGGTCGAGCCGCTGAAGGTCGAGGTCGTCGCGCAGGACTGGAAATGGCTTTTCATCTATCCCGAGCAGAATGTCGCCTCGGTCAACGAGCTGGCCTTCGAGGCCGGGCGTCCGCTGTCGCTGCGCATCACCTCCGACACGGTGATGAACTCCTTCTACGTCCCCGCGCTCGCCGGGCAGATCTACGCCATGGCCGGCATGCAGACGCGGCTCAATCTCCTCGCCGACGAGCCGGGCACCTTCGCGGGGCGCAACGCACAATTTAGCGGCGACGGCTTCGCCGACCAGCACTTCACCGCCCGCGCCCTGACGAAGGAGGATTTCGCAAGCTGGGTGGAGACCGCCAGGGCCGCACCGGCCCGCCTCGACCAGACCGCCTATGACGAGCTCGCCATGCCGACCATCGGCCATGCGGTCACCCATTATTCGGGCGTCGAGCCGGGCCTCTTCGACGCGATCATGGCGAAATACGCGGCCGGCCCCCGGGCGCACACCGGAGACATGAGCGATGCTCGGTAGGCTGACCATAGACGCCCTGCCCTTCTACAGCTGGGTCGCGATGGGCGGCGCGGCGGTCACGGTCTTCGGCGGGCTCGCCGTCCTCGGCCTCATCACCTGGCTCGGCCAGTGGCGCTATGTGTGGGGCGAGTGGCTGACGAGCGTCGACCACAAGCGCATCGGCGTGATGTATATCCTGCTCGCGCTCGTCATGCTGATGCGCGGCTTCATCGACGCCATCATGATGCGCGCCCAGCAGGCCGTCGCGCTCGATTCCGGCGGCTACCTGCCGGCCGACCATTTCCACCAGATCTTCTCCTCGCACGGCACGATCATGATCTTCTTCATGGCGATGCCGTTCCTCACCGGCCTCATCAACATCGTCGTGCCCCAGCAGCTCGGCACGCGCGACGTCGCCTTCCCGTTCCTCAACTCGCTGAGCCTGTGGCTGACGGCGGCAGGCGCCGGCTTCGTCCTCATCTCCCTGGTCATCGGCAAGTTCTCGACCGCCGGCTGGACCGGCTATCCGCCCTATTCGGGGCCGGAATACAGCCCGGGCGTCGGCGTCGACTACTGGATCTGGGCGCTGCTCGTCAGCGGGGTCGGGTCGACGCTGACCGGCATCAACTTCATCGTCACGATCCTGAAGCGCCGCGCGCCGGGCATGGGGCTGATGCGCATGCCGATGTTCGCCTGGACCGCGCTGTGCGCCAGCATCCTGATGACCTTCGCCTTTCCCGCGCTGACGGTAGCGGCCGTCCTGCTCGAGCTCGACCGTGTCGCCGGCATGCATTTCTTCACCAATGCCTCCGGCGGGAACATGATGAACTACATCAACCTCCTGTGGATCTGGGGCCATCCGGAGGTCTATATCCTCATCCTGCCCGCCTTCGGCATCTTCTCGGAGGTCGTGGCCACCTTCTCGCGCAAGCGGCTGTTCGGCTACACCTCGCTCGTCTATGCCACGGCGGTGATCGCGCTCCTGTCGTTCACCGTGTGGCTCCACCACTTCTTCACCATGGGCTCGAGCGCGAATGTCAACGCCTTCTTCGGCATCGCCACCATGGTCATCGCGGTGCCGACCGGCGTGAAGGTCTTCGACTGGCTCCTGACCATGTATCGCGGGCGGATCGAGTTCCACCCCTCCATGATGTGGACCATCGGCTTCATCGTCACCTTCGTCATCGGCGGCATGACGGGCGTGCTGCTCGCGCTGCCGCCGGCCGACTTCCTGATGCACAACACGACCTTCCTGGTCGCGCATTTCCACAACATGCTGATCCCCGGCGCGCTGTTCGGCTATTTCGCGGGCTACATGTACTGGTTTCCCAAGGCCTTCGGCTTCAAGCTCGACGAGCGCTGGGGCAAGCGCGCCTTCTGGTGCTGGATCGTCGGCTTCTACCTCGCCTTCATGCCGCTCTACGTGCTCGG
The DNA here is from genome assembly GCF_015482775.1 of Kaustia mangrovi. Classification (GTDB taxonomy): domain Bacteria; phylum Pseudomonadota; class Alphaproteobacteria; order Rhizobiales; family Im1; genus Kaustia; species Kaustia mangrovi. The sequence continues at coordinate 2,722,057 of NZ_CP058214.1, read as the reverse complement.
CTTCCTCGGCATGCCGCGGCGCATGGAGCATTACAATGTCGCCGAATGGCAGCCCTATCTCGTGGTCGCCGCCCTCGGCGCGGTCATGGTGCTCGCCGGCATCGTCGCGCTCGGCATCCAGCTCGCCGTCTCGATCCGCGACCGCGAGGGCGCGCGCGATCTCACCGGCGACCCCTGGAACGGACGGACGCTGGAATGGCTCACCGCCTCGCCGCCGCCCGCCTACAATTTCGCGGTCGTGCCGGAGGTCCGCGACATCGACGCCTTCCACGACATGAAGGCGCGCGGCGTCGCCTACAGCCGCCCGGAGCGCTATGACGACATCCACATGCCGAAGAACACCGCCGCCGGGCTCGTGATCGGCGGGCTCGCCTTCGTCCTCGGCTTCGCGGTCGTCTGGTACATCTGGTGGCTCGCCGCCCTGTCCTTCGCCGCCATCCTGGCGGTGGTCGCGGTGCGCGCCTCCAACGACGACGACGAGTACACCGTCCCCGCCGCCGAGGTGGAGGCGATCGAGACCGCGCGTTACGACCGGCTTGCCCGCGCGGAGCGCGAGCAGGCGGCTCCGGGCGGCGAGGCCATCCCCGCAACCCAGCCGATACCGGGACATTCGACATGAGCGTGTCGGAGACATCGCTGCCCGAGGCGCAGGACGACAAGGCGTTCGGCTTCTGGCTCTATCTGATGAGCGACGCGATCATCTTCGCGCTCCTGTTCGCGACCTATGTCGTCATGTCCGGCAACACGGCCGGCGGCCCGACGGGCAAGGATGTCTTCGACCTCTCGCACACTTTCGCGGAGACCATGCTGCTGCTCTTCAGCAGCGTGACCTTCGGGCTTGCGACCGTCGCCCTCCTGTCGGACAGGAGGGCCGCCGTCATCGGCTGGCTCGCCGTGACCTTCGCCTTCGGCGCCGGTTTCGTCGGCATGGAGCTTTCGGAGTTCTCCGGCATGATCGCGGAGGGCGCATCGCCCCAGCGCAGCGGCTTCCTCAGCGCCTTCTTCACGCTGGTCGCCACCCATGGGCTGCATGTCAGCGCAGGACTCGTCTGGATCCTCCTCATGGTCGGCCAGATCGCCGTGAAGGGCCTCACCGCGCCGGTGCGTTCCCGTCTGATGCGGCTCGGCCTGTTCTGGCACTTCCTCGACATCGTCTGGATCGGGATCTTCTCCGTCGTCTATCTGCCGGGAGTGATGGGATGAACGACGCCCATGCCGATGCCGCCCGCCGCCGGCTGAAGGTCTATCTCACGGGCTTCGTGCTCGCGCTCGTGCTGACGGTCATTCCCTTCGGCCTCGTCGCGCAGGGGTTCTTCTCGCCCGCGCTCACCATCGCCGCCATCGCGGTGGCCGCCGTGATCCAGGTGCTCGTCCATCTGCGCTTCTTCCTCCATCTCGACCTTAAGAGCACGCCGCGCGAGAACCTCCTCGTGCTGGCCTTCGCCGCCATCCTGATCGGCATCATGCTCGGCGGCAGCTTCTGGATCATGTTCGACCTGCATTACCGCATGATGGTGTGATGGCCGTCATCCCGGTCATCCTGAGCGGCGGGTCGGGCACGAGGCTGTGGCCGCTCTCCCACCGGGACCGGCCGAAACAGTTCCTGCGCTTCGGCAGTACGCACACGCTGTTCCAGGAGACGGCCCTGCGCTGCCGTGCCGGCCTCTTCGATCCGCGCCCCGTCGTCGTGGGCGCGGCCGACCACCGCTTTCTCCTTGCCGAGGACCTGCGCGAAATCGGCATCGCCGCCGACATCCTGCTGGAGCCCGTGGCGCGCAATTCCTGCGCGGCGATCGCCGCGGGGTGCCTCAGGGCGCTCGCCCGAGACCGCGACGCCATGGTCCTCGCCCTGCCCGCCGACCACAGGATCCCGGACAGCGAGGCCTTCGCCGCCGCCGTCGCGTCGGCGCTCGCGGATGCGGAGGCCGGCGCGCTCGTCACCTTCGGCGTGGCGCCCGACCGGCCGTCGAGCGCCTATGGCTATGTGCTGGCCGGCGAGCCGCTCATGGCCGCCGCCCGCGTGAAGACCTTCGTGGAGAAGCCCTCCGCGGAGACGGCCGCACGCCATGTCGCCGACGGCTATCTGTGGAACAGCGGCAAGTTCCTGTTCCGCGCCGATGCGTTCATGGCCGAGCTCTCCGCACTCGCCCCGGATGTCGCGGGCGCCGTTTCCCGCGCCGTCGGGGCGGCACGGGCGGAGACCGACTTCCTCTGGCTCGACGGCGAGGCCTTCGCGCGAAGCCCGTCCATCGCGGTCGACTATGCGGTCATGGAGCGGACGGAGCGCGCCGCCGTCCTGCCGGTCGACTATGGCTGGACCGATATCGGAAGCTGGGATGCGGTCGCCGGCGTGCTGGACACCGACAGCGCCGGCAATGCCGTGGTGGGAGAGGCCGTGATCCTCGACGGCCGGAACAACCTCGTCCATTCAGAGGGCACGGTCGCGGCCCTGATCGGTGTCGACGACATGGTCGTGGTGGCCACGCCCGAGGGGCTCCTGGTCGCGCCGAAGGCCCGTGCGGAGGAGGTCCGCTTGCTCGCCTCCCACTTGGCCGGCGATGAGGGAACCGGGAGGACGCCGACCGGGCAGAAAACCGGTCGATAGACATCTGAACGGAAGAGGATGGAGCGGGCGATCGGGATCGAACCGACGACATTCAGCTTGGGAAGCTGACGTTCTACCACTGAACTACGCCCGCCTTGCGAATGCACTCATAGCACGATGGATGGCGGACCGGAAGCCTTCGCGTCGCGGCCTCGCGCTACAGCGCGCCGGGGCCGGAGAACAGCTCGGCAAGCACGCTGTCGCGCGCCCGGAAACCCGGTGGAACGGATTGGCGCTCGCTGTCCTGGATGAGGCGCGCGAACACCACGGTCCGCCCGTCCCTCACCGCCCAGCCGACGAACCAGCCATAGGCATGGCCGCGCTTAAGCGTGCCGTCCTTCCGTCTCGGCAGGCCGGCGCCGGTCTTGCCGTAGACATGCCAGCCGCCGGGCGTTTCGCCGATATCCACAAGCCGTTGCGTCATGTCGTGGGCGCGGGCGCTGACCGGCAGCTCCCGCCTCGCGAGCTTGCCCAGGAAGGCCAGCTGCCCGAGCGGCGAGATCTTCAGGGAGGAGGACAGCCAGGCCCGGGTCAGCCCGTTGGCCTTGGCCGGATCGCCCGAGACATCCTCGTTGCCATAGCCGAATGCCGCCACATAGCGCGCGAAGCGCTCCTCGCCGAGCCGCTCGGTGATCTGCTGGGAGTACCAGACGACCGATTCCCGCATCCAGCGCGCGGGATCCGTCGCCGCCCGCCAGGACGGCCGCCAGTCGGGATAGCCTTCCCGGAAGGGCCATTCCGGGGTGTGCTCGTCCGTCAGGATGCCCGAATCGTAGCCCATCAGGGCGATGGCGATCTTGAAGGTGGAGGCGGAGGTCACGCTCGTCTCGCAGGCCCCCTCCTGCCTCAGCATCTCGCCGGTGGCCGCATCGGCGACGGCGGTGCAGATCGTGACGGTCCCGGCCCGCGCCGGCAGCACGGAGAGGGCGGCGCAAAGGACAGCGAGAACGGCGAGGGCGGATCGTGTCATGCGGGGAACGGCCTTGAGATATCGCGACAGGGCGGTCCATCCCCGCACGGTACCCGTGAATATTCCGTGAAGCGGCGCCCGGCGGCGATCCGCCCGCGGCTCACGGCACTTGAAATCTCCGTGAGGCGCGCCCTTTCCACCTTGCGGCGGGCCCGCGCGGCGTTACCTTCTCTCTATGACCAAGCACCCCCTGACGCTCCACCGCGACGCACCGCCACTCGACCCCGCCAAGTTCATCGACCCCGACATCACGGCGACGGGGGAGCGCCGCGCGCGCGTCGGCCTCGAGCGGCTTGAGACGCTGTGGATCAATACGGGCACGCTGTGCAACATCACCTGCGTCAATTGCTATATCGAGTCGAGCCCGACCAACGACCGGCTGGTCTATTTCCCGCTCGCCGACGCGGTCGCGCTGTTCGACGAGATCGCCGCGCTCGGCCTTGGGACCCGCGAGATCGGCTTCACCGGCGGCGAACCCTTCATGAACCCGGATATTCTGGCGCTTCTGGAGGCGGCGCTCGGACGCGGCTTCGAGGCGCTGGTGCTGACCAATGCCATGCAGCCCATGATGCGCCGGCGCATCCGCGAGGGGCTGCGCGCGCTCAAGGCGCGCCACGGCACGCGGCTGACGCTCAGGGTGAGCCTCGACCACCACAGCCGGGCCGGCCACGAGCACGAGCGTGGCGAGGGAACCTGGGAAACGGCGCTCGCGGGCCTCGACTGGCTCGCCTCGGAGGGCTTCTCCATCGCGGTGTGCGGGCGCACATGCTGGAGCGAGACGGAGGCCGAGGCGCGCGCCGGCTATGGCCGCCTGTTCGCCGAGCGCGGCTATGCCATCGACGCGGACGATCCCGCCGGCCTCGTGCTGCTGCCGGAAATGGACGAGACGGCGGATGTGCCGGAGATCACCGAGCGATGCTGGGGCATTCTCGGCAAATCGCCGGGCGACACGATGTGCGCGTCGAGCCGCATGGCTGTGAAGCGAAAGGGCGCCGACCGGCCGGTCATCCTGCCCTGCACGCTGCTGCCCTACGACCCCCGCTTCGAGATGGGCGAGACGCTCCGGGATGCGCTGTCCGCCGATGGCGGCATGTTCGACCGGGGCCGGGTGAAGCTCAACCACCCCCATTGCGCCAAGTTCTGCGTGCTCGGCGGCGGAAGCTGCTCGGCCGGTTCCTGACGGATACGAAACGGCACCGGTCCCGCATCCCTGGGACAGGCTGTACCGGCCCGCTCCCCCACCCGGCCACCCCTGGCAAGTATGATCTCATGGGCGGCCGGGTGGGGGAGCGGGCCGGCGCGATTCTCAACGCAGAAACGTCCGGCGCGGCTCCTTCAGATCATGGAGGGAAGCACGCGGTCGGGCGGGCTGTGGCCGTCGACGAAGGTCTTGATGTTGATGATGACCTTCTCGCCCATGTCGATGCGGCCCTCCAGCGTGGCCGAGCCCATATGGGGCAGGAGCACGGCGCGCTCGCACTTCACCAGGCGCGGATTGACCGCGGGCTCGTGCTCGAACACGTCAAGGCCGGCGCCGCCGAGCTCGTTCGCCTCGAGCATGCGGGCGAGCGCATTCTCGTCGATCACCTCGCCGCGCGATGTGTTCACGATGATCGCCTCGGGCTTCATCAGCTTGAGCCGGCGGGCATTGAGCAGATGGTAGGTCGCCGGCGTGTGCGGGCAGTTCACCGAGATGATGTCCATGCGGGCGAGCATCTGGTCGAGGCTCTCCCAGTAGGTCGCCTCCAGCTCGTCCTCGATGCGCGGATTGACCGGGCGGCGATTGTGGTAGTGGATCTGCAGGCCGAAGGCTTTGGCGCGGCGGGCGACGGCCTGGCCGATACGCCCCATGCCGATAATGCCGAGCCGCTTGCCGTAGATGCGGTGGCCGAGCATCCAGGTCGGCGACCAGCCGCCCCAGTCCTTGCCGTCGGAGATGATCGCCGCGCCCTCGGTCAGCCGGCGGGCGACAGCGAGCACCAGCGCCATGGTCATGTCGGCGGTGTCCTCGGTCAGGACGCCCGGCGTGTTGGTGACGATGATGCCGCGATTGGTCGCAGTCTCCACGTCGATATTGTCGACGCCGGTGCCGAAATTGGCGATCAGCTTGAGCTGCGGGCCGGCCTGGGCGAGCACCGCCTTGTCGATCCGGTCGGTCACGGTGGGCACGAGAACCTCCGCCTTGCCGACCGCCTCGATCAGCTCGGCCTGCGTCATGGCGCGGTCCTCGAGATTGAGCTGCGCGTCGAAAAGCTCGCGCATGCGGGTCTCCACCACGTCGGGCAGTCTGCGCGTAACGATCACGAGCGGTTTGCGTTTCGCCATGTGAGCTCCCCTGTCCGGACCCGATTTAGCTGCCATTAACCGCAAGGCTGCTATTGCGTGCAAGGCCCACTCTTTAAGTCGGAGGCGGGCTTGTGTAAACTCTCAGCTGGCCGACTCGCAACGGGGACGGACGCGAAGCGGCCCAAGCGACAGGATATCGTTCAAGACCGGTCGGGCGAGATGTCCGCGGCCAGCGGGATTCCGGGATGACATTCCGATGCGGTTCAGGGGAATCGGGCGTACACGCATGAGAACCGTCGCTCTTGCCATGGTTGCCATGGCCATCGTCGCCGCGGTCGCGACAGCGCTGCTGTCGTCGCGCAATACGGCGACGGCGGGAAGCGACGATCTGCAGACCGCAGCGGTGACCCCGCTGCCCACCGGCAATACCGGGCCGAGCGGCCTGCCGCTTCCCCGCTTCGTCAGCCTCAAGACCGACCGCGTGAATGTCCGCCGCGGGCCGAGCACCGCCCATCAGGTCTCCTGGGTCTTCGCGCGCAAGGGTCTGCCCGTGGAGATCATCGCCGAATACGACCACTGGCGCCGGGTGCGCGACAGCGAGGGCGAGGAGGGCTGGGTCTATCACAGCCTGCTGACCGGGCGGCGCACGGCACTCGTCGCCCCCTGGCGCAGGGACGGCGCGCTCGAGCTGCACAGCGAGCCCAACGACCGGTCCGCCACCGTGGCCCGCCTCGAGACGGGCGTGGTCGGCGATGTCGTGGACTGCACCGGGGAATGGTGCGAGATCACCGTGTCCGGCTATGATGGCTGGATCGAGCAGACCATGCTCTGGGGTGTCTATCCGGGCGAACGGATCGACTGACCTCTCTTCCAGCCGCCTCCATGCGCAAAGACCAACGGCCCTGAACCGGTTCGGGCCCAGGACCGTTCATGATCCCTGCGGCAGGGACACCGCCAGATCGCGGCTCGTTACTGGTCGGACAGGCGGACGATCACGTCGATCCGGCTGATGCGCGTTCCGTTCGGCGTCTCGGGAAGGCCCACGACCTTCAGCGCGTCGGACTCGATATCCACCAGATCCCCGGTCTCTTCCATGAAGAAATGGTAGTGGTTCGACGTGTTGGTGTCGAAATAGGTCTTCGCGCCGTCGATCGCGACCTCGCGCAGAAGGCCCGCCCGCGTGAACTGGTTGAGCGTGTTGTACACGGTCGCGAGCGACACGGGCACATGGGCGCGGACGGCCTCCTCGTGCAGTTGCTCGGCCGTCACATGCCGGTCGCCCTCGCGGAACAGAAGGTCGGCGAGCGCGACGCGCTGGCGTGTCGGACGCAGGCCGGCGCTGCGGAGTCTTTCGATGACTTTCACTTTCGATGCCCCGTTCACAGGCTCCATCATACCAAAAAACCCTCACGGGCTCCTCAGCAAAGGACATTCACACGGTTGCAACATACGATTGATGCGAACGCTTCGCAATTACCACTCGACAGCGTATAGGGCAAGCGACTTTTCGCCAGATGCAACGGGAAGCGGCATTATGGGATGGCGAAAGGCTTTCGGTGAGAGAACCAGTATGGTAGGAAGCGAGCAGATCAGGCGGGCTGCCGCCCGGATATTGCCCGTCATTCGCGCGGAATCCCGGCCTTGGCGCTAGGGGTGGCAATCGTTTCGAGGAATGGACACAGGCTGGAGATGTTCAAGCGCAAATCGAGCTACGGCTATGACGACCTTCTCGCATGTGCTCGCGGCGAGCTGTTCGGCGAGGGCAATGCCCAGCTTCCCCTGCCGCCGATGCTGATGTTCGACCGGATCTCGCACATTTCCGAGACCGGCGGCGAATACGGCAAGGGTCAGATCGTGGCCGAGCTCGATATCAAGCGCGACCTGTGGTTCTTCCCCTGCCATTTCCTGGGCGACCCGGTCATGCCGGGCTGCCTGGGGCTCGACGCGCTGTGGCAGCTCCTCGGCTTCTTTCTCGGCTGGCTCGGCGCGCCCGGCAAGGGCCGCGCGCTCAGCGTCGGCGAGGTCAAGTTCTCCGGCATGGTCGTGCCGACCGTGAAGAAGGTCGAATATGTCGTCAATCTCAAGAGGGTCATGCAGCGCAAGCTCACCCTCGGCATCGCCGACGGGTTGCTAAAGGCCGACGGAGAGACGATCTACACGGCAAACGATTTGAGAGTCGGGCTCTTTCTGCCGAACCAGGCGTAAGACCGTCCGGAAGACGCCCACCAGCGAGACGAAGAAAGGTTCAGCCCGTGAGGCGCGTGGTCGTTACAGGCATCGGAATCGTATCCAGCATCGGGAACAATGCCCAGGAGGTGCTGTCCTCCCTGCGCGAGGCGAAGTCCGGCATCGTGAAGGCGGACGATTATGAGCGCCTCGGCTTCAAGTGCCGCGTCCACGGCGCCCCGTCCCTCGATCTCGAAAGCGCGGTCGACCGCCGCGTGCGCCGCTTCATGGGCGACGGCGCGGCCTGGAACTACGTCGCCATGACCCAGGCGGTGCAGGATGCTGGCCTGGAGGAGAGCGACGTCAAGAACGAGCGGACCGGCATGATCATGGGCTCCGGCGGCCCGTCGACGCGCACCATCGTGCAGGCCGCGGACACGACCCGCGAGAAGGGGCCGCGCCGGGTCGGACCCTTCGCGGTACCCGCCGCCATGTCGAGCACCAATTCCGCGACCCTGTCGGTGCCCTTCGGCATTCGCGGCGTCAGCTATTCCATCTCGTCGGCCTGCTCCACCTCCGCCCATTGCATCGGCAACGGTGCGGAGCTCATCCAGTGGGGCAAGCAGGATGTCGTCTTCGCCGGCGGCGGCGAGGAGCTGGACTGGACCCTGTCCGTCCTGTTCGACGCCATGGGCGCGATGTCGACCCACTTCAACGACCAGCCCGGCACCGCCTCGCGCGCCTATGACGTCAATCGCGACGGCTTCGTGATCGCCGGCGGCGGCGGCGTCGTGGTGCTGGAGGAACTCGAGCACGCCAAGGCGCGCGGCGCGAAGATCTATGCCGAGCTCACCGGCTACGGCGCGACCTCGGACGGTTACGACATGGTCCAGCCTTCCGGCGAGGGTGCGGTGCGCTGCATGCGTCAGGCGCTGAAGACCGTGGGCGAGCCCATCGACTACATCAACCCGCACGCCACATCGACGCCGATCGGCGATACCCGCGAGATCGAGGCGATCCGCGAGGTGTTCGGCAGCAAGATCCCGCCGATCTCGGCCACCAAGTCGCTGACCGGCCACTCGCTCGGCGCGGCCGGCGTGCAGGAGGCGATCTATTCCATCCTCATGATGCGCAACGGGTTCGTATGCGAGAGCGCCCATATCGAGGAGCTCGATCCGGAATTCGCCGACATGCCCATTGTGCGCGAGCGCATGGACAATGCCGACATCAATGTCGTGCTGTCCAACAGCTTCGGCTTCGGAGGCACCAATGCCTCGCTCGTCTTCCAGCGTTATGACGCCTGACCCCTCCCACGAGAACCGCTCGGGCCCGAAGGGATCTCAAGAGGAACGATAATATGACAACCACGGTTCAGACGGCGGGCAAAGGCCTTATGAGCGGCAAGCGCGGTCTCATCATGGGCGTCGCCAATGACCATTCCATCGCCTGGGGCATTGCGCGCGCGCTCGCCGAGCAGGGTGCCGAGCTGGCCTTCACCTATCAGGGCGAGCAGTTCGGCCGCCGGGTCAAGCCGCTGGCGGAATCGCTCGGCAGCACGATGGTCCTGCCCTGCGATGTGGAGGACCCCGACAGTCTCGACGCGCTGTTCGCCGAGATCGAGCGCCAATGGGGCTCGCTGGACTTCGTGGTTCACGCCATCGCCTATTCCGACAAGAGCGAGCTGAAGGGCCGCTACGCCAACACGACGCGCGAGAACTTCGTGCGCACCATGGTCATCTCGTGCTTCTCCTTCACGGAGGTCGCCCGCCGGGCCGTGGCGCTGATGCCGGAGGGCGGCGCCTTCCTGACGCTGACCTATGGCGGCTCGATGCGGGTCATGCCGAACTACAATGTGATGGGTGTCGCCAAGGCCGCGCTCGAGGCGAGCGTGCGCTATCTCGCAACCGATTTCGGCGGACAGAACATCCGCGTGAACGCCATTTCGGCGGGCCCCGTGCGCACGCTTGCCGGCTCCGGCGTCGCCGATGCGCGCGTCATGTTCAACTATCAGAAGAAGCATTCGCCGCTGCGCCGCACCGTGACCATCGACGATGTCGGCGGCGCCGCGCTCTACCTGCTCTCCGATCTCGCCTCCGGCGTGACCGGCGAGATCCATTATGTGGATTCCGGCTACAACACCATCTCCATGCCCCAGCCCGACGAGATCAAGCGCGAGGCTGTGGAAGAGGAGAACGGTAACGGGAACCTGCGCGACGCCGCGCAGTGACCCGGGCCCGCAAGCGGCGGGCCCACCCGCCTCAGGCGGCCGGTGCCTGGCGGCCCGGTAGGGCGCTCAACATGGCGGCCAGCCCGATCAGGACCATGCCCGCAAGGCCGCGAAAATCGGGGAGGTCGCCGATCAGCAGCGCGCTCCACAGGGCCGCGAAGACCAGATAGGCATTGTCGAACATGCCCACCACGGGCGCGGGCGCGAGCTGGTAGGCTCTCGCCACCGCCGTGGCAATCGCGACCATGAAGACTGCCAGAAGGCCGAGGAGTGCCCAGCTTCCGGCGTCGAGCGGCATCCACGCGGCGCTCCCCGCGCCCGGTCCGCCGAGCCCCAAGCCGGAGACCGCCGGCCACAGGACACCCAGCGCCCCGGCGCCCGCAAGCCCGAGATTGAGGTTCAACGCCATTGCAAGCGGTGACTCCCCGCCGCACCGGCTCCATGTGACGACCGCGGCGAGCGCATAGCAGAACGCCGCCGCAAAAGGCAGGAGGCTCACCGGGGCGAGGCCGGCCGCATCGGGGCGCAGGACCAGACCGACGCCCGCAAGCCCGATGGCGATCGCGCCCCAGCGGCGCCAGCCGACCGGCTCGCCCAGAAGGCCGCGGAACAGGATCGCCATCCACATGGGTGCGGTATAGAGCGCCGCCGCCGCCAGCGCGAAGGGCATGGTCGGCAGGGCCGCATAGTAGCAGACCCACATGATTGTCAGGCACAGGCTGCGCAGGCCGACCGCGCCCGGCCGTTCCAGGCGCAGCGGGATCCGGGTCCGCCAGAGGCGCGCGATTGCGAGGATCGCGATCGCGGCAAGCACCGAGCGCACCAGGAGAAGCTGGGCGACGGGAAGGCGGTCGCTCGTCAGCTTGACGATGGAATCGGAGAGCGACAGCAGGAAGACCGCCCCGACAATCGCCAGAATGCCCTGCACGAGCCGGCTCCGGGCCGACTCCCGACCGGCGACCATGGAAATTTCCTGTTCCATCGGGTTTTACAAAACAGATAGTATGCAGCAGTAAAAACGACTTCTTGGCCCTCAACACATGAGTATGGGTTATGAATCGTATCGGACCGGCCCTGCCGCCCCTGTCCAGCCTCAAGGCCTTCGAGGCCGCCGCACGGCTGGAGAGCTTCACCGCCGCCGCCGAAGAGCTGGGCCTGACCCAGGCGGCGGTGAGCAAGCAGGTCCGCCTGCTCGAGCGGGATCTCGGCAAGGCCCTCTTCGAGCGGCGCAACCGTGCCGTCTTCCTGACCGAGGAGGGCCGCCGCTTCGGGCGCATCGTGAGCGCGGCGCTCGGTGACATGGCGGCGGAGGCCGCCCGGCTGCGCGGGACCGCCGCCAGCGGGGAGCTCGTCCTGCTGTGCCAGCTTTGCGAGGCCTTCTACTGGCTCATGCCCCGGCTCTCGCGGTTTCACGAGGCCCATCCCGATATCGAGCTGCGCGTCGTCTCCTCGCTCAAGCCGCTGACCGAGGCGGGCGAGGCCTACGATGTCGCCATCCAGACGTCGGGCCGGGCGTCCGGGTCGGCCCGGCTCGCCTTCACCGCAAGCGACGGGATCTTCCCGGTCTGCTCGCCCCGGCTCGTGGCGGCAGCGCCTCTGCCCCTGAACCCCGAAGACCTCGCCGCCTATCCCCTCCTCTCCCACCGGGTGGTGCCGCAGGACTGGCTCGACTGGGACGGCTGGTTCGCCGCCATCGGCTCCGGCATCCGGCCCGGCGCGCGCACGCGCGACTTCGACAGCTTCCCGCTCGTGCTCCAGGCCGCGGTCGCGGGACAGGGCATCGCGCTCGGCTGGCGGCGCACAGTGGAGGGCATGGTCGCGGAGGGCAAGCTCGTCCGGCCCTGCCGCGAAACGGTCGAGCGGCCGGCGGAGATTTCCGTCTTCAGGGGTACCCGCACCGCCATGCGCGCGCAAACGCAGTCGCTGCTCGACTGGCTGGCCGCGGAGCTGGCCGACTGACCACATCGCCCCGAAAACAAAAAAGGCGTGCCGCTCGAGGGCACGCCTTTCCGTTGCGTGAGTGGTTCCGGAAGGCCGGTCAGCCGGCTTCCTTCTCCTTGGCGGAGAGGTCCTCGCCGGTCTCCTGATCGACGGCCTTCATCGACAGGCGGACCTTGCCGCGCGGATCGAAGCCCAGGAGCTTGACCTTGACCTTGTCGCCTTCCTTGACGACCTCGCTCACCGTCTTCGGCCGGCCGTCATTGAGCTCGGAGATATGGACCAGACCGTCCTTCGGGCCGAAGAAGTTCACGAAGGCGCCGAAATCGACGACCTTGACGACCGTGCCTTCGTAGATCTCGCCGACCTCGGGCTCCGACGTGATGGACTTGATCCACTTCATCGCCGCCTCGATGGCATCGCCGCTGGAAGACGCGATCTTGATCGTGCCGTCGTCGGCGATGTCGATCTTGGCGCCGGTCTTCTCCACGATCTCGCGGATGACCTTGCCGCCCGTGCCGATCACGTCGCGGATCTTGTCGACGGGGATGTTCATCACCTCGATGCGCGGGGCGTACTCGCCGAGGCCCGGGCGGGCCTCCTCGAGCGCCTTCGACATCTCGCCGAGAATGTGCAGGCGCCCGTCCCTGGCCTGATGCAGGGCCTGGCGCATGATCTCCTCGGTGATGCCGGCGATCTTGATGTCCATCTGCAGCGAGGTCACGCCGTCGCCCGTGCCGGCGACCTTGAAGTCCATGTCGCCGAGATGGTCCTCGTCGCCCAGGATGTCGGAGAGGACGGCGAAGCGGTCGTCCTCCTTGATCAGCCCCATGGCGATGCCGGCCACCGGACGAGTGAGCGGAACGCCCGCATCCATCAGCGCAAGCGAGGTGCCGCACACGGTCGCCATGGAGGACGAGCCGTTCGACTCGGTGATCTCGGAGACCACGCGGATCGTGTAGGGGAACTGGTCGCCGCCGGGCAGGACCGGGCGGATGGCGCGCCAGGCGAGCTTGCCGTGGCCCACCTCGCGGCGGCCGGTGAAGCCGACGCGGCCGGTCTCGCCGACCGAGAAGGGCGGGAAGTTGTAGTGCAGCAGGAAGCGCTCCTTGTAGGTGCCTTCCAGCGCGTCCACGAACTGCTCGTCCTCGCCCGTGCCGAGCGTGGTGAACACCAGAGCCTGCGTCTCGCCGCGCGTGAACAGGGCCGTGCCATGGGCCCGCGGCACGACGCCGACCTCCGCCACGATCGGGCGGACATCGGTCAGCGTGCGCCCGTCGATCCGGTTGCCGGTGTCGAGAATGCCGCCGCGCACGATCTCCTTCTCGAGCGTCTTGAAGGCACCGCCGACCGCGACCGGGTCCGGAGCATCCTCCGCGCCTTCCGGACACAGCGCGGCAAGAACCTTCTCCTTGGCCGCGTCGACAGCGTCGCGACGCTCCATCTTGTCGACGATCTTGTAGGCGGCGGAGAGATCGTCGGCGGCGATCTCCTTCACCTTGGCGACGAGCTCGCTGTTGTCGGGAATCTCGATGTCGCGCGGCTCGCGCGCGGCCTTCTCCGCCAGGCGGATGATGGCTTCCAGCACCGGCTGGAAGTTCTTGTGCCCGAACATCACGGCGCCGAGCATGTCGTCCTCGGAGAGCTCATGAGCCTCCGATTCCACCATCAGGACGGCGTCGCCCGTGCCGGCCACGACGAGGTCGAGCTTGGTGTCGTCCATCTCGTCGAGCGTCGGATTGAGCACATATTCGCCATCGGCGAAGCCGACGCGCGCGGCTCCGATCGGCCCCAGGAACGGGATGCCGGACAGGGTCAGCGCGGCCGATGCCGCCACCATGGCGACGATGTCGGGGTCGTTCTCCATGTCGTGGGAGAGCACGGTCGCGATGACCTGCGTCTCGCACTTGAAGCCCTTGGCGAAGAGCGGGCGGATCGGCCGGTCGATCAGGCGGGAGACCAGGGTCTCCTTCTCCGTCGGGCGCCCTTCGCGTTTGAAAAAGCCACCGGGAATCTTGCCGGCGGCGTAGGTCTTTTCCTGGTAGTTCACGGTCAGCGGGAAGAAATCGATGCCGGTCTTCGGCGTGCGCTCGGCGACCGCGGTGGCAAGAACCGTCGTCTCGCCATAGGTCACCATCACCGCACCGTCGGCCTGGCGGGCGATCCGCCCGGTTTCAAGCTTGAGCGGGCGGCCGCCCCACTCGATTTCCTCGGTATGGATATCAAACATGTCTAAAACCTTCCTTGGAGCCCTTCGCCACCTTCGCCTGCGTCATCCACACCATGAGGCGGCACCCCCGATGGGCCGGGTGAACGCCGGCCCCATTGCCGACGTTCAGGGGGTCATGGGGTCCCTGCCTGATGCAGGGGGCCCCGGGGCGCGCCAGTGCGCCCCGGCCGACCTTTGCGGTCTAGCGGCGGATACCCAGCCGCTGAATCAGGGCCCGATAGCGTTCCACGTCGCGCACCTTGACATAGTCGAGCAGCTTGCGGCGCTGGCTGACCAGCTTGAGCAGGCCGCGGCGGGAATGGTTGTCCTTCTTGTGCGTCTGGAAATGCTCGGTCAGGTTCCGGATCCGCTCGGTGAGGATCGCGACCTGGACCTCGGGCGAGCCCGTATCGTTGGTGCCGGTGGCATATTCGCCGATAAGCTCGCGCTTGCGTTCCTGCGTAATCGACATCGTCCGTTCTACTCCTTCAGATCACTTTCGCGACCCGACATCCCTGTCAGGTCATGTTGAACACACGCTTCGGCTTCAGCGCCCCCTGCGACACCTCTGCCAGGGCGACCGGCATTCCCCGGTGCTCGACAAGTATGGTGCCTTGGAGAACAGGCGCGTCCCGTCCGCGCATGATGACAGGCTGGCCTCTCTTGAGGCGAGCCGCCTCCGTACTGTCGACGGCCAGCGCCGGGATGTCGTCCAGCGCGGTCTCGACAGGACGAAGAACGTCCATCAGGGCCTCTGGCCCCGCGTCTTTATGGCTCAATTCCTCCAGTTCTTCCAGAGAAATCGCATCGTCTTCGTCGAACGGCCCGACCCGGATCCGTCGCAGGGCCTGGACATGGCCGAGGCAGCCGAGCGCGCGGCCCATGTCGCGGGCGAGCGCGCGCACATAGGTGCCCCGCCCGCATTCGGTCTCGAAGACGGCATGGTCGCCGTCGGGCATGTCGACCAGCACCAGCCGGTCGATCTCGACGGGACGCGCCTCCAGCGCGACCTCCTCGCCGTCGCGCGCGAGGTCGTAGGCGCGCTCGCCATCCACCTTGATCGCGGAATATTGCGGCGGAACCTGCATGATGGTGCCGGTAAAGGACGGCAAGAGCGCCTCGATCCCGGCCCTGGACGGCCGGTCCGCGCTTTCCTCCACCGCCTCGCCCTCCGCGTCGTCGGTGTCGGTCTCCGTTCCCCACTTCACGGTGAAGCGGTAGATCTTCTCGCCCTCCATGGCGAACTGCACGGTCTTGGTCGCCTCGCCGAGCGCGACGGGGAGGATGCCCGTGGCGAGCGGATCGAGCGTGCCGGCATGGCCCGCCTTCTGCGCATTGAACATGCGCTTCACCATCGCCACGGCCCGCGTCGAGGTGGTGCCGACGGGCTTGTCGAGAACAACCCATCCATTCACGGGATCGCCCTTGCGCCTGCGCGCCATGTCCAGTCACTCCTGAAGATCAGTCCTCGCCGGCGTCGAGATCGCGCGCGACATCCGGACGGGCCAGGATCGCGTCGACCTTGCGGGCATAATCGAGGGAGGTGTCGCGCCTGAACCTCAGGTCGGGGAGGAACTTGAGCCTCACCTTGGGGGCGAGCGCGGACCGGAACCGCTTGCGGCTGCGGTCGAGCCCGGCCATCACCGCCTCGCTGTCGGCGTCGACCAGCGGGCGGACATAGGCCGTCGCGTGCTTGAGATCGGGGGTCATGGCGACCTCGAGAACGGTGATCGCGCGCCCGTCGAGATCGGGATCGCTCACCTCGCCGCGATTGAGGATATCGGCGAGCGCGTGGCGGATCAGCTCGCCGACGCGCAATTGCCGCTGGCTGGGTGCCTTTGCCTGACGCATGGATCAAAACCGTTCCGATAATGCGAAACAGGCCGATCTCCATCCCTCTCCGCACATGCCGTCATGCGGGGGAGAGGGAGGATCGATCGGCGAGCCCGGGGGCCTGCCCGTCCGCCCGATCAGTCGAGCGTGCGGGCGACCTCCTCGACATTGTAGCATTCCACGACGTCGCCGGGACGCATGTCCTGATAGTTCTCGAACGCCATGCCGCACTCCTGGCCGGCCACGACCTCGCGGACCTCGTCCTTGAAGCGCTTGAGCGTCGAGAGCGTACCCTCGTGGATGACGACATTGTCGCGGATGAGCCGCACCTTGGCACCGCGCTGCACGGTGCCGTCGGTGACGCGGCAGCCGGCGACCTTGCCGACCTTGGAGACCGAGAAGACCTCCAGCACTTCGGCATTGCCGAGGAACTCCTCGCGCACCGTCGGGGCGAGCAGGCCTTCCATGACCGCCTTCACGTCGTCCACGAGATCGTAGATGACGTTGTAGTAGCGCACCTCGATGCCGGACTGGTCGGCCGCTTCGCGCGCCTGCTTGTTGGCACGCACATTGAAGCCGAGGATCACCGCGTTCGAGGCGGAGGCCAGCGTCACGTCGGATTCGGAGATGCCGCCGACGCCGTAGAGCACGACCTGAGCGTGGACCTCCTCGTTGCCGAGCTTCTCCAGCGCCTGCACGATCGCTTCCGCGGAGCCTTGCACGTCGGCCTTGATGAGCACCGGCACCTCCTTGCGGGCACCCTCCTTGAGCTGGCTCATCATCTGCTCGAGCGAGGCGCGCGCGGATGACGGCGCCCCCTTCAGCTCGCGGCGCTTGCGCTCGCGGTAGTCGGTGATCTCGCGGGCCCGCTGCTCGGCGTCGACCACGACGAACTGGTCGCCGGCCTCCGGCGTGGAGTGCAGCCCGAGAACCTCGACCGGCACGGAGGGGCCGGCGCTGTCCACATTGCTGCCGCGGTCGTTGATGAGCGCACGCACGCGCCCCCAGGCGGAGCCGGCCACGAAGATGTCGCCGACATTGAGCGTGCCGCGCTGGATGAGCACGGTGGCCACGGGGCCGCGGCCCTTGTCGAGCTGGGCCTCGACCACGACGCCGTCGGCGGGGCGGTCCGGATTGGCCTTGAGCTCCAGGATCTCCGACTGCAGCAGGATCGCGTCCAGCAGCTTGTCGAGATTGGTGCGCTTGGCCGCGGAGACCTCGACCTCGAGCGTGTCGCCGCCCATGCTCTCCACCACGATCTCGTGCTGGAGCAGCTCGGTGCGCACGCGCTGGGGATCGGCATCGGGCTTGTCGATCTTGTTGATCGCCACGATGATCGGCACCTCCGCCGCGCGGGCGTGGTTGATGGCCTCTACCGTCTGGGGCATGACGCCGTCATCGGCGGCCACCACGAGCACGACGAGGTCCGTCACCTTGGCACCGCGCGCACGCATGGCTGTGAAGGCCTCGTGGCCCGGCGTGTCGACGAAGGTGACCGTGCCGCCCGGTGTCTCGACCTGATAGGCGCCGATATGCTGGGTGATGCCGCCGGCCTCGCCGGTCACGACGTCGGCCTTGCGGATCGCGTCGAGCAGCGAGGTCTTGCCGTGGTCGACATGGCCCATGACGGTGACGACCGGCGCGCGGGACACCATGTCGTCCGGCGCATCCTCGTCGCCCATGAGCCCCATCTCGACATCGGCCTCCGACACGCGCTTGACCCGGTGGCCCATCTCCTCGGCGATGATCTCGGCGGTGTCGGCGTCGATGACGTCGTTGATCTTGAGCATCTGCCCCTGCTTCATCAGGAGCTTGATGACATCGACGGCGCGCTCGGCCATGCGGTTGGCGAGCTCCTGGATCGTGATCGCCTCCGGGACGATCACCTCGCGCGAGATCTTCTCGCGCGACTGCTGCATCGCGGCGGACTGCTTCTTCTGACGCTCCTGGCGGCGGCGGATGGAGGCAAGCGAGCGCTCGCGCGCCTCGTCGCCCTCGAGCGCCTTGGTAATGGTCAGCTTGCCGCGGCGGCGTTCCGGCTCGCTCTTGGTGCGCGGCGGCGTCTTGTCCTCGCGGCGCGGCGTGGCGGTGCGGCGCGGCGCGGACTTGTCGTCGCGCCCCGGCGCACCGTCGGGCACAGCGTCCGGTCCGGCGGCGGCGGCCTCGGCCGGCTGTTCCGCCTGTGCGGCCTTGCCACCGCTCTCCTCGGCGCCGGCCTCCTTGGCCTTCGCGGCCTCTTCTGCGGCCTTCGCCTCTTCCTCGGCGACGCGGCGGGCCTCTTCCTCGGCGGCCTTCGCCTCGGCGGCCTCGCGCTCGCGGCGCTGGCGCTCTTCCTCGGCGCGGCGCTGAGCCTCCTGCTCGGCGCGCTCGCGCTCCTCGATCTCGCGCTGGCGGGCCTCGGCGAGCGCGCGACCGCGGGCGTCGCGTTCCTCGTCGGTCAGCGTGCGCAAGACCACGCCGGAGCGCGGACCGCTCGGCGGGGAGACGGGCTCGCGCCGGACGGGCTCGCGCGGGCGCTCGACCGGGGCTTCGGTCTCCGGCGCCTGCGCGGTGTCCTGCGCGCCGGCGTCCGAACCCTTGCCGGGCTGTGCGACCATGCGCTTGCGCTTCTTCTCCACGACCACCTGCTTGGAGCGGCCATGGGAGAAATTCTGGCGCACGCGTCCCTGCTCCACGGTCCGGCGCACGGAAAGCGTGCGCCCACCCTGAGAGGTCCTGCGGTCGTTGGTGTCCTTCGTTTCGCTCATTCCTAAACGGATCCTGCAGCGCAGCTAGAGTTTGCGGTTTCCTGCCAATAGGCTTCGAATTTCCGGGCCGCGGCCAGAAACGCCTCGGTCAGCCCGTCCGCACTGATGGCAGCATGTATCACATTTGCGCGGCCCAATGCCAAACTGATTTGGGCCGAATCGAACATGTCGGCATGCTCGATCGTGTTTTCGGGGCGTGCGCGAACCCGCCCCATGAGTTTGCGGCGCCCGTCCGGCGCGCCGTCGCGCGCCTCCACGAGCACCTTGACGGTGCCGGCCGCGATGGCGTCGGAAACCTTTCCGAACCCGGCGACGACGAGGCCGGCACGATTGGCGAGGCTCAGATAGCCGAGCGCCCGCTCGCAAAGCAGCCGCCCCACTGTCCCGGCCAGATCGGGCATCACCTCGACCGGCCGGCGGAACCCCCGGGCGAAGCGGCCCTTGCCGGCAGCGGCGGCCACCATGTCGGCGCGCGCGCTGACCCAGACGCCGCGTCCCGGCAGCTCGCGCTTGAGGTCGGGCACGACCATACCATCCGGCGACAGGACGAAGCGAATCATCGTCTCGGCCGGCTTGACCTCGCGCGTTACGATGCAGGTGCGGCCATTGGCCCGCGCCTCGCTCCCGTCCGCCCGGGTGGCCTCGTCCCGTCCGGTGTCACTGGTCGGGATTGCCGGCCTCCCCGCTATCGCCTTCCTCGCTCTCACTCTCTCCCACTTCCTCATCGGCGAGCTCCGCGTCGGGCTCGGCCTCCTCCGGCGTGATCCAGCCCACCTTGACGCGCGCCGCCATGATCATGGCCTCCGCCTCGGCCGCGCTGACGTCCAGCGCGGAGAGCGCGCCGGGATGGCGGACATTGTCCTCGCCCTTGCGGCGCTCGACCCAGCCGACCAGCTCGTCGGTCGCGCAGCCGGCGAGATCCTCCACCGTCTTCACGTCGTCCTCGCCGAGCGCGACCATCATGGCCGGCGTGATACCCTCGATCTCGGCGAGCTCATCCTCGACGCCGAGCTCCTTGCGGCGGGCCTCCTGCTCGGCGGCCACCTTCTCCAGATGCTCGCGCGCGCGCATCTGGAGCTCCTGGGCCATGCCCTCGTCGAAGCCCTCGATCTCGGCGATGTCCTCCAGCGCCACATAGGCGACCTCCTCCACGGAGTCGAAACCCTCCGAGGCGAGGAGCTGGGCGAGCATCTCGTCGACATCGAGCGCGTCCATGAAGGTCTGGGTGCGCTCGGCGAACTCCTTCTGGCGGCGCTCCGATTCCTCCGCTTCCGTCAGGATGTCGATATCCCAGCCGGTGAGCTGCGAGGCGAGGCGGACATTCTGGCCGCGCCGGCCGATGGCCAGCGAGAGCTGGTCGTCGGGCACCACGACCTCGATGCGCTCGGCATCCTCGTCCAGCACCACCTTGGCGACCTCGGCGGGCGCCAGCGCGTTGACGATGAAGGTCGCGGCGTCCGGCGACCAGGGAATGATGTCGATCTTCTCGCCCTGGAGCTCGTTGACCACCGCCTGGACGCGGCTGCCGCGCATGCCGACGCAGGCGCCCACGGGGTCGATGGAGGAATCCTTGGAGCGCACCGCGATCTTCGCGCGGCTGCCGGGATCGCGCGCCACCGAGACGATCTCCACGATATTGTCGTAGACCTCGGGGACCTCCTGGGCGAACAGCCTGGCCATGAATTCCGGCCGGGTGCGCGACAGGAAGATCTGCGGCCCGCGCTGCTCGCGGCGGACGTCGAAGATAAAGGCACGGATCCGGTCGCCATTGCGGAAGGTCTCGCGCGGCAGCGCCTCGTCGCGCCGCATGATGGCCTCCGCGCGCCCGAGATCGGCGATGACATTGCCGTATTCCACGCGCTTGACCACGCCGTGGATGACGTCGCCGATGCGGTCCTTGTACTCCTCGAACTGGCGCTCGCGCTCGGCCTCGCGGACCTTCTGGACGATCACCTGCTTGGCGTTCTGCGCCGCGATCCGGCCGAAGTCGATGGGCGGCAGCTCCTCGGAGATGAAATCGCCCATCCGGGCGGCCGGATTGCGGTGGCGGGCATCGGCCAGGCTGATCTGGGTATGCTCGTTCTCCACCTCCTCGACCACCTCCAGGAGGCGGGCCAGCCGCATCTCGCCGGTCTTGGGATCGATCTCGGCGCGGATCTCGTTCTCGCTGCCGTAGCGCGAGCGCGCGGCACGCTGGATGGCATCCTCCATCGCCTGGAGAACGACCTCCTTGTCGATCGATTTCTCGCGCGCCACCGCGTCGGCAATCTGCAGCAGCTCAAGCCTGTTCGCGCTAACCGCTGTTTCCGTCATCGCATCTGAACTCCAGCCATGTCGTGGCCCCGGGGCCGGCAGCCTCCGGATTGCCGTCTAGTTCCGATCGTCCCCATGCATACCGCGCGCCAGGGACTCCTTGATCAAAGCATCCGTCATCACGAGCCGCGCCTCCGCAATGTCGGCAAAGGCAAGCGAGACGGTCTCGCCATCCTCGTCCAGCCGAAGCGTCACCGAGCCCTCGTCCGTCTCCGTGCCGAGGAGAACACCGCGGAACCGGCGGCGGCCCTCGAGCCCGGCAACGAGCTCGACCCGCGCCTGATGGCCGGACCAGCGGTCGAAATCCTCCAGCCGGACCAGCGGCCGGTCGATCCCGGGCGAGGACACTTCCAGCATGTATTCGCCGGGCATGGGGTCCTCGACGTCCAGGAGCGGGGAGACCGCGCGGCTGACCGTCTCGCAATCGTCGATGGTCATCGTGCCGTCGGGCCGCTCGGCCATGATCTGCAGCGTGGCGCCGTTCTGCCCGGTGACGCGCACGCGCACCAGCCTGTAGCCCATATCCTCGATCACGGGCTCAACGAGCCCCGCGACGATCCGGGCGGGCCCCTCCTCGCGGGCGAGCCGCTCATCCATCCCACGTTCCGACATGGCTTCCGCGTCTTGCCACACCTGCCAATAACAAAAAAAGCGGACCCCTCCGGGGCCCACTCTCACACAATCCGACCATGCCGGCCTGCATATCCGGCATGTCGGTGCTTATGAGAATGACCTACTGCCCCTGCAATATAGCGCGTCCGCGCACATTCGCAAGTGCGATGGGCACTCGCGGGGCCGGCGCGCCGCCGTCACGGCCCCGTCAGGCGCGCCGGAACGACAGATAGGCGCAGCGCCGGCCCGCCCCGCGCGCCTTGGCCTCGTAGCGCGTGCCCGGCCAGTCCCGGGGCCGCTCGCGCCAGTCGCGGGGATGCTCCGCCGTCCACTCGAACCCGCCATGGGCGCGGATATGGGCGAGCGTCCAGCGGACATAGTCGGCGATGTCGCTGGCGAAGCGCAACGTCCCGCCGGGCCTGAGGATGCGGTGGAGCTCGCCGACCGTCTCGTGCGAGACGAAGCGGCGCTTGCGGTGGCGTGCCTTGGGCCAGGGATCCGGGAACAGCACGAAGACGCGGTCGAGACTGTTGTCCGGGAGGGCCTCCAGCAGCGGGCGGGCATCGTCGTCATGGATGCGGATATTGCCGAGCCCCTCATCCTCGATAGCGGCGAGGAGCTTGGCCACGCCGTTGACGAAGGGCTCCGCGCCGATCATGCCGATATCGCGATTGTGTGCGGCCTGCCAGGCCAGATGCTCGCCGCCGCCGAAGCCGATCTCCAGCCAGACCTCGCGCACGGGCCGGTCGAACAGCGCCGCCGGGCCGTGCGCCCGCAGGCCATCGAGGCAGACGCGCAGGCCGGGCAGCATCTCCTCCACCAGGCGGAGCTGGCGCGGGCGCAGCCTGTGGCCCTTGCGCCGGCCGAAGAGCTGGCCGCGCGAGCGTTCGCCCGGCGCGGCTTGGGCCTTGGTCGTCATGGGCTTGCTCATCGTCGTATCGGCCTGCGGCCTGCGGAAGACGCGTACCCCGCCCCGCTTCAGCCGAATGCGGAGCGTAGCGCGTCCACCAGATCGACCCGCTCCCAGGAGAACCCGCCATCGGGCTCCGGCTCGCGTCCGAAATGCCCGTAGGCCGCGGTGCGCGCATAGATCGGACGGTCGAGCTTGAGATGCTCGCGAATGCCGCGCGGCGACAGGTCGACGAGCTCCGACAGCACGCTTTCGAGCTTCTGTTCGTCCACCCGGCCCGTGCCATGGGTGTCGACATAGAGCGAAAGCGGCTTCGACACGCCGATGGCATAGGAGATCTGGATGGTGCACTTGTCGGCCAGATCCGCGGCGACGACGTTCTTGGCGAGATACCGGCAGGCATAGGCGGCGGACCGGTCGACCTTGGTGGGGTCCTTGCCGGAGAAGGCCCCGCCGCCATGGGGGGCCGCGCCGCCATAGGTGTCGACGATGATCTTGCGCCCTGTGAGCCCGGCATCGCCGTCCGGCCCGCCGATCACGAAACGGCCCGTCGGGTTCACGTAGAACTCGTCCTCCGGGCACATCCAGCCCTCGGGCAGAACGTCGAGCACATAGGGGCGCACGATCTCGCGCACATCGTCGATCGAGACATCCGGCGAATGCTGGGTGGACACCACCACCGAGGCCGCGCGCACCGGCTTGCCGTTCTCGTAGAGCAGCGTCACCTGGCTCTTCGCGTCGGGCCCGAGATCCGGCTGAGCGCCGGAATGACGCGCCTCCGCCATGCTCTTCAGGATCTGGTGGGAATAATAGATCGGCGCCGGCATCAGCACGCCGGTCTCGCGGCAGGCAAAGCCGAACATGATGCCCTGGTCGCCCGCGCCCTCGTCCTTGTTGCCGGCGGCATCGACACCCCTGGCGATATCGACCGACTGGGCATGCAGATAGACATCGACCTCGGCGGTCTTCCAGTGGAAGCCGTCCTGCTCGTAACCGATATCGCGCACGCAGGCGCGGGCGATATCGACGATATGGTCCCTGGTGATCGTTTCCGGGCCGCGCACCTCGCCGGCAATGACGATGCGGTTGGTCGTGGTCAGGGTCTCGCAGGCCACATGCGCGTGCGGCTCGACCGCGAGATAGGCATCGACGACCGCGTCGGAGATGCGGTCGCAGACCTTGTCGGGATGGCCCTCGGCCACCGACTCGCTGGTGAACAGGTAGCTTTTCCTTGCCACGGGGGACTCCGCTCCATCGAATTGACCGACATGCCGCCCGGAGCGTCCCTCGCCCGGCGGGCCGCGGCGCTCCACCATCTGGACCGCCGTCCTGTCCCGTCGGACGCGGCTGAGCCGCCCCGACCCTCGAACAAGGCCGAATTATCCGATCTGGCGGGACGCCGTTTCAAGTCAATTCGAACCCGACAGCCCCTGCATCCCGGCGGGCGCAGACGGCAGGCCCCAGCGCCCGAGGCCGCAGATGGAGCGACGGTGTTCTGGCAAGGAACGGGGACCGGGTCAAGCGCCAAGCACGGCAGGGGCAAGACCGCGAGCGGAACCCGGGTAGGGTCTCCGCTTCCGGCGGTCAGTCGTGTTCGTGCCGATCGCCCGCGATCGCTCTGACGAGCTCCACGACCTTGCGCCGAACGGACACATCGGCAATCTGCGTGAAGGCCTTGTTGAGCTGGAGACCTTCCGAGCTGGTCAGAAAGTTCATGATCGTCGGTTCGCCCGCGCTCTCCGCGAAGCCAGCCTCGTAATTGCCGACCGATTCCTGCGGCAGGCCCTCGAAGAAATACTGGACCGGCACACCGAGGATCTTGGCCATCTGGTAGAGACGGCTCGCGCTGACGCGGTTGGATCCCTTCTCGTATTTCTGAACCTGCTGGAAGGTGAGCCCGAGCTGTTCGCCCAGCCTTTCCTGACTCATGCCGATCAACATCCGGCGCATGCGCACCCGACTGCCGACATGGACATCAATAGGGTTCGGATTCCTCTTGACCATACTTGCCCCTCAGACCGACCGCCCCCGGTCTGACTATGACGCCCCCTGCAGGCGTTTGTAAACGTTTGATTGCTTACACGACACGATTGTATAGCAGATGGCGAAAGGTAAGCTAGTATAGGTTTTCAAGCGATGCAAACCAAAGATATCCAAGTTCACTAACCAATCCTTATCGCCTTGTAATCGCTAAATTAACCCACCCTGGAAGGGGTGGGCGGCTCTCTCCGGTTCGGCGCCGGCAACCCTCGGGCGAGTGCCCAGGCCGCGATGACCAGCGCCAGAAGTCCCCAATCGCCGATTCGCGAATAGACCGTCGGCTCCAGCGCACGGGGCAATGGACCGTCGATCACGCCCGTCTGATTGAGACCGAGCCGCCGTTCGACCCGGCCATAGGGGTCGACGATACCCGATATGCCCGTATTGGCCGCACGGACCAGGGCAAGCCCCTCCTCTATGGCACGAAAGCGCGCCTGAGCAAAGTGCTGATAGGGGCCCATCGAGGTCCCGAACCAGGCATCGTTGGTGACATTGAGCAGCCATCCCGGCCGCCGTCCCGGATCGGTGACGCGGCCCGGGAAGATCGCCTCGTAGCAGATGAGCGGGCCGACCGGGGGAAGGCCGTCGACATCGAGCGTCTCCGGGCCCTCGCCGAAGGAGAAGCTCAGGGGCACCGTGACGAGCTGGCGGAACCCCAGCGGTTCGAGCCAGCGCTCGAACGGCAGATATTCGCCGAAAGGCACGAGGTGCCACTTGTCGTAGCGGCCGCGCACCGAGGCCGCATCGTCGAGCACGAGGACGCTGTTATAGAGGCGCGAGCGCGCATCGACCGCCGTGCCAGTCGCCTCGCGCCGGATGGCGCCGGTGATCAGCACCGTACCGTCCGGCAGGAGCGACGCCACGGCGCGCAGGGCGTCGGGCCGCTCCTCCAGCAGGAAGGGAATGGCGCTCTCCGGCCAGATCAGCACGTCGATATCGCGCAGGCCGCCCGGCGCCTGTGCGGTCGGCTTGTTCGACAGCGCCAGATAGCGCGCGAAGATATCCGCGCGAAGCTCCGGTTTCCATTTGTCGCGCTGGGGGATGGAGGGTTGGACGATGCGCAGCATGGGCCCGCCGGCACCCCCGTCGCGCGCGGCGGCGAGCCGACGGTCTCCGAACGCCCAGCCGGCCGCGACGAGCAGCATGGCTGCGACGACAACGGAAATCCTCGGCACGGCGCGCGCCGGCCGGTCGGCGAGAAGGGCCGGCGTCGCCGCGACCAGCACGACGAGCAGGCTCAGCCCGTAGACGCCGACAAGGGCGGCGAGCTGCGACAGGGGCGCAAGTCCCGCGACAGCATAGCCCGGCGCGTTCCAGGGAAAGCCCGTGAAGATGTGGCCGCGCAGCCATTCCGTCGCGGCCAGGGCCGCGGCCAGCGCGAAGATCCGCCCCGGCCCGGGGCGCCACGAGACCATGGCGAGCGCCGCACCCGCGCCCCAGAACACCGCCAGCCCCGCCGGCAGCGCCGTGACGGCGAAGGGGATCATCCAGGCGAACTGATCGGCATCGACCAGGAAGGCCTCCGCCATCCAGACGAGGCCGACGAGGAAATAGCCGAAGCCGAACGCCCAGCCCACGCCGAAGGCGCGTCGCATGGCACGGCCGCGCGACACGCCGCCGGCGGATGCGCCGTCGAGGAGCCAGACCATCGCGGTCATGGCGACGATGAGGGCGGCCCAGAGATCGGCCGGTGGCATGGCAAACGCGGCGAGACAGCCAAGAAGCGCGGCCACGAGCAAGCGCCGCCACCCCGTGAGCCGACCGAGTTTCGCCGCGATTGCGTTCATCCAGCCCCTGATGCCTGACGCCGGACCGACCCGACTGCCAATGGATCCGTTCGCACTCCACCAGAACGACCCGGTCCTGTCGGACGCGAGACACGTCGCTCTGGCACTTCGGACTCGATCCGCTTTTGGCGCTTCAATCGAGTCCGATTGAAGAAGGGGTGTGTTCGCCCTTCCCGAAAGCGCGCCAACTCCCGCATGCGCGAGGCACGGGGCCGCCGGCCCGCGAATCACGCGCACTATACAAGGACATGGGCGGAATGTGTGGCGCGGTTATGTCGCGCGCCGCATCACGGGCTGCCGGTATCGGCCTCCTGCCCGGCCGCGCTGCGGGCCGGCTGGGCGGACTGGGGCGCCTGGGTGCGCCGTGCCCCGGCGCGCGGCGGCGGGTTGGTGTGGATCCTGATCTTCTTCAGGCGCCGCGGATCGCCCTCCAGCACCTCGAATTCGAGCCCGCCGCCATGGCGCACGAGCTCGCCGCGCACCGGCACGCGGCCCAGCAGCGAGAACATGAGGCCGCCCAGCGTGTCGACATCCTCCTCGCGCTCGTCGGGCAGGAGGTCCACATGCAGGAGCTCCTCGAGCTCCTCGATGGGCGCGCGCGCATCCGCGATATAGACGCCGTCCTCGGCAGCGCGCACCATCGGGCCTTCCTCGTCGTGCTCGTCGGCGATGTCGCCCACGATCTCCTCCACGATATCCTCGATGGAGACCAGCCCGTCCGTGCCGCCATATTCGTCGACCACGATCGCCATGTGGTTGCGCGTCGACTGCATCTTCACCAGAAGGTCCGCGGCCGGCATGGAGGGCGGCACGAACAGGATCTCGCGGACGAGGCCGGTCTGCTTGAGCGGCATGGAGAGCGAGGCCTCGCCGAGCGCCAGCTGTTCGGGAGGCCGCTTGCCGGCATCTTCCCCCCGTCCTTGCCGTTGCCGGACGGCGCGCCGGACCGGGCAAGCCAGCTCAGAAGGTCCTTGATGTGGACCATGCCGACGGGCTCGTCGAGCGTCTCGCGATAGACCGGCAGGCGCGAATGGTTGGCGTCGGCGAACAGCGCCAGAAGCTCGCTCACCGGCGCCATCTCGTCGATGGAGATGATGTCGGCGCGCGGCACCATAACGTCGTCGACGCGCAGCCCGGAGAACTCCAGGATGTTCAGCAGCATGGAGCGGGCTTCCGGCGTGACCTCCGCGCCGGTCCCGGCATGCTCGTGCTGCTCGATCATGCCCTCCAGGCTCTGCCGGAAGGAGGTTCCTTCCCCATGGCCGAGCAGGGTCCTCAGCCGTTGCCAGACATGAGCAAGGCCCGAACGGTCATCGTGCCCGTTCGCCCCGGAGCGGTCGGCGACGGGTACGGGAAGGTTGGTGGTAGATTGGGGGTCGTCGTCCATGATGTGCAGTCAATGTGCCGGGAGCGGGGACGCCGTGCCGGCCTGCTGCGGATCCCCGTAGGGATCGGGCAGGCCAAGCGCCGCGAGCGCCTTCACTTCCAGCGCCTCCATGATCTCCGCCGAGGCGTCGTCCTCATGATCGTAGCCGAGAAGATGCAACGTTCCATGAACGATAAGATGACACGCATGGGTTGCCAACGGTTTTCCCTGCGCCTCGGCCTCGCGGGCGATCACGCCGTCGGCCAGAACGATGTCGCCGAGGAGCCTCGGTGCGCCATCGGCGACCGGCCCGCCATCGGCGGGAAAGGACAGCACATTGGTGGGACGGGGCTTGCCGCGATAGGTGCCGTTGAGCCCGGCGACCTCGTCGTCGCCCGCAAACCGCACGCAAAGCTCGATATCGCCGTCCGGGTCCAGCCCCGCGACCGTCAGGGCGGCGCCGACGGCGGCACGCGCCAGCGCCTCGGGCGCCTCCAGCCGCGTCCAGCCGTCCTGTTCAACCAATATATCGAGGTCCATCGTCTCCAGCGCTCGCCTCAACGGGCCACAGGCGCTCTCATCCGTTTTCCGGGGCCTTGCGTTCGCCGCTCTCGTAAGCGTCCACGATCCGCGTGACGAGCGGGTGGCGCACAATATCCACCTTGCTGAACGCCACATGGGAAATGCCGTCCACGCCGTCAAGTCGCGTCACGGCATCGGCGAGCCCCGAGACGGCTCCCGGCGGCAGGTCGATCTGGCTGGGATCGCCGGTCACCGCCATGCGGCTGCCCTCGCCGAGCCGGGTCAGGAACATCTTCATCTGCTGCGGCGTCGTGTTCTGCGCCTCGTCGAGGATCACGAAGGCCGACGACAGGGTACGCCCGCGCATGAAGGCGAGCGGCGCGATCTCGATGGTCCCGTCGGCCATGCCGCGCGCCACCAGATTGCCGGGCGTCACGTCGTAGAGCGCGTCGTAGAGCGGACGGAGATAGGGATCGACCTTCTCCTTCATGTCGCCGGGCAGGAAGCCCAGCCGCTCGCCCGCCTCCACCGCGGGGCGCGACAGGATGATCCGGTCGACCTCGCCGGCGGCCAGCGCGGCCGCCGCCGTCGCCACGGCCAGATAGGTCTTGCCGGTGCCGGCCGGGCCGGTGCCGAAGACGAGCTGATGGGTCTTGAGCGCGCGGATATAGCGGCCCTGCGTATGGGAGCGCGGCGTGATGACCTTGCGGCGGGTCCGGATCGAGGCGTCGGCCTCGCCCTCGCCGCGGGCGCGCCCGCGCACCAGCTTGACCTGGCCCTCGACCTCGCCGCGATTGACCTCCAGGCCGCGCTCCAGCCGGCCATAGAGATTGACCAGGACCTGGCGTGCGATCTCGCAAGCCTGTGCCCCACCGCGCAGCGCAACCCTGTTGCCGCGCGGCGTCGCCTCGATGTCGAGACGGTCCTCGATCAGTGCCAGATGCTCGTCATGCTCGCCGAACAACGCGGGAAGCAGCCGGTTGTCCTCGAAAGCCAGGATCAGCGTGTCCTCGTTCGCCGTCTCCGGCCGCGTGCCGTTATCCCAGGTCTCACCCGTGATCAGAGCCGGGCTCAATGCCTCTTACCTCCTCAAGCGGTCAAGGCGGAGCAGGCAGGTGATTCGGCCTGCCCGCCCACAATATCAGCCGAAAGGCTGTTTGCGCCAATACTCTTGACGCGCACGCGCGCCATTTCGCCGATCGCCGCGTCCCCGCCGGCGACATGCACGGCCTGCAGATAGGGCGACCGGCCGACGAGCTGCCCCGGCCGGCGGCCGGGCTTCTCCAGCAGAATATCCATCTCCCGCCCGATGCAGGCCTCGTTGAAGGCCCGCTGCTGGTCGGCGAGCAGCGCCTGGAGCGCGGCCAGGCGTTCCGCGCTGGCCGCCTCGGGCACCTGGCTGTCCATCTCCGCCGCCGGGGTGCCGGGCCGGGGGCTGTATTTGAACGAATAGGCCTGCGCATAGCCGACCGCGCGCACCAGCGCGAGCGTCGCCTCGAAATCGGCCTCCGTCTCGCCGGGAAAGCCGACGATGAAGTCCGACGACAGGGCGATGTCGGGCCGGCCGGCACGGATCCGCTCGACGATCTCCAGATAGGTCCCGGCCGTGTGCTTGCGGTTCATGGCCTTGAGCACCCGGTCGGAGCCCGACTGCACCGGCAGGTGGAGATAGGGCATCACCTTCGGATTGTCGGCGTGGGCGGCGATCAGCTCGTCGTCCATGTCGCGGGGGTGGCTGGTCGTATAGCGCAGCCGCTCGATCCCGTCGATCTCCGACAGGCGCTGAAGCAGCCGGCCGAGCGACCAGTCGCGCCCGTCCGGCCCCTCGCCGTGATAGGCGTTGACGTTCTGGCCGAGCAGCGTCACCTCGCGCACGCCCGCCTCCGCCAGCCGGCGCACATCCGCCTCGATGCGCGAGACGGGCCGGGAGAGCTCCGCGCCGCGCGTATAGGGCACGACACAGAAGGTGCAGAACTTGTCGCAGCCCTCCTGGATGGTCACGAAGGCTGTCACGCCGCGCGCGATGGTGCGCTCGCGCGGGGCGGCGGCGAGATGATCGAACTTGTCCTCCGCCGGAAACTCCGTCTCCACGACGGGCTCATGGCCCTTCACCGCGCGCGCGACGATCTGCGGCAGGCGGTGATAGGTCTGCGGCCCGAAGACGAGGTCGACGGCGGGCGCGCGGCGCACGATCTCCTCGCCCTCCGCCTGCGCGACGCAGCCGGCGACCGCGACCAGCGTGCGCTTGCCATCGGCGGCGCGCGCCTCCTTGTGCTGGCGGATGCGGCCGATCTCCGAATAGACCTTCTCCGCCGCCTTCTCGCGGATATGGCAGGTGTTGAGGATCACCAGATCGGCATTCTCCGGCCCGTCGGTCTCCTCGAAGCCCATGGGCGCCAGGACGTCGCTCATCCGTTCGGAATCGTAGACGTTCATCTGGCAGCCATAGGTCTTGATGAACACTTTCTTCGTTTCGGCCTTCATGGGCGCTCGCTCGGGGTCCGGTATGGTCAGTCTGGTCCGGTTTCGCCGTCATTTCCGTGACGGCCCGGAGGCTCAGGCGTTTACTGGCGCCTTCCTTTTCACCTCTGGCGGCGCGGCGTCAAGCCCGCTCCTGAGCGCATCGGCCTCCACACCGCCCGTCAAGGCGCCGACGAGGCCGTGGCGGACCGCCGCCTCGCAATGGGCGGCCAGCGCCTTGCGGCTGCCGCAATCGTCCACGGTCACGGGCTCGTGCAGCACCACGGTGACGTCGACGGGCCCGAGCTTGAGAGCCTCCCACAGATGGGGGGCGAGGTCCATGTCGCCATACCAGGTGAAGAAGGGCCGGCGGGCACGGCCCATGGGCAGGCCCTGAAGCCCGGTATAGGCGACCGTGACCGGCTGGACGGGAACGTGATGCTCATCCGCGCCGACCGTGCGCTCGGCCGCGCCCATCAGCGCGCTCTTGAAGGGCAGGACGCGGTTGCCGTCGCTGGACGTGCCCTCCGGAAACAGCACGAGCGTGTCGCCGGAGGCGAGACGGGCCTGCATCTCGTCGCGGAACTGGCCGGTGGCCGTCCGCCGCGTACGGTCGATGAAGACGGTGCGCTGGAGCCTGGCGAAGGTGCCGAAGATCGGCCAGGAGCCCACCTCGCGCTTGGACACGAAGGAGACCGGCGCGACCGCGCTGAGCACGACGATGTCGAGCCAGGAGGAATGGTTCGCCGCCATGAGGCAGGGCCCGGAGGCGACCGGCGTGCCCACCACCGCGATCCCGAGCCCCAGAAGGCGCGCCACCCCGCGGTGATAGAGATGGGGCAGGCGCCGCGCGAAACCGGCCCCGGTCTTCACCAGGACCCACTGCAGCACCATCAGCGGCGGCGTCACGAGCGTGAGCGTGGCGAGGATGGCGAAGGCGCGCAAGGTTCCCATGGGCGACGGTCCCGGAGCGCTGGCGGCGCTCAGGTGTCCTCCTCGTCAGGCATCTCGTCGAGCGGTACGCAATAGAGCTCCAGCCGATGGTCGACCAGCTTGTAGCCGTGCCGCCGCGCTATCGCCTCCTGGAGGCGCTCGATCTCCTCGTTGCGGAACTCGATCACGTCGCCGGAATCGATATCGATCAGGTGATCGTGATGCTTGTCCGGCGCGGGCTCGTAGCGCGAGCGCCCGTCGCGGAAATCGTGCCGTTCCAGAATGCCCGCATCCTCGAACAGCTTGACGGTGCGGTAGACGGTGGCGATCGAGATGCGGTCGTCGATGGCGGCCGCGCGCCGGTGGAGCTCCTCGACATCGGGGTGGTCGGTGGCGTCCGCGATCACGCGCGCGATGACCCGGCGCTGCTCGGTCATGCGCATGCCCTTCTTCAGGCAGAGCTTTTCGATCTGGTTCGTCATGACCTCGTCCCGTTGGCCCTGGCCGCGTCGCGGAGCGCGGTTCCCGGGGTCCGATCGTTCCTGAAAGGTATAGGAAGTCAGGCCCGGGCACGCAATGTCCGCGCGCCGGTTATGCCCGCATCGCCGGGCCCGGCAATGCGAGCCGCATGACGAGCGCATCCTCGCGGCGCCCGCCGCCGAGATCGTAATAGTCCGCGCGCCGCCCGACCTCCTCGAATCCCAGTCCGCGATAGAGGCCGAGCGCGCCGTCATTGGTGACCGCGACCTCGATGAAGAGCGCCCCGGCGCCCTCGCCGGCGAGGCGGTCCGCGGCCGCCTCCAGGAGCGCCCGGCCAAGCCCCCGGCGCCGCGCGGCGGGCATGACCCCGACGGTGAGAATCTCCGCCTCGTCGCCGGCCACGCGCGCCAGAAGCAGGCCCGCCGCCGGCGCATCCGGCCCGGCGCGCGCGAGAAGCGCGAGCGCGCCCGGCATGGCCATCAGGCGGGCGAACTCCGCCGCAGACCAGCTCTTCTGGAAACAGTGGCGGTGCAATGCGGTCAAGAGGGTGATCTGGCCCGGCGTCGCGCGCTCGACCACGACCGACGCCATCGGCCGGCTCACGCGGCCCCTCCCGCCGGTCGGAGGGGCCCGAAGAGGGAGGCCTGGGGCTTGGCGTCCGGTGCGCGCAGATAGAGCGGCGCGGGCGGCTTGCCGGACAGCACCTTGAGCGCGGCACGCCGGGCGACGAGGGCCGCATGCGGCAGGGGCGCGACGGGGCCGGCCTCGCCCGTCAACAGCACCGCGCCCGTGCCGACCGGGAGGGAGGTGTCGAACGGCAGGGTCTCGCGCGCATCCTCCAGCGCCATGGCGCGCGGCTCGTCCAGCGGGTCGAGCGCGGCGGAGAAGCGCTGCACATAGAGTTCGCCGCGGCGCGCATCGATGGCGGCCAGGATCGGCCTGCCTTGCGGATTTGCATCCCCGCAGGCCGCATTGGCCGCGATCGCCTCGAGGCTCGTGACGCCGACCGCCGGGCGGTCCGCGGCGAGCGCGAGGCCGCGCGCGGCGGCAAGCCCGATCCGCACGCCGGTGAAGGTGCCCGGCCCCACTGTCACGCCGATCCGGTCGAGCGCGGCGAAGGCCAGCCCGGCCTCCTCCATGACCGCCTGGACCATAGGCATCAGCGCCTCGGCATGGCCGCGCACCATCGGCTCGCAGCGCTCGGCAAGGATGCGCGCCTCGCCGCCCTCGGTCTCGACGACGGCGGCGGAACAGGCGTCGAGCGCCGTATCGAGTGCGAGGATTTTCATGGGCGGCTGGCGAGATCCCGCTCAGAGGATCTCCGCAATCTCCTCGAAAGACGGCCTCGGCCCGCGTGGCGGGAGGCTCGCGCGGTCGCCATAGCCGAGATTGCACAGGAAGTTCGACTTCACGGTGCCGTCGGGGAAGAACTCCGCGTCCACGCCGGCATTTTTGAAGCCCGACATGGGGCCGCAATCGAGCCCGAGGGCACGCGCGGCAACGATGAAATAGGCCCCCTGGAGGGATCCGTTGCGGAAGGCCGTCTTCTCGATCAGCTTCGGCTTGCCGGCGAACCAGCCGCGCGCCTCCGGCTTGTGGGGAAAGAACTCGGGCAGCCTCTCGTAGAATTCCAGATCGTAGGCGACGATGGCGGTGACCGGCGCGGCCATGGTCTTGTCGACATTGCCTTCCGACAGATGCGGCCGGAGCCGGTCCTTCGCGGCTTTCGATTTCAGGAACAGGAAGCGGGCCGGCAGGCAGTTCGCGCTGGTCGGCCCCATCTTCGCAAGGTCGACGATCTCACGCAGCACGCTGTCCTCCACCGCCCGGTCCGTCCAGGCGGAATGGGTGCGTGCCGTGCGGAAGATCTGTTCAAGCGCTGCCGTGTCGAGTGGCCGTGTCATGTCCACCGAGTGGGAAGGGGGAACGGAGCCGGCGGTCAGACCGGGCGAACTTCGCTCACTTCGGGGATGAAATGGCGAAGCAGGTTCTCGATGCCGTGCTTGAGCGTGGCCGTCGAGCTCGGGCAGCCGGAACAGGCGCCCTGCATGTTGAGGAACACCACCCCGTCGCGATAGCCCTGGAAGGTGATGTGGCCGCCATCCTGGGCGACCGCCGGCTGGACCCGCGTCTCCAGAAGCTCCTTGATCGTCTCCACGATCTCCTCGTCGGCGCCGTCATAGAACTCGTCGCCGGCCGTCGCCTCTTCCGCGTCGTCGGCGAGCACCGGCGCGTCGGACAGGAAATGCTCCATGATCGCGCCGAGAATCGCGGGCTTGAGGTGCTGCCACTCGCCGTCGGCCTTGGTCACGGCGATGAAGTCGTCGCCCAGGAACACGCCGGTCACGCCGGGCACGTCGAACAGCCGGCGGGCGAGGGGCGAGGCTTCCGCATCGTCCACCTGCCGGTAGTCGCGCGTGTCGCCCGGCAGGACGGCGCGGCCGGGGATGAACTTCAAGGTCGCCGGATTCGGTGTCGCTTCGGTCTGGATGAACATCTCGTCGCGCTCCCTGGCGCCCGTTTGGCTGGAGAACAGGCCCCGGGGCCCGTTCCCGTCTCGTTCTTTACAATAATTCTAAGGTCTGGCGGCGTCCAGAGTGCCGGACCCGCTTTCCCGCTCTGCGAAGTGGCGCCTCACGACCGGATGAAGCCGACGATCCGGCGCACTTCGTCATAGATCGGCGCGGCGATGGCGCGGGCCTTGTCCGCGCCGCCCGCCAGCACCCGGTCGATATGGCCGGGATCGGCCATCAGCCGGTTCATCTCGCCGGTGACCGGCGCGAGCTTGTCCACGGCCACCTCGATCAGCGCCTGCTTGAAATCGGCGAACTGCGCGCCGCCATGCTCGGCCAGCACATCGGCGCTCGTGCCGCCGGCAAGCGCGGCATACACCCCCACCAGATTGGCAGCCTCGGGCCGGGCTTCAAGCCCCTTGACCTCGTGCGGCAGCGGATCGGGGTCGGTGCGCGCCTTGCGGATCTTCTTGGCGATGGCGTCGGCATCGTCGGTGAGATTGATGCGCGACAGGTCGGAAGGGTCGGATTTCGACATCTTCTTCGTGCCGTCGCGCAGGCTCATGACGCGCGTCGCCGTGCCGGTGATGAGCGGCTCCGGCAGCGGGAAGAACCCCTCCTCGTAGCCGAGCGCGCGGATCGACTCCTCGAAATCCAGATTGAACTTCGTGGCGACGTCGCGGGTCAGCTCCAGATGCTGCTTCTGGTCCTCGCCGACCGGCACATGGGTCGCGCGGTAGACGAGGATGTCGGCGGCCATGAGGGCGGGATAGGCATAGAGCCCCACGGAGGCGTTCTCGCGGTTCTTGCCCGCTTTCTCCTTGAACTGGGTCATCCGGTTCAGCCAGCCGATCCGCGCCACGCAGTTCAGCACCCAGGCGAGCTCGGCATGCTCTGCGACCTGCGACTGGTTGAACACGATATGGCTGTCCGGGTCGATGCCGGCGGCGAGATAGGCGGCCGTGACCTCGCGGATATGGCGCTCCAGCTCGCGCGGCTCCTGCCAGACGGTGATGGCGTGCATGTCGACGACGCAATAGATGCACTCATAGTCGTCCTGCAGGCCGGCAAAGCGCGAGATGGCGCCGAGATAGTTGCCGAGATGCAGATTTCCCGTCGGCTGGACGCCGGAGAATACCCGATTGGTCGGAGCGGTCATTCTGTCCTCCATGAAGCCGCCGCTATATCGCGCATTCGCCGCGCGAAGCCAACCCCCGCCGTGCCGCGGGCATGTCGGACTGAAAGACTGTGCCCGCTGAATTCCCGTGAGTCCTTGCGTTTAGAACGGCACCGGCCCGCGCCCCCACCCGGCCACCCATGACATGATGATCCCGTGGGGGGCCGGGTGGGGGCGGGCCGGTGCAGCCGCAAACAAGAGAAACCCGCTCACCGCCTCCGCGCGAGCTGGAGGAGCTCGCCGAGCGTGATCGCGCCGAGAAGGCGCGCAATGCCGAAGAAGACGCCGATGCCGATGGCGACGAGGGCGACGAGCGCCGGGATCTTGATCGTGGTCGACGTCGCATCGACGAAGACGTCGGCGAACGGCCACACGACGAGCGCGATCAGCACGCCGCCCATGACGAGGCTCGCCAGGAGGACGCGCGGCAGGCGGCGCACGAGCCGGTCGTCTGGGGCGAACTGCCCGCGAAGGCCGAGCGTGCGCCCCAGAAGCCCCGCATTGACCCAGGCGGCGAGCGACGTCGCCAGCGCGATGCCCACATGGCCGATGACGAAGAACATGGCCAGCGAGCCCGCCACGTTCACCAGCATGCCCGCGCCGGCATAGAGCATGGGGGTGCGCGTGTCCTCATGGGCGAAATAGTTCGGCGAGAACACCTTGATGAGCACGAAGGCCGGCAGGCCGAGCGCGAAGGCGGCCAGCGCCTGGGCGGTCGCCGTCGTGTCGCCGGCCGTGAACGCGCCGTACTGGAACAGCACGTGGACCACCGGAAGCGGCATGGCGATGAGCGCCACGGCGGCGGGAATGGTGAGCAGCATGGACAGCTCCACCGCCCGGTTCTGCGTGCGCATCACGCCGGCGGCGTCGTCGGCCTTGAGCTTGCGCGACAGGTCCGGCAGCAGCACCACGCCGATGGCGATGCCGACCATGCCGAGCGGCAGCTGGTAGATGCGGTCGGCATAGTAGAGCCAGGCGGGCGCGCCCGACTGGAGCGAGGAGATGATCGTGCCGATCAGCAGGTTGAACTGGGTGATGCCCGCCGCGATCACGCCGGGAATGCCGAGCGCGAGCAGCCGGCGCACGCCGGGGCTCAACCGCGGGCGCGCGAGCCTGAAGGAGACGCCGGCGCGGCGCGCGGCCACCACCAGCATGGCGAGCTGGACGAGCCCGGCCGCGGCGATCCCCCAGACGATGGCCTGGCCGGAGCGCGGCTCCGCCCCCCAGCCGAGGCTGGCTACGACGATCAGGACGCCGATCAGGACGATGTTGAGCAGGATCGGCGCGGCGGCGGCGGCCGCGAACCGGCCGAGACTGTTGAGGACGCCCGAATAGAAGGCGACCAGCGACATGAACAGGAGATAGGGGAAGGCGATCCGCGTCAGCAGCACGGTGAGGTCGAACTTCTCCGGATGCTCCGCAAAACCCGGCGCGATCACATAGACGAGCAGCGGCATGGCGAGCTCGGCAAGCGCGGTGAAGGCCACGAGCGTCGCGAACAGCGCGCTCAGCACCTCTTCGCCGAAGCGGCGCGCGCCGTCCTCGCCCGCCCCCTCCAGCTGCTTGGCGAACAGCGGCACGAAGGCGGAGTTGAACGCGCCTTCCGCGAACAGCCGGCGGAACAGGTTCGGCAGGCGGAAGGCCACCACGAACGCGTCCGCCACGGGGCTCGCCCCCAGCACGGCGGCGATCAGCAGATCGCGTACATAGCCCAGCACGCGGCTCGCCGTGGTCAGACCGCTCACGGTCGCTGCCGAGCGTATCAGATTCATTCCGGTCTCCACGAAAACGGTGCGGGCGCCGTCCCCGACGCTCCGCCAACAGATGCGGCCCCGGCCGTTAACCGGGGGTTAACCGAGGGTGCGCACGGGCGCGGCCCGCCGGCGCCGCGCCTCCCCGCCGTCCCCCTCGTCCCCGCCGGGAGCGAGTGCGGTCAGGAGATGGCGCTGTATGGCCCCGCGCCGGGCGGCATTGGTGATCTTCGCGCCCGTGAGGTCGGTCACATAGAAGACGTCCACCGCCCGTTCCCCGAAGGTCGCAATCTGTGCCGAGGCGATGTTCAGATTAAGGCGGAAGAGCGCGTCGGTGAGGTCGTGGAGAAAGCCGATCCGGTCGAGGCCGTTGACCTCGATCACCGTGAACCGGTTGGAGGAATCGTTGTCGATGATGACCTGGGGCTCGACGGTGAAGGCGCGGATGCGCCCCTTCATCCGCGAATTGCGCGCGATCATCTCCGGAATGCGCAGCTCGCCCGCAAAGGCCTTGCCGATCAGTTCCTCCACGCGCGCGGCGCGGCGCCGCTCGTCGGCCTCGTCGGCAAGCTCGCGCTGGATGAGCAGCGTGTCGAGCGCCATGCCGTCGGTGGTGGTGAAGATCTGGGCCGACGCGATATTGGCGCCGCCGGCCGCGCACGCGCCCGTCAGCAGCGCCAGGAGGCGCGGATGATCGGGAGCGAAGACGGTCAGTTCCGTGATCGCGGTGAACTCGTCCGTTTCCACGGCGGTCGCGATCACCTCGCCGTCCTTCTCCGCCCGGTCGATCAGCTTGGCGTGGGCGACCTGGTGGGCGGTGTCGACATTCAGCCAGTAGGGTTCGTAGTGCCGCTTGAGATATGTCTTCACCTTGCGCGCCGACCAGTCCGGCATCGCCTCGGCGAACAGCCTCTGCGCCTCCTCCAGGCGCTCCTGGCGGCTGATCCTCGTGTGGCCGCCGCTGAGGATCGGCTCGGTTTCGAAATAGATCGTGCGCAGCAGCAGGCCCTTCCAGCCGTTCCACACGCCGGGGCCGACCGCCTTGATGTCGGCAACGGTGAGCGCGAGCAGGAGCCGCAGCCGCTCCGGGCTCTGAACGATGCCGGCGAAATCGAGGATGGTCTTGAAGTCGTTCAGGTCGCGCATCTGCGCGAAGTCGCTCATGTCGAGATGGTGGCGCACGAGCCAGGCGACCGTCTCCGTCTCCGCCGGCTCCAGACCGAGCCGTGGGCACAGCGCCTTGGCGACGCGCTCG
Organism: Kaustia mangrovi; assembly: GCF_015482775.1. Taxonomy (GTDB): domain Bacteria; phylum Pseudomonadota; class Alphaproteobacteria; order Rhizobiales; family Im1; genus Kaustia; species Kaustia mangrovi. Next base: position 2,682,957 of record NZ_CP058214.1, on the reverse strand, counting down.
CCGGCGATCGAATGGCTCTCCTTGCGCCCCTTGGCGATGTCGTGGAGGAACACCGCGACATAGAGCACCCGGCGGTTCTTGACCTTGTGGATGACGTCGTTGAGCAGCGGCAGGTCCTCCGCCAGCTCGCCGCGCTCGATCTCCGACAGGATGCCCACCGCGCGGATGAGATGCTCGTCCACCGTATAGTGGTGGTACATGTTGAACTGCATATGGGCGACGATCCGGCCGAAATCCGGGATGAACTTGCCGAGCACCCCGGCCTCGTTGAGGCGCCTGAGAATGGTCTCCGGATCGCGCTTGGAGGTCAGCATGTCGAGGAACAGCCGGTTGGCGTCGGTGTTCCGGCGCAGCGTGTCGTCGATCAGCCACAGCGAGCGGCGCACCAGCTTCAGCGCATGCGGATGGATCGCGGTGTTGTACCGGCAGGCGAGGTGGAACAGCCGCAGGAGATTGACGGGATCCTCGCGGAACACCTCGTCATGGGCGACCGTGATGCGCCCGGCATCGAGGCGGAAGGCGTCCGATTCCTTGAAGCCGCGGCCCGCGCGCCGGCGCAGCCGCAGGAGCATGCGGCTCATGGTCGGCGCCTTCTTCATCTCCTGGGCCTCGAGCACGGCGCAGAAGATGCGGGTCAGGTCGCCGACATCCTTGGCCACCAGGAAATAGTGCTTCATGAAGCGCTCGACATGGCGCAGGCGGCCGCGCGCGGTATAGCCGAGCCGCTCGGCGAGCTCCGCCTGCCGGTCGAAGCTCAGCCGGTCGTCGCCGCGCCCGGTCATGAAGTGGAGGTGGCAGCGCACCGCCCACAGGAAGTCCTCGCGCTTCTTGAAGCGGCGATATTCGGCGCGGGTGAACACTCCCGCCTTGACGAGCGCGGAGGGCGAATCCGTGCCGTAGACGAACTTGGCGATCCAGAACAGCGTGTGCAGGTCGCGCAAGCCGCCCTTGCCGTCCTTCACATCGGGCTCGACCAGATAGCGCGAGGCGCCGGAGCGGGCGTGCCGGGCCTCTCGCTCGGCGAGCTTGGCGGCAATGAAGGCCTTGGCGTCGTGGGCCACGATCTCCTTGCGGAAGCGCGCCACGAGCTCGTCGTAGAGCGCCTTGTCGCCCCAGAGATAGCGCGCCTCCAGAACGGCGGTGAGGATGGTCTGGTCGGTCTTGGCGAGCCGGATGCACTCATCCACGCTGCGCGTGGCGTGGCCGACCTTCAGCCCCATGTCCCAGAGCATGTAGAGCATGTATTCGACCACGCTCTCGCCCCAGGGCGTCTGCTTGTAGGGCAGGAGGAAGAGCAGGTCGATATCGGAGCCCGGCGCGAGCGTGCCGCGGCCATAGCCGCCGACCGCGACCACGGAGAGCCGCTCCGCGGCGGACGGATTGCGCGCCCGGTACACATGAACGACGGTGAAGTCGTAGATGACGCGGATCAGCTCGTCCTGGATATGGGAGAGATTGGCTGCGCACTGGGTGCCCTTGCCGGTCTCCATGAGCCGGCGCTCGGCCTCCGCGCGGCCCTCAGCCATGACCTCCTTGAGGCGGGCGAGCACCTTCGCGCGCAAGCCCTGCTGGTCGTCGCCCATGGACCGGTAGAGGGCGGTCAGCTCGTGGCGCAGCGCGTCGGAATCGATCAGCGTGCGGGGTTTCCGTTTCGTCATCGGCACATGGCTCGCGCTGTCGGGGCCCCCGCAGATCGAGGGAGCCCGGCCATATGTGCATCTTTCGGGGAAAAAATTCTACCGCCCGCGTGTCATTCCCCGCCGGCAAGCGCCTTGAGCCGGTAGACGAGGTCGAGCGCCTCGCGCGGCGTCAGCTCGTCGGGCAGCACCTCGCCGAGCGCCGCCTCGAGCTTGCCCGGGGACGATGCCGCGGGCCCCGCCGATTGCGGCCGGGCGGCGGAGAACAGGGGCAGATCGTCCACCAGCTCGCGCCGCGCTGCCGTCTGCTCGCCCTGCTCCAGCGCATGCAGCACCTCGCCCGCGCGCTCGATGACGGCGGGCGGGAGGCCTGCGAGCTTGGCCACCTGGATGCCGTAGGACCGGTCCGCCGCACCGGGCCCGACCTCGTGCAGGAAAACGACCTCGCCCTGCCATTCGCGCACCGTCATGGTGACATTGGCGAGCCGGTCCAGCCGGTCGGACAGCGCGGTCAGCTCGTGGAAGTGGGTCGCGAACAGGGCCCGGCAGCGATTGACCTCGTGGAGATGCTCCACCGCCGCCCAGGCGATCGACAGGCCGTCGAAGGTCGCCGTCCCGCGCCCGATCTCGTCGAGGATGACGAGCGAGCGCTCGCCCGCCTGGTTCAGGATGGTCGCCGTCTCCACCATCTCCACCATGAAGGTGGAGCGCCCGCGCGCCAGATCGTCTGCGGCGCCGACCCGGCTGAACAGCCGGTCGATCACCCCGATATGGGCGGACGCTGCCGGCACGTGGGAGCCCATCTGGGCGAGCACCGCGATCAGCGCGTTCTGGCGCAGGAAGGTCGACTTGCCCGCCATGTTCGGGCCGGTGACGAGCCAGATATGGCGCCCGCCGCCGGCGTCCTCCGCGCCCTCCCCGTCGCCGCCATCGGCCGACAGGGTGCAGTCATTGGGCACGAACTCGCCCTCCTGCGCCTGCCTGAGCGCCTGCTCGACGACCGGATGGCGGCCCTTCTCGATCCGGAAGGCGCGCGACCCGTCGACGCGCGGGCGCACATAGCGCTCCGTCTCGGCAAGCTCGGCGAGCGCGGCCGCCACATCGAGGCTCGCCAGCGCGCCGGCCACCGCGGCGATCATCTCCGTGTGCGCGTGGACCTCCCCGACGAGCGTGTCGAACACCTGGAGCTCGAGCGCCAGCGCGCGGTCGCCCGCCATGGCGATGCGCGATTCGAGCTCGGCGAGCTCGGTGGTCGTGAAGCGCACCGCATTGGCGAGCGTCTGGCGGTGGATGAAGGTCTCGTCATGGGGGGTTGCGCGCAGCTTGTCGCCATGCTGGGCGGTGACCTCCACGAAGAAGCCGAGCACATTGTTGTGGCGCACCTTGAGCGCGCGCACGCCGGTGGCTTCCGCATATTTGCCCTGGAGCCCGGCGATCACCTTGCGGCTCTCGTCGCGCAGGCTCCGCTGCTCGTCGAGCTCCGGCCTGTAGCCCTTGCGCACGAAGCCGCCGTCCCGGGTATTGACGGGCAGTTCGTCGGCCAGCGCCTCCCTGAGCGCCCCGGCGAGCGTACCGTCATTGCGCCCGAGCGTGTCCAGCAGGGCACGGATCTCGCCGGGCACGGAGACGAGCCCCGTGTCGGAGCGCAGCAGCGCGGCGAGATCGGCGGCCGCGGCGAGCCCCGCGCCGATGGCCGCCAGGTCGCGCGGTCCGCCGCGGCCGAGGCTCAGCCGCGAGAGCGCGCGCGAGACGTCCGGGCACGCCTTCAGCATGTCCCGGACATCGCTGCGCAGCGCGCCGAGCTCGAGGAAGAAGCCGACCGCGTCGAGCCGGGCGTTGATCGCATCGGGATCGGTGAGCGGCGCCGACAGGCGCTCCGCCAGCAACCGCCCGCCGGCGCCGGTGATGGTCCGGTCGATCACCGACAGCAGGCTGCCCCGGCGCTCGCCGGACAGCGTGCGCACGAGCTCCAGATTGGCGCGCGTCGCCGCGTCGATCAGCATGGCGTGGTCCGCGCCCTGCCGGCGCGGCGGGCGAAGCGCCGGGATCTGGCCCACCTGGGTCAGCTCCACATAGTCGAGCAGCGCGCCGCAGGCGGAAATCTCCGCGCGCGAGAAGGCGCCGAACGCGTCGAGGGCGGCAACGCCGAAATGATCCTTCAGGCGCCGCTCCGCACCGGCGCTGTCGAAGCGCGAGGCCGGCAGCGGCGTCACCGGCCAGCGATTGGCCCTGAGCACTTCCGCGAAGCGGTCGTCGGCGAGCAGCGCGTCGGCCGCCACGACCTCGCCGGGGTCGAGGCGGGCGAGCTCGGCGGGCAGCGTGTCGGCGGTCACGGGCGAGACGGCGAAATCGCCGGTGGAGATGTCGAGCCACGCGATGGCCGCGTCGCCGCTCGCCTTCACCCGAGCGAGCGCGACCAGGTAGTTGTGGCGCTTGGCCTCCAGCAGGTTGTCCTCGGTCAGCGTGCCGGGGGTGACGAGGCGCACCACCTCGCGGCGCACCACGGATTTCGACCCGCGCTTCTTCGCCTCCGCCGGATCCTCGGTCTGTTCGCAGACCGCGACCCGGTGGCCGAGGCGGATGAGGCGCAGGAGATAATCCTCCGCGGCATGGATCGGCACGCCGCACATGGGGATGTCCTCGCCCAGATGCTTGCCGCGCTTGGTGAGCGTGATGCCGAGCGCGCGCGAGGCAATCTCGGCGTCCTCGAAGAACAGCTCGTAGAAGTCCCCCATGCGGTAGAAGAGCAGGCAGTCCGGATTGGCCGTCTTGATCTCGATATACTGCGCCATCATGGGCGTGACGGACCCGCCGGCCGGCGCCTGCTGAGGGGAGACCGTCTCGGGCGCGTTCCGCCCGTTCTCCCCGTCGTCTCCGACCGTGATCTCCATCTCAGCCATCGATCCCGAAAACCGCCATCGCCACGCGCATTCGCCTCAAGACGGGAGCACCGCCCCGATCAGCGGGCGACTCTAGCAAGGGCGGCGCGGACTGTCTGCCCTCCGGCAGGCCCCGTCAACAGTCTTCGGAGCCATCGCGCAGGATGGAACGATCCGGGCCACCGTGCGGGTTTCTCTTGAGGGCTTCTGTTCGGCGAGCTAGGGTCACGGCCCTTCGTGGCATCGCTATCCCACAATCTGGAACACCCCGACGACACGGTCGCGCGCGGGTCCGAGGATCGGCCGATACGGCGAAGACACGAAACAGACGGGAATTCGAGGGAGAAGGCGTCCATGGCGTCCAAGGACAATCCGGGCAAGCGCCCCACGGTGAGCGACGTCGAGGCGCTCCTGTTCCATCAGCGCGGCAAGCCCGGCAAGCTGGAGATCACGCCGACCAAACCGATGGCGACCCAGCGGGATCTGAGCCTTGCCTATTCGCCGGGCGTCGCGGTGCCGGTCCGGCGCATCGCGGAAGACCCCATCACCGCCTATGACTACACGGCGAAGGGCAACATGGTCGCCGTCATCTCCAACGGCACGGCCATTCTGGGGCTCGGCGCGCTGGGCGCGCTCGCCTCCAAGCCCGTGATGGAGGGCAAGGCCGTGCTCTTCAAGCGCTTCGCCGATGTAGACGCAGTCGACCTGGAGATCGACACGACCGACGTCGACGCGTTCATCAATTCAGTGCGCTATCTGGGCCCGGCCTTCGGCGGCATCAATCTGGAGGACATCAAGGCGCCGGACTGCTTCATCATCGAGCAGCAGCTGCGCGAGATGATGGACATCCCAGTCTTCCACGACGACCAGCACGGCACCGCGATCATCGCCGTGGCGGGCCTGATCAACGCGCTGCACCTGACGGGACGGCGGCTTCAGGACATCACACTCGTCATCAACGGCGCCGGCGCGGCGGCGATTGCCTGCGTGGAGCTCGTCAAGGCCATGGGTCTGCCCCATGACAGGGCGATCCTGTGCGACAGCAAGGGCGTGGTCTACAAGGGCCGCACGGACGGGCTGAACCAGTGGAAGGCGGCCCACGCCGCGGAGACCGAGGCGCGCACGCTCACCGACGCGCTTCAGGGCGCGGATGTGTTTCTCGGCCTGTCGGTGAAGGGGGCGCTGACGCCGGAGATGGTGGCCGGCATGGCCGACCAGCCGATCATCTTCGCCATGGCCAACCCGGATCCGGAGATCACGCCGGAGGAGGTCGCGGAGGTGCGCGACGACGCCATCATGGCCACCGGACGCTCCGATTATCCCAACCAGATCAACAACGTCCTCGGCTTCCCCTACATCTTCCGCGGCGCTCTCGACGTGCGCGCACGCACCATCAACGACGCGATGAAGATCGCCGCGGCGGAGGCGCTGGCCAAGCTCGCACGCGAGGACGTGCCCGACGAGGTGGCCGCCGCCTATCACGGGCAGCGCCCGCGCTACGGCCCGGACTACCTGATCCCCGTGCCGTTCGATCCCCGGCTCATCAGCCACATTCCCCCGGCGGTCGCCAAGGCGGCGATGGATTCCGGCGTCGCCGGCAAGGATATCGTGGATATCGACGCCTATGTGGCCGAGCTCAGCGCGCGGCTCGACCCGATCGCCGGCTCGCTTCAGGGCATCTTCGAGCAGGCCCGCCTCAATCCGCGCCGCGTGGTCTTCGCGGAGGGCGAGGAGGAGCGCATGATCCGCGCCGCCAACGCCTTCGCCAATAGCGGGCTCGGCCAGGCGATCCTGGTCGGGCGCGACCAGGAGATCGAGCAGACCGTGCGTACGCTGGGCATCGAGCTCAACGACGCGGTGAGCATCCTCAATGCCCGGCTGTCGGACCGCAACACGGACTATGCGGACTTCCTCTACAAGCGCCTGCAGCGCCGCGGCTTCCTGCTGCGCGACTGCCAGCGGCTGGTCAACAACGACCGCAACATCTTCGGCTCCTGCATGGTCGCGCTCGGCGATGCGGACGCCATGGTGACCGGCATTACGCGCAACTATTCCGTGGCGCTGGAGAATGTCCGCCGCGTCGTCGATCCGCGCGCGGGTCAGCGCATGATCGGCGTATCCATGGCACTGTGCCGCGGGCGCACCGTCTTCATCGCCGACACGACCTGCCACGAGACGCCGGCGGCGGACGAGCTTGCCGACATCGCCGAGGGCGCGGCCGGCGTCGCGCGCCGCTTCGGTTACGAGCCGCGCGTCGCCTTCCTCGCCTTCTCCAATTTCGGCCATCCCAAGGGCGAGCGTTCCGAGACCATGCGCAGGGCCGTCGAACGCCTCGACGAGCGCGGCGTCGATTTCGAGTATGAGGGCGAGATGCAGGCCGATGTGGCGCTCGACCGCCAGGCCATGGCGCTCTACCCCTTCGCGCGCCTCACCGGCCCGGCCAACGTGCTCGTCATGCCGGATGTGGACAGTGCGAGCATCGCCACGAAGATGCTGCAGCAGCTCGGCGGCGTGACGGTTGTCGGCCCGCTGATCGTCGGGCTGGACAAGTCGGTCCAGATCGCGCCGCTCAGCGCGACGGCGAACGAGCTCGTCAACCTCGCCGCCATCGCCGCCTTCGACATCAACGGCTAGAGCGCTTTCAGGAAAAGTGGAGACCACTTTTCCGGTTCGAAAGCGCGGCAATATAGGGATCTGGAGGGCATTTGAGTGAACATGGGTTCACGAAATGCGCTCTAGCCTCTTTGCGACAAGGCTGCACCGGCCAGCTCCCCCACCCGGGTGCCTAGGGAAGTATAATCTCATGGCCGGTCGGACGGGGGAGCGGTGCCGTTTCAATCCCTTGCGCCGCTCACTGGTCGAGCGGATTGTCGTCCGGTGCGCCGAAATGGGAGAAATAGCGGGCGTTGATCGAGGAGACCGGCAGGATGATCAGCACATCCGTCGTGTTGAACTGCTCGTCGACCACCGCGCCATCGCCGATATAGGCGCCGAGCCGCAGATAGCCCTTGATGAGCGGCGGCAGGGCGCGCATCGCCTCCCGGTCGTCGATTTCGCCGGGGGGCAGCCGGTTGAGCTCCACATACTGGTCCGGCTGGGCGCGCACGCGCCATTCCTCCGGCGCGCGGAAGCGGTGGTGGAGGAAGCTCAGGGGCAGTGCCAGGCTGTCCGGATCGGTGCCGGTCATGCTCGCGCAGCCCAGCATCACATCGAGCTTGTGCAGGCGGACATAGTTCCAGATCCCCTGCCACAGCAGCTCCACGACAGGCTTGGTCCTGTAGCGCTTGAGGACGCAGGACCGGCCGAGCTCGAGAAAGCGGATCTCCGGCTTGCGGTCGATGAGCGCGGCGATATCGAACTCGTCCTGCGTGTAGAAGCCGGCCGTGCGCTCGGCGACCTCCTGGCGCAGGAGCCGGTAGGTGCCCACGACCTCGCCATCGTAGCTGTGCACGGCTTCCGGATCGTCGGACGGCTCGCCGGTCTCCACCACCAGGAGATGGTCGCAGATCTCGTCGAACGCGTCGCTGTCGCGCCGGGCAAGCGCGGTTTCGCGGTCGGGCCGCGCCGACAGCTCCTCGTAGAACACGCGATAGCGCAGGCTCTGGGCGGCGGCGATATCGTCGCTGTCGCGGGCCAGTCTGACGAGGAGTGTGCCTTTTCGGCCAAGCACCAATCCGGGAGAAGTGGGAGAAATGCGCGTCATCCCTTCGGAAACAGAGGGCGGAGGTTTCAGGGCTCTGGCCGTCATGCCATCCAGACAGTCCTTGCGCAACCGCCTGCTCCAAGGTGGCCGGCGCGATGTCAGAGTCTGACGGCGAACACCGGACCGATTGCGACGCTCGCCGATCGCATCCCAGTCAGAATGTCACAAAGCGTTGTTCTATTAAAGTTTGATGACGGCTCCTGTCCAGACGCCATTCGTGCCTGCATACCGGCCGGGCGGACATGCGGGCAATGCCGGTCCGGCGGCGCGAACGCGCCTCAGCCGTCCCGTCCGATGCCGACCGGCCGTTCCGGGACATGGCGGCGAATCACGCGGTCGAGATCCTCGGTGTCGAACGGCTTGGCGATATAGTCGTTCATGCCGGCGTCCAGGCACGAATCGCGCGCGTCCGACGTCGCATTCGCCGTCAGCGCCACGATAGGCAGGCTATGGGGCAACCGTTCGCGCCGTTCCAGCGCGCGGATCCGGCGCGCCGCCTCGAGCCCGTCGACACCGGGCATCTGCACATCCATGAGCACGAGATCGGGCAGCCGGGCGGCAGGGTCCGTACCGGCCAGCGCCTTCGCCACGCAGTCCACCGCGCTCGTGCCGTCGACGGCACGGATCACCTCGTGACCGGCCCGTTCGAGAACGGTGCGGGCCAAAAGGGCGTTGACGTCGTTGTCCTCGGCGAGAAGCACCGTGAGACGGCCACGCCCGTCGCCGGCCGGCACGCCGTCCGGCAGATCGCCATCCCCGCCTTTCCCCGGATGCGGACTTCGCGCGAGCCACCGCGCGACCGACGTCCTGCGCAACGGCTTGACGAGATAGCCGGTGAAGCCGAGCGCGAGCCGGCGCGCGAGGTCCTTGCGCGCTTCCGCCGTCAGCATGAGCCACGCATCGCCCTGCGCCGCGGCGAGGACGCCGGGCAGGTCGCCCTCGCCGTCCATGGCGGCGAAATCCACCACCGTCACGCACGTTGCGGGATCGAGGCCGGCGCAGATGACCCGCATTGCCTCGGCATCCGGCGCCGCCATGGCGTGCACGCTCGCGCCGAAATCCTCCAGATAGGCCGTCAGCGCGCGGCTTTGCGGGCCATCCGCCGCGACCAGCACCGCGATGTGGCCGGCAAGGGGGCTCCCGGTGAGGAACGGTGTGCGATCGTCCGCGTCCATGTCGAGAACGAAGGAGAAACAGGCTCCCTTGCCGAGCGTGCTCTCCACCGAGATCGTACCGCCCATGCGCTCCACGAGGCGGCGCGAGATGGTCAGGCCGAGGCCTGTGCCGCCGAACCGGCGCGCATGGCTGTCGTCGGCCTGCGCGAAGGCGCCGAAGACCCGGCCGATCTGCTCGCCCGTCAGGCCGATCCCGGTATCCTCGATCGCAAAGCGGATGCGGACCGGCCCCTCGTCCTTTCCGTCGGTGTGCACCGCCTCCACCTTCACGAGCACGCCGCCACTCTCGGTGAATTTGATGGCGTTGCCGGCGAGGTTGAGCAGGACCTGGCGCAGCCGCGCGGCATCGGCGGACACGACCTCCGGCAGGGCCGGATCGATATAGCAGGCGATCCCGATCCCCTTGGCATGGGCGCGCGGCGACAGGAGCTCCGTCAGCATCTCCACCATGGCGGCCAGCTCGAAGGGTTTCGGGGCGAGGTCGATGCGGCCGGCCTCGATCTTGGACAGGTCGAGGATCTCGTCGATCAGCGCGAGCAGCGCGCGGCCCGAGCTTTCCGCCGTGCGGGCATAGGAGGCCTGTTCCTCGGTGAGATGGGTGTCCTGCAGCAGGCCGAGCATGCCGAGCACGCCGTTCATGGGCGTGCGGATCTCGTGGCTCATCGTGGCGAGGAACATGGATTTGGCGCGGTTCGCCGCCTCCGCCTGGTCGCGCGCTTCGGCAAGCTCGGCCATGGCCGTCCTGAGCGCGGTGAGATCGCGCCCGACGCTCTGGATCTCGCGGATCCCGCCCTCCCCGTCGAGGACCGCGCGCTCCTCCCAGGAAATCCAGCGCGATCCGTGGGGGGTCTCGATCAGCTGGTCATAGGTGACCCTGTGCGGGGGCACCTCGATGGCCCGGCGCGCGGCGCCGGCGTTGTCGCCCTCGATGACGGAGAAGGCGAAGGGCCGGCCGACGACCGCCAGCGCCTCCACGCCGAAGGTCTGCTCGAAGGCATGGTTGACGAAGGTCAGCCGGCCATCGGGCTCCAGCCGCAGGATGATATCGCCCTGGCTCTCGATCAGCCCGCGATAACGCGCCTCGCTTGCCCGCAGCCGCGCCGTCTGCCGCTTGAGCTCCAGGATCTTGCGGCGCGCGACGAGGCCCGACCACAGCGCGGCGGCCACGGCGATGAAGGCAAGCGCCAGCGGCACCTCCACGCGGTGGGACACGACCCGGACGGTTCCCGACCAGCCGAAGGTCAGCACGATCACCGAGGTGGCGAGGCACGCCCCTATGGCCAGGATGAGAACGCTCTCCACCGGCCCGGCATCGAGCGGGCGGACGAGCTGGAGAAGCCGCCTTTTCAGGCGGGCGCGCCGGTCGTGTCCCGGGGACGGTCGCTTCCGCGCGGAACCGGCCTCGGGGCCGGGTCGGGTCCAAGTGATGGCGATCGTCTCCCCAGATACTCCGCCTCCGGTGCGGAGCGTCCGTCTTCCGCCCCGGAGCGTCTTGCGATCATATGGCGCCGCCCGGTCGCACCTGCCGCGCACCCATTGTTACCGGCCTTTCCCGGCCGCCTCAAGCCGCCGTCCTCAGCGGGCGCATCTCGTGGCGGTAGCTGAGCGCCTCCGCGATATGGGTCTGGCCCACCGTGTCCGCCCCGTCCAGATCGGCCAGCGTGCGCGCCACACGCAGGACGCGGTGGTAGCCGCGCGCGGACAGGCCGGCCCGCTCCGCGGCATCCGACAGGAGCCGGACCCCGGCCGCATCGGGTGTGGCCACGGCCTCCAGACGCTCGCCGTCGGCCTGCGCATTGAGCCTCCCCGGCGCGTCCGTCTCCGCAAAGCGTATCCTCTGGCGCTCGCGCGCGCCTGCGACCCGTCGGGCGACCTCCGAGCTGCCCTCGCGCGGTGCCGGCAGGGCGAGATCGGCGATGCGCACCGGCGCGATGTCGAGCACGATGTCGATCCGGTCGAGCAGCGGGCCGGAGATGCGCGCCTGATAGTCGGCCGCGCAGCGCGGACCCCGGGGGCAGCTCTGCCCCGGCTCGCCCGCCCGCCCGCAGCGGCACGGGTTCATCGCCGCGATGAGCTGGAACCGCGCCGGATAGCTCACATGATGGTTGACGCGCGCGACCACGGTCTCGCCCGTCTCCAGCGGCTGGCGCAGCGCCTCCAGCACCCGGGGCTGGAACTCCGGCAGTTCGTCGAGAAACAGCACGCCATTATGGGCGAGCGCCATCTCGCCGGGCTTTGCCCGCATGCCGCCGCCGACCATGGCCGCCTGGCTCGCCGTGTGATGCGGCGCGCGGAACGGCCGCCGGCGGCTGACGCAGCCTCCCGGCAGCGCGCCCGCCACCGAGGCGATCATCGAGACGTCGAGCATCTCGCGCGCATCCATCGCCGGCAGGATGGAAGGCAGGCGCTGGGCGAGCATGGACTTGCCGGCGCCGGGCGGACCGATCATGAGCATGTTGTGCCCGCCCGCCGCGGCAACCTCGAGCGCGCGCTTGGCGCTCTCCTGACCCTTGATGTCCTTGAGGTCGGGCAGAACCGCACTCTCCTCGGCAAGCTCCGGATCGGGCCGCGAGAGCACCTGCGTGCCCTTGAAGTGGTTGATGAGCTGGACGAGGTTGTCCGGCGCCAGGATGTCGAGATCCTCGCCCGCCCAGGCCGCTTCCGGCCCGCAGGCCCCGGGGCAGATCAGCCCGTCGCCGCGCGCCGAGGCGCTGAGCGCGGACGGCAGGACGCCGGCCACCGCCGTGATCGAGCCGTCGAGCGACAGCTCGCCGAGCACCGTATAGCGGCCAAGACTGTCGCCCGGCACGACGCCGAGCGCGGCCAGCAGCCCCAGAACGATCGGCAGGTCGTAATGGCTGCCCTCCTTGGGCAGGTCGGCGGGGGCGAGATTGATCGTGATGCGCTTGGGCGGCAGCGCGAGCCCCACCGCGGTCAGCGCCGAGCGCACCCGCTCGCGGCTCTCCGCCACCGCCTTGTCGGGCAGTCCGACAATGGTGAAGGCGGGCATGCCCGAGGCGATCTGGACCTGAACGTCGACCTTTATCGCCTCGATGCCGTGAAACGCCACCGTATTCACATGCGCGATCATGAAAGCCCCCCAAGCTTGTCAGGAGGCAATCCTACCGCGCAACGGTTGCAAGAGCAAGAACATTAAGGGAACGCACATGCCCGCGCCTCCCGGTTTTGCCAGACCGCAGGCTGCACCGGCCCGCTCCCCCACCCGGCCACCCATGAGATCATACTTGCCAAGGGGGACCGGGTGGGGGAGCGGGCCGGTGCCGCTATCACACAGAAGCTCCGGGCCGGCCCCGCCTAGACCCGCGCCTCGATGGCATCCCAGATCATCGCGGCGATGTCATTGCCGCCGAAGCGGGCGATCTCGCGGATGCCCGTGGGCGAGGTGACGTTGATCTCCGTGAGATAGTCGCCGATCACGTCGATACCGACGAAGATCAGGCCGCGCCGGGACAGCTCCGGCCCGATGGCCTCGCAGATGGCCCGGTCGCGGTCGGTCATCTCCGCGGGCTCCGCGCGCCCGCCCACATGCATGTTGGAGCGCGCCTCGCCCACCGCCGGCACACGGTTGATGGCCCCAGCGGGCTTGCCGTCCACCAGGATGATGCGCTTGTCGCCTCGGCGCACCTCCGGCAGATATTGCTGGACGATGAAGGGCTCGCGGAAGGTCTGCTCGAAGAGCTCGACGAGCGAGGCGAGGTTCTCGTCGGCTTCCGTCAGCCGGAACACACCCGCACCGCCATTGCCGTAAAGGGGCTTCAGGATGATGTCGCCGAACTCGTCCCTGAAGGCGCGGATCTCGTCGCGGTCGCGGGTGATGAGCGTGGCCGGCATGAATTCCGAGAAGCGCATCACGAAGAGCTTCTCCGGGGCGTTGCGCACCTCCACCGGGTCGTTGACGACGAGCGTTTCAGGATGAATCCGCTCCAGGATATGGGTGGAGGAGATGTAGGACATGTCGAAGGGCGGGTCCTGGCGCAGCAGCACAGCGTCGAACCCGGAGAGATCGGCACGGCGTTCCTCGCCCAGCGAGAAATGGTTGCCCGCCTCGTCGCGCACCTCCAGGTCGCTCCCCCAGGCGTGCACCGCATCGCCGCGCAGGCTGAGCGCCTTCGGGAGATAATAGAAGATCCCGTGGCCGCGCCTCTGGGCTTCCAGCAGCAGGGCGAAGGTGGAATCGCCCCGGATGTCGATTGACGCGACGGGATCCATCTGGACGGCGATCTTCAGGGACGTTTTCGGGGACATGGGCCTCGCGCTCGCTCGAAGGGCGGTTGGGGACGGATGGCCGAAAGCGCCCTAGAGCGGGGTGCCCGGAAAGGCGTTCTCGACATGCCGCAGCCATAGGTAGGGCCGCGCGATCACCATGTCAAAGCGGCAATCCACGGGGCGGCCGCCGCGCCGCTGCGACAGCCAGTATTGCGCCGCGCGCACGATGCGCTCGCGCTGGCGCGGGGTCAGCGCGTGGAGGGCGGATGCCGCGTCGGCGCGCTGCTTCACCTCCACGAAGACGATCGTCGCCCCGCGCCGCACGATGAGGTCGATCTCGCCCACCGGGCAGCGATAGCGCCGGGCGATCACGCGATATCCCTTGAGCGTCAGGAGTCCGGCGGCGAGCGCCTCGGCGAGGTGGCCGCGCCGGAAGGCGGCCTGTCGGGAGGCGGTGTCGCCGGCGCGCCCGCGCATCACTCCTCCTCTGCATCCTTCAGCTCGAGCGCGCGCGCATAGACATCGCGCCGGTTCAGGCCGAAGGCGCGGGCGACCTCGGCCGCGGCCTTGCCGGTCGACTGGCGCCCGAGCGCCCGGCGCAGCGCCTCGTCGACGGCGGCCCGGTCCGGCTCGTCCGTGCCGGTCTGCGCCGGCGGCGCGATCACCACGGTCACCTCGCCCTTCACGCCGTCGCGCGCCTCCAGCCTGGCGCCCACCTCCGCGGGCACGCCGGTGAGGACTTCCTCGAACCGCTTGGTGAGCTCGCGCGTGACCGCGAGCTCGCGGTCCGGGGCGACCTCGTCCAGCATGGTCAGGAGATTTTCGATCCGCTGCGGCGCCTCGTAGAGCACGATCGAGGCCTCGACCGCCATGAGGCGCTCCAGTGCCCGGCGCCGCTCGCCGCCGCGCGCGGGCAGGAAGCCCGCAAACAGGAACCGGTCGCTCGGCAACCCGGCAATGGAGACCGCCGCGACCGCCGCGCTGGCCCCCGGCACAGCCGTGACGGCGATGCCCGCCTCGCGCGCCTCGCGCACCAGCTTGAAGCCCGGATCGGAGATCAGCGGCGTGCCCGCATCGCTCACCAGCGCGATGGCCTCGCCGGCCTCGAGACGGGCCAGAATGCCGGGCCTTGCCCGTGCGGCATTGTGCTCGTGATAGGCGGCGAGCGGGGTGGCGATGCCGAAATGGGCCGTCAGCCTGCGGGTCACGCGTGTGTCCTCGCACAGTATGCCGTCGGCGGCGGCGAGCGTGGCGAGCGCGCGCAGGGTCACGTCGCCCAGATTGCCGATCGGCGTGGCCGTCACATAGAGCCCCGGCTCCAGGGGAGGCGCGGCGACGGATTGGCCCTCGATGGTGTAGCGGCGCGCGCGCGCGCCGGCATCTGTCCTGGTACTCATGCGGTTCCGGAACCCGGTTCGCTACTGGCAGGTAAGGCGGCAGACATCTCGGCGGGCGGTCTCCAGACAATGCGCCGCGGCCGGTCCGGCCAACCGCGGGCTTTCAATCCCTTAAGGCTTTGTTTAGCTTATCGGGGGTTAGCTCAGGTGACGAGAGGTGACTTCGCGTTCACCGTCCGGCGGGCCGCCGGACCGTCATGTGTCGCAACCGCCTGATGTGTTCAATGGTGGGGAAATCGTGCTGTTACCCGGTGTCCTGAACGTATTTTCGCGTGTCCTCGACGGCGCCCGCGGCCATATGGCCGCAGCGCTGCGCGTCCTCCTGTTTGCGGGCCTTGCGGTCGGACTTGCCGGCTGCAGCAGCAATATGGGCAGCCTGTTCGGGAGCTCCGGATCCAGCTCGCGGCAGGCGCAGCCGGCGCCGGGCGCGGTGAATTCCCAGGCCGCCAATATCAACCAGCAGGGCGTGAAGGTCGGCCTTCTCCTGCCGCTGTCGTCGGGCGGCGACTCCGCGCGCGTTGCCAAGGCCATGAAGCAGGCCGCCGAGCTCGCCATGCTCGATTCCGGCAGTCCGGGCATCGTGCTCGTCACCAAGGACACGCAGGGCAGCGCATCGGGTGCGCGCCAGGCCGCTCAAGCCGCCCTCAACGAGGGTGCACAGCTCATTCTCGGCCCGTTGTTCTCAAGCTCCGTTCAGGCGGTCGCGCCCGTCGCGCGCCAGCAGAGCGTCCCGGTCATCGCCTTCTCCTCGGTCTCCTCGGTGGCCGATGCGGGCGTCTATCTGATGAGCTTCCCGCCGGAGCAGGAGGTCGCCAGCGTCACCCGATATGCCATCGCGCAGGGCCTGCGCAACATCGCCGCACTCGTGCCGCAGTCGCAATACGGCAACACGGTCGAGCGCGCGCTGCACGACACCGCACGCGCCAATGGCGGGCGAATCGTCGCGCTGGAACGGTTCGCGCGTAATCAGCAGAGCGTGGCCGAGCCGGCCAAGCGCGTCGCCTCCGTGGTCTCCGACCAGAGCCGCAACGTGCAGGCGCTCATGATCGCGGAAGGCGGCACCCTCCTGAGAGCCATCGGCGCCACGCTCAACGACGCCGGCGTCAATGCCAGCTCGGTGAAGACACTCGGCACCGGCCTGTGGGACGACCAGACGGTGCGCACCGTGCCGATTGCGATCAATGGCTGGTATGCGGGCGTGTCGCCCAATCTGGTAAGCCGCTTCGACCAGAAATATGCGGCGACCTATGGCGGCTCGCCGCCGCGGCTGGCGAGCCTCGCCTACGACGCCGTCTCCATGGCCATCGCCATGGAGCGTTCCGGCGGCGGCAGCTTCTCGTCCTCCCAGATCACGAACTCGCAGGGCTTCCAGGGCATGAACGGCCTGTTCCGCTTCCGCACCGACGGGCGGATCGAGCGCGGGCTCGCCATCCTCGAGGTCACCCCGTCCGGGCCGCGCGTCGTGCAGCCCGCCCCGAGCCGGTTCAGCGGGACGGGGTTCTAGATCAACCCGCACTCAGGCGGACTCATTCCTTGCTCGTCATTGCCGGGCTTGTCCCGGCAATCCATTGGACGCTTGCCGCGCGTGGCGAGGTCGGCATGGATGCCCGCCGTCGCGGGCATGAGCGGACCGGAAACAGGATGGCTTGACCCGCCTTCCGCTGGCTCCCACGAAGGCGTGAAACCCGGGGGACCCGCTTATGGCTTTGAGTGGTTCCGGCCGAGAGCGGCGCGTTCAGACACCCGCGCCGCTCGACCCTTACGGGTGCACGGGATGTCCCGCAGGTTCGAGCGCGGCGGCGAGTTCCGCGATCAGCGCGTTGAGAACCAGCCGGCCCTCGGGCGTCGCCGCAATGCGGCCCCGGGCGTCGTCGACCGTCAGCAGGCCCTCCGTTGAGAGCGCGTCGAGCATGGCGCGCGCCGGCACGAGCCCGCTCACGGCCTGAAGACGCGCAAGCGGCAACCCTTCCTCGAGCCTCATCCCCATGAGGAGGCATTCCTCGGCCTGTTCCCGCGTGTCGAGCTCGGTTTCCTCCACAAGGCCGTGGCCGTGCGCGCGGACCGCCCTCAGCCAGGCATCGGGCGTGCGCGCCATGGTGGTGGCGATCCGCCGGCCGCCCTCTTCCAGCCGCCCATGGGCACCCGGGCCGACGCCGAGATACTCCCCATAGCGCCAGTAGAGGAGATTGTGGCGCGATTCCCCGCCGGGCCGGGCGTGGTTGGAGATCTCGTAGGCCGGGAAGCCGGCGGCCGCGGTGCGCTCGCGGGTGATCTCGAACAGCGCGAGCGCCTCGTCGTCCTCCGGCACGACGAGCGTGCCCCGCCTGTGGCGCGCGGCAAAGGGCGTACCCGGCTCGATGGTGAGCTGATAGAGCGAGAGATGATCGCCCGCCTCGCAGAGCGCGCGGTCGAGCTCTCCCGCCCAGTCGGCCCGTGTCTGGTGCGGGCGGGCATAGATCAGGTCGAGCGAGACGCGCGGAAAGATGCCGGCGGCCATGCGGAAGGCGGCGAGCCCCTCCGCCGCGCTGTGCTCGCGCCCGAGCGCTCTCAACGCATCGTCGTGAAGCGCCTGGAGGCCGACCGAGGCCCGGTTCACGCCCGCGGCACGGTAGCCGCGGAAATTCGCCGCCTCCGCGCTCGTCGGATTGGCCTCCAGCGTGATCTCCGCATCCGCCTCGACGGGCCAGAGCTCCGCGATCCGGTCGAGCACCATGGCCACGGTCGCCGGCGGCATGAGCGAGGGCGTGCCCCCGCCGAAGAAGACACTCGTGACGCGCCGGCCGGGGAGCCTCTCGCCAAGCGTCTCGATCTCGCGCACGAGTGCGCGCCCATAGGCCATGGGATCGACATCGGCGCGCACATGGGAGTTGAAGTCGCAATAGGGGCATTTCGCCCGGCAGAACGGCCAGTGGACGTAGATGCCGAAGCCCGGGGCCCGGCCCTCAGCCGGCGCGGGATACCGCTGTGTCATGGTCTCGGTCATCGCTGTCCGCCCGGAAGACATGGCGCATGAGCGCGGCAAAGGCGCGGGCGCGGTGGGAGATGGCGTGCTTGGCGGCAGGCTCCATCTCGCCGAAGGTCTCCGCCTCGCCGTCGGCGAGGAACATGGGATCGTAGCCGAAGCCCTGGCCGCCGCGCGGCGGCCAGACGAGGGTGCCCTCGACGGTGCCCTCGAAGACCTCCGCATGACCGTCCGGCCAGGCGAGCGCCAGCGCGCAGACAAAAGCGCCCCGCCGCGCCTCGGGTGTCGCCGCGCCCGCCTTGTGCAGCCCGTCCTCCACCTTGCGCATGGCGAGCGCGAAGTCCTTGCCGGGGCCTGCCCAGCGCGCCGAATAGATGCCCGGATCGCCGCCCAGCGCCTCGACCGCAAGCCCGGAATCGTCGGCAAGCGCGGGAAGGCCGGAAGCCCCGGCCGCCGCATGGGCCTTGATCAGCGCATTGTCGACGAAGGTCTTGCCCGTCTCCTCCGGTTCCGGCAGGCCGAGTTCGCCGGCCGACACCGTGTCAATGCCGAGCGGACCGATCAGATCGGCGATCTCGCGGACCTTGCCCGGATTGTGGCTTGCCACGACCAGACGGTCGCCCTCGAAGCTGCGATGGGTCATTGAAGTCCCCACATGCGCGGTTCGGCGAATTCGAGACTGTTGCCCGCCGGATCGCGGAAATAGATCGAGCGGCCGCCCTGGGGCCATTCGAAATCGGATTCGATGGTCACGCCTTGTGTCTCGAGATGGGCGCGCCAGTCGGCGATCTCCTCCGCGCTCGCCCGGAAGCAGGCATGGCCGGGACCGTCCGCACCGTGGCGCGGCACGGGCAGCGAGCCCTCCGGCAGCGGCGCGGCGGAGGCCCGCGGGTCGAAGATCAGGAGCATCTGGTCGCCGCACCGGAAGAAGACATGCCGGTCGCCGTTGCGCGAGACACGCTGAAGGCCGAGCACGCCGCCATAGAAGGCCTCCGCGGCATCGAGATCCTCCGCATAGAGCACCGTTTCGAGAATGCCGCGCGGCGTCATGGCGTCACCCGACGGCCGTCTTCTGCAGGTCGACGAGACGGGAGATCCCGCCTCGCGCAAGGCTCAGGAGCTCGATGAAGGCGGCCTCGGAGAACGGCGCGCCTTCGGCCGTGCCCTGCACCTCGATCAGCTCGCCCTTGCCGGTCATGACGAAATTCGCATCCGCCTGCGCCTCGGAATCCTCCGCGTAATCCAGATCGCACACCGCCATGTCGCGATAGAGACCGCAGGAGATCGCCGCCACGTGGTCCTTTATCGGGTCCTGGGTGACCATATTGCGCGCCTTCATCCACTGCACGCAGTCGTGAAGCGCCACCCAGGCGCCCGTGATCGAGGCCGTCCGGGTGCCGCCATCGGCCTGCAGCACGTCGCAATCGACGGTGATCTGCACCTCCCCCAGCTTGTCGAGATCGATCGCCGCGCGCAAGGACCTGCCGATCAGGCGCTGGATCTCCAGCGTGCGGCCCGACTGGCGTCCGGCGGTCGCCTCCCGGCGCGTGCGATCGCTGGTGGCGCGCGGCAGCATGCCGTATTCCGCCGTCACCCAGCCACGCCCCAGGCCGCGCATCCAGGGCGGCACGCGCTCCGCAATCGAGGCGGTGCACAGCACATGGGTATCGCCGCAGCGGATCAGGCAGGAGCCCTCGGCATATTTGGACACCCCGCGCTCGAGGCTGACCGGCCGGATATCCTGGGCATCGCGTTTGGAGGGGCGCATGGGCACTTTCGTCCTTCGTCGGGCGTTGTGAGGCGTCGTCGAGGCAAACGGGTCCGCTATCGGGAGCGTTGTCCTGTCCGATTGAAACGGCACCGGCCCGCTCTCCCGTCCGGCCCACCGACAGACGATCTCATGGGTGGGCGGGCGGGAGAGCGGGCCGGTGCCGCCTGAGCGGATAGGACACTATCCAATGGAACGGACCCCCGCAAGGCACCGGCGGGCGATTGACGGGTGACCGGGCGGTTCCTACATTCGACCGGCAGGCTCGTGAAGCGTGCGGCAATGCGGTTTTTGAGACTTCCATGGATAGACTGGGTTCCGCGATGAACGACCGGTTGAGCGGCTTGGCCGATCTCGATCAGCGCTCGCGCGAGATCTTTCGCCAGCTCGTCGAAAGCTATCTGGAGACCGGCGCGCCGGTGGGCTCGCGCACGATCTCGAAGTCCCTGCCGATGACCCTGTCGCCGGCCTCGATCCGCAATGTCATGGCCGATCTGGAGTCCACCGGCCTCATCTTCTCGCCCCATACCAGCGCCGGGCGGCTGCCGACCGAGCTCGGCCTGCGCTTCTTCGTCGACGGCCTCCTGGAGATCGGCGATCTGTCGGAGGGCGACCGTTCGGCCATCGAGACGCGGGTGGCCGGCAGCAACCGCCGGTCGCTGGAGGACGTGCTCACCGAAGCCACCCAGATGCTGTCGGGCCTCAGCCATTGCGCCGGCGTCGTCGTCGCGCCGAAGATCAATATGCGCATCAAGCATATCGAGTTCGTGGCGCTGGAGCCCGGCCGGGCGCTCGTCATCCTCGTCAGCGAGGACGGCACGGTGGAGAACCGTGTGATGACCGTACCGCCGGGCCTGCCGCCTGCGGCTCTGACGGCGGCGGCGAACTTCCTCAATGTCCGCTTCCAGCACAAGACGCTCGACGAGATCCAGAACGCGGTCGGCCAGGAGATCGAGACGCTCAAGCGCGAGCTCGACGAGCTCACCGCCACTGTGGTGGAGCAGGGGATCGCCTCCTGGGCGGGCGCGGAGCCGGAGGAGAAGACGCTCATCGTGCGCGGGCGCGGCCATCTCATCGAGAATGTGGATGCGCTGGACGATCTGGAGCGCATCCGGATGCTGCTCGACGACCTGGAGACGAAGAAGGACATGATCCGCCTTCTGGGGCTCGCCGAGGAGGGGCAAGGCGTGAAGATCTTCATCGGTTCGGAGAACAAGCTCTTCTCGCTGTCGGGCTCTTCGCTCATCGTGGCGCCCTATCACAATGCGGAGCAGCATATTGTGGGCGCGCTCGGCGTTATCGGGCCGACACGGATCAACTATGCGCGCATCGTGCCCATGGTCGATTACACGGCGAGGCTCCTGAGCCGGCTCCTGTCTTGATTTTTTCCGCCTCACGGTCGATATCGGGGCCAGACAGAGGAGGCCCTTGCTCGGGCCGGCTTTCCCGAAGAGTTCGCGTTCAAGAGGAGTTGGAATGACCGACGGCAAGAAGACGAACGGTGCGACGGCGCAGGAGCGGGAGGTCGCGGAGGCGCGCGAGCGCGACGCCGCGGCCGCCGATGCCGCGACGGACCGGGACCAGGCGCCGGACAACGACAATGCTCCCGAGGCGCCCGCCGGCGACGACCGCGCCGCCGAGATCACGGCCCTGGAGGAGGAGAACGCCGCGCTGAAGGAACGCCTGCTGCGCGCCGTGGCGGAGACGGAAAACCTCCGCAAGCGCGCCGAGCGCGAGGCCGCGGAGGCCCGCCTCTATGCCGCGACCGCCTTCGCGCGCGACATGCTGACGGTCGCCGACAATCTCGGGCGCGCCATCGCCGCGGTCCCCGACGAGATGCGCGAGAGCGCCGACGAGACCCTCAAGACCCTGCTGTCGGGCGTGGAGATGACCGAGCGCGAGATGAACAATGTGTTCGAACGCCATGGCATCCAGCGCTTCGACCCGGAAGGCGAGCGCTTCGACCCCAATTTCCATCAGGCCATGTTCGAGGTGGAGAACCCGGACGTGCCGAGCAGCACGGTGGTGCAGGTCATGCAGACCGGCTACCGGATCGGCGAGCGGGTGCTGCGCCCGGCCATGGTCGGCGTCTCCAAGGGCGGCCCCAAGCCCGCCCCCGCCAAGGCGCCGGAAACGTCCCAGGACAAGGCCGAATAGGCGTCAGGCCCCAGAGATCCTTGCGAGGACTGCACCGGCCAAGGCCCACAACCCGGCCAGCGACTTTGGCCATCGTCATGCCCGCGGAGGCGGGCATCTATAAGCAGGGCCCATTCGGCAAGCGCCCCGTGGATTCCCGCTTTCGCGGGAATGACGGAAGGAGAACCGGATTGGGGGGCTCGGCCGGACCCGTTTTTTCAAGATCACGAATGCCGCCGCTCCCGGTCACTGGCCGTCCGGCATCACCCGGACGGCCGGCAGGAGGCCGCGCACCGAATTGCCGAGATAGACGGCGTCCGCGGTCGCGAGGTCGCCCGGGCGCAGCGTCTCCTCACGGGCGCGGCCTGAGGCCAGGAGCTCCGCGCGCAGCGTGCCGGGCAGGAGGCCCGCGCCCACTGGCGGGGTGACGAGCAGACCGTCGCGCTCCAGGAAGAGCGTGGTGAAGGAGCCTTCCGTCAGCTCGCCGCGCTCGTTCACGAACACCACCTCGTCCACGCCATGCCGGCGCGCCGCGTCCATGCGCGCTGTGTCGTAAAGCTCGCGGCGCGTGGTCTTGTGATAGAGGAACACATCGCCCGACCGGGTGTGTTCGGCCGCGACCAGGAACCGCACGGGCTCCGCCACGCCGGTGTCGGGCAGCGGCGTCGCCGTGACAGACAGGCCGTCCGCCTCGTGGAGCAGCAGGCGCACGCGCATGCGCTCGGCACCGAATTCCTTGGCGGCGGTCTCGAGCGCCGTTTCCGCCGCGCCGGGGGAAAGCGGGATCTGGAAATAGGCCGCCGACTCATCGAGCCGCGCCATATGCCGGTCAAGCAGCGCGAAACCCCGCCCGCGCTCCCAGAGCAGCGTCTCGATCAGGCAGACCGGTTGCGGCGGATCGGTGAAGAACCGCATCTTCAGGCGCGCCTCGTCATATTCGGCCTCGAGCTCGGAATCGGCGACGATGCCCCCGCCAATGCCGATCTCGCCGCGGCCCATCCCGTCGATCACCGCGGTGCGGATCGCGACGTTGAAGCAGACATCGCCGTCCGGCGCGATATAGCCCATGGCGCCGGTATAGAGCCCGCGCGGCTCCGCCTCGACCTCGTGGACGATCTCCATGGCGCGGATCTTCGGCGCGCCCGTGATCGACCCGCAGGGGAACAGGTGCGCCAGGGCGCCGACGGCGGACAGTCCCGGCTTCAGCCTCGCGCGGATGCCGGACGTCATCTGGTGAAGGCTGCGATAGGTCTCGATGGAGAAGAGATCCGTCACCTCCACCGATCCGATCTCGGCGATCCGCCCCATATCGTTGCGCAGGAGGTCGACGATCATGAGGTTTTCCGCAAGCGTCTTCTCGTCGCGCGCCAGCGCCGCGCGTCCCGCCTCGTCCTCCGCCACGGTCCGCCCGCGCCCGAGCGTGCCCTTCATCGGGCGCGTCTCCAGCTCCGCCCCCCGCCTGCGGACGAAGAGCTCCGGCGAGCAGGAGAGGACGTGATGGTCGCCCGCATCGACGAACGCGCCATAGGCGACCGGCTGCTTGAGGAGAAGGTCGCGATAGAGCCCTGCCGGATCGCCCTGGAGCGAAAAGCGCGCCTTGAAGGTGAGGTTGACCTGATAGCAGTCGCCCGCGGCGATATAGTCCTTCACCGTCGAGAAGGCCTTGGCGTAGGCCGCCCGGTCCATGGTGTCGGAGAGCCCGGCCGCGCGGCCCGGCCGCCCGGCCGCCCACTCCCCGACCAGCGCCCGGGCTTGGCCGATGCCCATGCGCTCCGGCGCGTCGTAGAGGCCGAACCAGAGGAGGGGCAGGGCCGTCCTTTGCGGGCACAGGGGCGCCAGGCGTTCCTCGAACAGGAGACCCAGCTCGTAAGCCAGATAGCCCGCCGCCCACAACCCCTCGCCCGCCGCCTCGTCGAGGCGCGCAAGGGCCCGGCGGGCGTCGTCCGGCGTATGGGCGCGCACGATCTCTCGCGGGGCCGCGAACAGCATGCAGCGGTCGCCGCCCGACAGGCTGTCGACAAGCAGAACTGTACCCTCAGTGGTCATGCCGCCATGAAAAGCCCGACGGGCGCGCGGGCACAAGCGCTTATTGCATGCCTACCGCACTTGCCCCGGACCGGGACGCCGGCGCGCCCCTCGCCGATAGTCAGGACACGGTTTTTTTTCGTCTGCAGCCGACCGGTTGCTATGCTTTCCCGGTGCGTTACAGTGATTCGCGCACCCGGTCCCAAGGACTTCTGAAGGAGGACGAGCTCATGGCGGCAGACGGCAAGCTCGAGCTTTACCAGGACAACAAGGGCGAATGGCGCTGGCGGCGCTACGCGTCGAACGGACAGATCGTCGGCGCATCGTCGGAAGGCTACAAGGCACGCGCCGATGCGGAGGCGAACGCCAATCGCGACGGTTCCAAGGACAAGTGGGAATTCTACGAGGACAAGCGGGGCGAGTGGCGCTGGCGCGCCTTCGCGACCAACGGCCGGCAGGTGGGCCGCGCGTCGGAAGGCTACAAGGCCCGGCGCGACTGCGAGCACAATGCCAGGCTGAACGGCTGGATGGGCTGACAGCCCGCAGCTTCGGCTTATCCCGGGCCCCTGCAGGACGGCCCGGGATTTCCGCGCCCGGCCTTACCGGGGCACGGTCACGCGCCTCAGGGTCAGGTTGATGCGGCCGCCGCCGGCAACGAGCGTCGAGCTTCCCGGCTGGATGCGGTCTATGCCGTGATAGAAACGGCGCGACGTCCCGCCCATGACCAGCACGTCGCCCGAGGCGAGCCGGACGGAGCGGGTCGGTCCCTTGCGCTCCAGTCCGCCGATCCTGAAGACGGCGGTGTCGCCGAGCGACACCGAGACGACGGGGGCGGAAAATTCCTCCTCGTCCTCGTCGCGGTGAAGGCCCATGCGTGCGCTGTCGCGGTAGAGATTGACGAGACAGGCCTCCGGCGGGGCCGGATAGTCCGCAACCTCCTCCCAGAGCGCCAGAACCGCCTCCGGCATTGACGGCCAGGGCCGGCCGGTCTCGGGATGATGCGCCTGATAGCGATAGCCGGACCGGTCGGACACCCAGCCGAGATCGCCGCAATTGGTCATCGTGACGGAGAAGGGACGCCCGGAGCGCGGCATGACGGGCCGGAAGGGCGGCGCGGCGCGCATGACCGCGCCGACGGCCTCCATCAGAGCCTCCTGCGCGGCCCGGTCGAAATAGCCGGGAAGAAGCCTCAATCCGTCCTTGCTCTCCATGGCGCGTTCCGGACCCTCCTGTCTGACCGCCCGCGAGCTATCGCATTTTCCGGCTGGACTGCACAATGGCCTGCGTCATGGACCGGCCCCGGCCACGCAGGCACGATCGGCGGGATGGATGGCGGTCTTTCCGGTCTCCGGCGGCCTCCCGACATGCACGGTTTGCATTGCCGTTCGTGCAACGAGCGGCTTGCAGCCGTTTTCCGCCAAACCTATATAGTCGCCAGACTTCAAATCCACGTGAGTTGGCGTAACTCGCATTCGCATGACTGGAGATCGGCAGCCCGTGGCATCGACGGGATGAACCAGGGAACCAGGTGCTTGTCCGCAAGGCCTGAACGCCGGTCTGCCGCAAAGGAGGTGAATGAGGAATGTCTAAGGTTATCGGTATCGACCTCGGCACAACGAACTCGTGCGTCGCGGTCATGGAGGGCCAGACTCCGAAAGTGATCGAGAACGCCGAGGGCGCGCGCACCACGCCGTCCATGGTGGCGTTCGCCGAGGACGGCGAGACCCTGATCGGCCAGCCGGCCAAGCGCCAGGCGGTCACCAATCCGGAAAACACGTTCTTCGCCATCAAGCGCCTGATCGGCCGGCGCTACGAGGATCCCACGGTGGAGAAGGACAAGAAGCTCGTCCCCTACGAGATCGTGAAGGCGGACAATGGCGATGCGTGGGTCAAGGCCCACGACAAGACCTACGCCCCGTCCCAGATCTCCGCCTTCATCCTCCAGAAGATGAAGGAGACGGCCGAGCGGCATCTCGGCGAGACGGTGAGCCAAGCTGTCATCACCGTTCCGGCCTATTTCAACGATTCCCAGCGCCAGGCCACCAAGGACGCCGGCAAGATCGCGGGGCTCGAGGTCCTGCGCATCATCAACGAGCCGACGGCCGCCGCGCTCGCCTACGGGCTCGACAAGAAGGAAGGCGGCACCATCGCCGTGTTCGACCTCGGCGGCGGCACCTTCGACGTGTCGGTGCTGGAGATCGGCGACGGCGTGTTCGAGGTGAAGTCGACCAATGGCGACACCTTCCTCGGCGGCGAGGACTTCGACATGCGGCTCGTCGACTATCTGGCCGACGAGTTCAAGAAGGAGAACGGCATCGATCTGCGTGGCGACAAGCTCGCGCTCCAGCGCCTGAAGGAAGCTGCCGAGAAGGCCAAGATCGAGCTGTCGAGCGCGACCCAGACCGAGATCAACCTGCCGTTCATCACCGCCGACCAGTCCGGCCCGAAGCATCTGACCATGAAGCTCACCCGGGCGAAGCTGGAGGCGCTGGTCGAGGATCTGATCCAGCGCACCGTCGGCCCGTGCAAGGCCGCGCTCAAGGATGCCGGACTGTCCGCCGGCGACATCGACGAGGTGATCCTGGTCGGCGGCATGACGCGCATGCCCAAGGTCATCGAGACGGTGAAGAACTTCTTCGGCAAGGAGCCCCACAAGGGCGTCAATCCGGACGAGGTCGTCGCCATCGGCGCGG
This sequence comes from Kaustia mangrovi, assembly GCF_015482775.1. Lineage (GTDB taxonomy): Bacteria > Pseudomonadota > Alphaproteobacteria > Rhizobiales > Im1 > Kaustia > Kaustia mangrovi. Next base: position 2,656,355 of record NZ_CP058214.1, on the reverse strand, counting down.
GCATCCAGGCGGGCGTCCTGCAGGGCGACGTGAAGGACGTGCTGCTGCTCGACGTCACCCCGCTGTCGCTCGGCATCGAGACTCTGGGCGGCGTGTTCACCCGGCTCATCGACCGCAACACCACGATCCCGACCAAGAAGAGCCAGGTGTTCTCCACCGCGGAGGACAACCAGACCGCGGTGACCATCCGGGTCTTCCAGGGCGAGCGCGAGATGGCGGCCGACAACAAAATGCTCGGCCAGTTCGATCTCGTCGGCATCCCGCCGGCACCGCGCGGCGTGCCGCAGGTCGAGGTCACCTTCGACATCGACGCCAACGGCATCGTCAACGTGTCGGCCAAGGACAAGGCGACCAACAAGGAACAGGCGATCCGCATCCAGGCCTCCGGCGGTCTCAGCGACGACGAGATCCAGACCATGGTCAAGGACGCCGAGACCCATGCCGACGAGGACAAGAAGCGGCGCGAGCTGGTCGAGGCCAAGAACCAGGGCGAGACGCTGGTTCACCAGACCGAGAAGTCGCTGTCCGAACTCGGCGACAAGGTGTCGGAGGCCGACAAGAGCACCGTCGAGCAGGCGGTCACCGAGCTGAAGTCCGCGCTGGAGGGCGAGGACGTCGAGGACATCAAGGCGAAGACGCAGAACCTCGCCCAGGTGTCCATGAAGCTCGGCGAGGCCATGTACCAGCAGTCCGCCGGCGACGATGCGTCCGACGGGGACGGCAGCGGCCAGGCGAGCGGCGACGCCGGCAGCGGCCAGGCCTCCGGCGACGACGTGGTCGACGCCGACTTCGAGGAAGTCCAGGACGACGAGAACAAGCGTTCGACGGGTTCGTAATGGACGACAGCCGCCCGCATAGCGCGTCCGGATCCTCGAGGGACCGGACGCCGCATGCGGGCTCGAGTCGGGAGCAATATGAGGTGAGCCTCGCCCGCCGGAACGCGACAAGCGTGTCATCCCGGGCGGGGCTCATTTTCGTGGAAGAATTGTAGGAAGCGATGTCCAAGCGGGACTATTACGACATCCTTGGTGTGTCGCGCGGCGCGGACGACAAGGAGATCAAGAGCGCCTACCGCAAGTTCGCCAAGAAGTACCACCCGGACGCCAATCCGGGCGATACGGAGGCGGAGCAGAAGTTCAAGGAGCTGTCGGAGGCCTACGAGGTCCTCAAGGACCCCCAGAAGCGCGCCGCCTACGACCAGTTCGGCCACGCCGCTTTCGAGGGCGGCATGGGGGCGGGCGCCGGCGGTCCGGGCTTCGGACGGGGCGGCGGCCCCGGTTTCGGCCCGGACTTCACGAGCTCCATGTCCGACATCTTCGAAGACCTGTTCGGCGAGTTCATGGGCGGCGCGCGGCGGCGCCCGCAAGGCGGCGGCACGAGCCGGGGCGCGGATCTGCGCTACAATATGGAGATCGACCTCGCCGACGCCTTCACCGGCAAGACCGCTCAGATCCGCGTGCCGACGAGCGTCGCCTGCGAGGCCTGCTCGGGCTCCGGCGCCAAGCCCGGCACCGCGCCCAAGATGTGCCCGACCTGCGGCGGCGCGGGCCGCGTGCGCGCAACGCAGGGCTTCTTCACGGTCGAGCGCACCTGTCCGGTGTGCCATGGCGCGGGCGAGACCAATACCGACCCCTGCGAGAGCTGCGGCGGGTCGGGCCGCGTGACCCGCGAGCGGACCCTGTCGGTCAACATTCCGGCGGGCGTGGAGGACGGCACGCGCATCCGGCTCGCCGGCGAGGGCGAGGCGGGCCTGCGCGGCGGGCCGTCCGGCGATCTCTATATCTTCCTGAGCATCAGGCCGCACGAATTCTTCCAGCGCGACGGCGCGGACCTGTTCTGCAGCGTGCCGGTCTCGTTCACCACCGCAGCGCTCGGCGGCGAGATCGAGGTGCCGACGCTCGATGGCAAGCGGGCACGCGTGAAGGTGCCGGAGGGCACCCAGTCGGGCAAGCAGTTCCGCCTGCGCGGCAAGGGCATGCCGGTGCTCAGGTCGAACCACCGCGGCGACCTCTATATCCAGGTCATGGCGGAGACGCCGGTCCATCTCAGCCGCCGCCAGAAGGAGCTCCTGCGCGAGTTCGAGCAGGAATCCAACAAGAAGAACAATCCGGAATCGGAAGGCTTCTTCGCCAAGGCCCGCGCCTTCTGGGAAGGCTTCGGCGAGTAGCGCCGGACGCCTCCCCTCCCGGATTTCCGGCCGCCCGCCGGACGAATGCCACCGGTCCGGCGGTGGCTTCCGGGGTCCCCCGTCGGGGGTGCGATAACGGGATGCATCCACAAGCCGGCTTCGTTATGGTTTGGTCGTGCAAGTGACGCAAGGTCCCTGCGGGCGGCCTCGATCCGCACGCAACGAGGGGGAGAAGTGTGCCTGGAGAGACCGAACTCAAGATCGGACTGGACGAGGACGCGCGCATCGCGGCGGAGCCGCTGTTCGTCAACGACACGCCGGTTCTTGTTGAATCGACCTATTTCGACACGCCTGATCTCGACCTCCGCCGCCATGGCGTGCAGCTCCGCGTCCGGCGCGACGGCAACAGGCTCCTCCAGACGGTCAAGATGCCCCATCTGGCCTCCGGGCCCCTGACGCGCGACGAGTACGAGATCCCGCTCGAGGCGCCCGAACCCGACCTCGACCACCTGACGGGCCTGCTGCCCGATGCGCTGAAATCGGAGACCGGCGGCACGCTCGATCTCCAGTCGATCTTCGTGACGCGCTTCACCCGGCGCCGCCACATGGTCTCCAACGGTTCCGCGATCGCCGAGGCGGCGCTCGACGAGGGCGAGATCGTCTCCGGCGAGCACACATTGCCGATCCGCGAGATGGAGATCGAGCTGAAGGGCGCCGACATGGCGGCCTATGTCGGCGTCTGCGAGGACATGCTGCGCCGGGTCGGCGGCACGCTCATCATGGAGGGCAAGGCGGCGCGCGGCTACAGGCTCGCCTCCGGTCTCGACCCCCAGCCCACCTTTTCGCGCAAGCTCGCCGTCGAGGCGGGTGCGGTGCTGCCGGAGGCCATCAGGGCCATGATGCGGCACAATTTCCAGCATTTCCTCGACAATGTGCCGGCGGTGGAGATTTCAGGCGTGCCGGAGAGCATCCACCAGCTCCGCGTCGGCCTGCGCCGGCTGCGCTCGGTGATCACCTCCTTCAAGCCGGTGCTCGACACCAGCGAGGCCAGCGACGTGCTCGCCGCCGCCAAGCGGCTCTTCGGACTGGCCGGGGCGGTGCGGGAGCTCGATGTCTTCATGGCCGAGACCCTGCCGGCCATCGCCCGGCGCGGCCTCGACGACGACAAGCGCGAGACCGTGGAGGCGGTGTGCCGCGACCGTCGGGCGAAAGCCCTAGCGGCCGTGCGCGAGGAGCTCGCCAAGACCGGCACGGCGGTCATGGCCGTCCGGCTCACCGGCTGGATCGAGGCGGGCCACTGGCTGCGCCACGACAAGCCCGTCGACCGCCTGCTCGCCAGCCGCCATGTCCGCGACTTCGCCACGCCGCGCCTGCGCGGACTGCACAAGAAGCTCATCAAGAAGGGCCACAAGGCGCGGGCCGGCACGCTCGACGACTGGCACGCCATGCGCATCGCGGTGAAGAAGCTGCGCTATACGGCAGAGCCGCTCCTGTCGGCCCTTCCCATCGCGCCGGAGGAGGCGGAGGCCTACCGCAAGCGCGTGGAGAAGATGCAGGACTGCCTCGGCCGTCTCAACGACCTCAACACGGCGGAAGACCTGCTCGACACTCTCCACAAGAGCTCCAAGGGCAACAGCCGCAAGGCGGTGAAGGCCGCCCGCAGCCTCATGCACGACTGGGCCGCGGAGGAGGCCGACGATCTCATACGCCAGGCCGGCAAGGCCCTGCGCGATTTCGAGCGGCGCGGCTTTCCCGCCGGCTGACAGCGAAGGCAAAAGGATCCCATGACACGCACCATCGCGGTCATCAACATCAAGGGCGGGTGCGGCAAGACCACCGTGGCCACCCATCTCGCCGGCGCCTTCGCGGCCTCCGGCCTCGTCTCCACCCTTGCCGATTACGACCGCCAGAAGAGCGCGACCCTGTGGGGCAAGCTGCGCGGCGAGGACGCCCGCACCGTGCGGCTGGTGGACTGGCAGAAGGATTATGGCGACGTGCCGAAGCGCACCCAGCGCCTGGTCGTCGACTGCCCGGCCTCGCTCAGAACGCCGCGGGCCCGCGACGTGGTGCGCGACGCCGATCTGGTGGTCGTGCCCATGCTGCCCTCGATCTTCGACGAGCGCTCCACCCTGCGCTTCCTCGGCAAGATCGAGACGCTCAAACGCGTGCGCAAGGGCAAGACGCCCATCCTGATCGTCGCCAACCGCTATCGCGCGAGAACGAAGGAAGCCATCCGCCTCGACCGGCTGATGACCGGCAACGGATACCTCATCGTCGCGCGCATTCCCGACAAGAGCATCTATCCGCGCCTCGCGGAGAAGGGGCTCACCGTCTTCGACAACGACACCAAGGCGGCACGGCTGGAGCAGGAGCAATGGCTTCCGCTTCTGGAGGCCGTGGAGCGCGGCGATGGACACGCCTGACCCGAGGCTTGCCGATGGCCGCCAGTCGCCGACCGCCGCGGCCGTTCAGCGCGGCGTATGCCGGCTGCTGCGCGCCAGCGGCTTCGCCACGGTCACCGAGCTGGTGCTGGCCACGGGGCGGCGCGTCGACGTGATCGCGCTCAACGACAAGGGCGATATCTGGATCGTGGAGATCAAGTCGAGCCTGGCCGATCTGCGCGCCGACCGGAAATGGCCGGAATACTGGGAGTATTGCGACCGGCTGTTCTTCGCCGTGCCGGACGATTTCCCCATGGAGACCCTGCCCGGCGAGGCCGGCCATATCGTGGCCGACGGCTTCGGCGCCGATATTGTGCGCCATATCGACGAACAGCGCCTCGCCGCGGCCCGGCGCAAGGCGGTGACGCTGCGCTTCGCCCGCGCCGCGGCCCTCAGGCTGCACGGCCTGCACGACCCCCATGCCGACGGCCTCGAGCAGCCCGGCTTCTACGAGCCCGGCAAGCCGTTCCAGGCCTAGGTCTCTGTATTGCCGCGCTTTCGAACCGGAAAACGGTGCCACCCTTTCCGAAATCGCTCTGGGACCAATCGACATTCAGAACGTGACAGGCTGAACCGGCATCGTGCCCTGTCCGTCATGGGTCGGGGCACCGGAGGCCGTCGGGACAGGAAGGCCTTGCTGGGGCGGGACGGTCAGCGCGGGGCGCGCTTGGCCAGGATGCGCTGGAGCGTGCGGCGATGCATGTTCAGGCGCCGCGCGGTCTCCGAGACATTGCGGTTGCACAGCTCGTAGACGCGCTGGATATGCTCCCAGCGCACGCGATCGGCCGACATGGGGTTCTCAGGGGGCTCCGCGCGCGCCTCCCGATCGGCCAGCAATGCCTTCTGCACCTCGTCGGCGTCGGCGGGCTTGGCGAGATAGTCGATCGCGCCGAGCTTCACCGCGGCGACCGCCGTGGCGATGTTGCCGTAGCCGGTGAGCACCACCGCGCGGGCTTCGGGCCGCTTCTTGTGCAGGGCCTCGATCACGTCGAGGCCGTTCCCGTCCTCCAGCCGCATGTCGACCACGGCGAAGGAGGGCGCCGAGCGCGTGACATGGGCGATGCCGTCCGCCACCGTCTCGGCGAGCTCCACCTCGAATCCCCGCGCCTCCATGGCGCGTCCGAGCCTCGTCAGGAACGGCTTGTCGTCGTCGACGATCAGAAGCGTGCGGTCCTGAGGAATATCCGTCTGGATCTGCGTTTCGGTCATGCCTTTCCCACCTTTGCGCCGTCGGGACGGACCCCGGGAGTCCTGCCCGACGATGTCATATCCCTTTTATATGCTTATCGCCCCGATATGGAAGCGTATGCGGGCCAGCCATGCGCCTCGCGCAACGCTTCCGGGCGAATTATTGCCATGACAGGTCGATCTCGCTGCGCGGCCACTCGACGCGCACGATGGCGCCGTGCTCGGGCGCGGGACGGTTGGCGAGCGTGATGCGCGCGCCGGACCGCTCCAGCAGCGTCTTGGCGATGAACAGGCCGAGCCCCATGCCCTCGTGCGTGCTGCCGTCGACGCCGAGGGGCGACGTGCGCGTGGTGATGTAGGGCTCGCCCAGCTTGTCGATGATCTCCTGGGCGAAACCCGGCCCGTCGTCGCGTATGGTCACCGCCACCATATCCGCGTCCCAGCGCGCATCGACCGCGACGGCGCTGCGCGCGAAGTCGGCGGCATTGTCGATCAGGTTGTCGAGCCCGTAGCGGATGCCCGGATTGCGCGGCAGAACGGGCTCGGCGGCCGCCTTGCCCTCCACGCCGTCGGCAGCGCGTGCATCGACCGTGACCTCGGGCTCCGCCTCGCCGTCGCCGCCATCCCCGCGCAGCGGCTCCACGGCCTCCTCGATCAGCACCTTGAGCCGCAGCCGGCCGAACACGTGGTCGCCGCCCTCCGCCTCGCGGTTGGCAAGCCGCGACAGGATCTGGCGGCAGCGCTCCGCCTGGCTCGTCAGGAGCTCCAGATCCTCCTTCACATGCTCCGCTTCCGGCAGCTCGCGCTTGAGCTCCTTGGCGACCAGCGCGATGGTGGCAAGCGGTGTGCCGAGCTCGTGGGCGGCAGCGGCGGCGAGCCCGTCGAGCGCCGACAGCTTCTGCTCGCGCGCCAGCACCATCTCGGTGGCCGCCAGCGCCGCCGACATGCGCCGGGCCTCCTCCGCGATCTGGCGCGAATAGATCGCGGCGAACACCGTGCCGGAGACCACCGCCGTCCACATGCCGACCGTGTAGAGCGCCGGCAGCGCGAGCGGCTCGCCGGGATCCCAGGGCAACGGCAGGTGATAGGCCGACAGGAGCGAGGCCGCCGCCAGCGCCAGCACGCTCAGCCAGATCGTGCGCTCCACCGGCAGGCTCGAGGCCGACACGGTGACGGGCACGAGGAACAGGAAGGCGAAGGGGTTCTGCAACCCGCCCGTCAGATAGAGCAGGACGGCGAGCTGGGCGATATCGTAGCCGAGCAGCATCGCCGCATAGCGGTCCTTCAGGCGCAGATTGGCGCGCCAGCGCAGGCCCAGAAAGATGTTGAGCCAGGCCGACAGCGCGATCGCGCCGAGGCAGGGCCCCAGCGGCAGCGGGAAGCCCAGCCCGAAATAGACCGCGAGCACCGCGATCGTCTGGCCCGCGACCGCCAGCCAGCGCAGCCGCACCAGGGTCTGCAGCCTGAGCCGGCTGAGGCCGGGGCCGGGACGCAGCGGATCGATGTCGACGAGGTTCTCGTCCTCGCCGGGCGGCCGGGCAAGGGCGGTCTCAACCGGTTCAGCAGTCATGGCACACCATAGCCGGATACATGGCGCCTCTTGCGGCGGGCGCTCGGGAAAAGGCCGATTGTTCCAGTCTCATATTAGGGTATCCTGCGTTCCGGTTTCAGGCAAAATGCACAAAGGTCGTCGGGGCTCCGCGCGCCCTTCGGGACCGATCCTCCCATCCGCGCCCCGCAGCCAAATCCTCAAGGATGCCATGACCGCGAAGACCGGATCCCAAGCGCCCGCCATACGCGTCCAGGGCCTCGTCAAGCAATATGGCGCGGTGCGCGCCGTCGACGGGATCGACTTCGAGGTGCCCGCCGGCACGGTGACCGGGCTGCTCGGCGGCAATGGCGCCGGCAAGACGACGACCATCGCCATGCTGCTCGGCCTCGTTCTGCCGAGCCTCGGCCGGATCGAGATCTTCGGGGTCGACGCGGTGGCGGACCGCTACCGCGTCCTGCCGTCGATGAACTTCGAGAGCCCCTATGTGGAGATGCCGCTGCGCCTCACCGTGCGCCAGAACCTCACCGTCTATGGCCGGCTCTACGGGGTGGCCGACCTGAAGGCGCGCATCGCCGAACTCGCCGGCGACCTCGAGCTCGGCGAGATCCTCGACCGCCCCACCGGCAAGCTCTCGGCCGGCCAGAAGACGCGGGTGAGCCTCGCCAAGGCGCTCATAAACGCCCCGCGCATCCTGCTGCTCGACGAGCCGACCGCATCGCTCGACCCCGATACGGCGGACTGGGTCCGCAGCCATCTGGAGCGCTACCGCACGGCAAAGGGCGCGACCATCCTGCTCGCCTCGCACAATATGAGCGAGGTGGAGCGGCTGTGTACCGACGTGGTGATGATGAAGGCCGGCCGCATTGTCGGCCGCGGCAGTCCGGAGGCCCTCATCCGGCAATATGGGCGCACCAACATGGAGGAGGTCTTTCTCGACATGGCCCGCGGACGGCGGCGGGAGGCGGCGGAATGACGGCGACACCCCCGAGCGCCCCGCGCGCTTCTCCCCGGGCCGGGTGGGCGCGCTCGTGCTGCGCTACACCTATCTCCTGCGCGCCTCATGGCCGAGGCTGTTCGATCTCGTCTACTGGCCGACCGTGCAGCTCGTCATGTGGGGCTTCCTGCAGGTCTATCTCGCCGGCCGGTCCGACGCGCTGTCGCTGGCAGCGGGAACCTTCCTCGGCGCGGTGCTGCTCTGGGATGTGCTGTTCCGCGGCCAGATCGGCTTCACCATCTCGTTCCTGGAGGAGATGTGGTCGCGCAATCTCGGCCATCTGATAGTGAGTCCGCTGCGCCCGGCCGAACTCATCGCCGCGCTCATGACGATGAGCGTGATCCGCGTGCTGATGGGCCTGTTTCCGGTGACATTGCTGGCCATCGCCTATTTCGGCTTCAATGTCTACGAGATGGGGCTGTGGCTCGTCGCCTTCTTCCTCAACCTGATCGTGACGAGCTGGGCGGTGGGGCTGGTCGTCTGCGGCATTCTCCTGCGCTACGGTCTGGGCGCGGAGAACATCGCCTGGAGCCTCATGTTCCTGTTCCTGCCGCTCGCCTGCGTCTACTACCCCGTCGACGTGCTGCCGGGCTGGCTCCAGGCCATTGCGCTCTGCCTTGCGCCGACCTATGTCTTCGAGGGCATGCGCGCCCTGTTGCTCGACGGGGTCGTTCGGCCCGGCATGATGCTCCGAGCGGTCGGGCTCAATATCGTCTATTTCACCCTCGGCGCCACGGTCTTCGCCCTGTTTTACCGGGACGCACGCCGGCGCGGACAACTGCTCTCCATCGGCGAATGACCCGCCGCCCACGAGGATCGCCATGAGCCGCAGAACCACCTTCATCGCCGTCGTCACCGCGCTGATCGCGGTCGTCGCGCTCGCGGGGCTCGGCTATTCCTTCCTCATGCGCCCGCCGGGCCCGGTCGCCGGCAGCGGCGAGGCCGAGATCGGCGGCGCCTTCACCCTGACCGACCAGAATGGCGACCGGGTCAGCGACGCCGATTTCCGCGGCAAGTACATGCTGATCTATTTCGGTTACACCTATTGCCCCGACGTCTGCCCGACCGAGCTCCAGGTCATGTCGGCGGCGCTCGACGAGATCGGCCCGGCAGCGCAGAAGATCCAGCCGCTCTTCATCACCGTCGATCCCGAGCGCGACACGGTCGACCAGCTCTCCGACTATATGGGGAACTTCCACGAGGCCTTCCTCGGCCTCACCGGCACGCCGGAGGAAATCGCCAAGGCTGCCAAGGCCTATCGGGTCTATTACGAGAAGGTCGAGGACAGCTCCTCCACCGTCGGCTACCTCATGGACCATTCGAGCTTCGTCTATCTGATGGGGCCGGACGGCAAGTTCATCAAGGTCTTCTCCTACGGCACCAGCCCGGACGACATGGCCCGGGGCATCGAGGAGGCCATTGGCGGATAACCGCCGGCCTGCACCCCTTTCCAGCCTCCCGACAGGCGAGAAAGCGTGCCTCATCCGGGCCGCTATATTGCTCTGCGAAATGTCGCCTGCTAGTTTGTGCAGTGCAGCGAGCCGCTGGGCGGGGCAGATAAAGGCAGAACAAGCGCGTGCTCTACTATCTCTACGAACTCAATCATGCTGCCGTGGCCCCCTGGCGCGCGGCCGCCAATATGGGCCGCTTCTTCTGGAAGACGCCGGGCAATCCGATGGCGGAGACCTATATGGGCCGTACCATCGCCGCCGGGCTCGACCTGTTCGAGCGTGTCACCCGGCGCTACGGCAAGCCGGAGTTCGGCATCGAGACCGTCATGGTCGGCGGCGAGCGCGTCTCCGTCGAGCCCCGCACGGTCTGGCGCAAGCCGTTCTGCAACCTCCTGCATTTCCGAAAGGGAGCCACGCCCAGATACGGCCAGTCGCGCCTGCTAATCGTCGCGCCCCTGTCGGGCCATTACGCGACCCTGCTGCGCGGCACGGTGGAAACCATGCTGCCGCGCCACGACGTCTATATCACCGACTGGGTGGATGCCCGTCAGGTGCCGCTGACGGAAGGCCGCTTCGATCTCGACGACTATATCGACTATGTCATGGAGATGCTGCGCTTCCTCGGCCCCGACACCCATGTGATGGCGGTCTGCCAGCCCTCCGTTCCGGTGCTCGCCGCGGTATCGCTGATGTCGGCGGAGAAGGACCCCAACGTCCCCGCCTCCATGGTGCTCATGGGCGGACCCATCGACACCCGGCGCAACCCGACCGCGGTCAACAATCTCGCCATGGAACGGGGAACGGACTGGTTCCGCCGCAACGTGATCGTGAAGGTGCCGCCGCCCCATCCGGGCATCATGCGCGACGTCTATCCGGGCTTCCTGCAGCTCACCGGCTTCATGACCATGAATCTCGACCGCCATATCGACGCCCATCAGCAACTCTTCTGGCATCTGGTGGACGGCGACGGGGATTCCGCGGAGAAGCACGAGCTGTTCTATGACGAATATCTCTCCGTCATGGACCTGACGGCGGAGTTCTATCTCCAGACCGTCGACCAGGTCTTCGTGAAGCACGCCCTGCCGGAGGGCAGGATGACCCATCGCGGCGAGCCGATCGACCCGTCGGCCATCACGAAGACGGCGCTGATGACGGTGGAGGGCGAGCGCGACGACATTTCCGGCGTCGGCCAGACGCAGGCCTCGCACGATCTGTGCACGAACATCCCCGACGGCAAGCGCGTGCACTATCTCCAGCCGCGCGTCGGCCATTACGGGGTATTCAACGGCTCACGCTTCGAGGCCGATATCGCGCCGCGCATTTCCGACTTCATCCGCTCCAACCCGTCCGCCAGCTGAGCGGAGACGGGCGCGCAGCCGCGTTCCGTGTCACACTCGCCGCGCGAGCCTGCGGGTGATTCGCGAGAGCTGTGCGAAGAGGGTCCATCGCACCTCATGGCCAAGGATACACCGACAGTTCCGCTTCTGGGACAGCGGTCCCTGAGCCTCGAGATCGACGGGACGGCCGTGCCGGTCGCCATCCGGCGCAACCGGCGCGCACGCCGCTTCATCCTGCGCATGGACCCCAAGGGCACGGGCGTCGTCGTGACCATACCGGCGGCGGCCGCCGAGCGCGACGCGCTCGCCTTCGCCATGCGCCAGGCCGGCTGGATCCGAGAGCGGCTCGACCGCAATAGCGGCGCGGTCGCCCTCGCCCACGGCGCGCTCATCCCCTATCGCGGAACTCCCCATCTGATCGTCCACGAGCCCGGCCGCCGCGGAACCGTGCGGCGCGAGGAGGACGCGCTGGACGGTCCCCGCCTCAATGTCGCCGGCGACGGCCGCCACCTCGCGCGCCGGCTGACCGACTGGCTCAAGGCACAGGCACGACAGGACCTGTCGGAGGCCTCGCAGCGCTATGGCGAGGCCATGGGACTGAGATATCGCCGGCTGACCGTGCGCGACCAGACGAGCCGATGGGGATCGTGCTCCTCCACCGGCGCGCTGTCCTATTCCTGGCGGCTGATCCTCGCCCCACCGGATATCCTCGATTATGTAGCCGCCCACGAGGTCGCCCATCTGGCGGAAATGAACCACGGGCCGCGCTTCTGGGCGCTGGTGTATCGCCATTGCTCCCATGCCGACCGCGCGCGCGCCTGGCTGCGCGAGCACGGCACGGGCCTCCACCGCTACGGGGGTTGAGACGAACCGTTTCCGCCCGGCCCCGATATGCCCGACGGGCCACTCCCACGGTTTGCGAAAATGCTCTAGGCTGACGCACCCGCCGCCTTCGGCCCCGATATACACGAGATCGAGTTTCCCGCCATGAGGCTCAAGCCCGGCACTGCAGGCATGACAGTCGTGCTCGCCCTCCTCACCTCCATGGGCCCGCTGTCGACAGACATGTACCTGCCCTCCCTGCCGGGCATCACGAAGGCGCTGGAGACGGATACCGCCTCCGTGCAGCTCACATTGAGCGCGTTCCTCGTCGGCTTCGCGCTCGGCCAGATCGTCTTCGGTCCCGTCTCCGACCGGTTCGGGCGGCGCCCGGTCCTCATTGCCGGGCTTGCCGCCTTCGCGGTGGCGACCCTCGGCTGCATGCTCGCCCGGTCCATCGAGCTCCTGATCGCCGCGCGCTTCGGCCAGGCGGTCGCGGCCTGCGCCGGCGTGGTGGTCGCCCGCGCCATCGTGCGCGACCTCTACCGTTCGGAGGACGCAGCCCGGATGCTGAGCTTCATGGGCGCATTGATGGGGCTCGTGCCCGCCGTCGCGCCGGTGATCGGCGGGCTGATCGACACCGCCTTGGGATGGCGCGCCGTCTTCGGCACCATCACGGCGCTCGGCGTCGCGCTGACCGTGCTCGTCGCCTTCGCCCTGCCGGAAACGCTGGCGCTCTCCAACCGCCAGCCCGCGACGCTCGCCGGCATGGCGGCCTCCTTCCGCGTGCTTCTCGCGCACCGCCAGTTCCGGCGCTATGTGGCGGTGGTGTGCACCTGTTTCGGCGGGCTGTTCGCCTTCATCTCCGGGTCGTCCTTCCTGCTGCAGGGCCATTACGGGCTGAACGAGCTGGGCTTCGGCCTGTTCTTCGGGGCGGGGGTGCTGGGCTATATTGCGGGCACACTCATCGGGGCGCGGCTCACCATGCGCGTGGGCATTGCGGGGACCATAGCCATCGGCACCGGAGCCCTCGCCGCGGGCGGGCTGGCAATGATCGCGCTCGTCCTGTTCGGCCCCGAGACCTTCTGGGCGCTGTCGCCGATGATCGTCTACATGGCCGGCGTCGGGCTGACGCTGCCCCAGAGCATGGCCGGCGCCATCACGCCGTTTCCGGAGCGGGCGGGCGCGGCCTCCTCCCTCATGGGCTTCGCCCAGATGGCCTTCGGTGCCGCGGTCGGCATCCTGGTCGGCCATACGGTTCACATGGGACCGCTGCCGCTCGCCGTCATCATCGCCGCCATGGGGGTCGTCAGCCTGGCTATCACCGTTGGCGCGCGCCGCGACGGCATCCTGTAGTCGCGGCGGGCACCCGACGGTCAGCGCTGTTGGGCGGGGTCGAAGCGGGGCCGTCCGTAATCGGGTGGCGAGGCTCTCGCCGAGGATCCTCCGCCGAACAGGTTCTGCAGGAAATCGACGATATCGAGGCCCGGCTCCTCGCGCGGGCGGCGCGGGGGCGCCTCCTCAACGGGCCCGCCGGGCAGCGGGATCGCCGGCATGCCCTCATGGGCCGGCGCCATCGCGCCCTTCCAGATCCTCGCCGGCAGGCCGCTGCCGGTCGCCCTGTTGGTCGGCGTGCTGTCGTCATTGCCGACCCAGACGCCTGCGACGAGATGGGCCGTGTATCCGACGAACCAGGCATCGCGCCAGTTCTGCGTCGTGCCGGTCTTGCCGGCGGCGTCCTGGCCGTCGATCACCGCGCGCTTGCCGGTGCCGTCGCGGATCGCGGTGCGCAGCATGGCGTTCATCTCGCCGAGCTCGAAGGGCTCGATCACCCGGCCGAGGCCGGAGCCCTGGCGCTCGTAGAGCAGCTCGCCGTCGCGCGTGGTGATCCGGCGGATGACATGGGGCGCGACCGCATAGCCGCCATTGGCGAACGGAGCATAGGCGGAAGTGAGCTCGAGCAGTGTCACCTCCGACGTGCCGAGCGCAATGGAGGCATTGGGGTCGAGATCGGAGCGGATACCGAGCCGGTGGGCGGTGTCGACCACGGCCTGGGGTCCGACCTTCATGGTGAGCTTCGCAGCGACCGTATTGAGCGAACGGGCAAGCGCGTCGCGGATCGTCACGGGTCCGTAATTCTTGCGGTTATAGTTCTCCGGCGCCCAGTCGCCGAAGCGCACCGGCTCGTCCTGGATGATCATTTCGGGCACGAAGCCATATTCCAGCGCAGCCAGATAGACGAAGGGCTTGAACGACGAGCCGGGCTGGCGCTTCGCCTGGACGGCCCGGTTGAACTGGCTCTTCTTGTAGGACCGCCCGCCGACCATTGCCTTCACCGCACCGGACGGGTCGAGCATCACCATGGCGGCCTGGCTGACCTTCTTCTTCTGGCCCTCCTCGTCGAGATTGCGCCGCACCGAGCGCTCCGCGATCGACTGGATGCGCGGATCGACGGTGGTCTCCACGATCACGCTCTCCTTCAGCTCGCCGATGAGCTGCGGCACGAGATCGGCGACCCAGTCGGCAATATATTGCGTGGCCGGCACGCTGTCGCGGATCACGGCCTCGGCGGGATGGTCGATGGCGCTCTGGCCTTGGCCCGCGGTGATAAAGCCCTCCTCCACCATCCGGCTGAGGACCACATAGGCGCGGTCTTCTGCCGCGCGCGGATGGCGGATCGGATTGTAGCGGGCCGGCGCGCGCAGGAGGCCGGCGAGCGTCGCCGCCTGGGCGAGCGTCAGCTCGCGGGCCGAGCGGTCGAAATAGTGCTGGGCGGCGGCCTCGATGCCGTAGGACCCGCCGCCGAAATAGACGCGGTTGAGATAGAGCTGGAGGATCTCGTCCTTGGTGAATTTCACCTCCAGCCAGAGCGCCAGGACGAGCTCCTGCAGCTTGCGCTTGATGGTGCGGTCGGGCTCCAGGAACAGGTTCTTGGCGAGCTGCTGGGTGAGCGTCGAGCCGCCCTGGACCACGCCGCCGGCCTTGAGATTGGCGAACATGGCGCGCGCAAGCCCGATCGGGTCGACGCCGAAATGCGAATAGAAGCGGTGATCCTCCGTGGCCACCACCGCCTCGGGCACATAGGGGGGCAGTTCCTCTAGCCTGACATCGTCGCCGAGGAAGCCGCCGCGGCGCGCCATGACCTCGCCGTCGTCGGCCAGCATGACGATGCCCGGTTCGCGCTGCGGGATCTTGAACAGCGTGCCGTCGGGAAGAGCGAGCAACGTATAGGCGGAAATGGCGATGATCGCGATGACGCCCCAAAGGCCGAGCGTGACCGACCAGTAGGCCGCCCTCACCAGCGGCGAGCGGCGCTTGCTGCCGGCCTTGCCGCGGCGCGACGGCGTGGCGGCACGGCGGGCCTTGCCGCCACGGGCGCCCGCCTTCCGGCCCCGGGGTGCGTCCGCCTCTTCGCCTGCGGGCGCGCGCCGGGCCGGCTTGCCCGTCAGGCGCGGCTCGACGCGCTCCTTGCGCCTTGAGGATTTGCGAGAGCGTGAACCAAACACTGCCATCAACCAGCCATGCCAATTTTCGGGGCGCATCGCGAACCGCGTGCCGCCGCGCGAGCGCCCGCGCGGCCCTACAGCCTTAAAGCCGGTTCGATTAACCTTCGGCTAATGCACCCAAGGCCCCTCGCGGCGGGACAATAGCCCCAAAGGTGACCATATCATGTCGCGCCGCGGACACCCCGCCGGCAAGGCCCGCCCGGTCGGACCGGCCTCAGACGTCGAGATTGGCGACCTGCAGGGCATTCTCGCGAATGAACTCGCGGCGCGGGTCGACCACATCGCCCATCAGCTTGGTGAACAGGTCGTCGGCCTGGTCGAGCTCACGCACCTCCACCTTCAGGAGCGAGCGCGCATTGGCGTCGAGCGTGGTCTCCCAGAGCTGCTGCGGGTTCATCTCGCCAAGCCCCTTATAGCGCTGGAGCGATATGCCTTTGCGGCCGGTCGCGAAGACGGCCTCGAGCAGCTGGGTCGGCCCGCGCACGGTGATCTCGTCTGCCTTGCGCTTAAGCGTGGCGGCGCGCCCGTAGATCTCCTGGAGATGGCTCGCCTTGCGGTCGAGCCGCATGGCCTCGGCGGAAGAGATCAGCTTGCCGTCAATGGTGCACACCTCGCGCACGCCGCGCACCTCGCGCACGAATGTCAGCCCGCCATCGGATGTCGGCTCGCCCTCCCAGCCCTGCTCGGTCTCCTCCGACAGGAGGTCGAGCCGGCGCGCGATATAGGCGGCCGCCTCGCGGGCGTTCTCGGGATCGCGCAGGCGTTCCGGATTGAGCACGCCGGCGATCGCGGCCTGTTCCACCACGAAGCGCGGATAGCGGCTGTGCAGGGCATCGAGGGCGTGGCGCATGTCGAGCGCCTCGTTCACGATGGCGCGCAGATCCTGGCCGCCGCGCTCCTCGCCATTGGCGAGCGCGAGCGTGGCCTCGTTGAGCCCACCCTCGATGAGATAGTTCTCCAGCGCCTTCTCGTCCTTGAGATACTGCTCGGAATTGCCGCGCTTGACCTTGTAGAGCGGCGGCTGGGCGATATAGAGATGGCCGTTCTCGATGATCTCCGGCATCTGGCGGTAGAAGAAGGTCAGAAGGAGCGTGCGGATATGGGCGCCGTCCACATCGGCGTCCGTCATGATGATGATCTTGTGGTAGCGCAGCTTGGAGATGTCGAAATCGTCGCGCCCGATGCCGGTGCCGAGCGCGGTGATCAGCATGCCGATCTGCTCCGACGACAGCATCTTGTCGAAGCGCGCGCGCTCGACATTGAGGATCTTGCCGCGCAAGGGCAGCACGGCCTGGTTTTCGCGGTTGCGCCCCTGCTTGGCCGAGCCGCCGGCGGAATCGCCCTCCACGATGAAGAGTTCCGACTTGGCGGGGTCGCGCTCCTGGCAATCGGCGAGCTTGCCGGGGAGATTGGCGATCTCCAGCGCGCCCTTGCGCCTGGTGAGCTCGCGCGCCTTGCGGGCCGCCTCGCGTGCGGCGGCGGCCTCCACCACCTTGGAGACGATGTCCTTGGCCTCGGCGGGATGCTCCTCGAACCAGAAGCCGATCTGCTCGTTGATCAGGCTCTCCACCACGGGGCGGACTTCCGACGAGACCAGCTTGTCCTTGGTCTGGGAGGAAAATTTCGGATCCGGAACCTTCACCGACAGCACGCAGGTCAGCCCCTCGCGCGCGTCGTCGCCCGTCAGCGAGACCTTCTCGCGCTTGGCGAGCCCGGTTTCATTGGCATAGGAGTTGATGATCCGCGTCAGCGCCGCGCGAAAGCCGGCGAGATGGGTGCCGCCGTCGCGCTGGGGAATGTTGTTGGTGAAGCACAGCACGTTCTCGTGGTAGCTGTCGTTCCACCACAGGGCGCACTCCACCACGATGCCGTCGCGCTCGGCGGACACCGTGATCGGTTCCGGCATGAGCGGGTGCTTGGCCCGGTCGAGATATTTCACGAAGGCGGTGAGGCCGCCATCGTAGAACAGGTCGAGCTCGACCGGCTCGACACCGCGATTGTCGGTGAGCGTGATGTGGACGCCGGAGTTCAGGAAGGCGAGCTCGCGCAGGCGGTGTTCCAGCGTGGCGTAGCTGAACTCCGTCATGGTGAAGGTTTCCGGGCTCGGCAGGAAGGTGATCTCCGTGCCCGACCGGTCACCCGCGTCACCCACCTCCTTCAGCGGCCCGTCGGGGGTGCCGTGGGAGAAGCCCATCACATGCTCGCGGCCATTGCGCCAGACCCTGAGCGTGAGCGTGGAGGACAACGCGTTGACCACCGAGACGCCGACGCCGTGAAGACCGCCGGAGACCTTGTAGGAATTCTGGTCGAACTTCCCGCCGGCATGGAGCTGGGTCATGATGACCTCTGCCGCCGAGACCCCCTCGCCCGCGTGGATATCGGTCGGGATGCCGCGCCCGTTGTCGCACACCGTGACGGACCCGTCCGGATTGAGCGTGACGGTCACATGGTCGCAATAGCCCGCGAGCGCCTCGTCGATGGCGTTGTCGACCACCTCGTAGACCATGTGATGCAGGCCCGAGCCGTCGTCGGTATCGCCGATATACATGCCCGGGCGCTTGCGCACCGCATCGAGGCCCTTCAGGACCTTGATCGACTCCGCACCGTAATCGGCCGGCTGGTTATTGGTCGTCTCTTCCATGTTTCCTCGCGCTCTCACGCAACGTTCAAAATCACGCTCAAGGCGTTCACTGGTGAACCGGGCTTCCGACCGCGCCGTCGCGGACCTCGAAGAACCGGGCCTGTCCCGCCGCAGCCGCGAACAGGGCGGCGTCCGTTCCCGTCATCCAGGCCTGCACGCCCAGCGCCTGCAAGGCCTCGAACAGCCCGTTGCGCCGCGTCTCGTCGAGGTGGGCTGCGACCTCGTCGAGCAGAAGGACCGGCGCCTGGCCGCCGAGCGCCGCGGCAATCGCGCGGGCATGGGCCAGGATGATCCCGATCAGAAGCGCCTTCTGCTCGCCGGTCGAGCACTGCCTGGCATCGGTCCCCTTCGGTCCGTGAACGACACGGAGATCGCTGCGGTGGGGACCCGACAGGGTGCGCCCGGCCGCGGCATCCGCCGCACGTGATTCGCGCAGTATACTACGATATCGCTCCTCGACCTCCACTGCCGGGCCCGATGCGATCCGCGCCTCCAGCTCGCCAGCGATCTCCAGGCGTCCCCAGGGGAAGCCGCCGGGCGTGTCGGCGCCGGCATTGGCCGACATCAGGGCCGACAGCGCCTCGATGGCGGTGTGCCGCGAGGCGGCGACGGCGATGGCGGCCTCCGCCATGCGCGCCTCCAGGCTCGACAGCCAGTCCGGGTCGGGCCGCATGCCTTCCAGAAGCCGGTTGCGCTCGCGCATGAGCTTCTCGAACGCCTGGACGCGGGCCCCGTGCTCGGCATCGAAGGCGATGACCAGCCGGTCGAGGAACCGGCGCCGGTCGGAGGCCGGGCCGGCGAACAGCCGGTCCATGGCCGGGGTGAGCCAGAGCATGCGGACATGGCGGGCCAGCGCGCCGGAGCTCTTCTGCATGACGCCGTCGATCTGCACCTGGCGCGACTGGCCGCGCGCGTTCTCCGCGCCATTGCCGTCCGCGGCGGCGCCTCCCGTCCAGGCCGTTCCGATCCTGATCTCGCTGTCGGGCGCGCCGAGGCGCGCAGCGACGGCCCAGCCGCGCGCCGCCCCATGGCGCGCGAGCTCCCCATAGGGCACCGCCCGCAATCCCCGCCCCGGCGCCAGCAATGACACGGCTTCGAGAAGGTTGGTCTTGCCCGCCCCGTTCGGTCCGGTCAGCACCACCGGCTCGGGGCCCGTCTCGAGCGTCATATGCGCATAGTTGCGGAAATCGGTGAGTGTCAGCCTGCTGAGCGCAAGGGCGCTGTTGATCGGCACCGTCGGCGTCCCGCCTGGCAGTGAATGAAATAGCGAATGCGGCCCGTCTCCAGACCTTACCCTATATGGGGGTTCGGGCGGGTTTTTGCAAGCATAATCAATGCGTTCGCACAATATGGACCGGCTGGACCGATCCCCGGGACGGCACGTCCCCCGGCCCGTTCGCGCGCCGGCGTCGGATCGCGAACGATCCGACGCCGATTGATCCGATATTTCAGATGGTTAGACGTGCCCCGAGCGGCCGGCCCCCGCGCGGGCTCATACCCGCATGGGCATGAGCACATAGAGGGCGGTCTCGTCTCCGGCATCGCTCACGATGGTCGGCGAGCCCGCGTCGGCGAGCGAGAAGCGCGCCGTGTCGCCGCCGAACTGGTTCGTGATGTCGAGGAGATAGCGGGCATTGAAGCCGATATCGAGCGGCTCGCCATCGTAGGTCGCGGCCACTTCCTCTTCCGCCGACCCGCTGTCGGGATTGTTGACGGTCAGCACCACGCGCTCCGGCGAGATATGGAGCTTCACCGCGCGCCCCTTCTCGCTGGAAATGGTGGAGACGCGGTCGACGGCCTGGGCGAAGAGCCGGGTGTCGACCTCCATGCTCTTGTCGTTGTCCTTCGGGATGACGCGCTCATAGTCGGGGAAGGTGCCGTCGATGAGCTTCGAGGTCAGCACGATGCCGTCGAAGCCGAAGCGGATCTTGGAGGACGACAGGGCGATCTCGAGCGCGTCATCGGAATCCTCGATCAGCCGGTGCACCTCCAGAACCGTCTTGCGCGGCACGATGACGCCGGGCATGCCGGCGGCCCCCTCCGGCAGCGGCACCTGGACCTGGGCAAGCCGGTGGCCGTCCGTCGCCACGGCGCGCAGCATGGCGGCGTCGCCCTCGCCCACGGCATGGAGATAGATGCCATTGAGATAGTAGCGCGTCTCTTCCGTCGAGATCGCGAAGCGCGTCTTCTCGATCAGGCGCTTGAACTCGGCGGCGGGAACGGTGAACCGGTTGGTAAGATCGCCCGCGGCGAGATCGGGGAACTCCTCCGGCGGCAGCGCCTGGAGCGCGAAGCGCGACCGGCCCGCAAAGATCGCGATGCGGCCTTCGTCGGGGCCCTGCTCGATCTCGAGCTGCGCGCCGTCCGGCAGCTTGCGCACGATATCGTGCATCATGTGGGCTGGCGCCGTGGTCGCGCCGCCCTGGGCGATATCGGCCGGCACCGTCTCGACCACCTCGATATCGAGATCCGTCGCGGTCAGCTTGATCTGGCCCCCGTCCGCCTGCAGCAGCACGTTGGACAGGATCGGAATCGTGTTGCGCCGCTCGACGACGCTCTGGACGTGGTTCAGCGCTTTGAGAAAGGCCGCCCGCTCGATGGTGACCTTCATGTTGCAGCCTCGCTTCTCTTGTCGTTTCGTCGCGGGGCATGCCCCGACATGGCCCGTCCCGCGAGGCGCTTTCTCGGCTGACCCGGAGAGCCAGGCCCTCCGAGCCGGTCACACCGATCGCGGGTGGATGACAGTCTGCCCACTCCCTGACAGGGAATTTGCGAATTTGGCCCGACTGGCGCCAAAGGGCAAGCCCCTTGAGAAGATCCGGGCGTTATCCGACACGCCGGCACCGGCCGGGGCTTGCCGGCTACGGCTGCTCGAGCAGGCGAATCAGGAGGCCGACCTCTCGCTGGAGCTGGTCGTCCTTCTGCATGAGATCCTCCACCTTGCGTACGGCGTGGAGCACGGTCGAATGATCGCGGCCGCCGAAGCGCCGGCCGATCTCCGGCAGCGAGCGGGCCGTCAGCCGCTTGGCCAGATACATGCCGACCTGGCGCGGACGCACGATGGATCGCGCCCGGCGCGGCGACAGGAGGTCCGCCTTGGCGACGTTGTAGTGCCGGCCCACCACACGCATGATGTCGTCGATCTTGACGCGCTGGACCTCATTGGGCTGCACGAGGTCGCGCAGGGCGAGCGCGGCCATATCCACCGTCATGGGCCCGCGCGCGACCTGCTGGTCGACCATGACGCGGATCAGCGCGCCCTCCAGCTCGCGCCCGCCGCCATTGATGCGGTTGGCGATGAATTCCAGAACCTCCTCGGAGATGTCGATCGAGCGATCCCGCTTGCGCGCCTCCGCCAGACGGGTGCGCAGGATGTCGCGCTTGAGCTCGAGTCCCGGCGCCTCGATATCGACGACCAGCCCGCCGGCGAGCCTGGAGCGCATGCGCGCGTCGATGCTGTCGAGCTGGGCGGGCGGCACGTCGGCGGCCACCACCACCTGGCGCTTGGCATCCACCAGCGACGTGAAGGTATGGCAGAACTCCTGCTGCATGGACTTACCCTGCAGGAACTGCAGGTCGTCGATCAGCAGCACATCGACGCTCTGGAAGTGGTCCTTGAAGGAGATCACGTCGCGGGCGCGCAGCGCGGAGATGAAATGGTACATGAAGCGTTCCGCGGTCAGATAGAGCACGCGGCGCTCGGGATTGGTCTTGCGGATGCGCCAGGAGATGGCGTTGAGCAGATGGGTCTTGCCGAGGCCCGAAGCGGAATGGATGTAGAGCGGATTGAAGCTTACCGGCGCCCGCGGCGCGGCATCCGCGACCCGCAGGCCGGCGGCGTGGGCGAGCGCGTTGGACTTGCCGACGATGAAGGTCTCGAAGGTCAGCGTATGGTCCAGCGGCGATCCGCGCTCGCCGCCATCGAGACCGGCGGTGCCGGCCGCCGACGGCTCCGTGGCCGTCGCGGCCGGTGCGATCGTCCCGGATGCGGCCTCCGCAAAACCGCTCTCCTCGACGCCGTTGCCGTGCGCCTCCTGGCCGCCGTCGCGCCCGCGCATGGGCACTCCGCGCGGGCGCACCCGGATCTGCACCGCGTCGATGCCGCCGAACTCCTGATCGGCGAGAGACACCAGCTTGTCGAGATAGTGCGACTGGATCCAGTTGCGCAGGAAACGCGTGGGCACCGAGACCACGAGCCTGTTTTCCGCCCGCTCCTCGACATCCATGCGCGCAAACCAGCTCGAATAGAGGTCCTCGCCCAGCTCCGCGCGCAGGCGGTCGGAAATCCGCGCCCAGTGATCGGTCAGCTGCCCGGTGGCCTTGTTCTCAGACAACACCCTGTGGCTCCCCTCTTGTTGTTCGCGAACGGACCGGTCAAGGCGAGCCTCCCCCGCAATCGCCGGGTGCCGGAGGACAGGCGCAACGGTACGGGCCGGATCGGTCTGGCCACCGGCCCCCTCCATCCAGGACTCCGCATGCGCCTGACCCGTGTTTCGTGCCGCGACTACAGACGAAGACCCCAGTGTTTTCATTGCAACTGCCTCTTTCGTTTCATGCACCGCGCCATGAGTGCCTGCGTGGCTGGCCCATGGGCGACCTCGTCCGTTTCCGGCCGCGAGCGACCAGATTACGCCGTACCGATGGAACGACGTTTCTGTTTACACAGCTCTTCCCCTCTCCCCGCACCGACAGGACCCGCCGCCGATCCCGGCCGTTACCGACCGCGATACCGCATGCGTTGCGGCACGAGCTACCCCGACGGGCCGCTCGCAGAGCGGCCCGCAAAGAACACTGCCTACACTCTCAAATGACGTGGCGGGAAGCCGGCCTTGCCTGCGACTTATATGCCGACCGCCTAAGCCACCGACGGCACCGAGCCCCATTTGTGGATTGGTACCGGATGACGTGCCCCGCTCTCCCGAGACACTCGACAGACCTTACACAGCACCGGCCTCGATGACAACAGGATAAGCGTCCCATCATCCGTATACAGATTGATTTTTGGCGGCTTGCGGGCAGACCGTTTCTGGCAGTTCCCGGAACCAAGCCATTGAGTCTTCGCATGAATCGGCAACTTTACCGCCATTTCGGTAAAACGCGCGGAATTCTGCGCTTCGTGACGATTCAGCGCGCTTTTCGCAACGCAAAAAGCGGCGTCTGGAAACGCCGTCCGGTTCCGGTCCCAATAAACGCTTGTTCTGGCGGGCAGATTCTTGATAAGTTCGTGTACTGACTAAATTGTCAAAAAGAAGGGCGCGTCGCTTCCGCCACGCGCCCGACCGTCTCGAAAGGAAAAAACTCTTATGCTTCCAGCGCCTTAATGCGCCGCGAAAGACGCGACACGGTCCGCGCCGCCGCATTGCGGTGGATCACGCCGACCTGGCCCGAGCGGGCGATTTCCGGTTCGGCGAGGCGCAGCGCCGCCTGGGCTGCCGCCTTGTCGCCGGCCTCGATCGCCTTCTCCACCTTGCGGATGAAGGTGCGCATGCGGCTACGGCGGGCACCGTTCGCCACGGTGCGCCGGGCAATGGTGCGAACGGCCTTCTTCGCTGAGCGGGTATTGGCCATGACGTCTCGTTCCTTAATCTTCCCGTCGGAAAATCGACCGGTCCAACAGCATCGGGCGTCGCCAGCCAGCCCGACGACGCTTGTCTCTCGGCGGCGCTTATACTGGCCGCGCCCCGCGCCGTCAACACACTCGAGGCCGCCGAACGGCGCGCAATGGCGGTCCCGCCGGTTCCGCCCGGCCCCGTGGCAACCTGGATGCTTGCGTCGCCTGCCCGCGCCGCTACAGTGATCGCCCGTGTCCAGCAGGGGAGTTCCCATGCCTTACGAAACCATCATCGTGGAGACCCGCGAACGGGTCGGCCTGATCACGCTCAACCGTCCCAAGGCGCTCAATGCGCTGAATTCCGAGCTCATGGGCGAGCTCACCGCCGCGCTTCAGGCCTTCGACGCCGACGACAAGGTGGGCTGCATCGTCATCACCGGCAGCGAGAAGGCCTTTGCGGCCGGCGCCGACATCAAGGAGATGCAGTCCAAGACCTATATGGACGCCTACAAGGGCGACTTCCTGACGAGCTGGGACCGGGTGACCCAGACCCGCAAGCCCATCCTCGCCGCGGTCGCGGGCTATGCGCTCGGCGGCGGCTGCGAGCTCGCCATGATGTGCGATATCGCCATCGCCGCGACCAATGCCCGCTTCGGCCAGCCCGAGATCACGCTCGGCGTGATGCCCGGCGCCGGCGGCACCCAGCGCCTGACCCGCTTCGTCGGCAAGGCGAAGGCCATGGACATGGTGCTCACCGGGCGCATGATGGACGCCGAGGAGGCGGAGCGCTCCGGCCTCGTCAGCCGCGTGGTGGAGCCGGACGCCCTTCTCGACACCGCCCTGTCGATGGCCGGCAAGATCGCCGATTTCTCGCTGCCGATCGTCATGCTGGCCAAGGAATCGGTCAATCGCGCCTACGAGACGACCCTTGCCGAGGGCACCCGCTTCGAGCGCCGGCTCTTCCAGTCCATGTTCGCCACCGACGACCAGAAGGAAGGCATGGAGGCCTTCGTGGAGAAGCGCACTCCGAATTTCACGCACAAATAGGGCTACATCCGCGCCGAGAGCTCGCCGCTCCCGAACGGAGCCCTTGAGGTCCGCAGTTTGCCGCCCCCGGGCTTCCGCCCAAGCGGGAGCGAGCGGAAGAAGCCAAAGCAAAGCCCTTTCGCCTCCTTGCCGCTCATGCCCGAGAAGGCGGGCATCCGGAGGCTGGTCGGCGAGGCGATTTGACCTCGCTGCAATCCACCCGGGAAGGGCAGCACCGCACGCAATCGTCAAGACCCGCGTCAGCGCTGGCAGCGTCCGCAATAGAAGGTCGAGCGGTTCGACTGGACGATGCGCGACACCGTGCCGGCGCAGCCTTCGCGCCGGCACGGCTCGCCCTCGCGGTCATAGACGTCGAATGTGTGCTGGAAATAGCCGAGTTCGCCATCGGCACGGGCATAGTCGCGCAAGCTCGACCCGCCGGCCGCGATGGCGTCCTGAAGCACGGCCCGGGCAGCCGCGACGAGCCGCTCCAGCCTTGCCGTCGGCACACCTTTCGGCGCAAGCGAGGCCGCGAGACGGCGCGGCGAGATCCGCGCGCGGAACAGCGCCTCGCACACATAGATATTGCCGAGGCCGACCACCTTGCGCTGGTCGAGCAGCGCCGCCTTGACCGGCGTGCGCCGCCCGGCGAAGGCCTCGGCGAGATAGGGCGCGTTGAAGGCGTTGCCGAGCGGCTCCACCCCCAGATCCTTCAGGAGGCGATGGCCGGCGAGGCCGGCTTCCGCCACGAGGTCCATCACGCCGAACCGGCGCGGATCGGTATAGACGATGCGCGTGCCGTCCTCGAGCGCGAGGACGACATGGTCGTGCGGCCCCTCGCCGGCCCCGCTCGCGCCATTGTGGTAGAAGCGTCCGGGCTCGGCGGCGAAACCGCCCGGCGGCACGATGGTGAACCGGCCGGACATGCCGAGATGCATGAGCGCCACGTCGCCGCCGTCGGTATGGGCGAGCAGATACTTGGCGCGCCGGTCGATGCGGACGATCCGCCGGCCTGTCAGTCGGGCGGCGAAATCGGCGGGGATTGGGAACCGCAGATCGGGCCGGCGCAATGTCACGCCGGCAATGCGCTTGCCTTCCATCGCGGCGACAAGCCCGCGGCGTACGGTCTCAACCTCGGGCAGCTCTGGCATCTGCGGTCACACGGAAGGTCCAGGGGGTAACCATAAAGCGGCATTCACCCCCTTTTAGACCCGCAGCGGCATCCGCGCCAATAGCGTTCCGGGCGGGCCTGCGCTATGGTCGCGCCGCCATGACACACAAACCGAACAGGGACGCCGGAGGAGACACGGCACACGGGGCGGAGACCCCCGATGTGGCCTTCGGCTATCGCCGGGTCGCGGAAGGCGAGAAGCAGGGGCTCGTCAACGAGGTCTTCGCGCGCGTCGCCAGCCGCTACGACATCATGAACGACCTCATGTCCGGCGGGCTTCACCGGCTGTGGAAGGACGACATGGTGGCCTGGCTCTCGCCGCCGAAGGGACCGGCCCCCTATGCCGTGCTCGACGTCGCGGGCGGCACGGGCGACATCGCCCAGCGCATCCTTCAGGCCGCCGGGCGGAACTGCCGCATGACGCTATGCGACATCTCGCCCGACATGCTGGCGGAGGGCCGGCGGCGGATGCAGCAGACGGGATTCGCCCGGCGCTGCCGCTTCTCGGTCGGCAATGCGGAGGCGCTGCCCTTCCCCGACAGGAGCTTCGACGCCTATACGATCGCCTTCGGCATCCGCAACGTCACCCATATCGACCGCGCTCTCGCGGAAGCCTATCGCGTTCTGAAGCCGGGCGGCCGGTTCCTGTGCCTGGAGTTCTCCGAGGTCGACATTCCCGGCCTCGACGCGCTCTACGACGCCTATTCCTTCACCGCCATTCCCGCCATCGGCAAGATCGTCACCGGCGACGGCGCGCCCTATCGCTATCTTGTGGAGAGCATCCGCACCTTCCCCAACCAGGAGGCCTTCAAGGCCATGATCGCCGCGGCCGGCTTCTCCCGCGCGACCTATCGCAGCCTGTCGGGCGGCATCGTGGCGATCCATTCCGGCTGGCGGATCTGAGGACCGCGCGGAGCGAACCGACCCATGCTGACCGCCATCCGCCATAGCCTGCGTCTCGCCCGCGCCATGCTGATCCTCGCCCGTCACGACGCCTTCGGGCCGACCGAGCAGTTCACCGACCTGCCGGCCTCCGCGCGCCAGCTCATGGGGGCTGCCAAGATGGCCAGCCGCATCGCCCTGAGGCGGCGCGACGACAAGGGGCTTGCCGCCGCGATCACCGAGCTCGGGCCGAGCTACATCAAGCTCGGCCAGTTCCTTGCCACCAGGCCCGATATCGTCGGCGCCGCCCATGCCGACGAGCTCGCTTCCTTACGCGACCGGCTGCCGCCCTTCTCGCGCGAGGAGGCGCTTGCGGAGATCCGGTCCGGTCTCGGCGCGGAACCGGACACGCTGTTCTCCGAATTCGGCGAGCCCGTGGCCGCCGCCTCCATCGCCCAGGTGCACCGCGCCCGGACGATTCCCCGCAACGGGGAGGAGGACAAGCCGCGCGACGTGGCGGTGAAGATCCTGAGACCCGGCATCGAGGAGCGCTTCTCCAGCGATCTCGACAGCTTCTTCTTCGCCGCCCGCCTCGCCGAGCGCGTCCAGCCGGCGGTGCACCGCCTGCGCCCGCTGGAGGCCGTCGAGACGCTCGCCCAGTCGGTACGGCTGGAGATGGATCTGCGCATGGAGGCCGCGGCGATCTCGGAAATGGCGGCCAACACCGCCGACGACGCCGGCTTCCGCGTGCCCGATGTCGACTGGACGCGAACCTCGCGCCGCGTGCTCACCACCGAATGGGTCGAGGCCACGCCGCTCGGCGACATCGAGGCGCTGAAGGCGCAGGGGCACGATCTGGAGGCGCTCGCCGACACCGTCATGCAGAGTTTCCTGAGGCATGCGATCCGCGACGGCTTCTTCCATGCCGACATGCATCAGGGCAATCTGTTCGTCGACCCGGACGGCACAATCGTGGCGGTCGATTTCGGCATAATGGGCCGGCTCGGGCTGAAGGAGCGGCGCTTCCTCGCGGAAATCCTGTGGGGCTTCACCACGCGTAACTACATGCGCGTCTCCGAGGTTCATTTCGAGGCGGGCTACGTGCCGGGCGACCAGTCGCCGGCGGTGTTCGCCCAGGCGCTGAGGGCCATCGGCGAGCCGCTCCTCGACAGGAGCGCCGACGAGATCTCCATGGCGCGGCTCCTCGGTCAGCTCTTCTACGTCACCGAGCAGTTCAACATGCACACCCAGCCCCAGCTCCTGCTCCTGCAGAAGACCATGGTGGTGGTGGAGGGTGTGGCACGCACGCTCAATCCGCGTCTGAACATGTGGGAGACGGCGGGGCCGGTGCTGCGCGAATGGGTGGAGCACACGCTCGGGCCCGAAGGGCGCATCCACGAGGCCGCGGAGGGCGCGGCGACGCTGGGGCGCCTCGTCACCGGCCTGCCGGAGCTCCTCACGGAGGCGGAACGCACCACCCACATGCTGGCCGACATGGCGAAATCGGGCGGCATCAGGCTCGACGCGACGACCACGGAGGAGCTGGCCGCCGCCCAGGCCCGCCATGGATGGGCGAGCCGGCTCGCCCTGTGGATCGGCGCGCTCGCGCTCGTCGCCATCGCGCTCGTCGAACTCTTCTGACGCGAGGCGGACGGGGCGGGGAGGGAGCCCGTGCCGATTCAATCCGAAACCGAAACGCGCTAGGATCGCACACCGTCACCCGCATCGCCCCTCTCGCAAGGACAGCCCGAAGATGCTCCACGGCAAGCGGATATTGCTGATCGTCGGCGGCGGGATCGCCGCATATAAGAGCCTGCTCGTGATCCGGCAGCTCAGGACGCAGGGCGCCCGTGTCCGCGTGATCCTGACGCGCGCGGGCGCGGAGTTCGTGACGCCGCTCTCGCTTGCGAGCCTGGCGGAGGAGAAGGTCTTCACCGATCTCTTCAGCCTGACCGACGAGACGGAGATGGGCCATATCGAGCTCTCGCGCGAGGCCGATCTCCTGGTCGTCGCGCCGGCAACCGCCGATCTCATGGCCAAGATGGCGACCGGACAGGCCGACGACCTCGCGAGCACGACGCTGCTTGCGACCGACAAGCGCGTGCTCGTCGCCCCGGCGATGAATGTGCGCATGTGGACGCACCCCGCAACGCGGCGGAACATGGCGATGCTGGAGCGCGACGGCGTCCTGGTCGTCGGGCCGAACGAGGGGGCGATGGCCTGCGGGGAGTTCGGTCCCGGGCGCATGGCGGAGCCGGAAGAGATCGTCGCCGCGATCGCCGGCCATCTGTCGGGCCGGCGCGCCCGGCCGCTGGAGGGCGTGCGCGTGCTCGTTACGGCGGGGCCGACGCACGAGCCCATCGATCCGGTGCGCTACCTCGCCAATCGCTCCTCCGGCCGGCAGGGCTATGCGGTGGCCGCCGCCGCGCAGGCGCTCGGCGCCGACACCGTGCTCGTGACGGGGCCGACGGCGCTCGCCCCGCCCGACGGTGTCGAAACCGTCAAGGTGGAGACGGCAGACGAGATGCTTGCCGCCTGCGAGGCGGCGCTTCCCGCCGATATCGGCATTTTCGCCGCCGCCGTCGCCGACTGGCGGGTGAAGTCACGGTCTGAGGAAAAGCTCAAGAAGACGGCAAAGGAGGCGACGACCGCCTTCGAGCTCGCCGAGAACCCGGACATCCTCAGGACCATCGCCTCGCGCAAGACGGGGCGTCCGCGGCTGGTGATCGGTTTCGCCGCGGAGACGGAGAACGTGGTGGCCAACGCCACAGCCAAGCTCGAGACCAAGGGTTGCGACTGGATCGTGGCCAACGACGTCTCGCCGGAAACCGGCGTGATGGGCGGGCAGGAGAACACCGTTCACCTGGTCACCGCCGAGGGCGCGGAAAGCTGGCCGAAGCTCGGCAAGGACGAGGTCGCCCGCCGGCTCGTGGACCGCATCGCCGACACGCTCGCCGAAACCGGAGGGCGGGCCGCGAAATGACCGCGATCTCCGTGAGGATCCGCCGGCTGGCGCATGCGCACTCCCTGCCCCTGCCGGCCTATGAGACGGCACTCGCCGCCGGCATGGACCTGCGCGCCGCTCTCGAGGACGGCAGTGCGGTGACGCTCGCGCCCGGCGAGCGTGCGCTCGTGCCGACGGGCCTCGCCATCGCCCTGCCGGAGGGCTACGAGGCGCAGGTGCGCCCGCGCTCCGGCCTCGCCATGCGCCATGGCGTGACCTGCCTCAACACGCCCGGCACCATCGATGCGGACTATCGCGGCGAGATCAAGGTGTTGCTCGTCAATCTCGGCGCGGACCCCTTCACCGTCACCCATGGCGAGCGGATCGCCCAGATGATCGTCGCGCCGGTCTCGCGCGTCGACTGGGTGGAGGCCGACATGCTGGAGGAGACCGCACGCGGCGATGGCGGTTTCGGCTCCACCGGCCAGCATTGATCGCCCGGCTTCCTGGATCACCCCGCAATCGGGCGGGTCCGCCCGATTGCAGAATTCGGTCGATCTGTCTTGAGGTACAGAGCAACCCGCGCCCATCTGGACGCAGACTGCTCCAGCGCCTACCTTCTCCGGCACGATGGCATTCAGCGACGAGGAACTGGAGCGCTATGCCCGCCATATCCTCCTGAAGGAGGTGGGCGGCGCGGGCCAGCAGAAACTGAAGGGCGCGAAGGTCCTTGTGATCGGCGCGGGCGGGCTCGGCGCGCCGGTGCTCATGTATCTCGCCGCCGCCGGGGTCGGCACGCTCGGCGTGATCGACGACGACGAGGTGTCGCTGTCCAATCTCCAGCGTCAGATCATCCACACGACGTCCAGCGTCGGCCGCCCCAAGACGGAGAGCGCGAAGCGCACCCTTGCGGAGATCAATCCCCATGTCGAGGTAAATTGTTACCATCACAGGCTGACCGCACGGAACGCGCTCGAGCTCGTCTCCGCCTACGATATCGTCGCCGACGGGTCGGACAATTTCGCCACGCGCTTTCTGGTCAGCGATGCCTGTTTCCTCGCCCGCAGGCCGCTCGTTTCCGCCGCGGTCGGCCAGTTCGACGGCCACCTGACCACCTTCAAGCCCTATGAGACGGGCGAAGACGGCAATCCGTTGCCGACCTATCGCTGCCTGCACCCGGAAACCCCGCCGCCGGGCACGGTGCCGACCTGCGAGGAGGCCGGCATTCTCGGCGCGCTGACCGGCATCATAGGCTCCATGCAGGCCATCGAGGTCATCAAGGAGCTGCTCGGCATCGGGGAGGGGCTCGCGGGCCGGCTCGTCATGTACGACGCGCTGTCGGCGAGCATCTACGAGACGCGGCTTTCCTGGGCCCCCGACAATCCGCTCAACGGCCGCAATCCCACCATCCACGATTTGAGCGGCCACGACAGGGCGGCGTAGATGCCGGACCGCCCAGCCCGCACCCCCGAGCCGGAGAGCCTTTCATGATGATCGTGTTTGCCGGTCTGCCCGGTACCGGAAAGAGCACCATTGCTGCCCGGCTGGCTGAGTACATCGGCGCCGTTTACCTGCGCATCGATTCCATCGAGGCAGCGATCAGGACGGCCGGCGGTCTCGCACCACGAGCCAGTATCGGTCCAGAGGGCTATCTCGTCGCATATCGGCTTGCCGCCGACAATCTCGCGCTCGGCCTCACGGTGATTGCCGATTCCGTCAATCCCATCGCGCTCACCCGTGACGCCTACCGGGCGGTCGCTAGGGAACAAGGGGTGAGCCTTCTGGAGGTCGAGGTCGTCTGTTCCGACGAGGCGGAGCATCGCCGTCGCTTCGATACGCGCCGGGCCAGCCGCCCGCAATCCCCGAGCTGGGCCGATGTCCGGTCCCGCGAATACGAGACCTGGGATCGCCCCCGTCTCGTGATCGACACCGCCGAACGTCCCGTGGCAGACAGTGTGGGCGCCATCGTCGATGCCCTGCGTCAGGCGGACATCCAGCATGGGAGCCCGCCGCGGACGTAGCAGTCTTGACAGGCCTAGGACGCTTGTCCTATGCTTCGATCTAGGTCAACCGTCCTAATCCTGTCGACTGTCCCACGGAGACGGTTCGCATGAGCGCCGAAACCACCCGCGAGCAGATTGTCGAGGCAGCCGACGAGCTGTTCTACCGGCAGGGATACGAGCACACCTCCTTTGCCGACATTGCCGGGATGGTGCGGATCTCGCGGGGGAATTTCTATTATCACTTCAAGGCGAAGGACGAGATTCTGGACGCCGTGATCGCCCTGCGCGTGACGCGCACGCGCGACATGCTCGATCGGTGGGAGGCGGATGGCGCCGATCCCGCCGACCGGATCCGCAGCTTCATCCGCATCCTCATCGCCAACCGCACGAAGATCATGGCCTATGGCTGCCCCGTCGGCACGCTCTGCGCGGAGCTCGCCAAGCTCGACCATGTCGCCCGACAGGACGCAAACGGCATCTTCGCGCTGTTCCGCGACTGGCTCAGGCGTCAGTTCGAGCTGCTCGGCCTCGCCGACGAGGCCGACGCGCTCGCCTTGCACATCCTGGCGCGCAGCCAGGGCGTGGCCGCGCTCGCCAACGCCTTTCACGACGAGGAGTTCATCCGCAGCGAGGTCGACAGCATGACCGCCTGGCTCGACGCCCGCATCGCAACATCCTGAAGGAAACCGATCCCATGTTCATGTGTCTGCTCAGAATGTCGGAGAACAGGGCCAGCGCCGGCGCGCTCATGGAGGGCCACAAGGCCTGGATCCAGAAAGGCGTCGAGGACGGCGTGTTCCTCCTCGTCGGCAGCCTCAGGCCCGATGCGGGTGGCGCCATCCTGGCCCACGGCCTGTCGCGGGCCGAGCTGGAGCGCAGGGTGAACGAGGATCCCTTCGTCGCCGAAAACGTGGTTCGCGCGGAAATCCTCGAGATCGCGCCCGCCCGCACCGACGAGCGGCTCGGCTTCCTCATGGGCTGAAACGCCCCTGTCCCCGGGCGAAGGAGGCCCGCCCCGATGAGCAGGACGATTGCCGGACCGGACGGGCGTCCGCGCTGCCGCTGGTGCGGCGCGGCACCGGAGTTCCTCGACTATCACGACAGGGAATGGGGCTTTCCCGTCGGCGACGACCGCCGCCTGTTCGAGAAACTTTGTCTGGAGAGCTTCCAGTCGGGCCTGAGCTGGCGCACCATCCTCGCCAAGCGGGAGAACTTCCGCCGCGCCTTCGATGGATTCGATTTCGACAGCATCGCGCGCTACGGCGACGGCGATGTGGAGCGCCTGCTTGGCGACGAGGGCATCGTGCGGCACCGCGGCAAGATCGAGGCGGTCATCAACAATGCCCGGCGGGTCTGCGATCTCGTGCGCGAGGAAGGCTCGCTCGCCGCCTATCTGTGGCGTTTCGAGCCCGCGCCCGGCGATCTCGGCGCACCGCAGACGGCCTCGACCTCGGCCGCCTCCGTCGCCCTGTCGAAGGACCTCAAGACGCGCGGCTGGAGATTTGTCGGGCCCACCACCGTCCATGCCTTCATGCAGGCCATGGGGCTCGTCAACGACCATGTCGAGGATTGTGCGATCCGGCCCGAGGCGGAGCGCGCACGCGCCATGTTCGACCGGCCCGGCGGCACCCGCTGACGCCGGCCGAAGCACAATGCCGGCCCCGGTCCGGGGCCTTCCCTTGCATGGGCGGCGGCGTTTCCTATACTCGCGCGCGTACTTCGCAAGAGAAATTCACACGAAACCGCAAAGCGAGTTCATGCAACATACCAAGACCGACGTCCTCGGTATCGGCAATGCCATTGTCGACGTGCTTGCCCGCACCGACGACGACTTTCTCGCCGCCCACAAGCTCGACAAGGGCACCATGCACCTGATCGACGAGCAGACGGCCACGAGCCTCTACGAGGCCATGGGGCCGGGCGTGGAGATCTCCGGCGGCTCGGCCGCCAACACCATTGCGGGCCTGGCCTCCTTCGGCGCGTCCACGGCCTTTGTGGGCAAGGTGCGCGACGACCAGCTCGGCCAGGTCTTCGGCCACGATATCCGCGCGCTCGGCACAAGGTTCGAGACCGCGCCCGCCACCGATGGCGCGGCGACCGCCCGCTGCCTCATCCTGGTGACCTCCGACGGCCAGCGCACCATGAACACCTTCCTCGGCGCGAGCATCGGGCTCGGGCCCGACGATATCGAGGAGGATGCCGTCGCCGGCGCAGGTATCACCTATCTGGAAGGCTATCTGTGGGATCCGCCGGAGGCGAAGGAGGCCTTCGTCAAGGCCGCGCGGATCGCGCGCGGCGCCGGCCGCCAGGTGGCGCTGTCGCTGTCCGACCCGTTCTGCGTCGACCGCCATCGCACGGAGTTCCGCAAGCTCATCAAGGACGAGGTGGACATCCTCTTCGCCAACGAGGTGGAGATCTGCTCGCTCTACGAGACGGAGAGCTTCGACGACGCGCTGCAGGCCGCGCGCCTGGACTGCCGCCTCGCCGCGCTGACCCGCAGCGAGCATGGCTGCGTCATCGTCGAGGGCCAGGAGGTGCATGTCGTGCCCGCCGCCCCGGTCGACAAGGTGGTCGACACCACCGGCGCGGGCGACCAGTTCGCCGCCGGCTTCCTGTTCGGCCTGACGCGCAACCAGGACCTCAAGACCTGCGGCCAGCTCGGTGCGCTTGCCGCCGCCGAGGTCATCGGCCATATGGGCGCGCGCCCCGAGATCGAGCTCGTCACGCTCGCACGCAAGCACGCGATCCTGTAGGCCTTGGACCGGCCCCGGCCACTCATGGGATACGGATGACGCGTCCGGGTTTGGCCGAGGTGTCGAGACTGGAGCATGATGCTGTTCGAAAGGTACGTATACTTTCCAGCATCATGCTCCAACCTTTCGACCTGGAGCGGATTGCGGTCCGGTTGAACGGCATGTCTTCCCGCTCATCCTGGCGAAAGCCGGGATCTATTGCCCAAAACGCCTGAGATCCCGGCTTTCGCCGGGACGAGCGGTCTGTTTCAACTTGAGGGCAATCCGCTCTAAGTGCCGCCCAGCCCGAGCTCGGCCTGCACTTTCCTGGGCAGCTTCAGCGCGACCAGCCGGTGGCTTTCGCGGATGTAGTCCCTGAGGGCATCCGCATCCATCGTCTCGCCCGTAACGCGCTGGATCCACGTGAAGCCGCGCGAGGCCAGATAGGGCGCGGGGCGCAGGCCCGGCTGCTCCTTGAGGATGTCGTAGGCGAGATCGGAGCACTTGAAGGTGACGGCGAGGTCCTCGCCCTTGCTCCAGCCGGCGATCGCGAAAACCTTGCCGCCCACCTTCCAGACATGCGCGCCGCCCCATTGCACGACATGGGTGGCGTGGGGCAGCGAGGCGCAGAAGGCGTTGTAGTCGTCGAGTGTCACCGTGCCAGCCCCCTTGTCCCTGGATTGTCGCCCTGGATTGCCGGTCATCATAGCAGCGCGACCGGCAAGGCAGGACGCGCTAGAGCGCATTTCGTGAACTCATGTTCACTCAATGCCCTCCAGATCCCTGTATTGCCGCGCTTTCGAACCGGAAAAGTGGTCTCCACTTTTCCTGAAAGCACTCTAGAGCTTCCTCAGCCAGACCTGATGAATGGTGTGGTCGGCTTCCTTGCGCACGATGAGGTCGGCGCGCTGCCGGGTCGGCACCACGTTCTCGCGCAGATTGACGAGGTTGATCGTCTCCCAGATCCGGTTCGCGGTCTGTTGCGTCTCCTCGTCCGACAGCGCGGCATAGCGGTGGAAATAGGACCGCGGATCGCGGAAGGCCGTCTCGCGCAGCCGGAAGAAGCGCTCGACATACCAGCGCCGCAGCACCTCCTCGTCGGCGTCGAGATAGACGGAGAAGTCGAAGAAGTCGGAAACGAACGGGATCGCCTTGCCGTCGCGCGGGAGCTTGGCGGGCTGGAGCACGTTCAACCCCTCCACGATCAGGACGTCCGGCTGGTCGATGGTGATCCATTCGCCGTCGAGCACATCGTATGAGAGATGGGAATAGATCGGCGCGCGGACATTGCGCATGCCGGACTTCACATCCGACAGGAAGCGCAGGATCGCCGGCAGGTCGTAGCTTTCCGGAAAGCCCTTGCGGGTCATCAGCCCCTCGCGCTCGAGCACCGCATTGGGCAGGAGGAACCCGTCGGTCGGCACCAGCGCCACGCGCGGATGGTCGGGCCAGCGCGCTAGAAGCGCCTGGAGAATGCGCGCCATCGTGCTCTTGCCGACCGCCACAGACCCCGCCATGCCGATGACATAGGGCACCTTGTGGTGATTGCGCCCCAGGAAGTCCTGCGTCGCCTGGAACAGGCCCTGCATGGCGCCGACATAGAGATTGAGGAGCCGCGACAGGGGCAGGTAGATGTCGGCCACCTCGCCGAGCGAGACCTGCTCGTTGATGCCGCGCAGCTCGTGTAGCTCCGCTTCCGTCAGCGTCAGCGGCGTGTCCGCCCTGAGCTTGGCCCAGTCGGCGCGCGAGAAGACGAGATAGGGCGAGACTTCTGCGGCTTTGTTGTCCATGCGATCTTAACAGGGGCAGCGGCTGGTTATCGGGACCGTCGGCTCAGGGCACCTTGCGGCTGGCCTTCTCGACGAGCCCGCTTGTTCCGCTGCGCTTGTCGAGCTCCGCCATGACGTCGTCGAGGCCGACATCCGTGGCCTCAAGGAGGACGAGCAGGTGATAGAACACGTCCGCCGCCTCCATGGTCAGATGGTCGCGGTCGCCCTTGAGGCCGGCAAGGGCGGCTTCCACGGCCTCCTCGCCGAGCTTCTTGGCGCATTTCTCCACGCCCTCATCGAGCAGCTTGGCGGTATAGGACGATGCGGGGTCGGCGCCCCGGCGCTCATGGATCAGATCCGCAAGCCGCGACAGCGCGTCCATGCGGTGGGCATCGGTTCTCGTCATCGACTTCCCTTGGGCCGCCCGTCCGTCAGGCGGCGGTGGCCAATCGAGTAGCAGATTTCGCGGCCCCTTGTCACCAAGAGGCGGCATCGAGGCGTCGGGGCGCGCCTCACCTGAGCCGCATCGGGATGCCGGCTGCCTCCATATGGGCCTTCGCCTGCGGGATCGTATAGGTTCCGAAATGAAAGATGGAGGCGGCGAGCACCGCATTGGCGTGGCCGTCGCGGACGCCCTCCACCAGATGGTCGAGCGTGCCGACGCCACCCGAGGCGATCACGGGGACCGGGACCGCGTCCGCCACGGCCCGGGTCAGCGCGATGTCGAAACCCTCGCCGGTGCCGTCGCGGTCCATGGAGGTCAGCAGGATCTCGCCGGCACCGAGCCGGGCCACCTCGCGCGCATACTCGATCGCGTCGAGGCCTGTAGGCTTGCGCCCGCCATGGGTGAAGATCTCCCAGCGCGGCGCCTCGTCTGGCCCGGAGACCCGCTTGGCGTCCACGGCGACAACGACGCACTGGCTGCCGAATTTCTCCGCCGCGCGGGCGACGAAGGCGCGGTCGGTCACCGCCGCGGTGTTGATCGACACCTTGTCGGCGCCCGCGAGCAGGAGCGCGCGCATATCCTCCACCGTACGCACCCCGCCGCCCACGGTCAGCGGCATGAAGCATTGCTCGGCGGTACGCCGGACGACGTCGAGGATGATGCCGCGGTTCTCGTGGCTTGCGGTGATGTCGAGGAAGCACAGCTCGTCGGCGCCCGCGGCATCATAGGCACGCGCCGCCTCCACCGGATCGCCGGCATCCACGAGATCGACGAACCGCACGCCCTTGACCACCCGGCCGTCCTTCACGTCGAGACAGGGAACGATGCGGGCCTTCAGCATGCCGCCGCCTCCGCGATGAGGGCGAGCGCCTCGGCCGGGTCGAGGCGGCCGTCATAGAGGGCGCGGCCGGAGATGGCGCCTTCGAGGATGGCGGCGTCGGGCTCGAGAAGCCGGCGGATATCGTCGAGCGAGGCGAGACCGCCCGAGGCGATGACCGGGATGGAGACCGCCCGGGCAAGCGCCAGCGTCGCCTCGATATTGAGACCGGAGAGAATGCCGTCCCGGTCGATGTCGGTATGGACGATGGCCGCGACGCCGGCATCCTCGAAGCGGCGGGCGAGATCGATCACGTCGAGCTTGGACGTCTCGGCCCAGCCCTCCACGGCGACCTTGCCGCCCTTGGCGTCGATGCCAACCACGATCCGGCCCGGAAAGGCCCTGCAGGCGGCATGCACCAGTTCCGGATCGCGCACCGCCACCGTGCCGAGGATCACGCGATTGACACCCTTCGACAGCCAGGCCTCGATGCCGGCCATGTCGCGGATGCCGCCGCCCAGTTGAATCGGGAACGAAACGGTCGCGAGAATCCGTTCCACCGCGTCCGCATTGACGCTGCGGCCCTCGAAGGCGCCATTGAGGTCCACCACGTGGAGCCACTCGAACCCCGCCGCCTCGAAGGCCCTGGCCTGCGCGGCCGGATCCTCGTTGAACACCGTGGCCGACGCCATCTCGCCCTTCACGAGACGCACGCACTGCCCGTCCTTCAGATCTATGGCGGGAAAGAGGATCATCGAAATCCCTCGAGCCTTCCTTTGTCGATTCGGGTCCGTTCCGGTTCAGGGCCGCCAGCGGAGAAAGTTCGCGATGAGGGCGAGCCCCAGCGCCTGGCTCTTTTCGGGGTGGAACTGGGTGCCGGCCATGTTGTCGCGCGCGACGATGGCCGTGAGCGGGCCGCCATAGTCGGTTTCCGCCACCACGTCGTCGCGGGTCTCCGCGACGAGATGGTAGGAATGCACGAAATAGGCGTGATAGCCGTCGGGTCCGAGCTCGATACCGTCGATCAGCGCGTGATCCTTGAGCGGCGCAAGCACGTTCCAGCCCATATGGGGAACCTTGAGGCCGCCCGCCGGCTCGATATGGCGCACCTCGCCGGGAATCCAGCCGAAGCCGTCCCACGATCCGTGCTCGAGCCCGCGCGTGGCCATGAGCTGCATGCCGACGCAGATGCCGAGAAAGGGCTTTCCCTTCACCCGGACCTGCTCCTCCAGCGTCTCCCACATGCCCGGCACCGCCTTCAGCCCGTCGCGGCAGTCGGCGAAGGCGCCGACGCCTGGCAGGACGATGCGATCGGCACGGCGGACGCGCTCGGCATCGCCGGTCACCTCGATGGCGATATCGAGGCCATTGTCGCGCACGGCACGCTCGAAGGCCTTCGAGGCCGAACGCAGGTTCCCCGACCCGTAATCGACGATCGCCACGCTCATGCCGGTCGTCCCGGCTCGGGAAACAGTCCATCGTCCGGCGTGTCGGCGAAACGCGGATGCCGCGGAACGGATGGCGCCGCCGAACGGCTGCCTGCCGGAGCGGGCGCGGCCATTGCCGGCCCGGCGCCCTCCACCGCCGCCTCGAAGGCGCGGTGCTCGGCCTCTCCCATATCGCGGCCGACGACGGTCGCGACCATGTCGAGCCCGCGCCGGGCAAGTGTCCAGCGCAACAGGTCGTTGCCCTCCAACCCCATGGCCAGGTTGAGGGCAAGTGCGACCAGCACGCCGGGATATTCGGGAATGTGGTAGATGCCGAGCAGGATCGCCACGAGGATGCTCGCCGCGATATAGAGCACCAGCACGATCCACATGCGCTTGTAGATCAGCCAGACAGCCGGGATGAAGAAGGCCGGCCAGGAGAACCCCTCCTTGACCAGGACGGTGCTCTCCGGGTCTCTCAGCATTCCCTCCGGCGTGCCGGCCGGGTGGTGGACGGTATAGATCTTCATGGCCGTTCGCTCACTCGCCAAGCGTGCCCTTCGTGGAGGGAACCCGGTCGCTCGACCGCGGATCGATCTCCACCGCCTCGCGCAGGGCTCGCGCCAGACCCTTGAAGCACGACTCCGCTATATGGTGGTTGTTCTCGCCATAGAGCGTCTCGACATGGGTCGTGATGCCGGCATTCTGCGCGAAGGCATGGAACCATTCGCGGAACAGCTCGGTGTCCATGTCGCCGATCTTGGGCCTGTCGAACGCCACCTCCCAGACGAGAAAGGGCCGTCCCGAAATGTCGAGCGCGACGCGGGTCAGCGCCTCGTCCATCGGCAGATAGGCGTGGGCGTAGCGGCGGATGCCGCGCTTGTCGCCGAGCGCCCTTGCGACCGCCTGGCCGATGGCGATGCCGGTATCCTCCGTCGTGTGGTGCATGTCGATATGGAGGTCGCCCTCGGCCTTCACCCGGATGTCGAACAGGCCGTGGCGGGCGAGCTGGTCGAGCATATGGTCGAGGAAGCCGATGCCGGTCGCGATGTCCGCCTTGCCGGTGCCGTCGAGATCGATCTCGACGGCGATGTCGGTTTCCCGTGTCTTGCGCGTGATGCTCGCCTGACGCATCGGATGTCATGCCTCCACTGGACGGGCGTGCGCCGGGCGGCCCGAAGCCTCTGGCCTGCCCGCGGACACTCCCAAGCGTCGCCCTTTTAGCAGGTGCGTCATGGACGCGGAAGGGGCCGCGCGCGTCGCCCGCTTCGGGGCCAATCGCCGCGCAAGCCTTTTCAAGCCGGGCCGGAACGCATAAATGTGCTCCCGTCCGACGCGCTCCAGATCATCAGAAGGACTTTCCGTGACACAATCCGATCAGCAAGCGACGTGGCATGGCACCACCATCCTGACCATCCGCAAGGGCGGCAAGGTGGTGATCGCCGGCGATGGCCAGGTGAGTTTCGGCAACACGATCATCAAGGCCAATGCGCGCAAGGTGCGCCCGCTCGGCCAGGGCAACGTGATCGCCGGTTTCGCCGGGGCCACGGCGGATGCGATGACACTGTTCGAGCGCCTCGAGGGCAAGCTCGAGCAATATCCCCAGCAGCTCCTGCGCGCCTGCGTGGAGCTCGCCAAGGACTGGCGCACCGACCGCTATCTGCGCCGGCTGGAAGCCATGATGATCGTGGCCGACGCGCGCGCGAGCCTGGTGCTCACCGGCACGGGCGACGTGCTGGAGCCGGAGAACGGCCTGATGGGCATCGGCTCCGGCGGCCATTACGCGCTCGCCGCCGCCCGCGCGCTCGAAGACAGCGAGATGAGCGCGGAAGACATCGCCCGGCGCGCGATGGCGATCGCCGCCGATATCTGCGTATACACCAACGACAAGGTGGTCGTGGAAAGCCTGGACGCCCCCTCGTGACCTGGCAGACGCACTCCGCCCCGCTTCCAATGACGAGCCCTGACGAGACCCTTCCGATGAGCGACTTCTCCCCCCGCGAGATCGTGTCCGAACTGGACCGCTACATTGTCGGCCAGCACGACGCCAAGCGTGCCGTGGCCATTGCGCTGAGGAACCGGTGGCGGCGCAAGCAGCTGGAGGAGGGCTTGCGCGAGGAGGTCCTGCCGAAGAACATCCTGATGATCGGGCCCACGGGCGTCGGCAAGACGGAGATTTCGCGCCGGCTCGCCCGCCTCGCCAATGCGCCCTTCATCAAGGTCGAGGCGACGAAGTTCACCGAGGTCGGCTATGTCGGCCGCGACGTGGAGCAGATGATCCGCGATCTCACCGAGATCGGCATCGGGCTCGTGCGCCAGACGAAGCGCAAGGAGGTGGAGGCTTCCGCCCATCTCAACGCGGAGGAGCGCGTGCTCGACGCCCTTGTCGGCAAGAATTCGAGCGATGCGACCCGCGACAGCTTCCGCCGCAAGCTGCGCGACGGCGAGCTCGACGACAAGGAGATCGAGGTGGAGGT
Source organism: Kaustia mangrovi (assembly GCF_015482775.1). GTDB lineage: Bacteria > Pseudomonadota > Alphaproteobacteria > Rhizobiales > Im1 > Kaustia > Kaustia mangrovi. The sequence continues at coordinate 2,615,054 of NZ_CP058214.1, read as the reverse complement.
CGCCGACACCGGCGGCGGCATGCCCTCCTTCGACATTCCCGGCATGCCCGGCGCGCAGGTCGGCATGATCAATCTCAACGAGATGCTGGGCAAGGCCTTCGGCCAGCGCACCAAGGCGCGGCGCATGGCCGTGCGCGACAGCTACGAGGTGCTGATCGCGGAGGAGTCCGACAAGCTTCTCGACGAGGAGCAGCTCGTCCAGGAGGCCATCTCGCTGGTCGAGAACAACGGCATCGTCTTCCTCGACGAGCTCGACAAGGTCTGCGCACGCTCGGAGCGTTCCGGTGCCGATGTCAGCCGCGAGGGCGTGCAGCGCGACCTGCTGCCGCTTCTGGAAGGCACCACCGTGTCGACCAAATACGGGCCCGTGAAGACCGACCACATCCTGTTCATCGCCTCGGGCGCCTTCCATATCGCCAAGCCGTCGGACCTCCTGCCGGAGCTTCAGGGCCGGCTGCCGATCCGCGTGGAGCTCTCCGCGCTCACCAAGGAGGATTTCCGGCGTATCCTGACCGAGACGGAAGCGAGCCTCGTGAAGCAGTACACCGCGCTCCTGGCGACGGAGGAGGTGACGCTCACCTTCACCGAGGACGGCATCGACGCGCTTGCCGGGATCGCCGCGGAGATCAACGCCACGGTGGAGAATATCGGCGCGCGGCGCCTCCAGACGGTGATGGAGCGCGTGCTCGACGAGATCAGCTTCACCGCGACCGACAGCTCCGGACAGAGCGTCACCGTCGATGCGGCCTATGTCGACGCCCATATCGGCGACCTCGCCCGCAATGCGGACCTGTCGAAGTTCATCCTCTGACGGACGCTTCAGCCCTGGACGTGATCCTTTACGCCGAGGACGCCGAGCATCGCTTCGAGCTCGGCCCCGTCGAGCTCGCCGATGCAGTCGGCAAGGCGGTTTGCGAGTTCCGTCGCACGCGGATCGAGGCCGCTCGTGTCGATAGTGACGCGCGGATGGGAGAGGCGCGCGAGCCGGGCCAGTTCCTCCGCATCGTCCCAGATGATGTTGAAATAGGCGATGATGCGCTGGACCAGATACCAGCTCGGCCGGCCGCGGCGGCCGTGTTCCAGAGCGGAGAGATAGGCCGACGACACATCGAGGGCGGCGGCCATCTCCTTCAGGGTCACCCCGCGCTCGCCGCGCAGCTCGCGGAGCTTCTGGCCGAAGGGCGTCATGCCCGGTCGCGGCCCGGCTGGGCGCGGCGCAGGCGCACATAGAGCGCGCCGCCCCCGCCATGCTTGGGATGGGCGGGCTGGAAGCCCGAGATCAGGGCCCGGAATTCCGGCTCCTGAAGCCATTGCGGCACGAGCCGGCGCAGGCGGCCCTGACGCTCCGGCGTGTCGTATCCCTCGAAACCGTGCAGCGTGTGGCGGGCATATTGCGCCTGGCCCTTGCCGGTGATCACCAGGGCGAAGCGCCGCCCCGAGGCGCGCGCATTGGCGAGAAACCCGTAGAGCCTGACCCGTGCCGTTTCGGCCGTCTCGCCATGCAGGTCGAGGCGCGCCTCGATGGGAAGCTGGCCGCGCATGAGCCGTTGGCTGGTCCGGCGGTCGAGCCCGGTCAGCGGCGGCAGTTTCGGCGGCGGTGGAGGAGACGGGGCCTTGGGCAGCGCCCCGCGCGGCGGCGATTTGGGCGGCGCGGCGACGGGTTGCCTGCGAGGTTCCGGAGGAGACGGTTCGGATGCCTTGCCGGCGGCGCTGTCCAGCGCGGCCGGCGCGCTCATCGCCTTCGCTTTCGCCTTTCGCCTGAGCGGCGTCACCGTTTCGGTCAGGCGAACCCAGAGATCGAAATCCGGTACGCCGCCGCGCCCGCCCGGCGCCTTGCTGTCGCGTTTTCGATTCGCCATTGTCCTCAGAACCCGGCCGGATGTCCCGGCGTCGCATGCCTCCACCGATTGGCCCGCCTGTATAAATACATTCTAGACCATTGTCCTGCCCGATTGAATCGTCCCCCGCGCAAGGGGCGGGCAGGCGAGGGCGGCGGCGCTATCGTGCCAGGCGCGCTGCGAGCGCCTTCGGCAGGAGAACGGTCATGCGGCCGCGGCTCTGCATCAACCCGGCGATCTCGCCCGCCCGCTCCCCGGATCCCCAGAACACGTCGCCGCGCACCGCGCCCTTGATCGCCGTTCCCGTATCCTGCGCGACCATCAGCCGGCGCATCGGCACGAGCGCACCGTCTCGTCCGGCCGGAACCCCGGTCTCCAGCCAGACGGGCGTGCCATAGGCGTAGAGGCCGTGGTCGACGGCAAGACTGCGGCCCGGCGTGAGCGGCACGTTCTCCGCGCCGACCGGCCCGAGATCGGGGCGCACGCCCTTTACCTCGCGGAAGAAGATGAAGGACTGGTTCTTCCACATCAGGTCTTGCGCGCGGTCGGGATGGGCGTCGAGCCAGGCGCGAATCGACTGCATGGAGATCTCGTCGCGCGGGATCTCGCCGCTTTGTACCAGGAACCGGCCAATGGGCGTGTAGGGCCGCCCGTTCTTCGCCGCAAAGCCCACGCGCATGACCGAGCCGTCGGGCAGCCGGATGCGGCCCGAGCCCTGAATATGCAGGAAGAAGGCATCCTCCGGGCTGGTCAGCCAGACGAGTTCCAGCCCGCGGCCGCGAAGCGCGCCGCGCTCGATTTCCGCCCGGGTGTGATAAGCCACCGGCTTGCCGTCCACGATCCGCCCATAGGGAACGCCAAGGCGCTTGGCGGTGGCCTTGCCGAAGGTCTTCAGATCGGCGGGCCTGGCATAGAGCGGCACGCTATAGGGGCCGCCGGGTGTGCGCGACCCCGCCATTTCGGGCTCGAAATAACCGGTGAACAGCCCCTCGCGCCCGTCTTTCCCGGTCACCGCGAGCGGCGTGAAATTGGCCTCGAAGAAGGTCCGTGCCTTGCGGTCGGACACCGCTTCCGGCAAGGCGAGTGCCTGTTTGCATGTCGCGAGCCAGTCGGCCTTCGCACCGCCCATGCGCGGACGGCCGGCAAAGCCGCGCCCGCTGTCCAGGATTTCCCGGCAGGACCGGTGGAAGGCGGCGAACGCATCCGCCAGCGCATCCTCATGCCACCCGGCCAGGCTTTCGAAGGAGACAGGCTGGAGGGCGCGTGCGGCAGCCGGCTTGGCCGGGGCGGAAAGCGCCAGGCCCAGCACCAGCGCCGCGCAGGCGGATATGGCCACCCGGAGACGGCTCTCGCACCGGCGCCATGGCCGGCCGCGACCGCGACAGTGCTCCCTCGTCGTCGGCAATGGGAGCTCCGTCAGCTCGAGGCCTCGGTGGCGACCAGTTTCCAGTTGGGGTCCCGCGACGTGACGTCGCGCATGAAGGTCCACACATCCGTCACTTCGCGGACGCGCTTGGGATCGCCGTCGACGATCCGGCCCTCGCTGTCCTTGGTGGCGGTGATGAGCTCGCTGACGAACCTGACGGTCACATTGGCCTTGCGGCCGTCCAGCTCGGCGCCGACGATCGTTGCCTCGTCGATCCCGACGAAGCTCGTCTCCAGCGTCTGCCCCGCCTTCTCGCGCTCGTCGATGACCTTGGAGAAGCCGTCGAACACATCCCGGCTCAGAAGGTTGCGCAAGGTGCGGCGGTCGCCCTCCGCAAAGGCGGTGACGATCATCTCGTAGGCCGCGCGTGCGCCCTCCACGAAGCTCTTCGGAGTGAAGGAGCGGTCGGCCCCGGCTATCGCCTCCAGCCCGCTTGCGACGGCGGAGCCTTCCTTGGCATAGCCCTCCCAGACAGGTGCAGCCTCTTCGCCGCGCGCGTCCGACCCGGCCCCGGCATTGCGGTTTTCCTGGCCCGGCATGGGAATGACCTTGCCGTCCTGGGAGGCGCCGGCCGGCTGGCCGTCATGGCGCTCGCCGGTGCTGAAGGGATCGTAGGGCCGGCGCTCGTTCCCGGTTCGCCGTCCCAGAACGCTCCGCAGACGCAGGAAAATCACGACAGCGACAGCCAGCAGCAGCAGATTTAACGGATCGAATGCTTCACTCATCTCATTAGGCCCGAACGGCCCCGTTGGTCTGTGATCCCAAGCGATTCCGGCCCGTCTGGCAGCCCCGGACGTGCCATGGCGCCCGGCCTTCGCCGCGCGGTGCCGTCATCGCCCATATTGCATGCCACCGCTTGAGATAAGATATAGGAGTTAACGACGAGCGTCCAACCGTACGCTCGCCACGCAATTGAATTTTCTTGCGCCGAATGGCCGCGCCGGATGTGGCCGGAAGCCATAGGGGCGCAGATGGAGACCAGCGAGGCCCCGCTTGCCCTTTATCGCACTGATCCTGTTCATTGCCGTTCCGATCATCGAGATCGCCATCTTCATCCAGGTGGGCGATCTCATCGGCCTGTGGCCGACGCTCGGTTGCATCGTGCTGACCGCCGTGATCGGTGCGGCGCTCATCCGCATCCAGGGCTTTGCGGCGCTCAACCAGGCCCAGAAGGCCACCGCCCGCGACGAGTTGCCCGTCGAGCCGGTCATCCACGGCGTGTTCCTGCTGATCGCGGGTGCGCTGCTGCTCACGCCGGGCTTCTTCACCGACACGATCGGCTTCCTTCTGCTTGTTCCCGCCCTCCGGCTGTCCTTCGCGCGCTGGATCTGGAGCCGGATCATGGCGTCAGACCGCGTGAACATCCACATGTCGACCTCCGGACCGCGCCCCGGCGGCGCCCGGCGCGGCGGACCGGGCGGCCCGATCATCGAGGGCGAGATCGTCGAGGAAGACGAGGACGACCGTCCCCGCGGCGGGTCCGGCACCGGCACCCCGGCGCCGCGCGGCAACTCGCCCTGGCACCGGTAGATCCGGCGGCCATACCCGGGCGGCTTCCGGTCGCCGCCACCCCCGGCGTGGCGCTATTGCGGCCCGTATCCAGACGTGTTAGCCACGACCGGGATCAATCAACCGCGAGCAGGACGCGTTGGCGCGCGCCGTCTCGCCCTTAGACGGAACTCCGAACGATGGCGAACAACGACAAGAGCGCGGGCCAGCCCTTCGCAACGACCGGCGACCAGGGGCAGGGCAATGCTCAGGGCACGCAGTCCATTCCCGGCATGGACCCCGCACAGCAGAATGGCGCGGCGCCGTCCATGCGCATCATCGGCCAGTATCTGAAGGACCTGTCGTTCGAGAACCCGAATGCGCCCCATTCGCTCGCCCCGAGCGAGGAGCAGCCGCGCATCGATATTTCCGTCAATGTGAACGCCCGCACGCTCGGCACCTCCGATTACGAGGTCGAGCTCCATATCGACGCCAAGGCGATCAAGGACGACAAGACAGTGTTCGGCGCGGAGCTGCTCTATGCGGGCATCTTCCGGCTGGAGAACATCCCCCAGGAGGCCCTTCATCCGGTCGTCCTGATCGAATGCCCGCGCATGCTGTTCCCCTTCGCCCGGCAGGTCCTGGCCGATGCGACGCGCAATGGCGGCTTCCCGCCGCTGATGCTCGATCCGATCGATTTCGCCAGCATGTACCAGCAGCGCGTGGCCGCCCAGCAGAATGAAGGCGGCGCGCCGGCCGGCACGCAGGCCTCCTGACGGCGGATCGCCGTCACACCCCGTCGGGATCGACGGGTTTTCCCGCAATCGGACAAGGCCGCCCGGTTGCGGGCCGGGCGGGCATGATGCCGCCGGCCAGCGGGTTGTTCAGGCCATATCCTTCCATATCGCGGTTTCGCCGAGCGTCTCGACGAAGCGCTCATGCGCGGCGCGCTCGGCCTCGGAGATCCGTGGCGGCAGGGGCGCCGGACGCGCCTTGACGGGCGCGCGCCGGACAGTCGCAGCGCTCCGGCTGGCGCTTTCCTCGATCAGGGTGAGATGAGGCTCGCGCGCGCCGATCAGCTCGATATAGACATCGGCGAGCAATTCCGCGTCGAGCAGCGCGCCGTGCTTGTCGCGCTTGGAATTGTCCACATTGTAGCGTCGGCAGAGCGCATCCAGATTGTTCGGCCCCATCGGATGGCGCTGACGGGCGATGCGCAGCGTGTCGATGACCTGTTCGTCGGGGATCGGCGGATGGCCGAGCCGGTCGAGCTCGGCGTTCAGGAAGCCGATATCGAAGCTCGCATTGTGGATGATCAGGACCGCGTCCTCGATGAAGGCGACGAAATCCTCCGCAATCGCGGCAAAGAGCGGCTTGTCGGCCAGGAACTCGTTGCTCAGCCCGTGGACGTCGAGCGCACCGGCATCCACCTGGCGTTCCGGATTGATATAGACGTGGAAATTGTTGCCGCTGGGGATGTGGTTGACGAGCTCCACCCCGCCGATCTCGATGATCCGGTGGCCGTCGCGGACCTCAAGGCCGGTCGTTTCCGTATCGAGCACGATCTCGCGCATCGCTCATCCCCCTATTCCCGCGTCCGGTCCGGTCCCGGCATGGCGGTCAACTGTTCCACGATCCCGCGGACCTGATCAAACGCATCCTCCAGGCCGCGCGAACTGTCCACGACAAAATCGGCCCGGCGGCGCTTCTCCGCGTCCGGCACCTGGCGGGCGAGGATCGCATCGAGCTTCTCCTGCGTCATGCCCGGCCGCGCAAGCGCACGCTCGCGCTGGAGATCGGCCGGCGCGCTGACCACGACGATCCGGTCGACGCGACCCTCGCCGCCGGTCTCGAACAGGAGCGGAATATCGAGGACCGCCAGCGGTGCCTTCTCCCGCCGGGCCTTGTCGAGAAAGGCACGCTCGGCATCGCGCACCAGCGGATGGACGATGGCCTCCAGCCTGGCAATCGCCTCGCCGTCGCCCAGAACCCGTGCCGCCAGAGCCTCCCGGTCGACCGCACCGTCGGACACCGCGCCCGGAAAGGCCTCCGCGACGGGTCCGACCGCAGCGCCACCCTCCGCATAGAGCGCGTGGACCGCCGCATCGGCATCGAAGACCGGAACGCCGAGCTCGCGGAACATTCGCGCCGTCTCCGACTTGCCCATGGCGATGGAGCCTGTAAGGCCGAGAACGATCATCTCGCGTCAGTCTCCCGCGGTCTCGAGATCGGCGACGATCAGGGCACGAAGCTCCGCGGTGACCTCCGGGCGCACGCCGAACCAGCGCTCGAAGCCCGGCACCGCCTGATGGAGCAGCATGCCGAGCCCGTCGGCGACTGCGAGCCCCCGGGCCCGTGCCGCGGCGAGCAGCGGCGTGATGAGCGGCGCATAGACGATGTCGGCGACCGCGGCATGGGCGGGAAGCGCGTCGAGCGCGATGTCCAGCGGCGGCTTGCCCACCATGCCGAGCGCCGTGGTGTTCACCAAGAGATCGGCATCGGCGAGGACGCGGCTGCGCGCCTCCCAGGGCTCCACGGCGATACGGTCTCCGAACAGTTCCGCGACAGCCCGCGCACGTTCCCGCGTCCGGTTGACGATCGCGATCCGGTCCGCGCCGGCATGGAGAAGGGCGCCCGCAATGGCCCGCGCCGCGCCGCCCGCGCCCAGCAGCACCGCGCGGCAGCCATCGGCCCGCCAGCCATCGACCTGCGATCCGACACCCGCCAGGAACCCCTCGCCGTCGGTGCTCGTGCCCATCAGGCGGCCACCCTCGACATAGACCGTGTTCACCGAACCCAGCCGTTTCGTGAGCGGGTCCGCGACGGTCACGATTTCCGCCGTTCTCTCCTTGTGGGGAATGGTGACATTGGCGCCTACGAGGCCGGTCTCGATGAAGGTTTCGAAGAACGCCTCGAGCGCCTCGGGGCGGACCTCGCGGCGGTCGTACCGGCCCTCTATGCCGTAATGGCGCAGCCAGTAATTGTGGATGAGCGGCGAGCGGGAATGTCCGATCGGCCAGCCGATCACACAGGCCTGTTTCATGTGAAACACCCTTATACGGAGAGCACCGCCTCGCTGCGCAGAAAGCCGATCAGCGCCAGCATGGGCAGGCCGAGAATGGTGAAATAATCGCCCTCGACACGGTCGAAGAGCTGGATGCCGAGCCCCTCGAGCTTGTAGCCGCCGACGCTTTCTGTGACCTCCTCGCCAAGGGCGGCGAGATAGGTTCCGAGGAATTCCGGCGTGAACTGGCGCATGGCGAGACGCGCCTCGCCATCGTGCGTCCACACGACCTCGCCGGCCCGCGCGCAGGCGACCGCGCTGATGAGGCTGTGCTCGCGGCCACGCAGCTCCAGAAGCTGGCTGCGCGCATCCTCCACCGAGCGCGGCTTGTCGAGTACCGCACTGTCATGGACGAGAACCTGGTCGGCGCCGATCACCAGCGATCCGGGATGGTTCTGGGAGACGGCGACGGCCTTCGTCTGGGCAAGGATCGAGGCGACATCGCCCGGCCCCGCATCCACGTCGTCGCCGCGCAGGGTCTGCTTGACCGCATCCTCGTCGATATCGGCCCGGATCGCACGGACCCTGAGACCGGCCCCCTCGAGGAGCTGCCGGCGGATGGCGCTGGCGGATGCGAGTATGACCTCGGTATGGCAGAGCGTTTTCGCGGTCACTGCGCGGATCTCTCATATTGGCGTTCGGACAGGAGGTTCAGTATGGCTGCCGCGGTCTCCTCGATGGACCGGCGGGTCACGTCGATCAGCGGCCAGTTGTTACGCCCGCACAGCCGCCGCGTCGCGACGAGCTCCTCGGTGATCGCCTCGCGGTCCACATAGGGCGTTTCCTCGTCCTGGTTGAGCGAGATCAGCCTGTTGCGCCGGATCTGGGCGATCCGTTCCGGGCTCGCCACCAGGCCGACGATCAGCGGATGGCGCGCCTCTTCCAGCGTCGCCGGCAGCGGAACGTTCGGCACGACCGGCACATTGGCCGCCTTGATGCCGCGATTGGCGAGATACATGCTCGTCGGCGTCTTGGAGGTCCGGCTCACGCCGACGAGGACGACATCTGCGGCGTCGAGCGTCTCGGCATGCTGGCCGTCATCGTGGAGCATGGTGTAGTTCAGCGCCTCGATGCGGCGGAAATACTCCGAGTCGAGCGTGTGCTGGGCCCCGATGCGCGGCTCCGACTGGGCATTGAGATAGGTGGCAAGCGTCGCCACGACCGGATCGAGCACGGAGATACAGGGCACCTCCAGCATGCGGCAGCGGGTCTCCAGCTCGCGCCTCAGGCCGTCGTCGACCAGCGTGAACAGCACGATGCCCGGATTGCCTTCGACCTCCTGGAGCACGCGGTGGAGCTGCTTGGGCGTGCGCACCAGCGCATAGGTGTGCTCGATGGGGTGGAACCGCTCATAGTGCGCGGCGGCCGCCCGCGCGACCGTATTGAGGGTCTCGCCCGTGGAATCGGAGATCAGGTGGATGTGGTAGAACGTCTTGACCCGGCTATTCACAGAGACGGCCTCATGATGGGCGGACAGCATGTGGAAAACCGGGTGCGAACCGGACATGCGGATCCAGTCGTCCCGGAAACGGGACTTCTTTTCCAGTGTCTGTCCTGTTGTGGACATGCCCGCGCCGATCGTCAACGGTGCTGACAGCCCGTGCAGAACTCTCCGAACAATCTGTGGAGGGCATGCGGATGCGGATCGGGCGATGTGCCCTAAGGTCTTAACCTCTCGTTAAGATTCCTTCACAAACCGTTAACCGCGGTAAAATCGCCGCTGGCCGGTCCATAAGTTCGGTGATATGTGGACGACAGGTTGATGACCGGGAATTCCCGAAAATCACAGGCCAAACAAAACCATCAATAAATCGACTCTTCTTTTTTGATTTTATGAGTGCCCCATCGCTTCCGCCCTGCAATCCCGCTTTCGCCGAGGAAAGGCCCTGAAATGGACAAGGCCCTTCTTTCCGTCCTGACAGGCCGGACACCCGAGCGCCGTCCGATCTGGATGATGCGCCAGGCGGGACGCTATCTTCCCGAATATCGCAAGCTGCGCACCGAGGTCGGTTCGTTCCTGGAGCTCTGCTACACGCCTGAGCTCGCCTGCGAGGTGACGCTCCAGCCCCTGCGCCGGTTCGATCTCGATGCCGCGATCCTGTTCGCCGACATCCTGCTGATCCCCCAGGCCATGGGTCTCGATCTTTCCTTCAGGGAAGGCGAGGGCCCGGTTCTCGGAACGGTCCGGGACATGGGCGGTGTGGAGGCGCTCGATGGCGGGGACAGTGTCCTTGACCGTCTGGCCCCGGTGACGGACACGGTGGGCCGGGTGGCGGCGAAGCTCGACGATCACGTGACGCTTATCGGGTTCTGCGGCGCGCCCTGGACGGTTGCGAGCTACATGATCGAGGGCGGTTCGTCGCCCGACCGGCGGACCGCCAGGCTGGCGGCGGCGCGCGGCGACGACTGGTTCGAGGCCCTGATCGACCGGCTGGTCTCCGTCTCGGTCGATTATCTCTCCTCGCAGATCGCGGCGGGCGCGGAGGTTGTCCAGATCTTCGACAGCTGGGCGGGCGATCTGGCGGCTGCGGAGTTCGAGCGCTGGAGCGTCGCGCCGGTCGCGCGCATGGTGGCGATGCTCAAGGAGCGCCATCCGGGCGTTCCGGTGATCGGCTTCCCCCGTGCGGCCGGGCTCGGTTACGAGGGCTTCGCGCGCAGGACAGGGGTCGACGCGGTGGGTGTGGACGCGAGCGTTCCGCCCCGCTGGCTGGGCGACGTCTTGTCGCGGGAGGCGGTCGTTCAGGGCAATATCGATCCGGTGGTGCTGATCGCCGGCGGCGAGACGCTCGACCGTGCTGTGGACCGGCTCACCGAAGCTGTGCCGGCGCGGCGCCATATCCTCAATCTGGGCCATGGCATTGTGCCGCAGACACCCATCGACCATGTGGAGCGTATGGTGGCGCGGGTCCGGCACAATGACGGGCGCGACGCTTCCGGGTGCTGAGCGGGGCCGTGTGGATGGCTGAGTACTATCTCTGGCTCAAGGCGTTTCACATCATTTCGGTCATCGCCTGGATGGCCGGCATGTTCTACCTGCCGCGCCTGTTCGTCTATCATTGCGCCGCGCCGGCCGGCAGCGACCTGTCGGAGACCTTCAAGGTCATGGAACGCCGCCTTCTGCGGGCGATCATGACACCGGCCATGGTGGCGAGCTGGGCGTTCGGGATCGCCATGATCGTCGCGACCGACGGCGTCCTGCTCCAGAGCGGCTGGCTGCACGCCAAGCTTGCCCTGGTGGTTGCAATGAGCGGCCTTCATGGTTATCTGGCGCAGCAGGTGAGCGTGTTCGCACGTGATGCCAACCGGCACGAGGCGCGGTTCTTCCGGATCGTCAACGAGGTGCCGACGGTGCTCGTGGTCGCCGTGGTCATTCTGGCGGTGATCAAGCCGTTTTGAGGCCCCGCGACCCCAAGCCTATTCAAAAGGGCTTGCGTCTTTGCTACATTGAGGTTAAGCGATCGTTGGATCAGCTTAATAATACCGAAAACGGTAATCCGGTGCGCGCGGGCCACGCGCCCCTGCTGAGACTTTTCCTTCCCATTGCTGGCGAGCGTCGGAGGCGGCCGCTTGAAGAGGCTCCATCCGCCGCACCAGTCAAACTCAAGCTGACATGGCCTAAGGCTGATTGTCCCAAACATGACTGATATTGCTGGACTCAAAGAAATCAAGCTTCAGGATCTGAAGCAAAAAATGCCCGCCGAACTCCTCGAGCTCGCCGAAGAGCTGGAGGTGGAGAATGCGAGCGCGTTGCGGAAACAGGAATTGATGTTCGCCATTCTGAAAAGTCTGGCGACGAGAGACGTGGAAATCATCGGTGCGGGCGTCGTGGAGGTCCTGCAGGACGGCTTCGGCTTCCTGAGATCGCCCGATGCGAACTACCTGCCCGGACCCGACGATATCTATGTCAGCCCGAGCCAGATTCGCCGCTTCAATCTGAAGACCGGCGACACGGTGGAGGGCCAGATCCGCAGCCCGAAAGAGGGCGAACGATATTTCGCGCTTCTCAAGGTCAACACGATCAACTTTGAGGAGCCGGAGAAGACACGGCACAAGATCCATTTCGACAATCTGACGCCGCTCTATCCCGACGAGCGGCTGGAAATGGAGATCGACGAGCCGACCAAGAAGGACCTGAGCGGGCGGATCATCGATCTGGTGGCGCCGCTGGGCAAGGGTCAGCGCGGGCTCATCGTCGCCCCGCCGCGTACCGGCAAGACGGTGCTCCTGCAGAACATCGCCCATTCGATCACCACCAATCATCCCGAGTGCTACGTCATCGTCCTTCTGATCGACGAGCGCCCGGAAGAGGTGACCGACATGGAGCGGTCGGTGAAGGGCGAGGTCATCTCCTCGACCTTCGACGAGCCGGCTTCGCGCCATGTCCAGGTTGCCGAAATGGTGATCGAGAAGGCCAAGCGCCTGGTCGAGCATGGCCGCGACGTGGTTATCCTGCTCGATTCCATCACCCGGCTCGGGCGGGCCTACAACACGGTCGTCCCGTCCTCGGGCAAGGTGCTGACGGGCGGTGTCGACGCCAATGCGCTGCAGCGCCCGAAGCGGTTCTTCGGCGCGGCCCGGAACATCGAGGAGGGCGGCTCGCTGACCATCATCGCGACCGCGCTGATCGATACCGGCAGCCGGATGGACGAGGTGATCTTCGAGGAGTTCAAGGGCACCGGCAATTCCGAGCTCGTGCTCGACCGGAAGGTCGCCGACAAGCGCGTCTTCCCGGCCATGGACATCCTGCGGTCCGGCACCCGCAAGGAGGAGCTGCTCGTTCCGCCGGATATCCTGAAGAAGATGTTCGTGCTGCGCCGTATCCTCAACCCGATGGGCACGGTGGACGCCATCGAGTTCCTGCTCGACAAGCTGCGGCAGACGAAGAACAACGACGAGTTCTTCACCTCGATGAACACCTGACGGTGTCCGGACCCGCGGTCCGGACATCCCCGAATGCAATGAGGGCGCGGCCGGATTTCAACCCGGCCGTGCCCTTTGCGTTTCCCGTGAAACAGACGGTGGCCTATCCGCTGACGATGCGGAAGGCGTCCGCCAGCGAGGCTGGATCGGTGATCGGCAGCGAACAGTGCTGGCCGCGGCAGAGATAGAGGGTGGGCTTGCCGTCCTTCATGGGCTTGCCGGCGGCGGGATGGCCATCGGGCAGATGGCTGGTGTCGGCGATGCTCATGAGCAGGCGGGCGGGAATGGACTGGGCGAAGACCGCCTGGCGCAGCGCGCGCGTCTCCGGGGCGTCAGGTGGACCGACGGTGACGGCCTGGACGAGTTCGGCGGCATCCTCGAAGGCGTTGAGGAAGCTCGCATGGGCGAAGACATTGGCGAGCACCTCGCCGGTAAAGGCATCGATCAGGGCCTGTGTCCGGTCGCGATAGGCGATCTTGCCCGTGAGCGCGTGGAGCCTGGCGAGATTGGCCAGCATGGTCGCGTTGCCGTTGGGCGTGGCGTCGTCCTGTGCCGTCCTCAGCCGGGTGATGAGGTGCTCGGTCCGGGCGGAGGTGAAGAAATAGCCACCCTTCTCCGTGTCCCAGTAGTCCCGGTCGAGCATGTCGGCCAGGCGCTCCGCGTCGTCGAGATAGGCCTGCTCGGCGGTGATTTCGTGAAGCACGATGGCGGCACGGATGAGGTGGGCGAAATCGTCCGCCGTCGCCGGATGGCGGGCCTGGCCGAGGCGAAGCCCGTGATGGAGGCGGTCTTGCGTCCACAGATGGCGCCTGATGGCGTCGAAGGCGCGCACGGCCAGCTCGATCCAGTCGGGACGGGCGAAGGCGGCGCCCGCATTGGCGAGGGCGGCGATCATCAGCCCGTTCCAGTCGGCGAGTACCTTGTCGTCCCAGCCCGGCCGGACGCGCTTGTTGCGGTGGGCAAGAAGGATGTCGCGGGCCTCCGCCAGGCGGTGCTCGGTCTCCGGATCGGCGAGGGCGAGGGAACCGAGGCGATTGAGGATCGTCTTTCCTTCCCAGTTGCCCTCGGGCGTGACGTTGTAGACGCGGCAGAAGAGCTCGGCCAGATCGGGCTCGAGCAGGGCCTCGATCTCATCCCGCGTCCAGACATAATAGCGTCCTTCCTCGCCTTCGGAATCGGCATCGAGGCTTGCGGCGAAGGCACCGGACTCCGCGATCATTTCACGTGAAACCCAGTCCACGGTTTCCTCGATTCGCAGCCGCAACAATGGCTCGTCGGTATCCTGCCAGACCAGCATCATCAGCTCGAGGAGCTGGGCGTTGTCGTAGAGCATCTTCTCGAAATGAGGAACGAGCCACGCATTGTCGACGGCATAGCGGGAGAAGCCGCCGCCCAGATGGTCGTAGATGCCGCCTTGGCAGATATTGAAGAGCGTGGTCTCCACGGCCTCGCGATAGTCAGGCTCGCGCGTTCTGAGCCAGTTTCGCCAGAGCAGGGAGAACAGCGGCGTCTGGGGGAATTTCGGCGCGCCCTGTATGCCGCCATTGTCGCGGTCGACGAGGCGCAGCGCGTGACGTGCGGCCTCCGCGACGATGGGCATGGCGAGCGGCGCGGGCGCCTCCGGCGTCACTGGATTGGCGATGGCATCGCGCAGCGCTTGCGTATTGTGGCGGACCTTGTCGTGTTCCTCGTGGTAGATACGGGCGATCTCGGTCAGGACATGACGGAAGCTCGGGCGGCCATAGAGTGTTTCTTTCGGGAAATAGGTGCCGCCCCAAAAGGGGTCGCCCTCGGGTGTGAGGAACATGGTGAGCGGCCAGCCACCCTGCTCGCCGAGCCTGTGGAGCGCGTCCATGTAGATGCGGTCCACATCGGGGCGCTCCTCGCGGTCGACCTTGACGCTGATGAAATGCTCGTTCATCAGATCGGCTGTCCCGGGATCCTCGAAGCTCTCATGGGCCATGACGTGGCACCAGTGGCAGGCGGCATAGCCGACGGAGAGGAGGATGGGCTTGTTCTCGGCGGAGGCGCGGGCGAAGGCCTCGTCGCCCCAGGGCATCCAGTGGACGGGATTGTCCTTGTGCTGGAGAAGATAGGGGCTGGTCTCATGGGCGAGAAGGTTGTCGGCCATAGGGGAAGCGCCTTTGTCAGGATCGTCTGGCGAGTGGGCCGCGGGCGGCATTGGCCGGCCAGTGTGGGCGATACCGGGGAACGAATGCAACGGATGAGTATCGGTGCAATGACACGGACGGTGCGAGGCGAGTCCGCCCCGGAAGGACCGCGCCTCTCGATGGACAACCGGACGGGACGTCATGGTTCGGCCCGTCGATTCGGATCGGGAACGATGATCGCATGGGGCCGGACAGGGTCGTACCGCAAGCCGGCACGGCGGTATGGCGACGCGGAGCCGGCAGTATGACGGCTGCGCACCGCGACACGATATTCGCGCTCTCCTCCGGGCGCGGCCGGGCCGGCGTCGCCGTGATCCGCCTGTCGGGCGCGGGCGCCGGCGCGGTTGTCGACGCGCTTGCAGCGCCGCGGCC
This sequence comes from Kaustia mangrovi, assembly GCF_015482775.1. GTDB lineage: Bacteria > Pseudomonadota > Alphaproteobacteria > Rhizobiales > Im1 > Kaustia > Kaustia mangrovi. Next base: position 2,599,775 of record NZ_CP058214.1, on the reverse strand, counting down.
GGCCGCGCGCCGGGTCAGTCTGAGAACCATCGTCCGGCCCGGATCGGGCGAGCCTCTCGACCGGGGTCTCGTTCTCTGGCTGCCGGGGCCGGAGAGCTTCACCGGGGAGGACATGGCGGAGTTTCACGTGCATGGCGGGCCGGCCGTGATCTCCGGCGTGCTCGGGGCCATCGGCGAGGTCGGCGGCATGCGGCCGGCGGAGGCCGGGGAGTTCACCCGGCGGGCATTCGAGAATGGCAGGCTGGACCTTACCGAGGTCGAGGGTATCGCCGACATGATCGATGCGGAGACGGAGGCGCAGCGCCGTCAGGCGCTCCGGCAGATGGAGGGTGCGCTCGGTACGCTTTACGACCGCTGGCGCGCGGACCTCGTCGCCATGATGGCGGAGCTCGAGGCGGTGATCGACTTCCCCGACGAGGGGGATGTGCCAGCCGAACTTGCCGCGGGGATCGGCCGGCGGGCCGCGGATCTCGCAGACGAGATGCGGGCTCATATGGATGATGGCCGCCGCGGCGAGCGGCTCCGCGACGGCATCCAGGTGGTGATCGCAGGTAGGCCCAATGTGGGCAAGTCCAGCCTGCTCAACCAGCTCGCCCGGCGCGATGCGGCGATCGTCGCCGAACGGGCCGGAACCACACGCGATGTCATCGAGGTTCATCTCGATCTGGCCGGGTATCCGGTCATACTCGTGGATACGGCTGGATTGCGCGAGGAGACCGGCGACGAGATCGAGCGCGAGGGTATGGCCCGCACCAGGAACCGCCTCGACACAGCCGATCTGGTGGTGTGGGTGACGAGCGCCCCCGATATGGAAGAGGGTAGCGACGGGGCGTTGAGCGATGCCCCCGTCGATTCGGAGACGTTATGGGTCGTGAACAAGTCCGATCTGGCGGAAGATCTTTCAGCCCTCCTGAAATCTTGTCCGGGGATGACTAGGGCCATTCCCATCTCCGCCCTCACGGGGGCGGGGCTGGACGGGTTGATTGCCGAGTTGGCGCGGCGCGCGCAGGCCCTGGCGGGCGAGGGCGAGCATGTGGTCATGACGCGGGCTCGGCATCGCGCTGCGCTCGGCGAATGCCTGGAGCACCTTGATCGAGTCGTCTCCGGAACGATATCCGAACCGGAGCTCGTGGCGGAGGATCTGAGACGGGCGGCCCATGCGCTGGGCCGGATCGTGGGGCGGGTGGATGTGGAGGACCTGCTCGACGCGATCTTCCGGGAGTTCTGTATCGGCAAGTAGACGGGCGGGGAATGTTTCACGTGAAACGCATCCGGGATGCGGATCGGGTGAAACGGATTGGGTTTTGACCGGAGAAAGGGCTGGCGGTATGACGCTCGCCAGGATGAATGCGATGGACGGACGGGACATGGCGGACGGGACCTTCGACGTGATCGTCGTGGGCGGCGGGCACGCCGGTTGCGAGGCCGCCGCGGCGGCGGCGCGCTATGGCGCGCGTACGGCGCTCGTGACGCACCGGATCGCGACCATTGGCGAGATGTCCTGCAATCCGGCCATAGGCGGGCTGGGCAAGGGCCATCTGGTCCGTGAGATCGATGCGCTCGACGGTGTGATGGGTCGGGTGGCCGACAGGGCCGGTATCCAGTTCCGCCTGCTCAACCGCAGCAAGGGACCGGCGGTGCGCGGGCCGAGGGCGCAGGCCGACCGCGCGCTCTATCGCAAGGCCATGCAGGAGGAGCTGGCCGCGACGCCGGGGCTGGTCCTGGTGGAGGGCGCGGTCGAGGACCTGATCCCGACGGGATCGCGCATCGAGGGCGTGGTGCTGGAGGACGGGCGGCGCTTGCTCGCCGGGGCGGTGGTGCTCACCACGGGCACGTTCCTGCGCGGCCTGATCCATATCGGCGAGCGGCGAATCCCGGCGGGCCGTGTGGGGGAGGCGCCCGCGCTCGGCCTGTCGGACCGCCTCTACGACGCAGGGCTGGCGCTCGGCCGGCTCAAGACAGGTACGCCGCCGCGGCTCGACGGGCGAACCATCGACTGGGCGGGGCTTGCCGAGCAGAAGGGCGACGAGCCGCCCGTGCCGTTCTCCTTCCTGACGACGGAAATCCTCCAGCCGCAGATCAGTTGCCACGTCACGGCAACGAACGCGGCGACCCATGCGCTGATCGCGGAGAATCTCGACCGTTCGCCGATCTATTCGGGGCAGATCGAAAGCACCGGGCCGCGCTACTGCCCGTCCATCGAGGACAAGGTCGTGCGGTTCCGCGACCGCACGGCCCATCAGATCTTCCTGGAGCCGGAGGGGCTCGACGACCACACCGTCTATCCGAACGGCATCTCGACCTCCCTTCCGGAGGAGGTCCAGACCGCCTTCCTGAAGACCATTCCCGGGCTCGAGCGGGCGGAGGTGATCCGGCCGGGCTATGCCATCGAATACGATTACATCGATCCGCGCGAGCTGACCCCGGCGCTCGAATGCAAGGCCATGCCGGGCCTGTTCCTCGCCGGCCAGATCAACGGGACGACCGGTTACGAGGAGGCGGCGGCACAGGGGCTGATGGCGGGCCTGAACGCCGCGCGGACAGCATCGGGCGCCGACACCGTCGCGCTGGACCGCTCGCAGGCCTATATCGGGGTGATGATCGACGATCTCGTGACGCGCGGCGTGAGCGAGCCCTACCGGATGTTCACATCGCGTGCGGAGTACCGGCTGACGCTGAGGGCGGACAATGCCGACCAGCGCCTCACCGCGCTCGGTGGCGAATGGGGGCTCGTCGGGGTGGATCGGGCGGCGGCCTTCGCGGAGAAGGCCCGATGGCTCGATGTTTCACGTGAAACGGCGGAACGGCTCACCCTGACGCCCGATGAGGCGCGCCGGCATGGCTTTGCGGTCAATCGCGACGGTGTCCGCCGGTCCGTGGTGCAGCTCCTGGGCCTTCCGGATGTGACCTTCGACCGGCTTGCGGCGATCTGGCCGGAGCTTGCCGGTCTGCCTGCCTATGCCGTGGAGCAGCTTGAGATCGACGCGCTCTATTCCGGCTATCTGGATCGCCAGCATGCCGATATCGAGGCATTCCGGCGCGACGAGCGGCGCGCCATTCCCACCGCCATCGACTATCGCGAGATCCCGGGCCTGTCGACCGAAGCCCGCCAGAAGCTGGAGGCCGTGCGGCCCGGAACGCTTGGCCAGGCGGCGCGTATCGACGGCATGACCCCGGCGGCGCTCACCGTGCTTCTTGCCCATCTGAAGCGGCGCGACGACCTGCGGCGGACGGCATGAGGGAGCAGGGGCCCGCGGCGGGCGATCTCGCGACTGGCGAGGCTGTGGCGCGCGCATTCGGTGTTTCACGTGAATCACGCGAGCGGCTGGAGCGCTTCGTCGCGCTGGTCGAACGCTGGAACCGCAGCGTCAATCTCATCGGTCCGGCCACGGTACCGGATATCTGGGCACGGCATGTCGCCGACAGCCTGCAGCTTTTGCGCTATACTCCTTCCACGGCGCGAATCATTCTCGATGTCGGAAGCGGCGGAGGGTTCCCGGGGATTGTCCTGGCGATTGCGGTGGCGGAGCGGCCGGGTGCCATGGTCCATCTGGTGGAGAGCAACCGGAAGAAGGCGGCCTTCCTTCGCGAGGCCGCGCGGGTCGCCGGCGCGCCGGCCACGGTCCATGCCAGACGGATCGAGGATATCGGGCTCGAGGACCTCGGCGGACGTCCCGATGTGGTCAGCGCGCGGGCTCTGGCGCCATTGCCGAAGCTGCTTGAGCTCACGGCGCGCTTCATCGGAAACGGTACCATAGGACTGTTCCTGAAGGGCCAACATGTGGACAACGAGTTGACCGACGCCGCTATATCTTGGAGTATCGATGCGCAGACGCACCCGAGCGTGACCGGTCCTTCCGGCTCCGTTCTCATCGTGCGGGAGGCCATAGGTGTCCAACCAGACTGATCAGATGCTGAACGGCAGAAAACCGGTATCGCGGCCCCGCGTCCTGGCGGTCGCCAACCAGAAGGGCGGCGTCGGCAAGACGACGACGGCCATCAATCTCGGCACGGCTCTGGCCGCGGTCGGCGAGCAGGTCCTGATCATCGATCTCGATCCGCAGGGCAATGCGAGCACGGGGCTCGGCATCGACCGGGCCGCCAATATCGCGTCGAGCTATCATGTGCTGATGGGCGACGCGACGCTGGAGGATGTGGTTGTCCAGTCGGGCATACCGCGGCTCGCCTGCGCGCCCTCCACCATGGATCTCCTGGGCGCGGAGCTGGAGCTCGCCTCCATTGACCGGCGGACCCACCGCCTGAGCGACGCGGTGGACGCCACGATGGCACGCGCCGCCGCAACGGGCGACGACCGGCATGCCTACAGCTATATCCTGCTCGACTGCCCGCCGTCGCTGAACCTGCTCACGATCAACGCGCTGTGCGCGGCCGACGCGGTTCTGGTGCCGCTGCAATGCGAGTTCTTCGCCCTGGAGGGGCTGAGCCAGCTCATGCGGACCGTGGAGCGCGTGCGCACCAACCTCAATTCGCGTCTCGAGATCCAGGGCGTGATCCTGACCATGTTCGACCGGCGCAACAGCCTGTCGGAGCAGGTCGCGCAGGATGTGCGCGAGTTTCTGGGCGATACGGTCTACGAGACCATGATCCCGCGCAATGTCCGTGTCTCGGAGGCCCCGTCCTACGGTAAGCCGGTGCTGCTCTACGACAACAAATGCGCGGGCTCGCAGGCCTATATCCGGCTCGCCTCGGAGATCATCCGGCGGGAGCGCCAGCTTTGCGCCGCATGAGGGCGCCGGTGGTCTGCTCGCGCGGTACTCAATCGATTCGGCATAGTAATGTTCGGGCGCAAGACCCGGCCATACCGGAGTAGCAGGGGATGGTTCAGCAAGGCAGAAAACGGCTCGGGCGCGGACTGGCCGCGTTGATCGGCGAGGACACGGTCGAGGCGCCGGCACCGGAGGAAAGCCGGCCGCAGCGCGGTCTGAAGCAGATGCCGATCGCCTTTCTGCGGCGCAATCCCCACAATCCGCGAAAGACCTTCCAGGACGAGGATCTCGACGATCTTGCCCAGTCCCTGCGGGAAAAGGGCATGCTTCAGCCGCTCCTCGTGCGGCCCGTGGCCGATCCGGCCAACGCCTATGAGATTGTGGCGGGCGAGCGCCGCTGGCGGGCGGCCCAGAAGGCCGGTCTCCATGAAGTTCCGGTCATCGTGCGCGAGCTCTCCGATGCCGAGGCGCTCGAGGTCGCGCTTGTGGAGAACATCCAGCGCGCCGATCTCAATCCGGTCGAGGAGGCGGAGGGCTATCGCCGCCTCATGGAGGAATTCCACTATACGCAGCACCAGCTTGCCGAAGCCGTCGGGAAGAGCCGGAGCCATGTCGCGAACACGATGCGCCTGCTCGGCCTGTCCGGAAAGGTGCGCGACATGCTGGCCGAGGGCACGCTGACCGCCGGCCACGCCCGTGCGCTCATCGCGTCCGATGCCGCCGACGAGCTCGCCGAGCGTATCGCGACCCTGGGCCTGAGCGTGCGCGAGGCGGAAGAACTGGCCCGCGACTCAAGGGCGGGAGAAGAGACGGGTCAGGACAGGCAGCCGCCCGCGCGCAAGCCGGAAAAGGATCCCGACACGCTGGCGCTCGAGCGCAGCCTGGCGGAGACGCTGGGCCTCAAGGTTCTCGTCAACCACAAGGGCCAGCGCGGCGGGGAGCTTCGCATCTCCTATCGCACGCTGGAGCAGCTCGACGATCTCTGCCAGCGGCTCAGCCGGCAGGGCTGACGGCAAGCATTCGATTCACATCCGTTCCAACATCAGAATCTCTGCAACCGATTCGCACCCTTAACGATACCGGTGCTGGACAGACTGGGGCTCTGCCGCCCGGTCATACCCGCCGGTAACGGGCCGTCCGCGCGCTGCGCGCAAGGCTCAGGAGGGCGCGGCTCGCAATGGCTTCGGCGAGGCTTGCGAATTCGCGCGTCTTCAGCTCAGCCTCGCCGAGCGTATCGGACGCCGCAAGGAGCGCGGAGAGATCCCAGGCGGAGAGCTGGCGGGCGACGGAGGCCTGCCGCTTGAAGTAGATCGGCGGCCGGGCCCCGCGCACGACGGCATCGGCCGACTGGCCCGGTGTCATCTTCGCCTTCAGCCGCTGGAGCGCGGCGGCATGGTTGGCGGCCGCCACGATCACGGTCGCCGCCGGCATGCCGGTTGCGAGAAACCGTCCGAAACGGGTGTCCGCCCCTTCCAGATCGCCCTCAAAGACGGCGTCGATCAGATCGTCCAGCGCGAGCGCCGATGCCTCGCCGCAGATCGCGTCGACATCCTCCAGCGTCACCTCGCCGGCGCCCTCGCAGTAAAGCGCGAGTTTCTCCACCTCGGCGCGGGAGAGCTGGCGGTCGCCGCCGAGCTGGGCCTGGAGCCGCTCCAGCGCATCCGCGGCGATGGCGAGGCCGTGACCGCGCAGTTGCTCCACGATCAGGGTGCGCAACGCGCCCGCGCCGTCGGCGTAGCAAGCCATGGCGACGGCGTTGTCCTGCGCCTCGAAGAGCTTGCGCAGCTTGTCGCCCTTGCGCAGGGTTCCGGCCTCCGCGACGATCAGCGCGTCGCCCGGCGCGTCGGGAAGATAGGCTGCCGCCGCCCGGGCGAGGCCGCTTCCGGCACCGCGCACCCAGACGACCCGGCGCCCGCCCATGAGGGAGATGGCCTGGGCCTCGTCGGCGAGAAGGCCCGGATCGGAGCCGAGCGCGTCGTCCTCCAGCCGCACCACGTTGAACGGATCGTCGAGCGTTCCCGCGACTGCCTTCACGAGCGCCCGCGCTCGCTCGCGCACCAGCCCCTCGTCGCTGCCGTGAATGAGCGCGGCCTTCACCTTCGGGTCGGGCTTGTTGAGAAAGGCGTCGGCCCGTCCGCCCTTGAGCTCGGTCATCGATGCACGTTCCTGTGGCCCGTGGGTCTTCGCCGTGCGGCCGCGAGGGATCCGGGAGCGGCCCGCCTGCTTCGTCCCGGCGCCCGGTCCGACCCCGTCTCCATGGGGTCATAGACCACTCTAGTCGGAATCGTCCAGGCTGGAGAGATCCGGCGCGTCGCGCAGCTTCCTCTCCACATCCCGCAGGTCGTTGAGCGAAAGGTCGAGCTTGCGCGCGAGTGTCTTCATGACGATTTCGGCGAATTCCGGAAACTCGCCGGCGACCCGGTAGAACAGCTCCTTGTCGACCTTGAGCGCGGTGAGGTCGGTGCGCGCGCGGGCGCTGAAATGATAGGGCTGGCCGGCGAGCATCGACAGCTCGCCCACGAAGGCGCCACGCCCGGCGGTCGCCACCAGCATCCGGTCGTCGCCGACATTGCGGAAGATCTCCGCGGTGCCCTCCGTGACGAGATAGCCGGCGCCTCCGCGCTCGCCCTGCTCGAACAGATAGGAACCGGCCGGGCACGCCACGCGCTCGGTCGCGAAAGCCAGGATCTGAAGCTGGGTGACATCGGCGTCCGCAAACAGGGGGATCTGTCGCAGGACCTCGACGTCGGACTTAACCGTCATGACCGCCCCCGCAAGCGGCCCCTCGGCCGGCCGAATTCCACCTCATATGTGTATCCCCGAATCGCGCCCTTTCGAGCGTACCGCTTGATACCCTCCGCGTCGAGTTCAGGCCCATATCGCCCGGAAAAGCAAGAGATTTTCTTGGTTTTCAAGGCACAAGCTTATAGCCGCCTGTTTCCGTCACCAGGATTTCCGCACTCGAGGGGTCGGCTTCGATCTTCTGGCGCAGGCGGTAGATATGGGTCTCGAGCGTATGGGTCGTCACGCCGGCATTGTAGCCCCAGACCTCGTGGAGCAGCACGTCGCGCCCGACGACCTGGCGCCCGGCCCTGTAGAGATATTTCAGGATGGCCGTCTCCTTCTCCGTCAGCCTGATCTTGGAGCTGTCGCCGCGCACCAGGAGCTTCGCGCTCGGCCGGAAACTGTAGGGGCCGATGGCGAATACCGCGTCCTCGCTCTGCTCGTGCTGGCGCAGATGGGCGCGGATCCTCGCAAGCAGCACGCCGAAGCGGAACGGCTTGGTCACATAGTCGTTGGCGCCGGCATCGAGCCCCAGAATGGTATCGGATTCGGTATCCTGCGCCGTCAGCATGATCACCGGGCTCTTCATGCCCGCCCGCCGCATGAGCTTGCAGGCCTCCCGGCCATCCATGTCCGGCAGGTTGACGTCGAGCAGGACGAGGTCGAAATGGTCCGTGCGCACCGCCCTGACGGCATCCGATGCCGTCGCCGCGCTGTCCACGATGAACTCGTCATGCAGCGAGAACTGCTCGCTTAGGGAATCGCGCAGCGCATCGTCGTCGTCCACGATCAGGATCTTCTTCGGAGCCGTCATCGGCTTCCCCCAAGTCGGTGAAAGGGGCTTTCCGCCTGATTAGTAGTGGTCCATCCTAGCATCTTCAAGCCGGCGAGGTCTGTCTCTCCGGTCAACATTTCGTGGGTCTGCCCAGGCGGTGCCCAAGATGCAATCGACGAACAGGACGGGATATCGCGAACCGGCATGGCAGACGACCGGCCCGACATTCTGGTGATTGCCGATGCCACGGATCCGCGGCGGGGCCGCCTGCGCATGGGCGGGCTCGATGTGGCCTGCGCGCTGGGTCGCGGCGGCGTCGTGGCGGAAAAGCGCGAGGGCGACGGTGCCACGCCGGCCGGCGCATGGCCGATGCGCTACGGGCTCTACCGCCCGGACCGGATGCCGGCACCGCAGAGCGCCCTCGCCTTCCGGCCGATCGCCGAGGGGGATGGCTGGTGCGACGCCCCGCAGGACCGGAACTACAACCGGCCCGTCCCGCTGCCCTATCCCGCGAGCGCGGAAACCCTCTGGCGGGACGACCATCTCTACGATCTTCTGGTCGTGCTCGGCCACAATGACGATCCGGTCATACCGGGCGCCGGCAGCGCCATCTTCTTCCATCTTGCCCGGCCGGACTACGGCCCGACCGATGGCTGCGTCGCCGTCGCGCGCGACGGCATGCTCGCCGTCCTCGCCCGATGCGGCCCGGACACCGTCATGCGGATCGCACTGCCGCGGGATTGAGGCGAAACCGGGGTTCCGGCGAACCCTACCGGGTGCCGAAAATGGCCGTACCGACGCGCACGAGCGTCGCGCCGAAGGCGATGGCGGTCTCGAAGTCGCCGCTCATGCCCATGGACAGCTCCGACAGGCCGTTGCGCCGGGCGATCTTCTCCAGAAGCGCGAAATGGAGCGAGGGCTCCTCGTCGAGCGGAGGGATGCACATGAGCCCGGAGATCGTCAGGCCGTGCTCCTCCCGGCAGGAGGCGATGAAGGCGTCGGCCTCGTCGGGAAGCACGCCGGCCTTCTGGTCCTCCGCGCCGGTGTTCACCTGGACGAAGAGGGCGGGATGGCGGCCCTGTTTCGCCATCTCCTCTGCGAGCACGCGCGCGAGCTTCGGCCGGTCGAGACTCTCGATGCAGTCGAACAGCGCGACCGCCTCGCGGACCTTGTTGGTCTGCAGCGGGCCGATCAGGTGAAGCTCCAGATCGGGGAAGCGGTCGCGCAGATCCGGCCATTTGCCTGCGGCCTCCTGAACGCGGTTCTCGCCGAAGACGCGCTGGCCGGCCTCGATCACCGGCAGGATGTCCTCCGGCCCGAAGGTCTTGGAGACGGCGACGAGGCGGACCTCGTCCGGCGCCCGTCCGGCGGCCTTCGCCGCACCGGCTATGCGCGTGCGCACATCCGCAAGGCCCTCGTGTTCCGTACCGTCCCGATCTGTGGTCGCCATGCCGCGCCTCCCGCCATTTCCGCGTCTTCGCCGGCCCAAAGCCTAATACCGACCTTGCGGGGCTTTGCAAGTGCGTGTAAGTCCAACGCCTGAGTTTTCCGGGTTTTCAAGCGGTTGTGATGACGAAGACGAACGCAATGGATCGCTACAATCCGCGCGACGCCGAGCCGCGCTGGCAGAAGGTGTGGGACGAAGAAGGCTCGTTCGCCGCGTCGGAGAGCGCGGACAAGCCCAAATATTATGTCCTGGAGATGTTCCCCTATCCCTCCGGACGCATCCATATGGGCCATGTGCGCAATTACACGATGGGCGACGTGATCGCCCGCTACAAGCGCGCCAGGGGCTTCAACGTGCTCCATCCGATGGGTTGGGACGCCTTCGGCATGCCGGCGGAGAACGCGGCGATAGAGCGCGGCGTGCATCCGCGCGACTGGACCTACGAGAATATCGCGACCATGCGCCGCCAGCTCAAATCCATGGGGCTGTCGCTCGACTGGGAGCGCGAGCTTGCGACCTGCGATCCGGCCTATTACCGCCACGAGCAGGAGATGTTCCTCGATTTCCTGAAGGCGGGTCTCGTCGAGCGCAAGGTTTCCACCGTCAACTGGGATCCGGTCGACAACACGGTTCTCGCCAACGAGCAGGTGATCGACGGGCGCGGCTGGCGGTCCGGCGCGCTCGTGGAGAAACGCGAGCTCGCCCAGTGGTTCCTCAAGATCACCGACTATGCCGACGAGCTCCTGAGCGCGCTCGACGGTCTCGACCGGTGGCCGGAGAAGGTCCGGCTGATGCAGAAGAACTGGATCGGCCGGTCGGAGGGCATGCGCTTTTCCTTCGCGCTTCGCGATGCCGGCGGCACGGCGCTGGACGAGCGCCTGACCGTTTATACCACGCGCCACGACACGATTTTCGGGGCGACCTTCTGCGCCCTGTCGGCCGATCACCCGATCGTCAAGCGGCTGGCGGAGGAGTCCGCCGAGCTCGCTGCGTTCCGGCGCGAATGCGCAGCGCTCGGCACCAGCGAAGAGACCATCGAGCGCGCGGAGAAGAAGGGCGTGCCGCTCGGGCTCTATGCGGACCATCCTTTCCGCGAGGGTGTGCGCATTCCGGTCTATGCCGCCAATTTCGTGCTGATGGGCTATGGCGAGGGCGCCATTTTCGGCTGTCCCGGCCACGACCAGCGCGATCTGGACTTCGCGCGCAAATACGGGCTGCCGGTCATACCGGTGGTCGCGCCGAAGGATGCCGACCCCGCGAGCGTCGAGATCGCCGACGAGGCCTATGTGGAGCACGAGGGCGAGACCGTCCAGCTCATCAATTCCGATTTCCTGGACGGCATGAGCGTGGCCGAGGCCAAGGAGGAGATCGCGACGCGCATGGAGGCGATGGGCATCGGCGAGCGCACGGTGAATTTCCGCCTGCGCGACTGGGGCGTCTCGCGCCAGCGCTACTGGGGATGCCCGATTCCGGTCATCCGCTGTCCGGCCTGCGGCGTCGTGCCGGTTCCGAAGGCAGAGCTGCCGGTGACGCTGCCCGACGACGTGACCTTCGACAAGCCGGGCAATCCGCTCGACCATCATCCCACCTGGAAGCACGTGTCCTGCCCGTCCTGCGGCGGCGCGGCCGAGCGCGAGACGGACACCTTCGACACCTTCGTCGATTCCGCCTGGTACTTCGCGCGCTTCTGCTCGCCGCATTCGGACCGTCCGGTCGATGCGCAGGCGGGAGCCTACTGGATGCCGGTCGACCAGTATATCGGCGGCGTGGAGCATGCGATCCTGCATCTGCTCTATTCCCGCTTCTTCATCCGCGCCATGAGCCGCACGGGCCATCTCGCCATCGACGAGCCCTTTGCCGGGCTGTTCACGCAGGGCATGGTCTGCCACGAGACCTACAGGGATGCCGGGGGCCGCTGGCTCTATCCGAGCGAGGTGGTGAAGGACGAGACCGGCGCGCACCATGCCGAGACCGGCGAACCGGTGACGGTCGGGTCTGTGGAGTCGATGTCCAAGTCGAAGCGGAACACCGTCGATCCCGAGGCGATCATCGCGGAGTTCGGAGCGGATACCGCGCGCTGGTTCATGCTGTCGGACACGCCGCCGGAGCGCGATATCGAGTGGACCGAGGCCGGGGCGGAAGGCGCCTATCGCTTCACGCAGCGCTTCTGGCGCGTCGTCGGCGATATCGTTCGCCATGCCGTGCCCGTCGGGACACCGGCGCCGGAGGCGTTCGGCGACCCCGCCCTCAAGGCCCGCCGCGCGGCCCATCGCGCGCTGGACGCGGTCGGCGCCGATATCGAAGGCCTGCGCTTCAACCGGGCGATTGCGCGGATCTACGAGCTCGCCAATACCCTGCTGTCGATCCTGCAGGAGGCGGGAGATGCCCCCGCCGACGATCTCCGCTGGGCGCTGCGCGAGGCGGGCGAGCTTCTGGTGCGCATGGCCAATCCGATGATCCCGCATCTCACGGAGGAATGCTGGACGCTGCTCGGCCATGAGGGGCTTCTGGCCGCGGCCTCCTGGCCGGAGGCCGATCCGGCGCTGCTCGTCGACGACACGGTGACCATCGCCGTTCAGGTCAACGGAAAGCGGCGCGACGAGATCACGGTTGCCAAGGGTGCGTCGCAGGCCGACATTGAAGCCTTGGCGATGGCGCTCGATAATGTGCGCCGGGCCATCGGGGACAAGGCGGTGCGCAAGGTGATCGTGGTGCCGGACCGCATCGTCAATGTGGTTGCCGCGTGAGGCGGCAATCAGGTAGACCGGTCCGATTGCAGGTCGATCCGGCCTGAGGATCGGACGGCCCGGGGCCGGGAGGGCTCAGGGGCCGATCAAGAGGGGAATGGGTTCTCGATCATGCGCGTTCATCCCGTTCTCGCCGTTCTGGCGGCGTTCGCTCTCAGTCCGGCGCTCGCCGGCTGCGGTTTCAAGCCGCTCTACGAAACCCGCGCCGACGGGTCTTCCGCGGCGACCGAGCTCGCCTCGATCACCATCAAGCCGAAGCGCGACCGGATCGGGCAGATGGTGCGCAACGATCTCCTCTCCTCCATGGCGCCCGTCGGACAGGAGGCCGCACCGGCCTACCAGCTCGACTTCGCCACCCGCGAGCAGCGCGACACGCTGATCCTGAAGGAGGACACCGACGTCACCCGCCGGTCCTACCGGTTGACCGCGACCTTCGATCTCGTGGAGCTCGGCACCGGAAAGACGGTCTATGCCGGCAAGACCTTCTCGGAGGTCTCCTATGACCGCGTCGAGGCGGAGTTCTCCAATATCCAGGCCCGTATCAACGCGTCCGAGCGTGCCGCCCGCGAGGTGAGCGACAATATCCGCACCCGTCTCGCCGCCTATTTCGCGTCGAAGTGAGCGGGCGGGGAAGAGGGCCGGTTCAGTCCGGCCCGGTCCGATCCGATAATTCCCCGGGATTACAGGCGGTCGAGGTCGAACACGGCCGTCACGGGGACGTGGTCTGAGGGGCGAGGCCAGCTCCGGGCGCCGGAGAGCACGTCGATGCCGGTGCAGGCGGATCCGAGGCCCGGGCTCGTCCAGATATGGTCGAGCCTGCGGCCGCGATTGGAGGCCTGCCAGTCGCGCGAGCGGTAGCTCCACCAGGTAAACAGCTTCTCTTCCGGCGGGATGTGCTCGCGCACGACGTCGACCCAGTCATGGGAGGCGCGCACTTCGTCGAGATGCTCGACCTCGACGGGCGTGTGGCTGACGACCTTCAGAAGCTGCTTGTGCGACCACACATCGGTCTCCAGCGGCGCGATATTGAGATCGCCCACCAGCACCATGGGATGGCCGTCATGGGCGGCGCCGTCGCCGAACCAGTCGCGCATCTCCTTCAGGAAGGCGAGCTTGTGGGCGAATTTCTCGTTCACGTCCGGGTCGGGCTCGTCGCCGCCGGCGGGAACGTAGAAATTGTGGACAACGAGCGGCTGCGCGCCGGTCTCAAGCGTGATCGCCACATGGCGCGCATCCTGCTTGCCGCAGAACTGCCGGTGCGAAACCTCGCGGAAGGGAATGCGCGACAGGGTCGCCACGCCGTGATAGCCCGCCTGGCCGCGCGGCGCGATGTGCTCGTAGCCGAGATCCCTGAACCGGGCGGAGGGGAACTGGTCGTCCGGGCATTTGGTCTCCTGCAGGCACAGCACGTCGGGTGCGGCCTCCTCCAGGAAGCGCGCGACGAGATCCTGCCGGAGGCGGACGGAATTGATGTTCCAGGTGGCCAGTGTGATGCGCATCGGGTTCCCCTTCGCCGAGAGTGGTTCGTGACTAGCGCATTTTCCCGCGCCGGGAAACTCCCGAAGCCGGCACCGGGGTCCGATCGACATCCGGTTGGCATGGGTGGGGTTGGCATGGGTGAAGAGAGGGCCCCAAAAAGAAAGTGGGCGCCCGGTCGGGGTCCCGGGCGCCCGGCGCCTTGTGCGCTTTCTTGCGTCGGGAGGGGAAACCGACGCAGTTCACGGTTGTCTTTATGTGGCCATCGAGCGGGGGGCAGTGAGGCCACACGAGAGAGAGGGACAACCGCTACTGACTGTTAAGTATGATCGCAGTGATTCGTTTTCAATCCGGCCCGCGCACTTTTTTCAAGGTCGCTACGTGCAAAGAACCGGCGGAAAACGGCGTTTTTCAAGGTATGTGTCAGAATGTCGCACCAAGAATAAGGCGGCCATTTGCGATCCGTTTTCCACCGATCCCCGCTCAGCGCCGGTCGGGGCCCGTCTCGATCTTGCGGGGAATCTTCACCTTGAACAGGCTAGGATCCGGATTGACGCCGCTGGCGAGCTTCGTCAGCGAGATCGTGGTCTTGTTGCCGTTGCCGTCCACGATGATCCACTGGCGCAGCTCGTTCGTCTTGTCGTCGAACACGACGGTGAGCTGGCCGGGAACCAGCATATTGCGGTCCTCGAGCGTGACGGAGGTGTAGCCGTCCCGGCTGTTGACGTCGAGCACGCGGGCCTCGTCGCCGAGATCGATATCGTTGGCGAGCACCATGCGCAGCGGCGTCTGGGATAGCGGATAGTAGTCCGCCTCCTCGCTCTTGCGGTTGTTCACGATCACATAATCGCCGTCGGAGACGACCAGGAACGGGTTGGGCGGCGCATATTCGAAGCGCAGCCGGCCGGGCTTCTTCAGATAGAACACGCCCTTGGACATCTGGCCGCGCGGTCCGATCTGGACGAATTCGCCCTGCAGGCTGCGCAGCTGGTTGAAATAGCTTGCCATGCGCTGGACGGCGGCCTGCTGATCGGCCGTCAGCCGGGCCTCCTGGGCTGCTGTGGCCGGGGGTCCACCCGCCGTCACTGCGAGAAGGGCCAGAAGGCCTGCCAGCACGCCGCAGCGCCAGTCCGTCGTTGCGCGGAGGATCCTGGTGATGACCATTGCGAGTTCTGCTCCGTTCAGAGGTTTCTGCAAGATCGCAAGCCTCGGGGCGTCAATGTCGCGGCGCCAAGGCATGTGCGTCGTTCTGGGCGATTTTGCGACAGCCCACATATAGGGTCCGGGGTCGGATCGTCCAAAGGCCGGACATGCTGTCCGGACGGCCCCTGGCGTCTAGCCCGCATCCTGATCCTCGGTCTCGCCGAGAAGAACCTCCCGCTTGCCGGCATGGTTGGCCGGGCTGATGAGCCCTTCCTGCTCCATGCGCTCGATCAGCGAGGCGGCGCGATTGTAACCGATTTGCAGGCGCCGCTGTATATAGCTTGTGGAGGCCTTGCGGTCGCGGGCCACGACGGCCACGGCCTGGCTGTAGAGATCCTCGCCGTCGCCGCTGCCGCCGGAGGCGCCGTCGCCCATGTCGACGCCCGGAATCTGGTAGCCGTCGTCGCTTTCCTCCGTTACCTCCTGGAGGTATTCCGGCGCCGCCTGCGCTTTCAGGTGCTGGACGATACGCTCCACCTCGTCGTCGGACACGAAGGCACCGTGGAGCCGGGTGATCCGCCCGCCGCCGGCCATGTACAGCATGTCCCCCTGGCCGAGAAGCTGCTCGGCGCCCTGCTCGCCCAGAATGGTGCGGCTGTCGATCTTGGAGGTGACCTGGAAGCTGATCCGCGTCGGGAAGTTCGCCTTGATGGTACCGGTGATGACGTCGACACTGGGACGTTGTGTCGCGGTGATGAGGTGGAGGCCGGCCGCACGCGCCATCTGGGCGAGCCGCTGGATCGCGCCCTCGATCTCCTTGCCGGCGACCATCATGAGGTCGGCCATCTCGTCGACGATGACCACGATATAGGGCATCGGCTCGAGCGGCATTTCCTCCTGCTCGTAGATCGGCTGGCCGGTCTCCGGGTCGTAACCCGTCTGGACGGTGCGCGTGAGCACCTCGCCCTTCTTCTGGGCCTGCGCGACGCGGGTATTGTAGCCGTCGATATTGCGCACGCCGAGCTTGGACATCTTGCGGTAGCGGTCCTCCATCTCGCGGACCGCCCATTTCAGCGCCACCACGGCCTTCTTCGGGTCCGTCACCACGGGCGCGAGCAGATGGGGGATGCCCTCGTAGATCGACAGTTCGAGCATCTTCGGGTCGACCATGATCAGCTTGCACTTGTCCGGCGGCAGCCGGTAGAGCAGCGACAGGATCATGGTGTTGATGCCGACAGACTTGCCCGAGCCGGTGGTGCCCGCGATCAGGAGATGCGGCATGCGCGCGAGATCGGCGAAGACCGGCTCGCCGCCGATATTCTTGCCGAGCGCCAGCGCGATGTCCTGATTGGTCTTCTCGAAGGCCTCCGACGCCATGAGCTCTCGCAGATAGACCGTCTCGCGCTTGGCGTTCGGCAGCTCGATGCCGATCACATTGCGCCCCGGCACCACCGCCACGCGGGCGGAGACGGCGCTCATGGAGCGCGCGATGTCGTCGGCAAGCCCGATGACCCGCGAGGACTTGATGCCGGGCGCGGGCTCCAGCTCGTAGAGGGTGACGACGGGCCCCGGGCGGACATTGATGATCTCGCCGCGCACGCCGAAATCCTCCAGAACGCCTTCCAGCATGCGGGCGTTCTGCTCCAGCGCGTCGTTGGAGAGGTCGGAGGTCTTGCGCTGCTGCTTCGGCTCGGCGAGCAGCGTGAGCGGTGGCAGCTCGAAGGCCTTCTTGCTGGCGAACGGGAAGGAGGGCTGGGCTTCCGCCTTGAGCCGCTTGCCGGGCTTCAGCGGCGCGTCGGTGCGTGTCACCCGGGCGGGCGCCTCCGCCATATCGCCGGCGTCGTCGCCGAATTCTCCGGCATGCTGGCCGGCATAATCCTCCATGTCCCCGCCCGCATAGCCGCTGTCGGCCATATCGTCCTCCAGCGCCTCCGGTTGCGGGGCACCGCCGGGGCGGGCGACGAGCTTGGGCTCGATGCGGTCGATGGGGTCGGCCTCGTCCTTGTCGTCCAGAAGGTCCTTCACGGCATGGCCGACGCGGCCGAAACCGGGCAGGGAGAAGCGCCGTTTCGCCGGGGCCGGCCCGGCCTGGGCCTCATGCCCGCTGTCCGCCTCGTCCCCGCTGGTGCCGCGCGACGGCGGTGCCTGCCGCGCATGCGCCCCGGCGCGCGCGCGCCACAGGCTGCTCGCCCTCAGGAACAGGTGGGACAGCGCGCCGACCAGCCGTTCGGCCGCCTCGTAGACGCCGTCACCGAACAGTCCCGTGACACGCAGGGCCGCCTCGGTGGTGACGCAGGCGGCATGGCAGGCGAGCACGAGACCGACCGGTGCCATGAGGAGGCTCGTGACGAGCCCCGCGAGCGACTGGCCGAGGATCAGGCCGATCAGGAACAGGAACGGGCTCGTCACCAGGTCGCCGCCCGCTCCGCCGAGCCCCGTCGGTAGCGGCCAGCTCGCCGGGATCGGCAGCAGGGACAGGCAGCCGGAGATCAGGATGGAGCCGGCAAGCCAAGTTGCGATGCGGTGCAGGGGCCGCGTCGGCGGCTCATGTGCCAGAAGCCGGGTCGCCCAGGACAGCGGCACGGCGACGACCGCGACCACGCCGAGCCCGAAGATCTGCATGAGCACGTCGGCGACAATCGCGCCGGTGAAGCCGAGCCAGTTCTCCGGCGCGCCGTCGACGGCGTGGTTGAGGCTCGGATCCTGCGCCGACCAGCTCGCAAGGCTCGCCGCCACCGCGAGCGTGAGCGCGAGCAGCGCCAGCCCGCCGAGCTCGGCAAGCCGGTTGCCGACGAATCGTCGCAAGCCTGTCGGGACTGTCGACTCATCCGTATCGATTGGCCGGGATCGCGCCATGCTTCTTGACTGGACCTTGGTTGCCTCTGCTCCGGCCGACAGGAAATCTGCGCCATAACAACAAGTTAGGGCGAATGTGCGGGATACATGGTTAAAGGCCGGTTAATGGGTCCGGGCTTTTGAGCAGGTTTGACGCCCGCTGTCTGCCGGATCGGCGCGTATCGGGGCGGTATGTGGAGTTCCCATGTCGAGTACGGCACCGGCCCGCACCCCCACCCGACCACCCACGGAAGTATGATCTCAGGGGTGGTCGGGTGGGGGTGCGGGCCGGTGCAGCCTTGCCACGAGGCAAACCGGGCGTGGGCCAGTGCTACCCCGGCCGCTCAAACAGAAACTCCCGGGGTCGGAAGGGGACCGACCCCGGGAGCCTGCTCCCTGGTGGGTGGGAGCCGGCGGGGTTAAGCAGGAAACCCCGCCGAGAAACCGTCTGGCCCCCGGCGCATTCCCTCCCTCCAAGGAAGGCGCCGGGGGCTCCGGGGTGCTCGGGGCACCCCCGCGCGGGCGGTCAGGTCACAGCGTCTGGCCGCCGCGACCGAACTCCGGATAGGCCTCGATACCGATCTCGACCTGGTCGAGGCCGCTCATCTCCTCCTCGGGGCTGACGCGGATGCCCATGGTCGCCTTGAGGATGAACCAGAGGATGGCGCTGGCCACGCTGACGAAGATGCCGATGGCCACGATACCGATGATCTGGGCGCCGAAGGTCACGTCCGGATTGGTGATCGGCACCGCGATCGTGCCCCAGATGCCGGCAAGGAGGTGCACCGGGATGGCGCCGACGACATCGTCGATCTTCAGCTTGTCGAGCAGCGGCACGGCGAACACCACGATCACGCCGCCGATGCCGCCGATGATGATCGCCCAGATCGGGCTCGGCGTGAGCGGCTCGGCGGTGATCGAGACGAGGCCGGCCAACGCGCCGTTCAGGATGAAGGTGATGTCGACCTTCTTGTAGACGATCTGGCTCAGGATCAGCGCCACGACGACGCCGGCGGCCGCGGCGAGGTTGGTGTTCACGAAGATGCGCGACACCGCGGAGGCATCGGCCATGGAGCCGAGAGCGAGCTGGGAGGCGCCGTTGAAGCCGAACCAGCCGAGCCACAGGATGAAGGTGCCGAGGGTGGCCAGCGGCATGCTGGAGCCCGGGATCGCGTGAACCTCGCCGCCCTTGCCGTATTTGCCGTGGCGCGCGCCGAGGATGAGCGCGCCCATGAGCGCCGCCCAGCCGCCGGTCGAGTGCACCAGCGTGGAGCCCGCGAAGTCGGAGAAGCCGAGGCCGTCGAGCCAGCCCGCGCCCCACTCCCAGGAGCCCTGGATCGGGTAGATGACGCCGGTGAGCACGGCGGTGAAGATCAGGAACGGCCACAGCTTGATGCGCTCCGCCAGCGTGCCCGACACGATGGAGGCCGTGGTGGCGCAGAACACCATCTGGAAGAACCAGTCGGACGCGGCCGCATAGTCGCCCGTATCCTGCGAGGGATCGGGGATGGAGACCGGCACGGGTGTGCCCATCCAGCCGCCATCGACGCCGGAATACATCAGGTTGTAGCCGATGACCCAGTACATCAGGCCGGCGATGGAATAGAGCGCGATGTTCTTCGTGCACTGCATGGAGACGTTCTTGGCACGCACCAGGCCCGCCTCGAGCATGGCGAAGCCGGCGGCCATCCACATCACCAGGAAGCCGCCGATCAGGAACAGGAGCGTGTTGAACACGAAGGCCGTATCCGCAGCGGCCGCCGGCGCGGCGTCCTGGGCGGACGCCGGCCCCGTCAGGGCGAGAAGCCCGCCCCCCGCGGCGAGCGTCAGATATCCGAGCTTGGAATTGAGTGTCATTCGGGTCTCCATAGACTTAAAGCGCGGCGGCGTCGGTTTCGCCGGTGCGAATGCGCAATGCGCGCTCCAGCGGCACCACGAAGATCTTCCCGTCGCCGATCTGGTCGGTGCGGGCCGCGTCGGCCACGGTCTCGACAACCTTGTCGGCGAGGCCGGCCTCGACTGCGATCTCCAGCTTGATCTTCGGCAGGAAGTTCACGGTGTATTCCGCGCCGCGATAGATTTCCGTGTGCCCCTTCTGGCGCCCATATCCCTTCACCTCCGTGACGGTCAGGCCCTGAATGCCGATGGCAGACAACGCCTCTCGGACCTCCTCGAGCTTGAAGGGCTTTATGACGGCTATGATGAGTTTCATCGGCCACTCCTAGATGCTGTGTCGAAGGCAGCTCATGCCGTTTGTCGCGCGCCCCTGGCGAAGGATTCGCCGTCGCCCACCACGCGCGCATGCCGCGTCCTTCGGCCTGTTCATTACAAGGGCCGTGCCAATTTCGATCTTTGCGGCTAAGGAGTTGATTCCGTAGAATTTTATGGAATCGAACGAGGCGACTGCCCGAAAAGGCGTCGCTTAAAATGAGGGCATAATGCCCAAAATGCCTAATAATTAATCAGGATCGGCGCTGACGAATAAGGCCTTCCTGCGCCACCGAGGCGACCAGCGTGCCGTCGCGGGTGTAGACGGAGCCGCGATTGAAACCGCGCGCGCCGTGGGCGCTCGGGGAGTCCTGGGCATAGAGCAGCCAGTCGTCGGCGCGGAACGGGCGGTGGAACCACAAGGCGTGGTCGAGGCTCGCCAGCATGATGTCCGGATCGAACAGCGAATGGGCGTGCGGCAGGAGGGAGGTGTCGAGCAGCGTCATGTCGGACGCGTAGGCGAGCACGCATTGATGCAGCGTCGCGTCGTCCGGCAGGGGGCCGGTCGCGCGGATCCAGACATGCTGCACCGGATCGGCCTTCTCCGGCTCGATATAGTTGCGCCGCATGACCGGGCGCAGCTCGATGGGGCGCTCGCGGGAGAAATAACGGCGGATATTGTCCGGCACCCGGTCGCTGAACGAGGCGAGAAGCTCTTTCTCGCTCGGCAGATCCTCCGGCGCCGGCACCTCCGGCATCGCGATCTGGTGCTCGAACCCCTCCTCCGCCCGCTGGAAGGAGGCGGCCATCGTGAAGATCGGGTGGCCATGCTGGATCGCGACCACGTTGCGGGTCGTGAAGCTCTTGCCGTCGCGGTAGCGGTCGACCTCGTAGATGATCGGGATCGAGGGGTCGCCCGGCCGGATGAAATAGCCATGGAGCGAATGGACCGTGCGCCCGCCATCCACGGTGCGCAGGGCGGAAACCAGGGCCTGGCCGATCACCTGGCCGCCGAAGACCCGCTGCCAGCCGACCTGCGGGCTGCGTCCGCGGAACAGGTTCTCCTCCAGCGGTTCCAGATCGAGCGTTTCGACAAGCACCTCCAGCGCCGATGCCATGGCCTGCATACACCCTTCGACGTGATTGGCCCCGTTCCGAGCCTGCCTGTTTACGCGAGAACGTCGCGTTGCGCAAAACATGCCGGCGGGACTACTGTGCCCATGGGCAATCCGTGAAAGAGTATCCGGCCATGGCAGCTTCACCACTCCGTTACGACGCGATCATTCTGGGTGCCGGCCTTGTCGGCATGGCGGCCGCCGTCGCGCTTGCCGGGCGGCATGCGCGCACGCCGCTGTCGGTGGCGCTCGTCGACGCCCGCGCGCCGGAGGGCTTCGCCACGGCGCAGGCCGACGGGCGGGCCTCCGCGATTGCGGAAAGCTCACGCCGCATGCTCGACGCCATGGGCGTATGGGACGCGATTGCACCGAACGCCCAGCCCATCGAGCGCATCGAGGTTCTGGATGGCCGGCTCGACGAGACGGGCCGGCCTGTCCTGCTGCGCTTCGAGGAAGCGACGTTCGAGAACGCGCCGTCGGCCCATATGGTGGAGAACCGCCATCTCTACCGCACGCTCTACGACACCATCGCGGCCTCGCCGAGCGTCACGCTGAGGACGGGCCAGGCGGCATCGAGCTTCGCCTTCGACGGCGCGCTCGCCCGCATCGGGCTTGCCGACGGGACGGAGCTCGCCGCCCCGCTCGTCGTGGCCGCCGACGGCCGCAACTCGCCCGCGCGCCAGGCCGCGGGGCTTGCGACGGTCGGCTGGTCCTACGAGCAGAACGGGCTGGTGGCGACCGTCGAGCACGAGCGCACCCATGGCGGCGTGGCGGTGGAGCAGTTCCTGCCGGCCGGTCCCTTCGCCATCCTGCCGCTTCCGGGCGGACACCACTCGTCGCTGGTCTGGACAGAGAAGGCGGCGGAGGCGGAACGCCTCATGGCGCTCGACGACGAGGGCTACACGCGCGAACTCCAGCGCCGTTTCGGCGGGCGGCTCGGCGCGGTGAAGCCCGTCGGCCCGCGCCACAGCTATCCGCTCGCCATGCATGTCGCCAAGGACTACGTGGCGCCCCGGCTGGCGCTCATCGGGGACGCCGCCCATGTGCTCCACCCGCTTGCGGGTCTCGGCTTCAATCTCGGCCTGCGCGACGTGGCGGCGCTCGCCCAGGAGGTGGTGGAGACGGCCAGGCTCGGTCTCGATCACGGCGCGCTCGACACGCTGGAGCGCTATCAGCGCTGGCGGCGCTTCGACACGCTGAAGGTGGCGGCCATGACCGACGGGCTGAACCGCCTGTTCTCCAACGACAATCCGCTCCTGCGCATTCTCCGCGACCAGGGTCTGGCCATGGTCGACCATATCGGCCCGCTCAAGGGCTTCTTCATGCGCCAGGCCGCCGGCGTGGAAGGCAGCCAGCCGCGGCTCCTCGCCGGAGATCCGGTGTAGAGCGCTTTCAGGAAAAGTGGAGACCACTTTTCCGGTTCGAAAGCGCGGCGCTACGGAGAACTGGAGGGCATTGAGTGAACATGGGTTCACGAAATGCGCTCTAGGACCGGGTCGCGCTGCGGGTCAGCGCCGGCTGAGGCCCTTCTTGTCGAGCGCTTCGAGATAGCGCGCCCAGAGCGTGTCGGCTTCCCGGCCGATCCTGTGGAGATAGTCCCAGGAATAGAGGCCGGTGGAATGGCCGTCGTCGAACACGATGCGCACGGCGTAGTTGCCGACCGGCTCCAGCCGGACGATCCGCACATTCTCCTTGCCGGCGACCGTCACCTCCTGGCCGGGGCCGTGGCCCTTGACCTCCGCGCTCGGGCTTTCCACGCGCAGGAACTCCGCGCTGAGCTCGTGCACGTCGCCGCTGTCATAGGTGACGGCGAGCCGTGCACCGGCGTCCTTCAGGCGCAGTTCGCTCGGCCAGGGCCGGTCTTCAGTCCCGTTCGTCATCGCCGAGCTCTCTCGCCTCTTCGGGCAGCATGATCGGAATACCGTCGCGAATGGGATAGGCCAGCCCTGCCGCCCTGGAGACGAGCTCCTGGCGCTCGCGGTCATAGACGAGGGTGGTCTTGGTCACGGGGCAGACCAGGATCTCCAGAAGCTTGGGGTCGACCGTGTGGCCCGCGGGCCTCGATGCGCCACTGTCCCGGTCCGCGTCTCCGTCGCTTGTCGTCGTCATGTCGGCTGTCCTCCGCGCTGGGTTACTGGAGCGGCGGGGGCGATCCGCCGCCGCCGGCCAGCGCCATCTCCGTCAATGTCACCAGGATCTCGGCCCGGGTCTTGAGGTCTTCCGCCTCGAGCAGCGCCTGCTTCTCGCTCGGCGCATAGGGGCTGATCATGCACAGCGTGTTCACGAGCGATTCGGTGGTCGTGCGCTCGATCTCGCTCCAGTCGGCCTTGAGGCCATTCGCGTCGAGATAGCTGCGGAAGATTGCCAGCACGCGCTCGCGGTCCACCGCCTCCTGGCCGGCTCCCGGCGTCAGGTCGCCGGCAAAGCGGCCGTAATCGACCTCCGCCATCCGGAACGGCCAGTCGCAGGACGGTTCGGCGGCGATCTCGAACCGGCATATGCCGGTCAGCGTGATCTGGCGGCGATTGTCCGGCGTCTCGACATAGGCGGTGATGCGCCCGGCGCATCCGACCGCATAGACATCCGGCTTGGCCGACGGGTCGTCCTGGAGCGCGAGCGCCTCCTCGCCGTCGGGCTGCACCATGCCGACGATGCGGCTGCCGGCGAGCGCGTGGTCGACCATGGCGAGATAGCGCGGCTCGAAGATGTTGAGCGGCAACTGCCCGCGCGGCAGGAGAAGCGCGCCCCCGAGCGGAAAGATCGGTATCCGCGCATCGAGATCCGCAACGGTCCTGTACCGGTCGACCAGGCCCATGGTCCGCCTACGGCGCCATCGTCACGAGAACAGGAGCGAGGACAGCCGGCGCCGGCCGGCGAGCGTCAGCTCGTCCTTCGGCCCCCAGGCCTCGAACAGCTTGAGAAGCTGCTTGCGCGCCGCCTCGTCGTTCCACCCCCGGTCCTTGCCCACAATGTGGAGCAGATGGTCGAGCGCCTCCTCGCGCCGCCCGGCGGCGTTGAGGGCGATGGCGAGGTCGTAGCGGCTCTGGTGGTCGCCGGGATTGTCGGCGATGACCGCCTCGAGCCGGCCGATCTCGCTGTTATCGACGGGCGTTGCGGCAAGCTCCAGCGCCGCGCGGGCGCTGACGATCTCCGGATCGTTCTGGCGCGAGGGTGGCGTGAGCGTGAGGGTCGCCTCCGCGCGGTCGAGCTCGCCGCTGGCGATCTGGCACTTGGCGAGCCCGCCAATGGCGGCCGTGTTCTCCCGGTCGATCTGCAGCGCCTGGGCGAAGGCCTGCGCGGCACCGGCGATGTTGTTGTCGGCGAAGGCGTTCTGGCCGGCCTCGACGAGAGCGTCGATCTCGTCTGATGCGCCGCCCTGCCCGTCGGTGAGGCGGTCGATGAACGCCTTGATCTGGCTTTCCGGCAGCGCGCCCATGAAGCCGTCCACCGGCTGGCCGTTGACGAAGGCATAGACCGCCGGGATCGACTGGATGCGCATCTGCGCGGCGAGTTCCTGGTTCTGGTCGACATCGATCTTGACCAGTTTCACCGCGCCGCCGGCCGCCGTGACCGCTTTCTCCAGCGCCGGGCCGAGCTGCTTGCAGGGGCCGCACCATGGGGCCCAGAAATCCACGATGACCGGGACCTTCGCGGAGGCCTCGATCACGTCGGCCATGAAATGCGCCGTGTCGCTGTCCTTGACGAGGTCGTCCGCCGCGCCCGGGGCGGCGCCGTTTCCGCCGCCGATGATCGGTGTGTCCATGGTGAATGCCATCCTTTTAGAATTTCGGCGCTTTCCGAGCCCTAAGATGGCCCGCTGGGGGCCTGATTACAATCCTTGCGCCGGCTCGCTCAAGCCCTCGCTGACGGGCAGTATGTGCGGCTCGTGTCCGCACGATCGGATGAAGGCGACGAGATCGTCCGCCTGGATGGTGGTCGTGGCGTCGTTGCCGAGCGGATGATAGTTGAGCAGCGGCTCCTCCATCATGGCCTTGTCGAGGACGACGGTGACCCGGTTGTCGGTGTCGTTGACGATCGCGAAGGGGGTGACCGAGCCGGGCTCGATCCCGAGCGCCTCCTTCAGCAGGTCCGGCTTGCCGAAGGACAGGCGTCCCGAGCCGATGATGGCCGGCAGGCCCTTGAGATCGATTCGCGCATCCTCCAGCGCGACCACGAGCCACAAATTCCCCTTCTTGTCCTTGAGGAACAGGTTCTTGCAGTGCCCGCCGGGAATCTCGCCGCGCAGCTTGCGGGCTTCCTCCACGGTGAAGACGGGCTCGTGCTCGGCGGTTTCGGTCTCGATCCCCAGCTCGGCGAGACGGGCGAACAGATCGCTGCGTGTTGCGGGCATTCGCGCCTTGCTCCCGGAATTTTTCGTCATGGCGTCGCGTCTGGTGAAAACACCCTATTGCATTTGCCGCGACGATGCGCAATAACACCGCCGCTGGCGGCGCGGAAGCCTGCCGGCCTTACCCGGATGCGGGCGTAGCTCAGGGGTAGAGCACAACCTTGCCAAGGTTGGGGTCGTGAGTTCGAATCTCATCGCCCGCTCCAATTTTCCTCCAGAAGATCGCAGGGACATGGTGGCGTCGGCGTCGATACCGGCCGTGCGCCCGGTATCCATGTTGCCCGTGCCGGCGGACCCCGTGACATCTTGACTTCGCCGGGCATGGCTCCATCGTGAGGGAAGCTGCCGCCGGCAAGGGGGTATGCGCTCATCTGAACCCTGGTCCGCGATGCGCATTCTGGAAGTCGAAGACGAACCGGAGCTTGCCGGCCTCGTTGTCGAGGCCTTCCGCAAGGCCGGCACCGCCATAGACGGCGTCGGCACCCTCGGCGATGCCCGCGCCGCGATGCGGGCGGTGCACTATGGCTGCATCATCCTCGATCTGGGCATGCCGGACGGGAACGGCATCGACTTCTTGCGCGACCTGCGTGCCCGCGACATCAAGACGCCCATCATCATCCTGACGGCGCGCGATGCCATCGAGGACCGGGTCGCGGGCCTCAATGCGGGCGCCGACGACTATCTCCTGAAACCGTTCCACATGAGCGAGCTGGTCGCGCGGGTCAATGCGCTGCTGCGCCGGCCGGGCGACATGCTCGGCCCCGCCCTGGCCTGCGGCAATGTCCGCATCGAGCTCGCCTCCCGAGAGGTCCGGGTCGACGGCGCCGGCCTCACCGTTCCCCGCCGGGAGCTCGCCATGCTGGAGATGCTGATGCGGCGGGCGGGCAAGGTGGTCCTCAAGGACGCGATGGAGAGCGATCTCTACGGCTTCGGCGAGGAGATCGAGTCGAACGCTGTGGAGGTCAACATGCACCGCCTTCGCAAGCGCCTTGCCCGGGCCGGGGCCGACATCGAGATCCATACGGTCCGCGGCGTCGGCTATATCCTGCTGGATGCCGGGCGATGATGAGGCCGCTCTCCTCGCTCGGCTGGCGCGTCGGCTGGCGCATCGCGGTGGCCTTCATTGCCTGCTTCGCCCTCTCCGTCCTCGTCTTCGCGATGTATACCGGCCCGGTCATCGACACGATCCGCGACAACATGCTTCGGGATCTGGCGACCGACATCGCCGCCGATCTGGAGACGGACGGGCAGACGGCCGTCCTCGACCTGCCCCGGCGGATCCGCGAGGCCTATGCCGATGGCGGCAATGCCTATCTCTATGTGATCTACGCGCCGGAGGGCCCGCTGGTCTTCTTTTCCTCTCCGGCCGCGGCCGACATGGTCGGCGACCGCGTCAGGGACGGTCGGGAGGGCATCTTCCAGTTCGATCTCGGCGAGCGGACGATCCGCGGCTACCGCCTGGAGAAGGACGGGTTCACGATCGTCGTGACCGAAAGCGGCAGCGAGCTGCTGATCGACTCCTTCAGCGAGCAGTTCCTGATGATCGCCATCACCTGGCTCGTGCCGGTGCTGGCGATCGCGATCGTCATCTCGCTGGCGACCATCCGCAACGGCCTTGCGCCGCTGAAGCGGATCTCGGCGGAGGCCGCGCGGATCGAGCCGGGTACGCTGTCGCTCAGACTGTCGGAGACGGACCTGCCGCGCGACGTCCAGCCGCTCGTCACCGCCTTCAACCGCGCGCTCAACCGGCTCGAGGAGGGCTTTGCCGCCCAGCGCCGCCTCACGGCGGAAGCCGCCCATCAGCTCAGGACTCCGCTGGCCGTGCTGACGGCCAGGCTCGAATCGCTCGAGGACCGGCAGGGCCTCGATGCCCTCTCCAGGGATGTGCAGAGGATGAACCGGCTGGTCGAGCAGCTCCTTGCCATGGCCCGGCTCGAGCTCTCCCCGGACAGTCTCGACGGCGATGTGGACCTGCGCGCCATCGCCGTCGATGTCATCAGCGAGCTCGCGCCGCTCGCCATCGCACAGGACCGGACGCTGGCGCTTGCGGGAACGTCCGATCCGGTCGTGATCCGGGGAAACGATCCGGCCATCCGGACGGCCCTGACCAATCTCATCGAGAACGCGCTCGTCCATACGCCGCCGGGAAGCCAGGTCGGCGTCCGCGTTTGCGAGGATGGCACGGTCGAGGTGTCCGACGAGGGCCCGGGAATCGCGGAGGCGGAGCGCGCGGAAATCTTCGAGCGCTTCCACCGCGGCGCGAAGGTTCGCGCATCGGACGCTGGTCTCGGCCTCGCCATCGTGAAGGAATGCGCCGAGCTCCATGGGGGCAGCGTGACCGTCACCGACCGGGCGAATGGCGGGGCCGTCTTCACCCTTCGCCTGGCGCCCGGTCCGGATCGCCGGCGCGCGATGTAAGGTTGCTGTCAGCTTCGGGGTTTAAGCGGAAAGCGGTTGTTGCATCCGCAGGCATCGGCGTCCCCCGCGACGCGGGTCCGCGTATGCCGGTTTCACCCCCTTTCCGCCAGGACCCAGATCGATGACGAACGAAACCCTCACCGACGACCGGTTGCCGACACGGTTCGACGGCGGACCCCGTTTCAGGATCCGCCCCAACCGGTTCGGACGCGAGGGGATACGCGCGGTGCGCGAGGCGTGGCGGTTCATGAGGGCGGACGCGGTGTTCGTGTCCTATCCCAAGAGCGGGCGCACCTGGGTGCGCGCCATGATCTCCAGGGTCTATCAGCGGCGCTACGGCCTGCCCGATGGCCTCCTCCTCGAATTCGACGATTTTCACCGCAGGAATGCGGAAATCCCCAGGATCCTCTTCACCCATGACGGCGACGCCTCGCGCAAGCCGGAGGAGTTTGGCCACGACAGGACGAGATACGCCTCGAAGAAGACCGTCTTTCTGGCGAGGAACCCGCTCGATGTCGTGGTGTCGCGCTATTATCACGCAAGGTTCAGGGGACATCATTTCTCATACGGCCACGAGCTCGACGACTTCGTCTGGAAGCCCAATGGCGGGTTGGCCTCCATCGTGTCCTTCCTGAATGCCTGGCACCAGGCCCGCCAGTCCATCGACCGTTTCCTCTTGCTGCGCTACGAGGACTTCCACGCCAGGCCCGTCGAGACGCTGGGCCGCCTCATGAGCTTTCTGGGCTTGGAGGCATCCGAGGACGAGCTTTGCGAGGCTGTCGCGTTCACCGCCTTCGAACAGCTCAAGGAGAAGGAGGCATCCGGCTACTACAAGAGCAGCCGGCTGCGCCCGAGGGACCCCGGCAATCCCGACAGTTTCAAGGTCCGGTCGGGCAAGGTCGGCGGCTATCTGGAAAGCTTTCCCCCGGACATGATCCGGCGGATGGAGGATTTCGTCCGCTCCAACCTGACGGACGCGTACGGTTACCTGCGGGCCTGACACGCGGCGAGGCCCGCAGGCGACGAAGCGGCGGGCGCGTCAGCCCAGTTCCTTGCCGGCCTGGCTTGCAGGCGACGGCGCGGAGGCGTGGCGCGCCCTGACCTCGTCGGCCATGAGCTCGTACCACATGGCGTTCAGCACGGCGAAGGCCGCGGCGAGCGGCAGGCCGAGCATCCATGCGAAATACCACATGAGATATCTCCTTTCGTTCAGTAGGCGTGTCCGGAGTCGTCGCGGATGGCCTTCTCGTCGACCTTGCCCCACAGCACCGCATAGACCCAGCTCGTATAGGCCACGATCAGCGGCACGAAGATCGCGGTGACGAAGAGCATGATGAACAGGGTGAGGTGGCTGGAGGAGGCATCCCACACGGTCAGGCTCGATACCGGATCGATGGAAGAGGGCAGGATGAACGGGAACATCGACACGCCCACGGTGGCGACGATGCCGAACACGGACGCGGAGCTTGCGAGCAGGGCCGTCACCTCCCAGCGCAGGCGCTGGAAGAGGAGGGCGCCCGCAGCCCCCGCAAAGCCGAGGATCGGGGCGATCGCCATCCACGGATGGGTGGCGTAATTGGCAAGCCATATCCCCGCGCCCTGCTCGACCGTCTTGGCCAGCGGGTTGGATGGCCCGCCGGTGGCGACCTCGCTGGTGATGCGGTAGCCCTCTATGCCCGCCGACAGCCACAGGCCGCCCAGCGCGAACAGCACGATGGTCGCCAGCGCCGCCATGCTGCCGTAGCGGCGCGTGCGCTCGGCGACCGCACCGTCGGTCTTGAGCAGCACCCAGCTCGCGCCATGCATGACGAGCATGGCGACCGACAGGAGGCCGCACAGCAGGGCGAAGGGGTTGAGCAGCTCGAACAGCGTCGACCCCTCATAGACGATGCGCAGCTCCGGCGTGAACTGGAAGGGCACGCCCTGCAGGACGTTGCCGACCGCCACGCCGAGGATCAGTGCGGGCACGAAGCCGCCGATGAACAGCGCCCAGTCCCAGCCGCTGCGCCATCTCGCGCTGTCGCGCTTGGAGCGGTACTTGAAGCCGACCGGGCGCAGGATGAGCGCGAACAGGATCGCGAACATCGCCAGGTAGAAGCCGGAGAAGGAGACCGCGTAGAGCGGCGGCCAGGCGGCGAAGATCGCCCCGCCGCCGAGGATCAGCCACACCTGGTTTCCTTCCCAGACCGGGCCGACCGTGTTGATGACGACGCGCCGCTCCACATCGTCCTTCGCGACGAAGGGCAGAAGGGTGGCCGTGCCGAGATCGAAGCCGTCCATCACGGCGAAGCCGATCAGCAGGACGCCGAGCAGCAGCCACCAGATGACGCGGAGGGTATCGTAGTCGATGAGATCGTGGAGAATCATGGGTCGTCACTCCGCTGAAACGAGTTGGGCGGGAGCGATGGGCGTTTCCGGCTCGTGGTCGGGCTCCGGCCCCTTGCGGATCGCGGCGATCATCAGCGACATCTCCACGATGAACAGCACCGTGTAGATCGCCGCGAAGCCGAGAATGGTGGCGAGCACCGTCGCCGCGCCGAGATCGGACACGGCGGCCGCCGTCGGCAAGATGCCCTCGATGATCCAGGGCTGGCGTCCGAATTCGGCCACCACCCAGCCGAGCTCCGCCGCGATCCAGGGCAGCGGGATCGACAGGACCGCCAGTCTCAGGAGACCCGGATACCGGTCGAGCCGCCGCCTGGAGGAGAGGTAGAAGAAGACCGCGGTCAGCGCGATGAAGTAGAAGCCGAGGCCGACCATGAACCGGAACGACCAGAACAGCACCGGCACATAGGGCACCGTGTCCCGGGCCGCCTCGGCGATCTGCGCGTCGGTCGCCTGCCCCGGGTCGTCCACATAGCGCTTCAGGAGAAGGGCGTAGCCGAGTTCGCGTCCCTTGTCCTCGAACGCGGCGCGGACATCGGCGGGAATGGCGTCGTCGCTGCCGGCCGCGCGGATCTTCTGGAGCGCGTCATAGGCCACGATCCCGTTCCTGATATGGGTTTCCGCCCGTGCCACGAGGTCCTCGATGCCCTCGATCTGGGTGGTCAGCGAGCGGGTGCCGATCAGGCCCATGACCCAGGGGATGTGGACGGCGTAGTGGGTCGTGCGCTCCTCCTGGTCGGGAAAGCCGAAGGCGGTGAAGGCTGCCGGCGCGGGTTCCGTCTTCCACATGCCCTCGATGGCAGCGAGCTTCATCTTCTGGTGCTCGGTGGTCAGATAGCCGCTCTCGTCGCCGAGCACGACGACCGACAGCGACGCGGCGAGCCCGAAGGAGGCCGCGACCGTCATGGAGCGCCGGGCGAGCATCTGGTGGCGGCCCTTGAGCAGGTACCAGGCGGAGACGCCGAGCACGAAGATGGAGGCGGTGACATAGCCCGCCGACACGGTATGCACGAACTTCGCCTGGGCCACCGGATTGAACAGGACGGCGAAGAAGTCGGTCACCTCCATCCGCATGGTCTGCGGATTGAAGCTCGAGCCGACCGGGTTCTGCATCCAGCCATTGGCGATCAGGATCCACAGCGCGGAGAGATTGGAGCCGATGGCCACCGCCCAGGTCGTCGCCAGGTGCCCGATCCTCGACAGCTTGTCCCAGCCGAAGAAGAACAGGCCGACGAAGGTCGCCTCCAGGAAGAAGGCCATCAGGCCCTCGATGGCCAGCGGCGCCCCGAAGATGTCGCCCACATAGTGGCTGTAATAGCTCCAGTTCATGCCGAACTGGAATTCCATGACGATGCCGGTGGCGACCCCGAGCACGAAGTTGATGCCGAACAGCGTGCCCCAGAACTTGGTCATCTGCCGCCATATGGTCCGGCCCGTCATCACATAGACGGTCTCCATGATGGCCAGCAGGACGGACAGGCCGAGGGTGAGCGGCACGAACAGGAAGTGATAGAGCGCGGTAATCGCGAATTGCAGTCGTGAGAGGTCTACAATGTCGAGTTCCATGGTGTCATCCGGCGCTCCGGTCCTCTTTGCTGTGGCAGGCATCCATCAGGCCGATGCCTTGGATGCCTTGGGTTGAAAATCGCGCTCAGTCGGGCCGC
The DNA here is from genome assembly GCF_015482775.1 of Kaustia mangrovi. Lineage (GTDB taxonomy): Bacteria > Pseudomonadota > Alphaproteobacteria > Rhizobiales > Im1 > Kaustia > Kaustia mangrovi. The sequence goes on along the minus strand of NZ_CP058214.1, from coordinate 2,567,703 downwards.
AAACCCTCCAGCGCGCGGTCGTACTCGGCACTGCCGCGGGCGATATCGGCGACGATGCGGCCCTCCTCGAGACGGATGAGCCGGTCGGCCAGCGCCGCCTCGCGGCGGATATGGGTGGCGACGACGAGTGCGCGGTCTCGCGAGCGGGCGGCGATGCGGGCGAGCACGTCGCGCGCGGTCGCCCCGTCGAGGCCCTCCGTCGGTTCGTCGAGCAGCCAGACGGGCGTATCGCGCAGCAGGAAGCGGGCGAGCGCCAGCCGCCGCGACTGGCCGCCCGACAGGCCGGTGCCGCCCTCGCCGAGCGGTGTGTCGAGACCGTCGGGCAGCGTGGCGACGAACCGGTCGAGCCCCGCGGCCTGGAGCGCGCGGCGCATGTCGCCGTCGTCCGTGCCGGCGCGCGCAAGCGCCAGATTGCCGCGCAGGCTGTCACGGAAGAGCTCCGAGCGCTGCGTCAGGAGCGTGGCGGGTGCCAGCGCCACATGGCCGCCGGCCGGCGCAAGCTCTCCGGCCAGCACGGCGAGCAGCGTCGACTTGCCCGCGCCGCTCTCCCCGATCACGGCGACATGCTCGCCGGGGCGGATCGCGAGGGAGAGGCCGTCGAGGACGGGGCGCCGGGCACCGGGATAGCCGGCGACGAGGCCGTCGACCTCCACGCTGCGGTCCGGCGCGGGACCCGGGAGCGCGGGCACGGTGTCCGGCGTCTCGCCGAGTCTCGGGCCGAGCCGGCGTGCGGCGAGCAGGGTGCGGCCGAACTCGACCGCTCCGCGGCGCAGCCCCGTGAAGGGTTCCAGACAGGCCAGCCCCACCAGCAGGGCGAAGGCCGCCGACGGCGCGCCGATCGTACCGGCCTCGGCCAGTGCGGCGACGGCGAGGAGAATGCCGGCGAGCAGCACCGCGCTCACCGTGGCGAGCGCGAAGCTGACATCGGTCTCGATCCGGTTGAGGGCGATATCGGCTTCCGACAGGCGGCTGTCGGCCGCGGCGATCCCCGCGGCCTGGGCGCCGAGCCGGTTCGCCATGGCGAGATCGGTCTGGCCGCGCATCAGATCGATGCTGCGGGCCCTCAGCACCTCCAGCGCGTGGGCGCGCCGCCTTGCCGCCTTTTCCGCCCGGCGCGCCGCGAGCGCGGGAATGCCGAGACCGGCGCCGAGCAGGAGGAGGCCAACGCCGGCGCCGAGACCTGGATGGAGAAGTCCGAGCGCGATCGCGGTGACGAGCCCGGCACCGAGCGCCGCGAAGACCGGGACGACTACCCGGAGATAGAGCGAATCGAGCGCGTCGATATCGACGGTGAGGCGGAACAGGAGGCGGGAGGGGCGTATGGCGAGCTCGCGTGCGGCATCGGCCCGCGCCCAGCCCCGGAACAGGCGTTCGCGCAGTTGCGCGAGCACCCGGAGCGTGGCTTCGTGGGTCGTGAGCCGCTCGCCGTAGCGCGCGGCGGTGCGCGTGAGGGCGAGGAGCCTGATGCCGGCGGACGGGGCGAAGACGTCGAAGGCCAGCGCCGTGGTCACGGACGCCCCGGCAATGGCCGTGGCGGTGATGAACCAGCCGGACAGGCCGAGTAGCGCGATGCCGGACAGGACGGTCGCCAGCGCCATCGCCGCGCCGGCGGCGAGCATGGGCCGGTTGGCGGAGCGGAACAGGGCGGCGACGGGCCCGAGATGGCGGGTGGAGATCATGTGCGGCCCTCCCGTCCTTCGGCGATGTCCGGCAGGAGAACGGTGCGGTCCATGCGCGCGGCGAGCACCGGGTCGTGCGTGGCGACGATCAGGGTGCGGCCGGCCGCAACCTGGACAAGCATGTCGGAAATCTCGTCCGCCGTCTCCCGATCGAGATGGGCGGTCGGCTCGTCGGCGAGGATGAGGCCCGCCCGGGCGTTCGCCACCGCGCGCGCCACCGCGAGCCTGAGGGCCTCGCCGCCGGAGATCCCGGCCCCCTCCTCGCCGAGCGCGGCGGATCCGCGCCGGTCGGCGAGGTGGTCGAGGCGGGCGGTCCGCAAGGCCTTCGCGGTTTCCGCCGTGCCGATGCCGGGCCGGCCGAGCGCGACATTGCCGCTGAGCGTTCCGGAGAAGAGATGCGGCGCCTGGCCGATCCAGGCCATCCGCGCACGCAGCGCGCCGGCAGTCGCGCCGTCGAGCGCGGTCCCGCCGATGCGGACCGTTCCGGCGTCCGGAACCGCGAGCCCGGCGATCAGGGCGAGAAGCGTCGACTTGCCGTACCCCGTCGGCGCCATGAGCGCCACATGCTCGCCCGCCGCGATGCCGAGGGCGAGGCCGTCGAAAACGGGCGCGGCCGCCCCGTTGTGGCGGAAGCGCAGATCCTCGATCCGGACCGCCGGGGCGGCGGCCTCCGCCGGGGCGGTCCGGGCATCGTCGAGCCCGCCGGCGATCTCCGGGCCGTCCGCGGTGATCTTCGCGATGGCGTCGAGTGCGGCCTCGCCCGCCGCGCGGTCGTGCCAGACCGAGGAGAGGTCGCGTAGCGGCTCGAAGAAGGCCGGTGCCAGAAGCAGGATGAACAGGCCCTCGCCGAGGGTGAGCTTACCGCCCCAGGCGCCGAATTCGAGCTGACCGAGCAGGTGGAAGCCGACATAGACGGCGACCATGGCCACGCCGAGCGCGGCGAAGAGCTCAAGGACCGCGGACGACAGGAAAGCGATCCGCAGCACGGCCATGGTGCGCACGCGCAGGGTCTCCGCCGTCGCCCTCAGATGCCGCGCGGTGCGGTCGACCGCGTCGAATGTCCGGATGGTCGCCATGCCGCGCAGCCGGTCGAGCAGGAAGGCGTTCATGTCGCCCATCTCGGCGAGCTGCTTCTCGCTCGCCTCCTTGGCGCGCCAGCCGATCAGCGCCATGAAGACGGGAATGAGCGGCGCGGCGACCAGCAGGATCAGCGCGGCCACCCAGGAATAGGCGAGCACGCAGGCGAGGATGGCGAGCGGCACGACGGTCGCCTTGTGGCGCAGGGGCTTAAAGCGCGCGCGGTAGGGCACGACCGCCTCCGCCTGCTCGGCGAGCGTGCCGGCGACGAACCCGGATGAGGGGCGCGCGGCATCGAGCGGCGAGCGCCGTGCGAGGCCGGCGACGGCATCGGCACGCAGGGCGGTGAGCTGGCCGCGCGCGGCCCGGAACGCGCTCTGCATGCCTGCGCGGTCCAGCCAGGCCCGGGCGATGCCGAGGACGAGGATGCCGGCTGCGGGCAGGAGCGCCCGGTCCATCGCGGCGCTCGAGGCGATCTGGCCGACGGCGAGGCTCAGAAGGGCGGCCTGCGGGATCCAGAGCAGGGCGGCCGCCGATTGCAGGACGGTCGCCGTCCGGCCGACGGAGGGCTCGGTACGGGCGCGACTGTCCGCTGCCGCGGTCTCGCTGCATGGGGGGCCGGCCAGTGCCGCATCGGCGGTGCCGCGCTCTGCGGCGGCACCGCGGTTCCGGCCGAGTGTCGCGTCCAGCGCCGTCATGTCCTGCCGGTCTCCGTGCGTCTGTCGCCCATGGAGACGATCCGGTCCTTGGCGTCGAGCAGGCGTGTCACCTTCGCGCCGAGGCTGAGCAGCATGGCAAGCCGGTCGGTATCGAGCCGCTTCACATCGTCATACCAATTAGTCAGTTGCTCGATCAAGTTGTTCATCTCCACGAGTCGCGACTGGGCGTAGCGCTCCTCCCCGGTGCCGGGCTGCTGCATGATGAGCTCGCGCAGGACGGACAGGGTGGGGTCGATCTCGCGCTTCTTGCGCTCCTCCGCGAGCGTTCTGAGGATGTCCCAGACATTGTCGGGCGTGGTGAAGAAGTCCCGCCGGTCGCCGGGAATGTGCTTCAGGATCACGAGGTTCCAGGCCTGGAGCTCGCGCAGGCTCATGGAGACGTTGGAGCGCGATATGCCGAGCGCGTCGACGATCTGGTCGGCGCAGCACGGTTCCGACGAGACATAGAGCAGCGCATAGATCTGCCCCACCGTGCGGTTGATGCCCCAGCGGCTGCCCATCTCCCCGAAATGGAGCACGAAGGACTGGATGAGTGGCGGCAGATTCATGAGGTTACGGCCATCCCGGTTATTTCAGTAATTTCTGAAATCCATGTATAGCACGGACCCTCCGTGACAAGGCAAGGCCGTCGGCCATGGCGGATCCAATGGTCGCGGTGCGCAAAGGCCGCAGGGCGCGGCGGAGCGATCGGGACGGAATGGGCGCTGGCATGTCCATGGGGTCTCCGCTTCTGCCTCGTCTGGACCGGCTTCCGCGTCCGATCAGATCAGGAACGTTGCATCTGCACTTTAAGATCGATCAATTTTGCCTCCGCGACAGCCCCGAATTCGCCCGCAATGTGCGCGGCAGGAGAGGTCTTGATCTTTGTTGAGGTAATGTTTTACCGCTAACACCGGTCGCGCGCTCAGGCCGACGCCGCAGCCGGGCTTCGCGCAGCCCCGGCGGAGCGGCCTCCCTCGGCGAGCTCCGCCTTGAGCGCGGCGACGGCTTCGAACTGGCTGAGGAACACCCGGCCGGACATCTCCTTGAGGAAGGCCGTCCGCCTCAGCCGGTCCATCACCGGGCCCTTCACCTCGGAGAGATGGAAGGCGATGCCAGCGTCCGCGAGGCGATGGTCGATCTCCTCCAGGCTTTCCAGCGCGCTCGCATCGATGGCGTTGACGGCGGAGCACATCAGGACGACGTGGCGGACTTCCGGGGCCGCGGCGACGAGCGCGGCGATCCTGTCCTCCAGATAGCGGCTGTTGGCGAAATAGAGGCTCTCGTCGACGCGCACCGACAGGATGGCGGGATCGGTGAGCACGCTGTGGCGGTTGATATTGCGGAAGTGCTCGGTGCCCGGCACCTGGCCGACGACCGCCATATGCGGCTTGCTGGTCCGGTAGAGATACATCAGCAGCGACAGGGCGACGCCCGCCACCACGCCGGGCTCCACGCCCCAGGCGAGCGTCACCAGGATCGTCGCCGCCATGGCCGCGAAGTCGGCTTTCGAATAGGTGAAGACGCGCGCCATGGCGCGGACATCGACGAGCGAGAGCACCGCCACGATGATGGTCGCGGCAAGGGTCGCCTGCGGCAGGTTGGCGAGCAGCGGCGTCAGGAACAGGGTGGCGAGCGCGATGCCGACAGCGGTGAAGACGCCGGCTGCCGGGGTCTCCGCGCCCGCGTCGAAATTGACCACCGAGCGCGCGAAACCGCCGGTCACCGGATAGCCGGAGGAGACGCCGGAGGCGATATTGGCCGCGCCGAGGCCGACGAGCTCCATGTCCGGCACGATGCGCTGGCGGCGTTTGGAGGCGAGCGTCTGGGCGACGGACACCGATTCCACGAAGCCGATCACGCTGATGAGGAAGGCGGGAACGGCGAGGGTTGCGAGGAGGTCGGGCGAGATGACGGGCAGGCCCGGAACCGGCAGCCCCTGCGGGATCTCGCCGATGAGCGCGACACCGCGCTGACCGAGATCGAAGGCGGTGGCGAGCAGGATGGTGACGGCGACGCTCAGGATCGGGGCTGCCTTGGTCAGGATGTCGGCCAGCCGGGTGTTGAGGCCCATGCCCCTCAGAATGGCCTTCAGCCGCAGCCGCGCGAAATAGAGGAAGGCCACCACGCCCGCGCCGATGGCGAGCGTGACCGGATTGGTGTCGGCGATGTTCGCGCCGAGCCCGCCGAGAATGTCCGGCAGCGTCTTGCCGCTGACGGGAACGCCGAGCAGGTGCTTGAGCTGGCTCGAGGCGATGAGGATGCCCGATGCGCTGATGAAGCCGGAGATCACCGGATGGCTGAGGAAGTTGGCGAGAAAGCCGAGCCGGAGCAGCCCCATCAGGAGCAGCATGCCGCCCGACAGCAGAGCAAGCGCTGTGGCGGCGGTGAGATAGTCGGCCGTCCCCTGCGCCGCGATCTGCCCGACGGCGGAGGCCGTCATGAGCGAGACCACAGCCACCGGGCCGACGGCCAGCGTCCGGCTCGTGCCGAAGACGGCATAGGCCACGAGCGGCAGGATCGAGGCGTAAAGCCCGATCTCGGGCGGCAGGCCGGCCAGCATGGCATAGGCCAGCGACTGCGGGATGAGCATGATGGTCACGATCACCGCCGCCACGAGGTCGCTGACGAGCACGGAGCGGTCGTAGGCTCCCGCCCAGTCGAGTACGGGGAAGAACCGTTTCAGTCCGGCCATGGAGGAAATGCCTGTCCTGCGCGGCTCCGGTTGGCAGTGCCCCCGCATCCGGTCGCCGCCGTCCGGATGCGGGGGAAGGGGAAGTCCGGCCCGTGCGGCCGGCGTCCGTCAGAGCGTGTTGACGGGCACCTTCAGGAACACCTTGCCGTCCTTGTCGGCGGGAGGCAGCCGGCCGGCGCGCATGTTCACCTGGAGCGACGGCAGGATCAGGCGCGGCATGGAGAGCGTCGCGTCGCGCGCCTCGCGCATCTTCACGAACTCGTCCTCGCTCGCGCCGTGGCCGACATGGATGTTGTTGCGCTTCTCCTCGCCGACCGTCGTCTCCCATTCGATGTTGCGGTCGTTCGGGCCGTAATCGTGGCACATGAAGAGCCGCATCTCGTCCGGCAGGGCGAGGATGCGCTGGATGGAGCGATAGAGGGTGCGCGCGTCGCCGCCGGGGAAGTCGGCGCGCGCGGTGCCTCCGTCGGGCATGAAGAGCGTGTCGCCGACAAAGGCGGCGTCGCCGATGACATGGGTCATGCAGGCCGGCGTGTGGCCGGGCGTATGCATGACATGGGCCGTCATCGTGCCGATCGCGTAGCTGTCGCCATCCCTGAACAGCCGGTCGAACTGGCTGCCGTCGCGCTCGAACTCGGTGCCCTCGTTGAACACCTTGCCGAAGGTGTCCTGGACGACGACGATGTTCTCGCCGATCCCGAGCTTGCCGCCGAGCTTGGACTGGATATAGGGCGCCGCGGAGAGGTGGTCGGCATGGACATGGGTCTCGATGAGCCACTCCAGCGTCCAGCCCTTTTCCCGGATATGGGCGATGATCCTGTCGGCGCCGTCATAGGTGATGCGCCCGGCGGCGTAGTCGATGTCCATCACCGAATCGACGACGGCGCAGGAGGTGGAGGCCGGGTCCCTGACGATGTAGCTGATCGTGTTGGTGGGCTCGTCGAAGAAGGCGACGACCTCGGGCTTCACCGACAGATCGGGCGTGAAGGGAAGCGAAACGGGCATGGCGATCTCCCTGGGTTCGATGGTGTCATGCCGCACCGGTCGCGGTGCGGGCCCTGGTGGCGTTGCGCAGGTAGCGGGCAACGAGAATGCCGGCGACCATGGCGGCGACGAAGACGACCGCGTCGGTCTCCATGAGGCCGAGGGCGGGAATGGCGCCGCCGGGGCAGAAGCCGGAAATGCCCCAGCCGATGCCGAAGACCGCCGAGCCGGCGATCAGCGGCAGGTCGATCCCCTTGCCGGAGGGCAGGTGGAAGCCCGTATCGAGCGCCGGCGCGCGGCGCTTCAGGATGAGGGCATAGCCGGGCGCGGTCACCGCCAGCGCGCCGGCCATCACGAAGGCGAGCGAGGGGTCCCAGGCGCCGGCGAAATCGAAGAAGTTGAGGATCTTGGCCGGGTTGGCCATGCCCGACAGCGCGATGCCCGCGCCGAAGATGAGGCCGATGAGCAATGCGGACACGATGCGGGCCATCATAAACCTCCGATCACGTGGCGGACGACGAAGACGGTGAGCGCGGTGGTGACCATGAAGGTCGCCGTGGCCGCGATGGAGCGCGGCGACAGCCGCGCCATGCCGCAGACGCCATGGCCCGACGTGCAGCCGGAGCCATAGGTGACGCCGATGCCGACGATCAGCCCGCCGGCGATCAGCCAGGGGGTCGGGACGGGGCTGTCGAACGGGATGGTCGCGCCGCCGAACGCGATCATGGCGGCGGGGGCGGCAACCGCGCCGGCGAGGAAGGCCGCGCGCCAGCCCCAGTCGCGCGCGGGCGGGGGCAGGAGGGCGGCCAGGATGCCGGTCATGCCGGCGATGCGGCCGTGAACCGCCATGAGCAGCACGGCGGACAGGCCGATCAGCGCGCCGCCGAGAAGCGAGAGGAACGGGGTGAATTCGGTCATGATGCGTGTGCTGTTTTCTTGTCGGACGCTCGTTCGCAGAAAAGGTCGTGCATGGTGGCTATGAAGATGCGGACACGCGGATCGGCATGGCGGTAGAAGACCTGCTTGCCGTCCTTGCGCCCGACGATGAGCTGCGCCTTCCTGAGGGCGGCGAGCTGCTGCGACAGGCCGGGCTGGCGGATACCCAGAAGGTCCTCCAACTCGCGCACCGAACGCTCGCCGTCGACGAGCGCACAGCAGATCAGGAGCCGGTCCGGGTTGGACAGCTTCTTCAGGAAGGCCGAGGCCTCCCCGACATTGGCCTTCATCTCGACGGCCTCGCAGGACAGCTGGTCGGTCATCTCCGGATCCTCCGCCGGCCGCCGCTCAATGGCCGTGCGCGGCGAGCCATTTCACCGCGCCGGAGAGGTCGAAGCCGCGGGCGGCGGCAAATGCGGCGACCTCCTGGCTTTTCATGCGCCCGTCGAGCACCTCGCCGATGGCCCACAGGGTCAGCGAGCGCGTGCCCGTGCGGCAATAGGCCAGGACCGGGCCCTCGTTGTCGGCGACGGCCTTCTGGAAGGCGCGCACCTTCTCCTCGGTCAGGTCGGGCACGGGGATCACTGTGAAGCCGAGCCCGGCCTTGCGCCCCGCCTCTGCGATGCTGGCGGCGTCCGGCTGGCCGGCCTCCTCGCCGTCCGGGCGGTTCGCGACGAGGCCGGTGAAGCCCGCCGCCGCGATATCCGGCAGATCCGACGGCGATATCTGCGGCGAGACCGACAGCTTCTCGGTGATCGCGACAGGCTTCATGTGCGGCCTCCCTTACGGGCGCAGGTGTCGATGCCGAAGATCGAATAGGCCGGGCAGTAGGACATGAGCCCGGTCGCCAGCGGCACGAGGCCGATCAGGCCCCACCAGCGCGCCGCGCCATCCATGAGGACGATCAGCGAGAGCAGTGCGAGACCGACGACGATCCTCGCGATCCGGTCGATGCCTCCGACATTCCTGGTCATGGTCGTTGGTCCCTTCGGTCGTGTGTGTGGTTCGTGAGGGGCGATGCCCCGTTGCCGAACGATTACATGCTGATGATTGCAAAATATTGCAATCGATAAAACGAAAACATTTTGTCGCACCGGTTGTCGCATGCCGTTTCGGCCGGCGGATCGGCCATTGGCTGCGTCCTCCAGGGGCGAGGCTGCCGGTCGCGCCAGGGCTTGTTATGGCTGGGGGATTGCCAGGAGCGGCGAAGACCGTTATCGATTGGTTATGTTATAACGTTGCATTTGTCCAAATGACGGCACTCCGGCCGCGCATCCGGGCACAGGCACAGTCTCGATACGATGGAGCGAACATTGACGGACAATCGCCTTCCGGTCACCGTCCTGTCCGGCTTTCTCGGGGCGGGCAAGACGACCCTGCTCAATCACGTTCTCAACAATCGCGAGGGCCGCCGCGTGGCGGTCATCGTCAACGACATGAGCGAGGTCAATATCGACGCCGATCTCGTGCGCGACGGCGGGGCCGACCTGTCGCGCACCGACGAGACCCTGGTGGAGATGACCAATGGCTGCATCTGCTGCACGCTGCGCGACGATCTCCTGAGCGAGGTGCGCCGCCTCGCCGGGGCGGGCCGGTTCGACTATCTCCTGATCGAGGGGACGGGCATCGCCGAACCGCTCCCCGTGGCGGCGACCTTCGCCTTCCGCGACGAGGCCGGCGTTTCCCTGTCGGACATTGCCCGCCTCGACACCATGGTGACGGTGGTCGATGCGGCCAATCTGCTGAAGGACTACGCCAGCCGGGATTTCCTGAGCGACCGTGGCGAGACGGCGGGCGAGGGCGACGAGCGCACGCTGGTCGACCTGCTGGTGGACCAGATCGAGTTCGCCGATATCGTCGTCGTCAACAAGGTCTCCGACGTGGACGCGGAGACGCGCCGGGCGGTGCGCGCCGTGGTCAAGGGCCTCAACCCGGATGCCCGCATCCTGGAGACCGACTTCGCCAAGGTCGACCCCGGCGAGATCCTCGACACCGGCGCCTTCGATTTCGACCGCGCCCACGAGCATCCGCTGTGGTTCAAGGAGCTCAACGGCTTCGCCGACCATGTACCGGAAACGGAGGAATACGGGGTCGAGAGCTTCGTCTATCGCGCGCGCCGCCCGTTCCATCCGGAGATGTTCGCCGACTTCATGCGGCAGAGCTGGCCGGGGCTGATCCGGGCGAAGGGGCTCTTCTGGCTGGCGACCCGGCCCGAATGGGTCGGCGAGTTCAGCCTCGCCGGCGCCATCTGCCGCACCGGGGCCATGGGGTACTGGTGGGCGGCGGTGCCGAAGGAGCGCTGGCCCGACCATCCCGAATGGCGCGCGATGCTCGCCAGCCATTGGGTGCCGGGCTGGGGCGACCGCCGCCAGGAGCCCGTCTTCATCGGGACCGGCATGGACGAGGCCGCGATCCGCGCCGGCCTCGATGCCTGCCTCGCCGGGCCGGAGGACTCCGCCGGGATCGACACGGAGACCTTCCGCCATCTGCCGGACCCGTTCCCGGAGTGGGGGCGGGCCGGTGCGGCGTGACCGGCCGCGTCCCCGCCATCCCCGGAGGGCGGCGTCAGCCGGGCGTGCGGTCCTCGTCCGCCGCCGCCTCGCGGTCGGGTGCAGCGTCCTCCTGCCTGCCGCGCCGGTCCTTCTCCGGCGAGAAGCTGACGATGCGGTCGCCGCTGGACGGCGTTCCGGTCGCGCCGGATGCGAAGACGATGGTGCCCGACGGCTTGACCCACAGGAGGACGACCACCTCGTCGGGCCGGCTGGCCAGATAGGCGTCGTAGTCGAATGTGTCCGTCAGCTTCGTCGCCTGGAAGGTCCAGCCCCGCCAGTGCCGGTCGCGCAGGTCGCGGAAGGTCAGCGGCTCTTCCGTCAGCGGCCGTCCGCCCAGCGTGAAGTTGAGCGAGGCCCGGTCCGGCTTCTCTTCCCCGCGCCCAAGCTGGAAGACGTGGGCGCGGCCGAGCTCGGGGCCGAAATCGGTGCATACGAGCGCGTTGTAGGCGTCGTTGTCGGTCACCGCGGCAAGCGTGGAGAACTGGTTCGGGTCGATGTCGTGATGGGCCGCCTCCGACAGGATATCGCCGTAGAAGACCGGAATGTCGGCGAGCCGGGCCTCGGCGATGTGGTTCCAGTTGGGATCGGCGATCATCACGGGCACCTCGAGCGACTTCAGCTTGCTGGCGAGGTCTATGGTCCAGCGCGCGCCGCCGACGATGAGCAGGCCGGGCTTCTCCGTGCTCTTCAGCTTGAGGAGGGCGGAGAGCGGGCCGAGCGTGAAGCCGTGCAGGACGATGGTGGCGACGACCACGGCGAAGGTGAAGGCGACCATGCGGTTTGCATCCGCGATGCCCGCATCGGCGAGCGCGGCCCCGAAGAGGCCGGACACGGCGACGGCGACGACGCCGCGCGGCGCGATCCAGCTCGTCAGGATGCGCTCCGCCATTGTCGCGCCGGACCCCGCGGTGGCGACCATGATGGCAAGCGGGCGCACGACGAAGAGCACGGAGGCGACAAACAGCGCCGCATGCAGGTCGAGCATCCTGAAATCGTCCGGGGTCAGCGAGGCCGTCAGCAGGATGAAGATGCCGGAGACGAGGAAGACCGTGATGGTCTCCTTGAAGCGCTGCATTTCCGCAAGGCTCGCGATCCGGGTATTGCCGAGCACGATGCCCATGACGGTGACGGTCAGAAGGCCGGCCTCCTCCAGCACTAGATTGGTGAGCGCGTAGGCAAGCAGGATCGCCACGAGCAGGAGCGGCGCCTTGAGGAACTCCGGCACATGCCCGTTCATGAACGCCCACTGGATGAGCCTGGCCGCGAGATAGCCCCCGATGACGGCGAACAGGAAGGCGGCCACGACCACATAGGCGAGGCTGCCGCCCTGATGCTGGCCGATCAGCACCAGGATGATCTCGAAGGAGATGACCGCGAGGAGCGCGCCGATCGGGTCGTTGACGATCGCCTCCCACTTGAGCAGCGAGGCGGGTCTGGCGTCGAGCCGGGCCTGGCGCAGGAGCGGCGAGATCACGGTCGGCCCCGTGACCACGAGGATCGCCCCGAGCACCACTGCCGTCGGCCAGGACAGCGCGCCCAGATAATGCGCCGACAGCGCGGTGAGGACCCAGACCAGCGGTCCGCCGATCATGACGATCCGCCTGACGGCGGTCGAGGTCTCGCGGATCTCCTTGACGTTCAGCGTCAGCCCGCCCTCGAACAGGATGATGGCGACGGCCAGCGACACGAGCGGCCGGTAGATGTCGCCGAAATCCTCCGCCGGATTGACGAAGCCCGTTGCCGGCCCGGCGATGAAGCCGGCCGCCAGCAGGAGCACGATGGCCGGCAGGCGCAGCCGCCAGGCAAGCCACTGGGCCGCCATGCCCGCCACGCCGATCAGGGCGATCTTGAGCGCAATATCGTGCATCGTTCCCCCTCGTCCGTCGCGCCGGATCCCTCCGGCCGACCCGAACCCGGTTGTCGACCCTGGGCCGGGCCCGGTCAAGGACGCCTTGCTCAGCTCGTTTCGGCTTCGGCCCCGGCCCCCGTCGCCTTCGGGATGGGCCGGCCGGCGGCCAGCGCTTCCTCGACGGCATGGCAGGCGGCATGGACGCCCCTTGCAGGCTTGAGCTCCGGGCGCTCCACGCGGCAGCGGTCGAAGGCCAGCGGGCAGCGCGGATGGAAGGCGCAGCCCGGCGGCGGGTCGATAGGCGAGGGCAGTTCGCCCCTCAGCACGATGCGCTGCCTTGAATGGCCCGGCTCGGCAACCGGCGTCGCCGACAGGAGCGCCTGCGTATAGGGGTGGCGGGGCTCGGAAAAGATCTCCTCGCGCGGGCCCTGCTCAACCGGGCGGCCGAGATACATTACCATCAGTTCGTCGGCGATATGGCGGACGACGGACAGGTCATGGCTGATGAACATATAGGCTAGCCCCAGCGTCTCCTGCAGATCGACCAGGATGTTGAGCACCTGCGCCTGGATCGACACGTCGAGGGCGGAGACCGGCTCGTCGAGAACGAGGATCTCCGGATCGAGCATGAGCGCGCGCGCGATGGCGATGCGCTGGCGCTGGCCGCCGGAGAACATGTGCGGATAGCGGTCGTAATGCTCCGGTCTCAGGCCCACCTGCTCCATCATGGCCTGCGCGCGCTCGCGCCGCTCCCGGCCCGGCAGCCGCGTATTGACGAGCAGCGGCTCCTCCAGCGCCGCCCCGATACGCTGGCGCGGATTGAGCGAGCCATAAGGGTTCTGGAACACGATCTGGACCTTCGTGCGCAGCGTGCGGCGGGCTTCGGCGTCCGCCGAGGCCACGTCGAGCCCCGCGATTTCCAGCCGGCCCGAACTCGGCGGCTCGATCATGGTGACCATGCGCGCGAGCGTCGACTTCCCGCAGCCCGATTCGCCGACAACGGCGAGCGTGCGGCCGCGCGACAGGGTGAAAGAGGTGCCAGCCACGGCCTTCAGGAAGGCCGGCTTGTGGAAGGCCCCGCGCGAGACCTCGTAGTCGCGGGTCAGGCCGTCGGCCCTCAGCACCGCATCCGCGCTTCCCGTCATGCCCTCGCCTCCCCGGCGGGAACGGGGCCCGGATGGCCCTGCGGCTCGCCGTTCTTCAGCGGATAGTGACACAGCGCCCGGCCCATCGCCGCGGCGGCCTCGACCGGGGCGACGTCGCGGCAATGGGCGGTGGCGAACCGGCAGCGCGGGCTGAACAGGCAGCCCCGCGGCCGGTCGATCAGGCCCGGCACGACGCCGGGGATCGAGGGCAGGTGGCGCGCATGGGCGCGCTCCGGCAGGGCCGCGAGCAGCGCCGCCGTATAGGGGTGATGGGGATCGGCGAACAGGCCCTCCACCGTCTGCTCCTCCACCTTCTGGCCGGCATATTGCACGTTCACGCGCTCCGCCGTCTCCGCGACCACGCCCATATCGTGGGTGATGAGCACCATGGCCATGCCGGTCTCCCTTTGCAGGCGCACGAGCAGCTCCAGGATCTGCGCCTGGATGGTCACGTCGAGCGCGGTGGTCGGCTCGTCCGCGATCAGGAGCTTCGGATTGCACGAGATGGCCATGGCGATCATGACGCGCTGGTTCATGCCGCCGGAGAGCTGGTGGGGGAATGAGGAAAGCCTGCCCTCGGGCTTCGGGATGCCGACGAGCCGCAGGAGCTCCACCGCGCGGTCGCGGCGTTCCGCCCGCTTCAGCCCGGTATGCGCCTTCAGCGCCTCGGTGAGCTGGAAGCCGACGGTGAAGCAGGGGTTGAGGCTCGTCATCGGCTCCTGGAAGATCATGGCGAGGTCGCGCCCGACGATCTGCCGGCGGTCGCGCGCGGACATTGTGAGGAGGTCGCGGCCGGCAAAGGCGAGCCGGTCGGCGGTCACCGTCGCCGTCCAGGGCAGGAGCCCCATGGCTGCCAGCATGGAGACCGACTTGCCGGAGCCCGATTCGCCGACGATGCCCAGGATCTCGCCCTCGTCGACGGCGAGGGAGACGCCGTCCACGGCGCGCAGGCGGCCCATGGCGGTCTCGAAATCGACGGTCAGGTTCTCGATCTCCAGAAGTGCCATCACGACCTCTTCAGCTTGGGATCGAGCGCATCGCGCATGCCGTCGCCCATCAGGTTGATGGCGAGCACGGTGGCGAGGATCGCGAGGCCGGGAAAGGTGACGACCCACCAGGCCCTGAGGATGAACTCGCGCGCCTCAGCGAGCATCGTGCCCCATTCCGGCGTCGGCGGCTGCGCGCCCATGCCGAGGAAGCCGAGGGCTGCGGCGTCGAGGATCGCGGTGGAGAACGACAGCGCGGCCTGGACGATGAGCGGCGCCATGCAGTTCGGCAAGACGGTGACGAACATGAGCCGCGGCAGGCGGACGCCTGCGACCTGGGCCGCCGTGACATAGTCCTTGGGCCGTTCGCCCAGCACGGCCGCCCGCGTCAGGCGCACATAATGGGGCTGCTGCACGATGGCGATGGCGATGATGGCATTGGTGAGGCTCGGCCCCAGAACAGCCACCAGGACGAGCGCCAGAAGGAGGCTCGGGAAGGACAGGATCACGTCCATCACGCGCATGATGACGGTGTCCACGCCACCGCGGAAGAAGCCGGCGACGAGGCCGATCACCACCCCGACCATCAGCGACAGGGAGACCACGACGCAGCCGATGAACAGCGAATAGCGGCTGCCATGGATGAGGCGGGAGAGGATGTCGCGCCCGACCGCATCGGTGCCGAGCAGGAAGCTGACATCGCCGCCCTCCTCCCAGAAGGGCGGTTTCAGCAGGGCGTCGCGGTACTGGACCGTGGGCCCGTGCGGCGAGATCACGTCGGCGAGGATCGCGACCAGGACGATGAACACGAAGAAGGCGAGCCCCATGACGGCGCCGCGGTTCTCGCGGAAATAGCTCCAGAACTCGATGAGAAGCGCGATCCGCCCGCCCCGTGCGGCGGGGGCGCCGTCTTCCTTCTCCAGTGCCGTATCGGTCATTCGCCTAATCCCTGTAGCGGATCTTCGGGTTGATCAGCCCGTAGGTCACGTCGACGAGCAGATTGACCAGCATGACGATGGCGGCGATCAGCAGGAGGCCGCCCTGCACGGCCGGATAGTCCCGCCTGAAGATCGAATCGATCATCCACTTGCCGATGCCCGGCCAGGAGAAGATCGTCTCGGTGAGGATCGCGCCGGCGAACAGCACGCCGACCTGCAGGCCGATCACGGTGATGACCGGGATCATGGCGTTCCTGAGCGCATGGAGCCCGACCACCCGCCAGGGCGCGAGCCCCTTGGCGCGGGCGGTGCGCACATAATCCTCGCCCAGGACCTCCAGCATGGCCGAGCGTGTCTGGCGCGCGATGACGGCGAGCGGGATGGTGCCGAGCACGATGGACGGCAGGACGAGGTGGCTGACCGCGGAGGCGAAGGCACCGTCCTGGCCCGACAGCAGGCTGTCGATCAGCATGAAGCCGGTCGGCGTGGGGAAGTAGTAGAGGAGCGATATGCGGCCCGATACGGGCGTCCATCCGAGAATGCCGGAGAACAGGATGATGAGCAGGAGCCCCCACCAGAAGATCGGCATGGAATAGCCGACCAGCGCCGTCGTCATCACTGCATGGTCGAAGGTCGTGCGCCGCCGCACCGCCGCGATCACGCCGGCCGGCACGCCGAGCGCGATGGCGAAGAGGATGGCGCAGACCGACAGTTCGAGGGTCGCCGGAAACAGGGTGAAGAACTCCTGGAACACCGGCTTCCGGGTGATGATCGACGTGCCGAGATCGCCATGGAGAAGGTCCCACAGATAGGTGAGATACTGGTCCCAGATCGGCCGGTCGAAACCGTATTGGTGGAGGAGCTCGCGATAGCGCTCCTCGTCGATCGAGCGCTCGCCGGCGAGCAGCAGCACCGGATCGCCGGGCAGAAGGCGGATGAAGCCGAAGGCGACCACCGTCACCCCGAGGAAGGTCGGGATGAGGAAGCCGATGCGAATCAGCAGGAACCGGATCATGTATGCCAGCCACGATCCCCCGCCGCCCCGGCAAGGGGGCGGCGGGGGCCTCAGGGCCTGTTGCCGCTATGGTGTCACTGCGCGATGTCGACACCGTCGAAGCGATGGCTGCCCAGCGGGTCCATCTTGTAGCCCGACACGCTCTTGCGCATGGGCATGAACACCACCGAATGGGCGATCGTCGCCCAGGGCGCCTGCTCCTTGAAGACGACCTGCGCCTCGCGATAGAGCTCGGCGCGCTTGTCCTTGTCGCTCAGGACCTTGGCTTCCTGGATCAGCTTGTCGAAGGGCTCGTAGCACCACTGGGCGCGGTTCGCGCCGCCGACGCCGTCGCAGCCGAGCAGGACGGCGAGGAAGTTGTCGGGGTCGCCATTGTCGCCGGTCCAGCCGAGCAGCACGGCGCCGTCGCGGTCGACCTCCTTGGAGCGCTTGAGATACTCGCCCCATTCATAGGAGACGATCTCGGCATCCACGCCGACCTTGGCCCAGTCCGACTGGATGAGCTCGGCCATGCGCCGCGCATTCGGGTTGTAGGGCCGCTGGACGGGCATCGCCCAGATCTTCATCTTCAGGTCGGAAACGCCCGCCTCGTCCAGCATCGCCTTGGCGGCTTCCGGATCGTAAGCGTCGTCCTCGACCTTCTCGTTGTAGCTCCACATGGTCGGCGGGATCGGGTTCTTCGCCACCCGGCCGGCGCCCTGGAACACGGCGTCGAGGATCGCCTCCTTGTTGATCGCCATGTTGAGCGCCTTGCGCACCTTGACGTTGTCGAACGGCGCCTTCTGGGTGTTGTAGGCGAGATAGCCCACATTCAGCCCTTCCTGCTCCATGACATTGAGGTCGGAATCGTTCTTCATGGCCTCGATGTCGGCGGGGTTGGGATAGGGCGCCACCTGGCACTCATTGGCCTTGAGCTTCTGGTAGCGGACCGCCGGATCGGTGGTGATGGCGAAGACCAGATCGTCGATCGGCTGCTTGCCGTCCCAATAGTCCGGATTGGCCTTGTAGCGGATCACCGCGTCCTTCTGATAGGCCACGAACTGGAACGGGCCGGTGCCCAGCGGCTGCTGGTTCAGGAGTTCCGGCTTGCCGTCCTCCATCAGCTCGTCGGCATATTCCTTGGAGAGGATCGAGGCGAAATCCATCGCCAGATTGGCGAGCATCGGCGCCTCGGGCCGGGTCAGCACGAACTTCACCGTGTAGTCGTCGACCTTCTCGATGTCCTTGATGAGGTCCGGCATGGACATCGCGTTGAAATACTCCCACGAGCCGCCGGCATAGTCGAAATACGGGCTCTCCCCGTCGAGCTGGCGCATGAAGGAGAAGACCACGTCGTCCGCGTTCAGCTCGCGGCTCGGCGTGAAGAAGTCGGTGGTGTGGAACTTCACCCCCTTGCGCAGATGGAAGGTGTATTCCGTGCCGTCGTCGGAAACCTCCCAGCTTTCCGCAAGGCCCGGAATGACGTTGGTCGTGCCGCGCTCGAACTCCACCAGCCTGTTGTAGACGGGCTTGGACGAGGCATCGAAGGTGGTGCCGGCCGTGTAGAGCGCCGGATCGAACCCCTCGGGGCTGCCTTCCGAACAATAGACTAGCGTCTTGGCCTGGGCGCCGGCCGAGGCCATGGCGAGAAGCGACAATCCGAATGTCGCCGCCATCACGCGTTTGGTACGTAGCATCTAACCCTCCCTGGAGCGTAACGACATGCCTGTCCTCCAGATCAATCGATCTCGAGCCGGGACCGGCCCAGGATCGATACTTTGATCTGCCCTCAAAAGGTTAGAGCAACTTGTGTGCGTCCGGTCGGACACACGTTGCCCTAGGAGCAGGTCGCCCATATTTGCAGCAAAATCGCCCGTTGAAAACGGGCAGCCGCCGCTTTTCTCCATCTCCGACTGCGACGCTGCGATGCACACCTATCGGGCGAGTGCGCAGGTCTCGGCCATCAGGCACAGGAGTTCCCACATCATGGTCGCCCCGTTGAGCGCGGTGTAGCCGGACGGATCGAAGGGCGGGGAGACCTCCACCATGTCCGCGCCGACAATGTCGAGCCCGCGTAGGCCGCGCACCAGCGCCTGCGCCTCGCGCGGGGTGAAGCCGCCGACCTCCGGCGTGCCCGTGCCCGGCGCATAGGCGGGGTCGAGGCAGTCGATGTCGAAGGTCACATAGGTCGCGCCGTCTCCGACGATCCGGCGGGCCTCCGCCATGACCTTCTCCGGGCCCAGCGCGTCGACCTCCTCGATCTCGAAGATGCGCACGCCGGTGCGGGCTGCGAACTCGCGGTCCTCCCAGTCGTAGCAGGAGCCGCGTATACCGATCTGCACCGTCCGCTTGGGATCGAGCACGCCCTCCTCGATGGCGCGCCGGAACGGCGTTCCGTGGGTCAGCTTGAAGTCGCCGAAATACCCGTCCCAGAGATCGGTATGGGCATCGAACTGGACGAGGCCCACCGGGCGGTCCGCCCCGAGCGCCCTCAGGACCGGCAGGCTGACGAGATGGTCGCCGCCCGCCGACAGCGGCCTGATGCCCCTTGTGTGGATCTCGCGGAAGAACGCCTCGATCCGGTCGAGCGCGTCCTTCACGTCCGCCGGGTTGACGGGCGCGTCGCCGAGATCGGCCACATTGGCGAGATCGTAGGGCGCGATCTTGAGGGCGTGATGGATCTGGCGCATCATCGAGGACATGTCGCGCACCTGCCGGGGGCCGTGGCGGGGGCCGGGACGGTTGGTCGTGCCGCCGTCGAAGGGGATGCCGACGAGCCCGATATCCACCCCGTCGGCCTCCTCCACCGGAACATGCGGCAGGCGCATGAAGGTGGCGATGCCGGCGAAGCGCGGCATGACCTTGCCCGATACGGGCGCGAATCGTCGTTCCTGCGTCATGTGCTGTTCTCCCACCATGTCTGTCACACGGGAGGCATCATAGCCACGCGCCGCAGGCCGGCGGCAAGGCCTGTCACAAACCGCTCACGGGCCATGCGCATCATGGGGCCCGCGACGGTCCCCGTAAGGGGGCCGGTTTCGGATATCGGCGAGGTTGACCCTCTTGGACCGCCTGCTCAAAGGATCCCTGTGTTCGGCGCTGGCCCGGCCCTGGTTCGACCGGCTGGCGCTCGGCGCGCTCGGCCGGTGGTATTTTCCCGCCTCGCGCCAGTGGGCCGCGGCCAATGCCGCGGGCGGAGAGCTCGACCGCTTCCTCGCCGCGTTCGACGGGGCACACGCGGCATCGCCGCACGCGGTGGAGGCCGCGCTCGGTACCGTCGATGCCGCGCTCGACCGCCGCCGGACGGCGGAGAAGGCCTGGCGCGACGCGCTGTTCGAGACATCGCGCCCGCGCCGCGCCACGCTCCTCGACATCGAGAGCGAGCGGCTGGCCGCGGCGGATGCCCATAACCGCCTGCGCCGCCTCTTCTTCTCCACCCGGCTCGACCCCGAGCCCGCCATGATCGGCTGGCAAACGCCCTCGCCGGGCGAGATCGCCGCACTGTTCGGCCCCGCCCGCACCGATCCGGCAGGCTTCTACCGCCTGCCCGGAACCCTGCCCGAGCCGGAGGTCTCCCCCGCCATCGTCCGCAACGGGGAGCGGCGCTACTGGCTGCGCTTCCCCTCGCCCTCCGGCCGGCTCGGCGACGCCGTCACCGCGCGGGTGAGCGAGCCGGACGACGCCCGCGACCCGCCGACGCTTCTCTGGGGCCACGGCCTGTGCATGGAGACGGAGCACTGGACGCTCCTCAGCGACGGGGTCTCGGCGCTCACACGGCTCGGCTTTCGGGTCGTGGCGCCGGAGGCGCCGTGGCACGGGCGGCGCACGCCGCGCGGCAGCTATGGCGGGGAGCGCTTCGTCGCCACCATGCCGCTCGGCCCCATCGACGCGCTGTCCGGCGCCGCGCTCGAATGGGCGGCCCTCATCGCCTGGGCGCGCGCCGCCTCGCGCGGGGCCGTCGCCGTCGGCGGCATCAGCCTCGGCGCGCTGACCGCCCAGCTCGTTGCCGCCAAGGCGCAATACTGGCCAGCCGGGCTGCGCCCCGACGCCATGCTGCTCGCCGGCCATTGCGCCAGCCTCTGGGATGCGGAGGCCCGTGGCGATCTCGGTCGGCTCTGGGGCAGCCGCGCTTCGCTCGTGGCGGCCGGATGGAGCGAGGAGACCGTCGCGCCCTATCTCGTGCTGACGGATCCGGTCGAGACCCCCGTCATGCCGGGCGAGCGCATCGTGAGCCTGCTCGGCCGGCGCGACACGGTGACCCCCGTCGCCAGCGGCCGCGCCCAGCTCGACCGCTGGGCCGTGCCGGAGGAGAACCGTTTCCTGCGCGAGCGCGGCCATTTCTCGCTCGCCCTCGGGCTCATGCGCGATCTGGCCCCTTTCGAACGCCTCGCGGAGATCACGGTTCGATCGCCATCGAAACGTCCCCGCATCCCCGCATGCTAGATCGGTCCCCGGGCCGGACAGTCCCGCCCGGCCGTTCCGGACAGGCTCCGGACAAGGGGGATCGCATCCATGACCCGTTCCGTTTCCGGACCGCCGGGCGCGGCAGGCGCCGCCGGCCTGCGCGGCGACTACCTGCTCCTCGGCCTGCTCGCCCTGCTCTGGGGCTCATCCTATATCTTCATCGCGATTGCGCTTCGCGAGCTGCCGCCGGTCACCCTGATCGCCGCGCGCGTTGCCGGCGCCGCGCTCGTTCTCCTGCTCGTCGTGGCCTGGCGAAGGGAGCGGCTGCCGAGGGACGGCCGGATCTGGGGCATGCTCCTCATCCAGGCGGTCTTCAACAGTATCGGCGCCTGGACGGTGCTCGCATGGGGCCAGAAATTCGTCGATGCGGGGCTCGCCAGCGTGCTCAATTCCACATCGCCGATATTCGTTCTCCTGCTCACCGCCCTTCTGACGCGCCATGAGCGGCTTGGCGCCGGCAAGGTCGCCGGCGCGGTCCTCGGGCTTGCCGGCGTGGTGCTCGTCGTGGGAACGGATGCGCTTCGCGGTCTCGGCGATCAGGTCGCGGGACAGGCGGCCTGCCTGACCGGTGCGCTGCTCTATGCGGCAGGCGCGATCCACGGCAGGCGCTTTGCCGCGCTGGCACCCGTCGTCACGGCGGCGGGCACCATGCTGTGGGCGTCGGCGGTGCTGGTGCCGGCCGCGCTTTATCTGGACCGCCCCTGGACGCTTCAGGTCTCCTGGCAGACCGGTCTCGCCACCGCCGTCCTTGCCTTCTTCTGTACGGGGCTCGCCCTCCTGATCTATTTCCGGCTGGTCTCCACCATCGGATCGATGGGTGTTGCCAGCCAGAGTTATCTGAGGGCCGGCATCGGCGTGGTTCTGGGGATCGTCGTCCTCGGTGAGAGCCTTTCGCCGCCCGTTGCGGCCGGCCTTGCCGCGACCATCGCCGGCGTCGTGCTCATCAACCGGCCGCGGCGGGCCGCCTGATCCGGAGAGCGATTTCGCGCGCCCGCAAAACCGTTTAAGATCCGGCGCAAAAAGGGAGGTGCGCCATGGCCGGGTTCGAGGTGATGCGCGGCGATATCACGACGCTCCGTGTGGACGCGATCGTGAATGCGGCCAACAGCAGTCTTCTGGGCGGAGGCGGCGTCGACGGCGCCATCCATCGCGCCGCGGGCCCGGAACTCCTCGCCGAATGCCGGGCGCTCGGCGGCTGCCCGACCGGCGAGGCGAGGATCACGCGGGGCTACGGCCTGCCCGCGTCCCATGTCGTCCACGCTGTCGGGCCCGTCTGGACGGGTGGCGACAAGGGCGAGGACGCGCTGCTTGCGGGCTGCTACCGGCATGCGCTCGCACTTGCCATGGAGCATGGCGCGCGCAGTATCGCCTTCCCCGCGATCTCCACCGGCGTCTACGGGTTCCCGAAGGATCGGGCGGCGCGGATCGCCGTCGAAACCGTCCGCGAGACCCTGACGGAGAGCGACGCCATGGACCGCGTCGTCTTCTGCTGTTTCGACGCGGAGACCGAGCGGCTCTACGAGGCCGCGCTGGGTCGCGGGAGGGCGGCCCGATGACGCTCGCGGCATGGGTGGCGCGCGCCGGTCGCGCCCGTCCCGGAAGCCCTGCCGTCGGCCTCGGCGGCGAAACGGTGCTGACCTATGGGGCGCTCGCCGACCGGGTCGCGCGGCTCGCGGGGGGCTTGCGCGACCGGCTGGGCCTTGCCGCCGGAGAGCGCGTGGCACTCGCCATGGCCAATGTGCCGGCCTATGCGGAGGTCCTGTTCGGCATCTGGCATGCGGGGCTTTCCGCGGTGCCGATGAACGCCAAGCTCCACCAGAGCGAGTTCCGCCACATCCTGGAGGATTCCGGCGCCCGGGTCTGCCTGGCGACGGAGGGGCTCGCCGCGACCGTCGCGGAGGCCGGTGCCGACGGGCTCGATCATGTGATCGCGGCGGGGAGCGCCGACTACGAGGCTCTCGTCGCGGGCGCGCCGCGCGATCTGGAGATCGTTGCGCCCGACGCGCTGGCCTGGCTGTTCTACACTTCCGGCACCACGGGCCGGCCCAAGGGCGCGATGCTGACCCACCGCAACCTCACCGCCATGACGCTCAACTATTTCGCGGATTTCGACCGGATCGGGCCCGGCGACACGATCCTCCACGCCGCCCCGCTGAGCCATGGCTCCGGGCTGTGGATGCTGCCGCATGTGGCCGCCGGCGCGGTGAATGTCATGCCGGAAAGCGGCGGCTTCGACGCCGACGAGATCTACAGCCTGATCGCGCGCTGGCCGCGCGTCTCCATGTTCGCCGCGCCGACCATGGTGCGCCGGCTCACCGTGCATCCCGGCGGCGGCGACACCGCCAACCTCAAGCTCGTCACCTATGGCGGCGGGCCGATGTATGTGGAGGACGCGGTCGCCGCCCTCGACCGGTTCGGCCCGCGGCTCGCCCAGCTCTACGGCCAGGGCGAGAGCCCCATGACCATCACCCATCTGTCGCCGGAGGATCATGCCGCGCGCGACCATCCGAGCTGGCGCGACCGGCTCGCCTCGGTGGGTGTCGCCGACAGCGTGGTGCAGGTCCGCGTGGTGGACGGGGACGGCCGGCCGCTCGGGCCCGGCGAGAAGGGCGAGGTCGCGGTGTTCGGCGACACGGTCATGGCCGGTTACTGGCGCAATGCGGAGGCGACCGCGCGCACGCTGCGCGACGGCTGGCTGCTGACCGGCGATGTCGGCCATCTCGACGAGGACGGCTATCTCACCCTCACCGACCGGTCGAAGGACGTGATCATCTCCGGCGGCACCAACATCTATCCGCGCGAGGTGGAGGAGGTGCTGCTCGCCGCGCCGGGCGTCGCGGAGGTCTCCGTCATCGGCCGCCCGCATGCCGACTGGGGCGAGATTGTCGTCGCCTATGTGGTGGCCGAGCCGGGCGCGACACCGCATGAGGGCATGCTGGACCGGCTGTGCCTGGAGCGCATGGCCCGCTTCAAGCGGCCGAAGCGCTATCGCTTCGTCGACGCATTGCCGAAGAACAATTACGGCAAGGTGCTCAAGACGGCGCTGCGCGAGATGGAGGCGGCGCGGGAGGACTCGCCGGCCGCTGCTCCGTGATCGCGCGCTATCTGCCCATGAAGTAGATTGTCGCCATGACGATGCAGATGGCGACGAACTGCAGGATGACGCGCCAGCGCATCAGGGTCTGGGAGGTGTTCGCGCTGCCGCCGCGCACCATGTTCCACAGGCCCAGAAGGAGAACGACGACGACCGCGGCGAGCGCGATCGGAACGAGAAACTGGAAGGTGCTTTCCATCGAACGGGAATCCGCTGTTGATATCGTTCCCGGACCGTCGCGCGGCCCGGCGGTGATCCCTCAACTCTCCGAGGCGCCGGACAGGACGCGGTCGAGCGCGCGATAAGGCAGGATGCGGCGCAGCGATGCCATGAGATATGTCGGCACCGTGACGTAATATCGCGGCTTGGGGCGCGGCGCTTCCAGCGCATGGACGAGCCGTTTCAGCACCGCCTCCGGCGGCAGCTTGAAGGGCGATGACGTGCCCCCGCCCTCCAGGAGCGCGAGATGGCGGCGATAGGCCTCCGCGTGGGGCGAGGTCTCAATGTCGATATTGTCGCGCATGGCCTTGAGGGCGTGCTCGGTGAACCGGCTCGCGATCGGGCCGGGCTCGATCAGGCTGACATGGATTCCCGAGCCCCGCAATTCGAGCCGCAGCGTGTCCGTCAGGCCCTCGAGCGCGAATTTCGAGGCGTTGTAGGCGCCGCGCCACCTCATGGCGACGAGGCCGAGCACGGAGGAGCATTGCACGATGCGCCCGGAGCCGCGCGCCCGCATGCCGGGAAGGAGCCGGCAGGTCAGCTCGTGCCAGCCGAAGAGATTGGTCTCGAACTGGGCTCTCAGGACGTCGCGGGCGAGGTCCTCCACCGCGCCCGGCTGGCCATAGGCGCCGTTGTTGAAGAGCGCGTCGGGCACGGAGCCGAGGCGGTCGGCGATCTCGTCGACGGCGGCGGCGATCGAGCGGGGCTCGCGATAATCGAGATGGACCGCCTCGAGCCCGGCCTCCTCCAGCCGGCGGAGATCGCCGGGCTGGCGCGCCGTGGCGAAGACCCGCCAGCCGCGCGCATGGAGGCCGCGTGCGCAGGCCTCCCCGATACCCGAGGAGCAGCCCGTGACGAGGATCGAGCGCGGGTCCGCCATGGCCTAGCGGCGCACCGCGTCGGGACCGAGATCCCCCGGCGCGCCGACGAAGCCGCGCGCCTTCTCGCCGAGCGCCCGGAACTTCCTGGAGGTCTCGCCGAGGCGCTGGCGCCAGTCCTCGCGCGGGGCCTGGCCCTCGATGGCGGCGAAATAGACCTGCATCAGCGCGGCGATGGCGAAGGGCTCGAGCACCGCCGCCTTGAAGCAGATGGCGAACACGATGGCCACGAGGATCGCGATGGCCGACAGGTCGCCGGGGAAGAAATAGACGATGGCGCCCGCCGGCGCGAGGAACACCAGGAACATGATGAGGGAGAGGCCGTAGACGAAGATGGCGAGCCAGACCGCGTTCTTGAGGATGGTCTTTGCGTTCTGGGCATAGAGCACCAGCCCGTCCTGCGCCGACTCATAGGGGTTCGCCGACCGGATCCGGATATTGTAGGCGAGGATCACCTCGTCCATCAGCCCGATGGCGACCGACAGCACCATGCGCACGAAGCGGGCGAGCCCCTGTATGCCCGGAATCGGCAGAACGGAGGAGATGACGCCGAGGAGGCCGGTCACCGCGCGAATCACGGCCTTGACGAGCTGGTCGATCACGAAGAGCACATTGGCCTCCACGAAGCGCTCCGCGACGACGGCGCGTCCGTGCTCGATCTGGGAGCGGCCCTCGGGCAGCGGCCGGTCGTCCATCGCCTCGACCAGAACGGCGATATGGCCGGCCTTGACCATGTAGAGCACCCATTCGCGCAGGAAATAGAGGCCGATGGCGACCAGCCCGAAACCGGCCGCGCCGCCCCAGAAGGTGGAGGACGTCCGGAACCCGGCATCCCCGAAGGCGCCGATGCCCCAGCCGAGCCCCGCCCCGGTTCCCGTCACCGCCACGAAGGCGACGGCGATGGCGGCATAGACCGCCATGCGGAGCACGATGAACGGCCAGGTCCTCGCCAGCAGGGAGAAGGTGCGTCCCAGCGAAAAATCCCACAACATCCGTTGTCTCCAGACATGGGCGCCCGCACCCGGTCGTGCAGGCCGCCGAAGCTGCTCTCTTGCCGTGCGTCCCGAGCGCAGAGAAGACACCACCGCAGGGTCGATTTCAACAGACGATGGCGGCGGAGGCACGAGCCGTCTTGCGCGCGGGCCGGATCGATGTCAGAAACGACCGGAACAATTCATGAACATTCAAGGACGACGGAGGATATTCGATGGAGCAGAGGCTGAGCCTTGTCACGCTGGGGGTTGCGGATGTGGCGCGGGCGCGCGCCTTCTACGAGGCGCTGGGCTGGACCGCCTCGGCCATCGACGGGGAGGGCGGGGTGGCGTTCTTCCAGTTGCCGGGAATGGTGCTCGGCCTGTTCGGCCGCGAGGCGCTCGCGGAGGATGCGGGCGTGCCGGCGGAGGGGTCCGGCTTCTCCGGCATTGCGCTCGCCTACAACACCCGCTCGCGCGGGGAGGTGGACGAGCGCCTCCGGGAGGCCGAGGCGGCCGGCGGGCGTATCGTGAAACCGGCCGAGCAGGTCTTCTGGGGCGGGTATTCGGGCTATTTCGCCGACCCGGACGGCCATCTCTGGGAGGTCGCCTGGAACCCCGATTTCGAGATCCTCGCCGATGGCGGCATGAAGCTGCCCCGCTGAGGCGGCGCGCGCATCATGCGCCCTCGCCGGTCTCCCCGGCATGGTCGAGCGCGGCGGAGATCAGGGTGTCGACCGCCTTGCTGCGGTAGCGCTCGCGATGGGTGAGCGCGTAGAAGCGGCGATAGGGCAGGGTGATGTCCACGCGGTGGAGCGTGCCGGACCCGATGCCGGCGCGCGCCACGCGTTCCGAGATCACCGTCGCGCCGGCGCCCGCCTCCACGGCGGCGCGCACCGCCTCGTTGGAGGGCAGCTCCAGCGCCACATTGAGGCGGCGCGGATCGATGCCCGCCTGGCGCAGCGCCGCCTCGAATTCCGAGCGCGTGCCCGAGCCGCGCTCGCGCAGCACCCAGTCCATGGCCGTCAGGTCGGTGATCGGGACGGCGCCTCGCCGGGCCCAGGGATGGCTGGCGCCGACCACCAGCACCAGCCGGTCGCGCGCCACGGCCTCCGCCTTCAGCATGGTCTGGTCGACCTGGCCCTCCACGAAGCCGAGCTCGACCTCGCCATTGAGAACGGCGTCGGCGACCTGCGCGGTGTTGCCGATGGCAAGCTCGATCTCCAGCTTGGGGTGCTCGCGGCGGAAGGCGACCAGAACGGCGGGCAGCCAGTAGCTGGCGATGGTCTGGCTCGCGCGGATGGCGACCGTGCCGGCCTCGAGGTCGGAAAGGTCCTGCAGGACGCGTTCGGCGGCGGCCGCGCGGGCGAGCACGGCGCGCGCCTCCACGAGGAAGGCGCGGCCGGCGGCGGTGAGCTCGATATGCCGGCCCACCCGGTCGAACAGCGGCACGGCGAAACGCGCCTCGATGGCCGAGACGGCCGCGGAGACGGTCGACTGGGTCAGGCCCAGGGCCTCCGCCGCGCGGGTCATGTGTTCGCGTTCGGCGACGGCGACGAAGATGCGCAGCTGCTCAAGTGTCATGAAGCATGATCTACGCCCCGAGGAGCGTGATCAGCAAGAGGGTCGTGCCGGCGATGAAGAGCCAGGACAGCGTTCCGAGCAGGAGGGGCCGCAGCCCCTTGGCCCTGAGATTGCCGATATGCATCGACAGTCCCATGCCGGCAAGCCCGACCGACAGCAGGAAGGGCGTGACGGTGGCCCCGGCCGTCTTCACGCTTTCCGGGATCGTAACGACGCTGTTGAGCACGATGAGGCCCAGAAAGCCGAAGACGAACCACGGAATGGGCGCGCTCGGCTGGTGCGCGCTCGCGCCGTCGGCCCGGCCGCGGCGCACCGCGATCAGCCCGAGCGCGATGACCATGGGCCCCAGAAGCACGACCCGGGCGAGCTTGGAGATGGTGCCCACATCGCCCGCCGCCTGGCCGCCCTGGAAGGAGGCGGCCACGACCTGGGCGACCTCGTGGATCGACGCCCCCGCCCACAGGCCGTAGGCCGGTGCGTCGAGGCCGAGCGGGCCCTGGAGGACCGGGTAGAGGAACATGGCGAGCGAGCCGAAGGCCGTGACGCAGGCCACCGCATAGGCGACATCCTCGTCATGGGCGCGCGTCACGGTGTTGGTGGCGATCACGGCGGAGGCCCCGCAGATCGAGGTGCCCGCCGCGATGAGCTCCGTCAGCCCCGCATCGACCTTGAGGAGGCGGCCCGCCCAGATCGTGAACAGGAAGGTGCCGAGAAGCCCCGTCGCGACGATGGCGAGCCCCGTGACGCCCACGGACAGGATTTGCTGCACGGTGAGCTGGAGGCCCAGAAGCACGATGCCGGCCCTGAGGACCGGGCGCATGGCCCAGGCGATGCCGGGGCGCGCCCGCTCCGGCGTGCCCACGACATTGTTGAAGAGCACCGCCACGATGATCGCGAGGATCAGCGGGCTGAATATCGCGAGCCCCGGCATGTAGCGCAGGCCGAAGGCGGCGAGCGTGATGGCGGTGGCGAGCGCGAGGCCGGGCCACAGGGTTGCGACATGTCCGGCCGCCCTGCCGGGCCGGCCGATCGTCCGGGTCGATTGGTTCGCGTGTGACAAGTGTGGGCCCGCCGGTCTGCTTGCTGCGATGAATATCAGCGAGGATGCGGCAGGCCATTCAATCAATCCAACGAATAATAACTGTTAAATCAATCGAAAAAAACGAACGATAGATCGCACAGGCCCGGCAACCGGCGGGCGATCACAAATCCTTCCTCATATAGATCCGGCGATAGCCGTCCTCCACGGCGCGGTGGGTGACCTCGAAGCCCAGATGGGCGTAGAGCGCCAGATTCTCCACCATGACCTCGTTGGTATAGAGCGCGATGGCGGACAGGTCCCGCCGGCGTGCCTCCTCCTCGACGAACCCGACGAGGCGGCGCCCGAAGCCCCGGCCCTGCCATCCGGGCGCGACGGCGACATTCTCCAGGAAGAGATGGTCGCTACGCGGTTCGATCACCGCAAAGCCCGCGATGGCGCCCTCGCTTTCGAGCACATGGACGAGCCCGTCGTTCACCTGTCCCGCATAGTCGGCGAGCATCGGGCCCGGAGGCCGGTCCATCCGGTCGAGATAGAGGGAATAGGCGTCGCGCGCGACGGTTTCGATGGCGGCGACGTCGCCGGCTTCCGCGATCCGCATGCTGGCCATGGGGCTTGCCTCCTCGAGGCTGGTGCGGGCGGTGGGAGTCGAACCCACACTCTGTCACCAGAACTGGATTTTGAGTCCAGCGCGTCTACCGATTCCGCCACGCCCGCAACCGTACGCCGGACTGTCCCCCGGCGACCGCCCGCGATCATAAGCAGGCGCGTTTGGCCGTCAACAAGCAACTCGTCGGCGATGGCGCGACAGTCCGGCGCCGGCCTTGTCTCGCAGGAGTGGCGGGGGGGGCCGGGAAACCGTTCCCCGAGCGACGGCTGTCGCGGGTCGGGTCAGCGGACCGTCTGCCGGGCGAAGCCCAGGAGCTCGCGGATTTCCTCGGCCGTCACGCCGGCCTCGCGCAGGGCGCGCAGGCTGCGGTCGCCAGCGCTCTTCGACAGCTTGCGGCCCGTCTCGTCGCCGATCAGCTCGTGATGGCGGTAGACGGGTTCCGGCAGGTCGAGCAGCACCTGGAGCAGCCGGTGGATGTCTGTGGCATGAAACAGGTCCTGGCCGCGGGTCACATGGGTGATGGCCTGCGCGGCATCGTCGACCACCACGGCGATATGGTAGCTGACGCCGATATCCTTGCGGCCGAGCACCACGTCGCCCCAGCGCGCGGGATTTACGGGCAGCTCGCCCTCCTCCCCGGCCGGGCCGGTGCCGTATTCGCGGAAGGTTATCGGGCCGCCGGCCTTGCGCTCGGCCATGGCGATCGCGCGCTCCATGTCGAGCCGCAGGGCGTAGGGTCTGCCTTCGTCCATCAGCCGCTGGCGCTCATGGGGGGCCATATGCTTGTGGAGACCCGGATAGATCGGCATCCCTTCGGGATCGCGGGGGTGGCCCGGATCGTCGCCGACCGCCTCGCGGATCTCCTGCCGGGTCGCGAAGCATGGATAGAGGAGGCCGAGCGCACTGAGCCGCGACAGGGCCGTGCGGTAGGCGCCCATGGTCTTCGACTGGTACCGGACGGGCTCCTGAGAGCTCAGGCCCAGCCAGGCGAGGTCCTCCAGCATGCGGTCCACCAGCGCGGCGCGGCAGCGCAGGAAGTCGATATCCTCCACGCGCAGGATGAAGCGGCCCTCCGCCTCGCGCGCGGCCTCTGCCGTGAACAGGGCGGAATAGGCATGGCCGAGATGCAGCTCGCCATTCGGGCTCGGCGCGAAACGGAAGCGGGGAACACGGTTCATCGGCGGTACCCACGGTCACATGGCGATGATAGATATATATGGGCCGGGATTCATAGCATGACCACCATCGACACGCTGGACGATCTGCAGAAGGGCATCGAGGCGCTGGCCCGGCGCGAGCCGCGCTTTGCCGCCATGATGCGCGAGACGGGCATGCCGCCGCTGCGCCGCCGCGACGGCGGCTATCGCGGTCTCCTCAACATCGTGACCGGCCAGCAGGTCTCCACCGCCAGCGCCGCCGCCATCTGGGCGCGCATGGAGGAGAGCCTCTCGCCGCTCGAGCCCGGCCATCTCGACGGGCTCGACGATACCCGCCTCCAGGCGGCGGGGCTGTCGCGCCCGAAGATCCGCACGATCCGGAGCCTCACCCGGGCCGTGCTCGACGGCACGCTCGACCTTGACCGGCTCGGCGCGATGGCGGACGAGGAGGTCCATGCCGCCCTCACCGCGATCAAGGGCATCGGGCCGTGGACGGCGGACGTCTATCTGCTTGCCTGCCTCGGCCGGCGCGACGCCTGGCCCGCGGGCGACCTCGCGCTCCAGACGGCGACGGCGGCCGCCTTCGGCCTTGACACGAGACCGGACGCCAGGCGAATGCAGGCGCTCGGCATGCCCTGGCGGCCATGGCGCGCCGTCGCCGCCCGGCTGATCTGGGCCTATTACCGCACCCTTCCCTCCAACCGGAACAGGATCCCCGACCCGATATGACCGAGACCCTCGACGGCCCCCGCCTGGCGCCCGCCTCGGGCGGCCCCGCCCGCCAGCTCGTCATCTTCCTCCACGGCTACGGTGCCGACGGCAACGATCTCATCGGGCTCGGCCGCGAATGGCAGCACCTCCTGCCGGACGCCGCCTTTGTCAGCCCGCATGCGCCGGAGCCCTGTGGCATGGCTCCGATGGGCCGGCAGTGGTTCGCGCTCACGCGCCTCGATCCGGACGAGTACTGGGCGGGTGTGCGGCATGCCGCGCCGGCGCTCGACGCCTTCATCGACGCCGAGCTCGACCGTCACGGCCTCGACGACAGCCGGCTGGCGCTGGTCGGTTTCAGCCAGGGCACCATGATGAGCCTGCATGTGGGTCTGCGCCGTGCCAGGCCCGCCGCCGGCATTCTCGGCTATTCGGGGGCGCTGGCCGGCCCCGAGCACCTCGATGCGGAGATCGCGGCCCGCCCGCCGGTGCTCCTCGTCCATGGCGACCGCGACGAGGTCATCCCCGTCGCCGCCCTTCAGATCGCCGCCCAGACGCTCGGCCGCGCCGAGGTTCCCGTCCAGTGGCATGTCTCCCATGGCGTCGGCCACGGTATCGCACCGGACGGCCTTGCGCTTGGCGGCCAGTTCCTCGGCGAGGTGTTCGCCGTGCCCGCCGGGCGCCCCTGACGTCAGGCGTTTCGGGACGGCCTGCCGTCCTCACAGCCATCTTTCACAAGGCTGTCACACCATATATAGTACGTGTCTATCCGCGGCGGCTGATTCAGGCTGGCGGAAGAAGGCGGGATGAAGGGTCCGACGGCCCGGGCATCCGTCAAGGAGAGGACACGGTGAACGGCCTGGCCATATCACCCGAGAGCTGTCCTGCGCTGGTTCTCAATGCGGATTACCGGCCCCTGAGCTATTATCCGCTGTCCCTGTGGAGCTGGCAGGACGCGATCAAGGCGGTCTTCCTCGACCGCGTGAACATCGTCTCGCAATATGACCGCGCGGTGCGCAGCCCGAGCTTCGAGTTCCGGCTGCCGAGCGTCGTCGCGCTCAAGTCCTATGTGAAGCCGGCGCGCTACCCGGCCTTCACGCGGTTCAACGTCTTCCTGCGCGACCGGTTCACCTGCCAGTATTGCGGAACCCGCGAGGAGCTGACCTTCGACCATCTCATCCCCCGCTCCAGGGGAGGCCAGACCACATGGGAGAACGTCGTCACGGCCTGCGCGCCCTGCAATCTGAGGAAGGGCGGCAAGATGCCGGACGTCGCCAAGATGCACCCCTCGCGCACGCCGGACCGGCCGACCGTCTACGAGCTCCACAGCAACGGCCGGCTGTTCCCGCCGAACTATCTCCACGAAAGCTGGCTCGACTATCTCTACTGGGATACCGAGCTTCAGCCGTGACGGCCTCGGCCTCCAACCAAGCCGGGGGCAGGGCCCGGATCAAACGGTCCTGCGCGGCCTGATCGCGCCGCAGAAGGCGACGATGGCGAGGCAGAGCGAGATCACGGCGTTGTAGCCGGCAAAGGACAGGCCGAAGAGCCGCCATGCGGCCTCGTCGCAGGCGACCACGCGGGCATTGTCGAGATCGGGCAGCACGCCGCCGCCGGAAAAGCCGCCGCCGCCGGCGCAGGTCTGCGGGCCCGGCCACCAGCCCCATTCGACACCGGCGTGATAGCCGCCGAGTGCGGCGCTCGCCAGCATGATCGCGCCGCATATGGCAAGTCCCGCGCGGATCCAGCGCTCATGGGCGGAGGCCATTGCCGCGACGACCAGGACGAAGCCGAGCGCGACGACCGCATAATAGGGCCAGCGCTCGGTGAGACAGAGCGGGCAGGGCGCATAGCCGCCGAGGATCTCGAAGGCCCAGGCGCCGAGGATCGTCGCCGTGCTCACGGCGAAAAGGACGATGGCTGCTGCGGTCGTGCGCGTCATGGCCATGATGGTTCCCCGTTTTCCGTCACCACAAATAGGGCAGCACGACGAAGCCGCCGACCGCCAGCGCAACGAAGCCCCAGAACACCCAGTTCAGATAGCGGTCCATCAGGTCGCGGATCGGCGGCCCGAACCAGTAGAGGAGCGCCGCCACCGCGTAGAAGCGCAGGCCCCGGCTCGCCACGCTCGCCAGCATGAAGGCCGGCAGGTTGAGCATGGTCACCCCGCTGGCGATGGTCACCACCTTGTAGGGCAGCGGCGTGAGGCCCGCCGCGAACACGATCCAGGCGCCGTATTCGTTGTAGAGGCCGGCGAATTTGTGGAACTCTTCCGTATAGCCGTAGAAGTCGATGATCGGACGGCCGATCGTGTCGAGCAGGAAGTAGCCGATGGCGTAGCCGAACAGGCCGCCGAGCACCGAGGCCACCGTCGTCACCGTGCCGTAGAGCCACGCCTTGGTGCGCTCGGCCAGCACCATCGGGATCAGCAGGACATCCGGCGGAACGGGGAAGAACGAGCTTTCCGCAAAGGAGATCGCGGCAAGCGCCCGGGTCGCGCCGGGACGGCGGGCGAGCGACAGGGTCCAGTCATAGAGCCGTCTGAGCATTGCCGGGCGTCGTTGGTATGATCCGGTCTCGACTGTTCCGGCAATGGGCCGGCGTGAGCGCCCTAGCTAGCAGGCACGGTCGGCCGCGCCAAGCGCCAAGACGACGCAAGACGCCGCAGGCCGTGGCGGTCCCGGTTCAGAAGTCGCTTGTCAGGCCCTTCTTCTCCCAGTCCCCGTAACGGGTCGGCTCCGGACCGTCCGCGCCGTTGATCTCCTTCGGGCGTGCGGTCGCGCGCGCGTCGATTTCGGCGCGGCGGGCGGCCGCCTCCTCAAGGGCGCGGCGCGCGGCGGGCGGCAGATTGTCGTTCGCGCCCTCGCCCCGGTTTCCGGCCTTTGCGCCGTCGCCATGCCCTGTCCTGTCGGCACTCATGGTTCGCTCTGCTCCCGCGCTTGTCGTTTCGCAATGGTCCACCAACATATACGGTCGCGGACATGTGGCATTCAAGCCGGACCGCACACGATCTGGATGTCGGACAAGCCCGGAGGATCCCTGGGTCCATGAACTACCTGAAGACAGCCATTCTATTGGCCGGCATGACCGCCCTGTTCCTGGGCGTCGGCTTCCTGCTCGCGGGCCAGGCCGGCCTCGTCATCGCGCTCGTCGTGGCGCTGGGCATGAACGCCTTCGCGTACTGGAACGCGGACAAGATGGTCCTGCGCATGTATGGCGCGCGCGAGGTGGACGAGGCCAGCGCGCCCGATTTCTACGGTCTCGTGCGCGAGCTCTCCGAGCGCGCCGGACTTCCCATGCCGCGCGTCTATGTCATCGAGAACGCCCAGCCCAACGCCTTCGCGACCGGCCGCAACCCGGAGAATGCCGCCGTCGCGGCCACGACGGGCCTGCTCGGCATGCTGAGCCGGGACGAGATCGCCGGCGTGATGGCCCATGAGCTCGCCCATGTGAAGCATCGCGACACGCTCACCATGACGATCACCGCGACGCTTGCGGGTGCGATCTCCATGCTCGCCAATTTCGGCCTGTTCTTCGGCGGCATGCGCGAGCGCGACAATCCGCTGGGGATCGTCGGCGTGATCGCCATGGCGATCCTTGCCCCGCTCGCCGCCATGCTGGTACAGATGGCCATCAGCCGCACCCGCGAATATGCCGCAGACCGCGGCGGCGCGGAGATCTGCGGCAATCCCATGGCGCTCGCCTCCGCCCTGAACAAGATCGCCGGCGCCGCCCACCGCGTGGAAAACCCCCAGGCGGAAGCCAATCCGGCGACCGCGCATATGTTCATCATCAACCCGCTCTCCGGCCAGCGCATGGACAATCTGTTCTCCACCCATCCCGATACGGAAAACCGGATCGCGGCCCTGCGCGAGCTCGCAGGCGAATGGGGCACGGGCGGCGGCGGCACGGCCGCGCAGAACGAGGCGCGCGGCGGCCACGCCCCCGCACCCTGGCAGCGCTCGTCCCATGGCGGGAGCAGCGCCCGTGGCCCGTGGGGCTGACCGGGGCATGGCCGAAATCCGCACGCCGCGGGGCAAACGCAGGTCCGGCTCGTCGGCACCGCAGGCCGGCCTGCCGGCACGGCGCGAGGCCGTCAGGCTCATCGCCGAGGTTCTGGAGACCGGCCGTCCCTTCGACGAGCTGTTCCGCCTGAGCGCCGGGGACGGCCCGCTTGCGGGCCTTGCCCCGCGCGACCGGGCGCTCGTGCGCGCCATCGCCGCGACCGCCTTCCGCCACAAGCTCGCCATCGACGACATTCTGGGCCGGTTCCTCTCCCGCCCGCTGCCCCGCCGCGCGGGCGGCGTCTATGCGACGCTCCTGTCCGGGGCCGCCCAGCTCCTGTTCCTGCGCGTGCCGGCCCATGCGGCCATCGATCTCGCGGTGAGCCTGGCCGCGGGCGACCGGCAGATGCGGCCCTTCAAGGGCCTCGTCAATGCGGTTCTGCGCAAGGTCTCCGCCGAAGGGGCGGCAATCGCCGCCGGGCAGGACGCCGCCCGGATCGCCACGCCGGACTGGCTGTGGCGGCGCTGGGTTTCGGCCTATGGCGAGGCGGAGGCGCGCGCCATCGCGGAGGCCCATCTCGCGGGCGCCGCGCTCGACATCACGGTGGCCGACGACGTGCAGGCGGCCGGGTGGGCCGACCGGCTCGGCGGCGTCCTCCTGCCCACGGGCACGGTGCGCCTCGCCGACCATTCCGGCCGGGTGGAGGAGCTTGCGGGCT
This sequence comes from Kaustia mangrovi, assembly GCF_015482775.1. Classification (GTDB taxonomy): domain Bacteria; phylum Pseudomonadota; class Alphaproteobacteria; order Rhizobiales; family Im1; genus Kaustia; species Kaustia mangrovi. The sequence continues at coordinate 2,531,723 of NZ_CP058214.1, read as the reverse complement.
ATGGCGACGGGGTCTGGTGGGTGCAGGACGCCGCCGCGGCGCTCCCCGTGCGGCTCCTCGGCGATGTGCGCGGCGCCCATGTCGTCGATCTGTGCGCCGCCCCCGGCGGCAAGGCCATGCAACTCGCCGCCCGTGGCGCGCGGGTGACCGCCATCGACAGTTCCGCGCACCGGCTGGCCCGGCTCGCGGAGAACCTGAAGCGCACCGGGCTTGCCGCGGACACCGTCCATGGCGATGCCGCGCTGTGGCGCCCGGCGGAACCCGCCGATGCCGTTCTGCTCGACGCGCCCTGCTCGGCGACCGGCACCATCCGCCGCCATCCCGACCTGCCCCATATCAAGATGCCGGAACAGATCGGCGCGCTGGCCGGGCTGCAATCGGCGCTTCTGGCGCACGCCCTCACGCTCGTGAAACCCGGCGGCCTCGTCGTCTATTGCTCCTGCTCGCTTGAGCCCGAGGAGGGGCCGGAGGTGGTCGCGAAGGTCCTCGCGGCCGGCCGGGCCGAGCGCGTTCCCGTGCATGCCGACGAACTCGCCGGTCTCGGCCATTTCGTCACAGCGGAGGGGGATCTGCGCACCCTTCCGGGCCAGGCGGTCGACGCGGCCGGCGACCTCAAGGGGCTTGACGGCTTTTTCGCGGCCCGTCTACGTGCCCTGTAAAGGGAGCGCTATTGCCCGGCCGGCAGCGCTCCGGAGGCGAACAGTCGAGGGCCCGAGCGATGTCCCAACCGGCCGACGAGGCGAAGGCGCGCCTGTGGATCAAGATCCGGCTGCCCAACGGCCATGAGCTGGGGCCCGGCAAGATCGCGCTGCTCAAGGCCATCGCGACCGAGCGGTCGATTTCCGGCGCGGCGCGGGCCATGGGCATGTCCTACCGGCGCGCCTGGCTGCTCGTCGACGATGTCAATTCCGCCTTCCGCGAGCCCGCCATCGAGACCTTTTCCGGCGGCCATGCCCGTGGCGGCGCGGCGTTGACCGCCTTCGGCGAGGCGCTCGTCGCCCTGTTCGACGACATCTCCGTCGAGGCCGAACGCGGCGCGGCCGGCACACTCGCCCGGCTCACCCGCCTGGACCGCGAGGACGCCGATTAACGGATTGCCGGAACGGGCTGCACGGGCTCGTCCCCACCGGTCGGCTGGCGATGGCGGGCGGTTGCGCCCCGATGCCGTGCCGTCCCGCGGCCGGCTACAGGTCCTGCGCCTCGCCGCCGGCTGCCATGCTGCGCCGCTCGACCGTGACCGTCTTCAGGATGGCGTGGACCTGCTGGCCGGGCTTGAGGCCGAGGCGATCCATGGAATAGCGCGTGATGCGCGCGATCAGACGGCTCTCGCCGGCCTGCAGCAGCACCTCCACGAAGGCACCCGGATCGAGGCGCATCTCCACGATGGTCGCGGCGATCGCATTGTTGGCGCTGATGCGCTCGGGCGGATCGAGGGCCAGCATGATGTCGCGCGCCCTGAGCCGCACGCGCATTACTGCGCCGACGGGCGCGTCGAGGCCGGGTACGACGAGTTCGCCACCGTCGAAAGAGAGCCGGGTGAGCGCATGGGCGCGGTCGTGGCCGGCGACCGTGGCGGCCAGCACGACGCCGGCCTCGAACCGGCCGGTCATGGGGAAGAGGTCGATTCGCGCCGTGATGTCGAAGACGCTGCCGAATGCGGCGAGCCGGCCCTCGTTGAACACAGCCATCCAGTCGGCGAGCCGTGTGACCTCGTCGATGGAATGGCTCACCAGGACGATGGGAATGCGCGTCTCGTCGCGCAGCCGTTCCAGATAATGGAGGATCTCGTCCTTGCGCGGCCCGTCGAGCGCGGTCAGCGGCTCGTCCAGCAGCAGGACGCGCGGCGCGGTGAGGAGCGCCCGTCCGATGGAGACGCGCTGGCGCTCGCCGCCCGACAGCGTGCGCGGGCGCCGGTCGAGCAGCGCGCCGAGCCCCAGGAGCGCGACCACATGGTCGATGCCTGCCTGGTCGAAGGGGCGCCCGGCACGGCGCCAGCCATAGAGCAGGTTGTCGTGCACGGTGAGGTGCGGGAAGAGCCGGGCTTCCTGGAACACATAGCCCACCCGGCGCCGGCGCGGCGGTACCCACACCCTGGCGTGTGAATCGAACAGCGTCTCGCCATTGACCGAGACGCGCCCCTCGTCGGGCCGGATGAGGCCGGCGACCGCATTGACCGTCGTCGTCTTGCCCGAGCCCGACGGCCCGAAGAGCGCGAGGATGCCGGGGCCCGGCGTGTCGAGCGCCACGTCGAGCGCGAACCCCGCAAAGCGGTGGCGGATATCGAGGCTGAGCGACATCAGCCGTGGAGCCGGGCGACGCGGCGCGCGGCGAGCTCGGAGAGGACGAGCCCGGCAAGGGCGAGCGCGATGGCCAGCACGGCGAGCCGTGCGGCATCCACCTCGCCGCCGGGTGTCTGGATCGCGGTATAGATCGCCAGCGGGATGGTGCGCGTCTCGCCGGGGATGTTGGAGACGAAGGTGATGATCGCGCCGAACTCGCCAAGGCTCGCCGCGAAGGCGGTAATGGCGCCGGCGATGACGCCCGGCAGGGCGAGCGGCAGGGTGATCGTCCAGAACCGGTCGAACCAGCCGGCCCCGAGCGTCTCCGCGGCGACCTCGAGCTTGGCGTCTATGGCGCCGAGTGCCAGCCGGATCGCGCGGACCTGGAAGGGGAATGTGATGATCCCCGCGGCGAGCGCGGCGCCGGTCCAGCTGAACACGACCCTTATGCCGAGCGTGTCGAGAAGCCACGAGCCCACCGGTCCCCGCGTGCCGAAGGTCACCAGCAGCAGATAGCCCATGACCACCGGCGGCAGCACGAGGGGCAGGTGGACGATGCCGTCGAGCAGCGTCTTGCCCGGAAAGTCGAGGCGGGCGAGCCCGTAGGCGGCGAGCACCGCCAGGGGAAGCGCACAGCCGACCGCCACGACGGAAATGCGCAGGCTCAGGAGCAGGGCTTCGACTTCCGCAGGCGTCAGCATGGGGTCCCGACCGTTACCGGTTGCGCGTGAAACCGTAGCGCTCGAACACCTTAAGGGCTTCCGGCCCGACAATGAAGTCAAACACGGCGCGCACCGCAGGCGTGTCGTTGCCGGCGACGATGGCGAAGGGATAGGTGATCGGCTTGTGGCTGCCCGCCGGGACCGTGCCGAGGATCTTCACCTTCTCGGAGATCGCCGCGTCCGTCCCATAGACGATGCCGAGGGGCACCTCGCCGCGCGCGACCAGCGCGAGCGCGGCGCGCACGTCGTCGGCCCGGGCGAGACGGGGCTCGAGCGCATCCCACTGGCCGAGTGCGCGCAGGGCCTCAGCGGCATAGATGCCGGCCGGTACATGGTCGGGATCGCCGACCGCCATGCGCCCGTCGGTCCCCAGGAGCGCGGCGAGATCGGTCTCCTTCGCGATCGCCATGGGCTCAAGATCGCTGTCTTCCGGCGCGATCAGGACGAGGCTGTTGCTGATCGGGCTGACCCGCGTGCCATCGGCCACGAGGCCGGCCTTGTCCAGCGTGTCCATCCACTTCTCGTTGGCGGATGCGTAGATCTGAGCGGGCGCGCCGGCCTCGATCTGGCGGGCGAGCGTGGAGGAGGAGGCGAAGGAGAAGCGCAGCGGCTCGCCGGTCTTTTCCCTGTAGAGCGCGCCGACATCCTCCATCGCATTGGTGAGGCTCGCCGCGGCGAAGACCGTGACCTCCGCCGCCCTTGCCGGGCCGGCAAGCCCGATGACCGTCAGGACCAGGGCGAGCGCCGCCGCGCCGAGCCGTTGCCGCACTATCATGATGGAAGCTCCAGGGTGATGCCGTATCGTTTCGCTATATTCATCGAGATATAGCGAGGCCTGTCAAGATGCTTCGTGGGCCATACGCGAATCACCGCACGCCAGTCCGCGCTTCAATTCCTTGCCGCACCCGGGTGGCGCTGATATGGAAAGCCCACCATGACCACACGACCGATCAAGATCGCCCCCTCGATCCTCGCTGCCGATTTTTCGCGGCTCGGCGAGGAGGTCCGCGCCATCGACAAGGCCGGCGCCGACTACATACACCTCGATGTGATGGACGGCCATTTCGTGCCGAATATCAGCTTCGGCCCCAGCGTTATCGAATCGTTAAGACGATGCACGGATAAGATATTCGACGTGCATTTGATGATTGCACCGGTCGATCCGTTCATCGAGGCGTTCGCCAGGGCCGGGGCCGACATCATCACCTTTCACCCGGAGGCGGGTCCCCATGGCCACCGCACCATCCAGGCCATCAAGGCGGCGGGATGCAGGGCCGGACTCTCGCTCAATCCGGGAACGCCGGTCGCGACCGTCGAACCGTTGATCGACGATCTCGACCTGCTTCTGGTGATGACGGTCAATCCCGGATTTGGCGGCCAGGCCTTCATCGAGACGGGCCTGAAGAAGATCGCCGCCTTGCGCGACATGATCGACCGGAGCGGACGAAGGATCGATCTGGAAGTCGATGGTGGGATCAATTTCGAGACCGCAGCCAGGGCAATCGACGCCGGCGCCGACGTGCTGGTCGCCGGAACGGCGGCCTTTGCGGGCGGACCGGACCGCTACGCCGACAATATCGCCGGACTGCGCGGCGGCGCCTGAGGGCCGCATCGCCCGCCGCTCCCTCGCCGAAGGGGGCGTGTGAGCCATGCTCGTTCGCCGCGACGCCACACCGTCCGCCCTGGCGCTCGAGCTCGCCGAGGCCGCGCTTCGGCGCAGCGCGCAGGGGATCGCGCGGCGCGCCGCACGCTGGACGCCGCTGAGGCTCCTGCGGGCCGAACGGCTCGTCCAGCCCATTCCGCCGCTCGTGAAGGGCAATCCCGCGCTTGCCGCGGAGATCTATCGCGGCCGGTTCCATCTGGCCGGCACGCTGGTCGACGCCCAGAACCGGATCGTCTTCGAGCTCGCGCCGCCGACGGAGGCGTTTGCCGCCTCGCTCCACGGCTTCGGCTGGCTCATGCATCTGGAGGCCGCCTCGCGCGAGCTGCCGCGCGTGCAGGCCCGCGGCCTCGTCGGCGACTGGATGGGCATGAGCGCGCGCCACCATCCCGTGGCCCGCCGGCTCGACGTCGCAAGCCGCAGGCTCATCGCCTGGATCCAGCACGGCCCGTTCCTCCTGCACAATGCCGATGCCGGCTTTCACGAGGCCTTCATGGCGAGCCTCGGCCGGCAGGCGACGCAGCTCATGAACGCCATCCGGCTCGCCCCGTCCGGCCGCAACCGGCTCGACGCGGCCATCGCGCTGGCCTATGCCGCGACCGCACTCGGCGGGCTCGAATCGGTGCGCGCCAACCTCCTGGAGCGCCTGTCGCGGGAGCTGGAGCAGCAGATCCTGCCCGATGGCGGTCACATATCGCGCAATCCGGCGGTGCTGGTCGAATTGCTGCTCGATCTCCTGCCGCTGCGCGACGCCATAGAGAGGACGAGCTGCGAGCTGCCCCACGGGCTCGTGGCGGCTATCGAGCGCATGCTGCCGCTCCTGCGCTTCTTCCTGCATGGCGATGGCGGGCTGGCGGGCTTCAACGGGGTCACGGATCGCATGGCCGGGGCCGCGCGCGCCATCGTGGACGCCGATGCGGTGCATGGGCGGCCCATCACGCTGGCCCCCCATGTGGGCTATGCCCGTCTCGGCCACGGCCGTGCGACGGTGATCGCCGACATCGGCCGACCGCCGGCCATCGGCCTCAATCCGGGCGCACAGGCGGGTCCGCTCGCCTTCGAGTTCAGCGACGGGCCGCACCGCATCGTCGTCAATTGCGGCAATTCCCGCCTGATCGACCCGCGCTGGACGGAAGCCTCCCGGCGCACCGCGGCCCATTCGACCGCCATTCTGGGCGAGCGCTCCTCCTGCCTCATCGTCGCCAACCGGGTCACGGAGAAGCTGTTCGGCTCGCCGCTCCTGTTCGGGCCGCGCACCGTCGAGGGCGCGCTCCAGTCCCATCCCGGCGGCACGATCCTCGAGGCGCGTCACGATGGCTATGTCGCCGCCTATGGCTACGGTCACGAACGCCGGCTCTATCTGGCGAGCGACGGGGCGGATCTGCGCGGCGAGGACCGGTTCGCGCCATCGCCCGACGGCCGCACGACCGATCCGGAGACGGGCTTTGCCGTGCGCTTCCACCTCCACCCCTCGGTCAAGGTGACCATGGCGCGCGACGGGGCGAGCGTGGTGCTGCTCCTGCCCAACCGGACCGGCTGGCGCTTTTGCGCGCGCGGCGCGCGGCTCGAGGTCGCCGACAGCGTCTATCTCCTCGGCCAGGCCGCGCCGAGGCGGACCCGCCAGATCGTGCTCACCGGCACGGTCGGCGCCGAGGGGACGGCGGTGAAATGGGCCTTCAAGCGCATCGAGCGCCGTAGCGCGCCGAACGAATATATCGCCCCGCCCCGGGAACTGCCCCTGGAGCCCGGTACCCGCTGACCGTCAAGGTCCTAAGCCTTGTTGCGATGACGGCGCCAGCCCACGCCCCCACCCGGCCACCCACGGGATCATAATTTCATGGGTGGCCGGGTGGGGGCGTGGGCCGGTGCAGCTCCAGATGCGGGACATCCACCGCGTTCGAGCGCGCCGCTGTTCCACTCCGGCGCGGGAAGTGCTATCTGGCAGGCGTTCACCCCGTCCCGCACAGCATTGCCATGGCAGCACGCCCCATGTCCGATCTCGTTCCCATCCGCCGCGCCCTCCTGTCCGTCTCCGACAAGACGGGCCTCGTCGATTTCGCCAGGGCCCTCGCCGCGCGCGGCGTCGATCTCGTCTCGACCGGCGGCACGTCCCGCGCGCTCAAGGCGGCGGGGCTCGCCGTGACCGACGTCTCCGACGTCACGGGCTTTCCGGAGATCATGGACGGGCGGGTGAAGACGCTCCATCCGGGCGTTCACGGGGGGCTGCTCGCCGACCGCGACACGCCGGCGCACATGGCCGCGCTCGCCAGCCACGACATCGCGCCCATCGACCTCCTCGTGGTCAATCTCTACCCGTTCGAGGCGACCGTCGCCTCGCAGGCCGACGACGCGACGGTGATCGAGAATATCGACATTGGCGGCCCCGCCATGATCCGGGCGGCCGCCAAGAACCATTCCGGCGTCGCCGTGGTGGTGGAGCCGGGGGACTATTCCGCGATCCTCGACGAGCTCGCCGCCCATGACGGCGCGACGACGCTCGCCACCCGCCGCCGGCTCGCGGGCAAGGCCTATGCGCGCACCGCCGCCTACGATGCCGCGATCGGCGGCTGGTTCGCGGAGCGCGGGGAGGAGGCGGCGCCGGAGTACCGGGCCTTTGGCGGCCGGCTCGCCCAGGCGTTGCGCTATGGCGAGAACCCGCACCAGGAGGCCGCCTTCTACCGCACCGGCGAGGCGCGTCCCGGCGTGGCGACGGCGCGCCAGGTCCAGGGCAAGGAGCTCTCCTACAACAACATCAACGACACCGATGCCGCCTTCGAATGCGTCGCGGAGTTCGATCCCGCCGATGCGCCGGCGGTCGTCATCGTCAAGCATGCCAATCCGTGCGGCGCGGCGCGCGGGGCCTCGCTCTCGGAGGCCTACCGCAAGGCGCTCGCCTGCGACCCGGTCAGCGCCTTCGGCGGCATCGTCGCGCTCAACCGGCCGTTCGACGGCGAGACGGCGGAGGAGATCGCGAAGCTCTTCACAGAGGTGGTGATCGCGCCCGAGGCCGACGAGGCGGCGCTCGCCGTCATGGCGGGCAAGAAGAACCTCCGCCTGCTGCTCACCGGCGGCCTGCCCGATCCGGCCGCTGCCGGCACCATGGTCCGGACGGTGGCCGGCGGCCTGCTGGTCCAGGACCGCGATGCCAAGCGCCTGGAGGCGGGCGATCTGAAGGTGGTCACGAAGCGGGCGCCCAGCGAGCGCGAGATGGCCGATCTGCGCTTTGCCTTCACCATCGCCAAGCATGTGAAGTCCAACGCCATCGTCTATGCCCGGGACGGCGCGACGGTCGGGATCGGGGCCGGGCAGATGAGCCGCGTCGATTCCTCCAGGATCGCCGCGCAGAAGGCCGAGGACGCCGCTCGGGCCGCCGGCCTGCCGGAGCCGCTGACGCGCGGCTCGGCCGTGGCCTCCGATGCCTTCTTCCCCTTTGCGGACGGTCTCCTGGCGGCCGCGAAGGCGGGCGCCACCGCCGTCATCCAGCCGGGCGGCTCGGTCCGCGACGACGAGGTGATCGCCGCCGCCGACGAGGCCGGCCTCGCCATGGTCTTCACCGGCATGCGCCACTTCCGGCACTAGGTCGGGCGCATCCGCCCGCTCCCGCAAAAGGCGGGAACGGGGGGACCGGATGGGGCGTCACTTCGCCAGTTCGGCGGAGAGATCCTGCAGGTGGCTCGAGGCGACGGCGAGGCGCGCGAGCGTCATGGTGCCGCCGGAGAGGAGCTCCGAGACGGCCTCGCAGGTCCGGCCGATGGCGCCGCTATGGGCGTCCGACCACATCTGCCAGGCATCCTCCTTGGACTTCGCCTCCGCGATCATCTCCGCGACGAGCGTGCGGTGGGTGGCGAGAATGCCGTCCATCGTCCGGTTGATCGCCAGCCGGTCGTAATAGTCGGTCACCTCCATCGCCGCGGCGGAGGCGGCGATCCGGTCGATCATCAGCCGGTCGCCGAGTGCGAAGAAGCCGCGCGCGACCTCCTCGACCGGGCGCTTGGCCCGCCCCGCGACCAGCACGATGTCCGGCCCGCGCGACAGATAGCTGAGCCCGGCGAGGCGCCGCGCCTCCTCCGCCTCCATGCCCGCCTCCTGAAGCGTGGCGATGCGCGACGACCAGCCGGCTCCGCTCTCCTCGGGAAGCACATCGGGCAACGCCTTGTGCAGGGCGGCGAGCCCCTGGCGGTAATGGCGTACCACCCGGTCGAGCCCGCCCTCCAGCGAGGCGTTGCGCAGGAACCACAGCGTCTGGCTGCGCAGGAGCGCCTGCAGCTCCAGATAGAGATCCGTCTGCAGGCCCGAGGGAACCCGGTTGTCGAGCCCGTCGACGAGCGCGTTGAGCTCGGTGAAGCCGAAGCTGTCGCGCGCCACCGCATAGGCGGCCGCGATGGGGGCCACGCCGACGCCCGTCTCGTCCTGGAGGCGGGACACGAAGGCCGGTCCGCCCCGGTTGATCATGCTGTTGGCCAGCATGGTGGAGATGATCTCCCGGCGCAGCCTGTGCCCTTCGATCTCGCCGCCATGGCGCTTGTCGAGCCGGGTGGGGAAGTAGCGCCTGAGCTCGCGGGCGAGATAGGGGTCGTCGGGGACGCCGCTGGCCACGAGCTGGTCGAACAGGACGATCTTGGCATAGGCCATGAGCACGGCGAGCTCGGGCCGCGTGAGGCCCGTTCCCTGTGCGGCCCGGGCCTTGAGGGTGCGGTCGTTGGGCAGGAATTCCAGCTCGCGGTCGAGCAGACCCTTGCGCTCCAGCGCGCGCATGAGCCGCTCGTGGAAGCCGAGCTCTTCCAGAGCCCGCTTCTCCGACAGGCTGAGGCACAGCGTCTGGAGATAGTTGTTGCGCAGGACGAGGTCGCCGACCTCCTCGGTCATCGCGGCGAGAAGCTTGTTGCGCGCCGGCCGCTTGAGGGTTCCGGCGGCCTCCGCCGCGCCGAGCGCGATCTTGATGTTGACTTCGATGTCGGAGGAGTTCACGCCCGCCGAATTGTCCACCGCGTCGGAGTTCACGCGCCCGCCTCTCAGGCCGAAGGCGACACGCGCGCGCTGGGTGAGGCCCAGATTGGCGCCCTCGCCGATCACCTTCGCGCCGATCCCGCTCGCCGCGATCCGGATCGCGTCGTTGGCGCGGTCGCCGACATCGGCGTCGGTTTCCTCGTCGCCCCGGATATAGGTGCCGATGCCGCCGAACCAGATGAGGTCGACCTTGGCCTTCAGCAGCGCGCGGATCACCTCGTTGGGCGCCGCGCTGTTGCCCTTGAGGCCGGTGAGCGCACGGATCTGGGCGCTGAGGGGCACGGATTTCGCCTGCCGGCTGAACACGCCGCCGCCCTCGGAGATGAGGTCGTGCGAATAGTCCTGCCAGGACGAGCGCGGCAGCTCGAACAGGCGCTGGCGCTCCTGCCAGCTCAGCACCGGATCGGGGTCGGGGTCGATGAAGATGTCGCGATGGTCGAAGGCGGCGACGAGCTTTGTGGCCTTGGAGAGCAGCATGCCGTTGCCGAACACGTCGCCCGACATGTCGCCGACGCCGAGCACGGTGAACGGCGTCGTCTGGATGTCGATGTCCATCTCGCGGAAATGGCGCTTCACCGCCTCCCAGGCGCCGCGCGCGGTGATGCCCATCTTCTTGTGGTCGTAGCCCGCCGACCCGCCGGAGGCAAAGGCGTCGTCGAGCCAGAAGTCGTGTGCCGTGGAGATCTCGTTGGCGATGTCGGAGAAGGTCGCGGTGCCCTTGTCGGCGGCGACGACGAGATAGGGGTCGTCGCCGTCATGGCGCACCACGCCCTCGGGCCGCACCACCGTGTCGCCATCGAGATTGTCGGTGATGTCGAGCATGGAGGAGACGAACAGCCTGTAGCAGCGTACGCCTTCCGCCAGGATCTCCTCGCGCGTGCCGCCCTGAGGCAGGCGCTTGGCCACGAAGCCGCCCTTCGCGCCGACCGGCACGATGACGGCGTTCTTCACGTTCTGCGCCTTGGCCAACCCCAGGACCTCGGTGCGGAAATCCTCCGGCCGGTCCGACCAGCGAAGCCCGCCGCGCGCGATCTTGCCGCCGCGCAGATGGACGCCCTCCACATCGGGCGCATAGACGAAGATTTCCGCGAACGGCTTGGGATCGGGCAGGCCGTCGACCTTGCGGGAGTCGATCTTGAAGGAGATGGTCGGGCGCAGGCCGCCTTCGGCGTCGCGCTGGTAGTAGTTGGTGCGCGTCATCGCCATGACGAGATTGGCGAAGCGGCGCACGATGCGGTCCTCGTCGAGGCTCGGCACGGAGGCGAGCACCTCGTCGATCCGGTCGAGTATGGTCTTCATGGCGGCATCGCGCCCCGCGTCCGCGCCCTTTGCCTTCGCCTTGGGGAAGGCCGGGTCGAAGCGCGCCTCGAAGAGCTCGAGCAGCTTGCGCGCGAGGTCGGGATATTTCGTCAGGGTCGCGGCCATGTAGTCCCCGGAATAGGGGACCGCCGCCTGGCGCAGATATTTCGAGCACGCCCTGAGCAGCGCCGCCTCGCGCCACGCCAGCCCTTCGCGCGGGAGCAGCGTATTGTAGCCGTCATTCTCCGCCTGCCGTGTCCAGACGGCCGCGAAGCCGTCGTTCACCAGGCCGCCGACGGCGTCCAGGTCGATCGGCTGGCCGTCGATCGGCTTCAGCGTGACCTCGTGCAGGACGACGGCCTCCGCAGCCCCGTCCGCGCCGGCCCGGGTGATCCTGTAGGTGCGCTCGTCGATCGAGCGGAACCCCATATTCTCAAGGATCGGCAGCCGGTCGCTCAGCGCGATGGGCTCGCCCAGATGGTAGAGCTTCAGGTTGACCGCCGCGTCGCCGTCTTCCTCGTCGCCGGGATGCAGCTCCACGGCGATGTCGCCGTCGTCGCTCAGCCGTTCCATCTGGAGGATGTCGGCGACCGCCTGGCTCGGCGGGAAGGCCTCCTGATAGGCCGCGGAGAAGGCCCCGCGATACCGGCCGATGAAACTGTCCGCCAGCTCCGGTGTGCATTCCGTCTGGACGGCCTCGGTCAGCCGGTCGTCCCAGGTACGCACGATCTCGGTGGCCTGTGCCTCCAGCTCGGCGACGTCCGGGCTCGGCGTCTCGCCCTCGTAGCGCCCGAGGATGTAGTGGACGCGCACGAGCGAGCCCTCGGGGAAGGCCGGGAAGAAGGCGGAGACCCGGCCGTCATAGGCGGAGGCGAGCAGATCGCCGATTCGCCGGCGCACATCCGTCGTGTAGCGGTCGCGCGGCACATAGACGAGCACGGAGACGAACCGGTCGAACTTGTCGCGGCGCACGAACATGCGGGTCCGCGGGCGCTCCTCAAGCTGCAGGATGCCGAGCGCCGTCTCGGTCAGCGTCTCGGTGTCGATCTGGAACAGCTCGTCGCGGGGGAAGGTCTCCAGAACGTTCTGCAGCGCCTTGCCGGAATGGCCGTCCGGCTTGAAGCCGCTGGAGGCTATCACATGCCCGACCTTGCGGCGCAGCATGGGGATGTAGCGCGGGCTGCGTGTATAAGCGGCGGAGGTGAACAGACCCACCAGGCGCAGCTCGCCCATGAGCTGGCCGTCGTCGGAGAACTGCTTGATGCCGATATAGTCCATGTGCGAACGCCGGTGGACGGTGGCGCGCACATTGGCCTTGGTGATGATGAGCGGGGCCGGCTCGTTGAGGAACTCGCGCACCTCCGGCGTGATCTCGACGAGCTCGCGGCCGCGGCGCAGCACCTGAACCTTGGGGTCGCGCAGGATGCCGAGTCCGGACCCCTTCACCGCCTTGAGCTGGCCGTGCCCCGGCCCGCCCTCGAAGGTATATTCGCGCATGCCGAGGAAGGTGAAGTGGTCGTCGAGCAGCCATTGCAGGAACTGGATCGATTCCGACAGCTCCTCCACCGCCACGGCCGGCGGGTTGGCCTGATAGTCCGTCACGGCCCTGTCGAGGCGGTCGCGCATGCCCGGCCAGTCGAGGACGACGGTGCGCACGTCCTTGAGCATGCTGTCGATGTCCGCCTCGAGCGAGGTCCGGTCGCTTTCAAGCCCGAGCCGCGAGATATGGATGTGGATGAAGCTTTCGCGCGAGAAATGGTCGGAGACCACTGCCGCGCCGTCGTCGAGGCCCGTGAGCTCGCCCTTGGGGGAGCGCTCCACGGCGAGGATCGGATGCAGGACCAGCGCGATATTGTGGCCCCGCTCGCTCAGCAGGCCGAGCGTGGAATCGACGAGGAACGGCATGTCGTCATTGGCGATCTCGATCACCGTGATCTCGCCGAGCCCGCCGGGCGCGCCTTCCTCGGGATTGTAGAGCCGCAGCTTGTGCCGTCCGGGCTTGCGCTCCTTCAGGAAGCCGAAGGCCTCGCGCGCGAGCGCGGCCAGTGCGTCGGCCGAATAGGCCTCCAGATCCTCCGGCACGCCGCGCCTGTAGAGCAGTCTGGAGAAGGGTTCGAGCAGCTTCGGCGCCCTGCCCTTGCCGGCCTTGCTCGCGACGGAATCGATGAGTGGACTGATTTTCTCCGCGGCCCGCATGAAGAATCCCCGTTCTATGAACCCCACCACAGGGTAAGAATGCGCTGACCCAATGACGGGCATACTAGGACGCCCGCCGCGCCCGGCCAACCGCTGTCGGAGATGAATTTCGCCTGTCCGGCCCAATTGGTCCGCGGGGTCTGTTTGCGACCCGTTTTCAGCCTGTTTTTCGGGAAAGCGCGGCGCTCGAGGGGCCTATGGCAACGCGTAGCAGAGCGTCAGCCAGCCGACCCCGGCGGAGACGACGACCAGGAACCTCAGGGCGGCAGACAGGAAACGGGGGCGTGGCGTGTCCGGTCTCGAAGCGGTCTGGGTCATGTCTCGATAGGCCCGGCCTGTTCACGAGCTGTGGACAGCCTGTGGGCAACCTGTGGTTATGCCGGGGATTGTCGGGATGGTCGCGCCCGCCGGGATCCCCCCTGTCTCCGCCGGACAGGGACTGCTTAGAAGATTCGCCGCGGCATTGCAAAGCCCGCGCACCGCCCCGGGGCGGTTCTGCGCGCGGGCGATGCAACCGTGCAACAGCTCGCCCTATGGCTCGATGCGCAGGACGATGTCGATCACCGCGGACTCGCCGGGAATGTAGTCGGGCAGGGGCTTGAAGGGGGCGGCGGCATTGATGGCGTCGAGGCCGGCCTGGTCCAGCACCGGCATGCCCGCGGAGCGCACGAGCTCCAGCTTCCGGAGCCGGCCGGACCGTGCCACGACCGCGCGATAGGCCGCCGACCCGGTCCGCCCCCCGGCCTGCGCAGCCGGATAGACGATGCGCGCTATGATGCGGTCCCTCATGGCATTGAGATAGGGATCGCCGCCGCCCTGGCCCGCGCCGGCGCTCTCCAGGCTGCCGGCGGGCATGTCGAAGGCCTGCTTCATGTTCGCCATCGCCTCCAGGACCTCCTGGTCCGGCGACGGCCCGAGGGTCAGGTCGGGCGGCAGCTCGGTGGCCTCCGGCGCCTCCTCCACGGGCTCGGGCGCGGCCGGCTCGGCTTCCGTTTCCGCCTCCGGCGCCTCGGCGGCCTCCAGATCGGGATTGTCGCTCGCCCCGCTCGCCCGGGCCGTCTGCATCGCCTGGGCGGGCTCCTCGGGCTGGGACTGCGGCTCCGGCTCCGGTTGAGGCTCGGGCTCCGGTTCGGGTTCGGGCTCGGGCGGGGGCTCCGGCTTCTCCTCGGGCAGCTGCACGATCTCCACGGGGATCGCTTCGGGTTGCTCGGGCGGTTGCGTGTCGGAGAAATGGAGCGCCGTCGCGCCGATGACCAGCACATGGAGCAGCACCGCGAGGACAAGCGTCGCCGTCTGCCCGGTCCCGTCGGGTGCGGGCCGGGGCGGCTCGGCCTCCTCGGCCGGCGTCACCGATAGCAGGCTGTCCGACACGCGGGGCTCGCTAGACTCCTTCGCATTCACCGGGCCCACATAAGGCCTCCGCCGCCATGAATCCAGACCGGCTTTCATCCATCCGTCATGGTGGCGTAACATCGCGCGGGCATGGGGGCCGTCGATGCGGGATCGCTTCCTTGCCGTGCCCTTCATAGCGCATTGACGCTCGCGTCGCATGATAAACGAGGTCGCCCATGATCACAGCCTATGTCTCCGACGGCGGAGCGCTCGCCCCGCGTACCCTCACGGAGGGCGAGCCCCTGCCGGACAATGTCGTGTGGATCGACCTGTTCCAGCCGACATGCGAGGAGGAAAAGGCTGTCGAGGAGGCGCTCGGGCTGGAGGTTCCCACGCGCGAGGACATGGCCGAGATCGAGGCGTCGAGCCGGCTCTATCAGGAGGGGCGCGCCCTGTTCATGACGGCAGCCGTTCTGGCCCAGGCGGAGAGCGATACGCCGACGAGCGATCCGGTCACCTTCATGCTGGTCGACCGCACGCTCGTCACCCTGCGCTATATCGACCCGCAGCCCTTCAAACTCTATGCGAGCCAGTGCCAGAAGCCGCCGTCGAAGGTGCCGAGCGGGGAGGCCGTGCTCGCCGGCCTTCTCGACGCCGTCGTCGACCGCATCGCGGATGTGCTCGAAATGGCCCAGCGCGATCTCGACGTGCTCGCCAAGGAGATTTTCGCGCGCGAGCACCCGGACGAGACACGGCGCGACATCGACTATGAGGACGTGCTGCGCCGCATCGGCCTCGCTCAGGGCATCACCAACCGGGTCCGCGAGAGCCTCCTGACCATCTCGCGGCTCGCCACCTTCCTCAACCGCCCGGGCGTCCACACGACCGACAAGACGCTGGCGAAGGCGTTCAAGACGCTGGTGCGCGACGTCCAGGCGCTCAACGACCATGTCGCCTTCCTCGCCGGAAACATCAACTTCCTGCTCGACGCCACGCTCGGCATGATCAATATCGAGCAGACCGGCATCATCAAGATCTTCTCCGTCGCCGCGGTGGTGTTCCTGCCGCCGACCCTCATCGCCTCCATCTACGGCATGAACTTCAATATCATGCCGGAACTCGACTGGACCTTCGGCTATCCGTTCGCCATCGTCCTCATGATCGTGTCGGCGATCCTGCCCTATCTCTATTTCAAGCGGAAAGGCTGGCTCTGATCCGGCCTTGAGGCAGGCCGGAGCCTTTGCGCCGGGCGTCGCGCTCGGCTATGGATTGGGGGACCGTCCGAATCGCCGTGCGGCCGGCCTGCGACCGGGCATTGCCGCCCGGTCCCGGAAAAGCCGAACGGCTTCAAGGCGCTGACTGCCAACGCCCGAGAAGACTGCGAGCCCGGCCCCATGCCCGACCTGACCGCCGCGCAGCATGTCCTGCGTACCACATTCGGCTTCGACGCCTTCCGCCCCGGACAGGCGGAGATCGTGGAGGCGGTGCTGGCCGGAGAGGACGTTCTCGCCGTCATGCCGACGGGCAGCGGCAAGTCGCTGTGCTACCAGCTCCCGGCCCTCATGGGCGACGGGCTGACGCTCGTCGTCTCGCCGCTCATCTCGCTGATGCGCAACCAGGTCGCCCAGCTCTCCGCCTACGGCATCCAGGCGGCGAGCCTCAATTCCACCAACGATCCGGCGGAGAACCGCGACATCCTGGACCGGATCGATGCGGGCGCGCTCAAGCTCCTCTATATCGCGCCGGAACGGCTGGCCAAGTCGGACACCCTCAACCGGCTGGCCCGCGCCGGGATCTCGCTGCTGGCCGTCGACGAGGCCCATTGCATCTCGCAATGGGGGCACGATTTCCGGCCTGAGTATCTGACACTCGGCACCATCCGCCAGTCCTTGCCGGAGCTTCGCATCGTCGCGCTGACCGCGACGGCGGACAAGGCGACGCGCGCCGATATCCAGGAGAAGCTCTTCCCGGCCACGCCCCGGGTGTTCGTGCACGGTTTCGACCGGCCGAACCTGTCGCTCGCCATGCGCGCCAAATCCTCCGCGCGCAAGCAGATCGCCGCCTTCGTCAAGGCCCATCGCGGCCAGAGCGGCATCGTCTATTGCAATTCCAGGCGCCAGACGGAGGATCTCGCCGAGGCGCTGACCGCCGCCGGCACGCCTACGCTCCACTATCACGCCGGAATGGATCCGGAGCTGCGCAACCGCCACCAGGAGCGCTTCCTGCAGGAGGACGGCGTGGTGATCGCCGCGACCGTCGCCTTCGGCATGGGGATCGACAAGCCGGATGTCCGCTTCGTGGCCCATGCGGGCCTGCCGAAGAATATCGAGAGCTATTATCAGGAGATCGGGCGCGCGGGCCGCGACGGCCTGCCCGCCGACACGCTCGCGCTCTACGGACTCGACGATATCCGCCTGCGCCGTACGCAGATCGAGGACAGCGATGCCTCGCCCGAGCAGAAGCGCGTGGAGAAGCAGCGCCTCAACGCGCTTGTCGCGCTGTGCGAGGCGCCGCGCTGCCGCCGCCAGACCCTGCTCGCCTATTTCGGCGAGACGGCGGAGCCGTGCGGCAATTGCGACCTGTGCATCGACGGCGTGGAGGTGATCGACGGCACGATCGCCGCCCAGAAGGCGCTGTCCGCCATGGTGCGCACGGGCGAGCGCTTCGGCACCGAGCACCTCGTCAACATCCTGTGCGGGGAGGAGACCGAGGCCATCGCCAAGTTCGGCCATGACCGCCTGCCGACCTTCGGCGTCGGGCGGGAGCACTCCAGGAACGAGTGGCGCTCGATCTTCCGCCAGCTCTACGCCGCGGGCGTCATATCGCTCGACATTGCGGGCTACGGTCGCTGGGAGATGACCGCGCTCGGGCGCGACATTCTCAAGGGCCAGGCGGGTCTGGAGCTGCGCAAGGACAGGCTCCGGCCCGCGCGCGAGAAGGCGGACCGGTCGGCATCGCGCGCCTCCGCCCCCGTTCTGGACGAGGCGGACGAGCCGCTGTTCTCCGCGCTGAAAAGCCTGCGCACGGAGATCGCGCGCGAACGCGGCGTGCCCGCCTATGTCATCTTCCCCGACCGCACCCTGATCGACCTGGCCCAGCGCAAGCCGCGCTCCATGGGCGCGCTCGACGGCGTCTACGGCATCGGCGAGGCGAAGCGCGAGCAATATGGCCGCCAGTTCCTCGACGCGATCGCCGAGGCGCTCGGCGACGGGGCGGCGCCGGAGGGATCGCGCGCGGCATCTTGAGCGCGCGGGCCCGGCGCGGCATCATCGCCGGATCGGCCCTGCCGGCGTCCGCCGGATCGCAAATATCGCACCATCGCAACAGTCTGGGGAGCTTCCATGTCTGACGCCGTCGAGATCGAACAGATCGGGTCCGTGCTGACCGTCGGGTTCAAGTCGCCGCCGGTAAACGCGCTGTCGCTCGCGCTCAGGCAGGGGATCGGCGAGGCCATCGAGCATGCGCGCGAAGCCTCCGACATCGAGGCGATCCTGCTCTACGGCACGGGCCGCATGTTCTGCGCGGGCGCCGACATTTCCGAATTCTCCAGGGGCGCGCATCTGATCGAGCCCAAGCTGAAGGACCTCATCGTCGCGCTGGCCGGCCTCGGCAAGCCGAGCGTCGCCGCCATCCATGGCGCGGCCCTCGGCGGCGGGCTCGAGCTTGCGCTCGGCTGCTCGGTCCGCGTCGCCTTCGAGGGCGCGAAGCTCGGTCTGCCGGAGATCAATCTGGGCATCATTCCCGGTGCCGGGGGACGCAGCGCCTGCCGCGGCTGATCGAGGCCGGCGAGGCCGCGCGCATGATCGTGACCGGCAAGCCCGTGCCGGCGGGCTGGGCCCACGATCTCGGCCTGGTCCGTGCGGTGCTGGCGGGCGAGGATATCCGCGCCGCGGCGCTGGACTGGCTCGACGGCCAGGGGATCGAGACCCTCGGCCTGCCGCTCCAGCCGGATGCCGCCCCGGCGCGCGAGACCGATCTCCAGTCGGCGATCGGCAAGGAGCTCGCACGGGCGAAAAAGACGGTCGGCCCGTCGGCGCCGGCGGGCGCGCTCGCCGCTCTGGAGGCGGCCTCCCGCCTGCCGCTCGGCGACGGGCTCACACGCGAGCGCGAGATCTTCGAGACCCTCGTGGTGAGCAATGAATCCGCCTCGCTGCGCCATGCCTTCTTCGCCGAGCGCCAGGCCGGCAAGCTCGATGGCGCGCCGGAACCCCGGCCCGTTGCGACGGTCGCGATCCTCGGCGGCGGCACCATGGGAACCGGCATCGCGCTCGCCTGCCTCAATGCGGGGCTTCAGGTGACGCTGCGCGAGGTCGACGCGGAGGCTGCCGGGCGCGCCCGCACGCGGATAACCGACCAGCTCGATGCCGACCTCGCCCGCGGCCGCATCGACCGGGAGGGACTTGCCGCACGCACCGGGCGGCTGACGACGACGGCGGCGCTTGAGGACATTGCCGGCGCCGACCTGCTCGTCGAGGCGGTGTTCGAGGACATGGACCTCAAGATGTCCGTCCTGGAGGCGGCATCGCGCACGGTCGGGCCGGATTGCGTGATCGCCACCAACACCTCCTATCTCGATGTCGACCGCATGGGCGACGCGGTCGCGGATCCCGGGCGCTTTGTCGGCATGCACTTCTTCAGCCCGGCCTGGATCATGAAGCTCGTGGAGGTGATCCGCGCGAGGCGGGCGAGCCCCGAAACGCTGTCCACCGCGCTGGCCTTCGCCCGCAAGATCGGCAAGATGCCGGTGCTCGCGGGCGTCTGCCACGGCTTCATCGGCAACCGCATGTGGGAGCGCTATCAGAGGGAGGCCGCCTATCTCGTCGAGGAGGGCGCGACGCCGGAGCAGGTCGACAAGGCGCTGACCGGATTCGGCTTCGCCATGGGACCCTTCGCGGTCGCCGATCTCGCGGGCCTCGATGTGGACTGGCGCATGCGCCAATCGCGCCCGAGGGCCGAAGGCGAGCACTATCCGCGCGCCGCCGACCGGCTGTGCGAGCTCGGCCGCTACGGCCAGAAGACCAATGCGGGCTGGTACCGCTACGAGCCCGACAGCCGGACGCCCGTTCCCGATCCGGAAGCCGTGGAGATTGCCCATGCGCTCGCGCGCGAGGACGGCATCGCGCAGCGTGTCGTCTCCGACGAGGAGATCGTGGAGCGTGCGGTGCTGCAGCTCGTCAATGCGGGAGCGGAGCTCCTGGGCGAGGGGATCGCGGAGCGCGCAAGCGATGTCGACGCGGTCTGGCTGCACGGCTACGGGTTTCCGCGCTGGCGCGGCGGCCCGCTCTTCTACGGCGCGCGCCGGGGGTGGCGGGAGATCGCGAAGCGGCTGGAGGCCTATGCCGCCAGGAGCGGCGAACGCTGGACGCCGGCGCCGGCGATCCTCGCGGCCGCGCGCGACGGCGTCGATCTCGACGAGGCGGTCGGGGAGCCGGTCTGATGGCCTCCGGGCGCACCCCGCCGCCGGGGCGCGGGGACTATGCCGTCCTGCGCCCGATCACCACGCGCTGGGCCGACAACGACGTCTACGGCCACGTCAACAATGTGGTCTATTATGCGTTCTTCGACACGGTGGTGAACGGCTATCTCGTCGAGCGCGGCCTTCTCGACATTGCCGGCAGTGCGACCATCGGCCTGGTGGTGGAGACGCAGTGCCGCTACTTCGCGCCAATCTCCTTCCCCGAGCCCGTGACCGGTGGGCTCAGGGTGGAGCATATGGGCCGGTCCAGCGTGCGCTACGGCATCGCCATCTTCGGCGGCGATGCCGACACCGCCTCGGCGGCCGGCCATTTCGTCCATGTCTATGTGGACCGCGAGACCCGCCGGCCCGTGCCCCTGCCGGACGACCTGCGCGCCGTCCTCGAAACGCTGGCCGTCACGCCCGGCGGCGCGGGATGACGAGCGCAAGGACCAGCGCGCACACGGCGATGAAGGTGAGGACGGCGTTGGCGGCGTGGGCATATTCCCACTGTGTGCGCAGGGCCTCCCAGTTCTCCGGCACGACGGTCCAGTTCCGCGTCGCCCGGTTCGCCGGATAGGTCCAGGTGAAGAAGATCGCCAGCGTCGCCGCGACGAGCAGGAAGGCTGATCCGGCGAGCGCGCAGTGGAGGCCGGTTCCGCGCAACAGCACGGTCAGGGCCAGATTGGCGATGAGCGCGCCGATCAGCACGGTGCCGAACAGTGCCCAGCCGCGATAGATGGTCTGGACGACGAAGTAGTCGTCCTGCGTCAGCGCGAGCTTCGCCGGCATCTCGAACAGATGGGCCCCGGCGGGGACCAGCGCGAGCGCGGTGAGGACGACGGCGAGAAACTGCACGATCCTGAGCGTCATGGGCATCTCCGCTGGCGATGCCCGTATCTGTCTCACGGGCCCGCGCCGCCGCGCAAGTCATGGGCGATGCGGGCGGGCGCGTTCACCCGCTGCGGAACAGGACGGTCGGCAGCCACAGGGCGATGTCGGGGAAGGCCGTCAGGATGGCCGCGGCAAGGCACATGAGCATGAAGAACGGCACGGCGGCGCGGGCGACTTCGCCGATGGGCCGGCCCGTCAGCCCCTGGAGCACGAACAGGTTGAAACCGACGGGCGGCGTCACCTGGCCAAGCTCGACCATGACCACGAGGAACACACCGAACCAGACCGGATCGAACCCCGCCTGGACGATCAGCGGCAGGGTGATCGGCAGGCTCATGACGGTGATCGAGATGCCGTCGAGGAAGAGCCCGAGCAGGATGTAGAAGGCCGCGAGCACGACGATCAGCCCGTAGGGGCCGAGATCGAGCCTGGTGATGGCCGCCGCGATGTTCTGCGGCACATGCAGGTAACCCATGGCCGTCGACAGGAAGGCGGCGGCGACGAGGATCGAGCAGACCATGCACGACACCCTGACCGCGCCCATGAGCGAATCGACGAAGATGCGCCAGGTGAGCTGGCGCATGAGGAGGGTGAGCACGATGGTCGCCGCGCAGCCGACGGCGGCGGCTTCCGACGGCGTGGCGATGCCGGAATAGATCGAGCCCAGGACCAGAACGATCAGCACGAGCACGGGCAGGAGGTCGCCCGCCGCCTTCAGGCGTCCGAGCCAGCCGAACCGTTCCCCGGTTGGCGGCGCGAGGCCGGGATCGGCGATGCAGCGCAGCGCGATATAGCCCGTATAGAGCCCGGAGACGAGGAGCCCCGGCAGGATGCCGGCGGCGAAGAGCTGGGCGATGGAGACTTCCGCGAGCAACCCGTAGATGATCATCACGATGGAGGGCGGGATGAGCAGGCCGAGGCTGCCCGCCCCGGCCAGCGAGCCGAGCGCCAGCGATCGGTCGTAGCCGCGCGAATTGAGCTCCGTCGTGGTGATCTTGCCGACGGTCGCGGTGGTCGCAGCGCTCGATCCGCTGACGGCGGCAAACAGCGTGCAGCCCGCGACATTGGTGTGCAGCAGCCCGCCGGGAATACGGTCGACGAGGGGCGCGAGCCCCCGGAACAGCCGCTCCGATATGTCGGTCCGGAAGACGATCTCGCCCATCCACACGAACATGGGGATGGCAGCGAGCTCCCAGGAATTGGCGCTGCGGTAGAGGATCTTGGAGACGATGGCCCCGATGCGCGCCTCCGGGAAACCGGCGATCACCATGAGGCCGGCGATGGAGACCATGAACAGGCCGGCGAACACCCAGGTGCCGACCCCCAGGAAGAAGAAGATGAACAGCAGGATCACAAGGCCGGTGACGAGCGCTTCCATGGGTGTTGCGTGTCCTATTCCCCGCCGACATCCTCGGCAATCGGCGGATCGCCGAGACCGAGGCGTACCAGATAGGCGAAGAGCTGCAGGCCGAACAGGGCGATGCCGGCGAAGACCAGCCCCTCCGGGATCCAGACCGGCACCTCCGCGATCGAGTAGCTCACCGTGCCGCGCGTGTAGTCGCGCGCGAGCTGGCGCCAGAAATACCAGCCGAGGAAGACAGTCAGCGCGAGCGTCATCGCCACGCAGAGCATCTCCGCGGCCCGCCGCGCCGGCCCGTGAAGCCTGACGAGCAGCATGTTGACCCGGATCAGCGCGCCGGTGCGCAGGCTGAAGGCGAGCCCCAGATAGGTCATGGCGGCAACGCCGTAGCCCACGAACTCCGCGGTGACGAAGGTGGAGGTGTCGAACAGGTTCCGCAGAACGATCTCGAGGAGGATATGGCCGACCATGAACACCAGGATGGCCGCGGCCACATAGGCGGCGGCCCTGGATATCCAGTCGACGGCATCCACGATCATGCGCATCGGTTCACCCCCTCCCCGGGATGTGCGCCCGTCGCACGGAACCGGTGCGACCCCTCACCCTCGCGGCGTGTCCCGCACACCGGGTGACGGGGTGGCGAGCCTGCCATGGACGGGCGCTGCTTGCGAGCGGTCCTTACTTCCCGGCCTGCTCGGCGAACTCGTCGAGGATCTTCTGGCCCGTCTCGCCGGTCTTTTCCAGCCAGTCCGCAATGGCGGCCTCGCCGGCCGTGGCGAGCACTTCGAGGAGTTCCGGCGAGACGTCGTCCACATGGACGTTCATGCCGTTCTCGCGCATCGTGTCGTAATTGCCGACGCGCCGCTCGCGCACGAGCTGCCACTGGTGCTCGGTGGTCTCTTCGGCAGCCTCCAGGACGGCCTCCTGCTGCTCGGGGGTGAGCGCGTTGAAGACGTCGAGATTCATGTGCGTCATGTTGAGCGGCGAGGCGTAGTTCACCTCCGAGAAATCGCTCAGATACTCCCACAGGCTCGCCGCCGCGCCGCCATCGGCGGAGGTGAGCACGGCACCGATGCCGCCGGTGTTGAGCTGGGGCACCACATCCGCCCAGCTCAGCTGGATCGGCGCGGCCCCGACATCGCGGAAGGTGATCGTGCCATTGGCGTCATAGGTGCGGATCTTGAGGGTCTTCACGTCGCCCGGCGCGATGACGGGCGTCTTGGACCAGATGCCGCTCGGCGGCCAGGGCGAGGCGTAGAGGAGCTTCTGGTTGTTCTCCTCGAAGATCTTCTCGTAATACGGCCTGGCGACCTCCCACAGAAGCTTCGCCTCGTCGATGGAGGAGGCGACGAAGGGCAGCGACGAGAGCAGGAACATCGGATCGATGCCGGAGAGCGGCCCGACAAAGGTGTCCGCGATGGGCACCGCCCCGTCGGCCACCGCATCGAACTGGTCGACCGACTTGTAGCCGAGCGAGCCGCCGAAATGGTGCGTGATGGTGATCTCGCCGTCCGTCTTCTGTGACAGCGCGTCGGCGAAATACTTGTCGCCGAGCGCATGGATCGAGGTGGCGTTGTACTCGTTGGGCATGTCCCATTCGATGGCCATGGCCGGCTGGGCCGCCAGGCCCGCCAGCACGGCACCGGTCGCCAGTCCCTTCAGGATTGTTCTGTTCATCGCTTGTCTCCCTCCTTGTCGAACAATCTGCGTCCGGCCGGACACAGGTTACTCTTCCGGCGAGCCCGCCTCGCCGTAATGCCGGGCCATATAGGCCTCGGAGAACTTGCCGCTGCGGCGGTCCTCGTCGCGCGCCTCCGCCGAACGCTCCCGCGGATCCCCATATCCCCCCGCGCCGGGCGTTTCCACGACGATGCACTGATCGGGGGCGAGCGCAACCCCGGACGGCTTGATCGGCAGCGTGACCGGTTCTCCGCCGTCGGTTTCCTGCACGAAGCGTCCGCTGCCGCCGGGCTGGCCGCCGAACACGCCCCAGGGCCGGTTGCGGAACCGTTCGCCCGCCCCGTTGAACACGCAGTCGCGGCCGACCGGGCGGATGCGGCGTCGCAGCCCCATGCCGCCGCGCCAGCGTCCGGCGCCGCCGGAGTCCTCCACGAAGCCGTAGGACTCCACGCGCAGCGGATACTCCATCTCGATGGCCTCGACGGGCAGGTTGGACGTGTTGGTGATATGCACCTGCACGCCGTCCTTGCCGTCGCGGTCGTTGCGCGCGCCCATACCGCCGCCGAGCGTCTCCAGATAGACATAGGGCTCGCCGGTGCGCGGATCGACCCCGGCGAAGACGGCCGTGGTGTTCGCGCCGTTGGCCGCACCGATGACCCGGTCGGGAAGTACCTCCGCCATGGCGCCGATGACCACGTCGATGATCCGCTGGCAGGTATTGGCCCGCGCGGCGACCGGCGCCGGAGGCCGGCAATTGACGAGCGTTCCCTCCGGAACCTCGACGCGAAGCACGTCGATCACGCCCTGATTGTTCGGTGCGTCGGGGTCGAGCAGCGCCTTCATGGCGTAGCACACCGCCGACTGGGCGGCGTTCAGCGTGGTGTTGATATTGCCCTTCACCTGGGGGTCGGTGCCGTCGAAATCGAACAGGATTCCGTCGCCCGACTTGGTGATCCGGAGCCTGATGGCGACATCGACCGTGCCGAGCCCGTCGTCGTCCATGACGTCCTCGAAGCGCCATTCCCCGTCGGGCAGGGCGGCGACGGCGGAGCGCATGCGCGCCTCGGTGCGCGAGACGATCTCGTCGAAGGAGCCCGCCACCGCCTCGCGGCCGAACCGTTCCACCAGTTCAAGAAGGCGTGTGCGACCGAGCCGGCAGGCGGCGATCTGGGCGTTGAGGTCGCCGCGGCGCTCCGCCGGCACGCGCATGTTGAGCAGCATGAGGTCGAGCAGGTCGCCCTGCAGCTCGCCCGCGCGATAGAGCTTGAGCACGGGAATGCGCAGGCCTTCCTGGTAGATCTCCGACAGCCCGCCCGCCATGGAGCCGGGAACCGTGCCGCCGACATCGGCATGGTGGGCGATATTGCAGACGAAGGCGATGGGCTCGCCGTCCACGAAGACCGGCATGGCCATGTTGATGTCGGGCAGGTGGGTGCCGCCGGCCACATGGGGATCGTTGGCCACGAAGATGTCGCCATCCTCCATGGAGGCGACGTCGTAGCGCGACAGCAGCGCCTTCATGAGGCCGATCATGGAGGCGAGATGGATGGGCAGCGCCTGGTCGGCCTGTGCGATCAGCCGGCCATCGAGATCGCAGATGGCGGTCGAATGGTCGCGCCGCTCCTTGATGTTGGTGGAGAAGGAGGAGCGCATCAGCGCGATGAAGCTCTCGTCGGTCACCGAGCGCAGGCCGTTGCCGATGATCTCCAGCGTGACGGGATCGAGTTTCGGGCTGTCAGTCATTGGCGACCTCGATGATGAGATTGAGGGCATCGTCGATCCGGGCGCGGTCGCCGGGCCACAGCACGGTGGTGGCGTCGAGCTGGTCGACGATGGCGGGGCCGGCGATCTCGTGTCCCGGTGCGAGGCGGGCCCGGTCGTAGACGCGTGCCGTCTCCGGCTCGGCGCCCGCATACCAGACGGGCCGCTCGCCGACCGGGCGCGCGGCGTCCTGCGCGGCCGGCCGCGACGGGGCGGGCGGGCGCTTCAGCCGGCCGATGGCGGTGAGCCTGAGCGTCATCACCTCGACCGGCGCGTCCGGGTCGTAATGGCCATAGGCGCGCTCGTGCTCGGCGAAGAACAGCGCCTTCAGCCGCTCCGCGTCGGGAATGGCGGGGGCGCCGCCGTCGCCGTCATGCTCGCCGACCGGTACGCGCAGCTCGTAGTTCTGGCCGATATAGCGCATGTCGAGAATGAGCCGCACCGCCCGGCGGTCGGTCGGAATGTCCTCGCGCGCGAACCATTCGCCGGCTTCGTGCGCGAGCGCCCTGGCGGGCTCGGCGAGCGCGGCGGGGTCCTCGCGGTCGACGATCAGGCGGTGCGTCGCGGTGAAGTCCTCCTGGAGGTCGGTCACGATCAGGCCGTGCGCGCACAAAATGCCGGGGGAGACCGGCACGATCACCTCGCCGATACCGAGCGCGCGGGCCACCTCCACGCCATGCAGCGCGCCCGCCCCGCCGAAGGGCATCAGCGCGAAGTGCCGCGGATCGTGGCCGCGCTCGACGGAGACGGCCCGGATCGCGCCGACCATATTGGCTGTGACGATCCTCAGAATGCCCTGCGCGGCGGCCTCGACGCTCTCGCCGAGCCGGTTGGCGATGGGCCGGATCGCAGCCTCCGCCGCCGCCCTGTCGAGGGTCATCGACCCGCCGATCAGCGTGTCCGACAGCCGGCCGAGCACGAGATTGGCGTCGGAGACGGTCGGCTCCTCGCCGCCGCGTCCGTAACAGGCGGGCCCCGGGAAGGCGCCGGCGCTCGCCGGGCCGACCTTCACCAGCCCGTCGGGGCCGAAATGGGCTATGGAGCCGCCGCCCGCGCCCACCGTGTTGATGTCGATGGCCGGCAGGCGCACCGGGAAGCCCGCAACGTCGCGCTCGAAGGTCATGTCGGCGCGCCGGTCGCGGATCAGGCAGACATCGGCGCTGGTGCCGCCCATGTCGAGCGTGATGACATTGTCCCGGCCGGCCAGCCGCGCCGTCTCGATGGCGCCGACCGCGCCGGCGGCGGGCCCCGACAGCGCGGTGCGGATCGGGTAGCGCTCCGCGCGCTCCACCGACATCAGCCCGCCGCTCGACTGGTTGATGCCGATCTGGGCCTCCGGCGCGCGGGCGCCGAGCGCCTCGGCGAGGCGGTGCATGTAGCGGCTCACCCCGGGCTGCAGATAGGCGTTGATGACGGTGGTGGAGAACCGCTCATATTCGCGGAACTCCGGCTGGACATTGCTCGACAGCGAGACGAAGAGGTCCGGGCGGGCGGCCTTCAGCGCCTCGCCGATGCGCCGTTCGTGGTCCGGCGCGAGAAAGGCGAAGATCAGGCAGACCGCGCAGGCCTCCGCGCCGCTCGCGATCACCTGTTCCACGCAGGCCTCTATGGCCTCGTCGGTGAGGTCCGCGATCACCTGGCCCTCCGGGCCGACGCGCTCGGCGACCTCGAAGCGGTGCTCGCGCGCCACCAGCGGCGGCGGGTTGTCGGCCTTCAGGCTGTACATGCGCGGCCGGGTCTGCCTGCCGATTTCCAGGAGATCGCGGAAGCCGTCCGTGGTGACGAGCGCCACCGGCGCGCCGCGGCGCTGGATCAGCGCGTTGGTCGCGACCGTCGTGCCGTGGGCGAGCCGCAGGATGGCCTCCGGCGGGATCTCCTCGCGCTCCAACAGCTCGTCGAGCCCGGTGAGGATCGCCCGCGAGGGATCGTCCGGCGTGGAGGGAACCTTGTGGACGAGCGCGTGGCCCGAGGCCGTGTCGAACGCGTAGAAGTCAGTGAATGTGCCGCCCACATCCACGCCGATGAACCAACTCATGCCTCTCCCGTCCCCATCGTCAGGCTGTTGCGATCTGCTGGCGAGCCATGCAGAATGACTGGCTGTATGCATTGGATATACAGTTTGCTTGACTGTCAACCGGGTATGTTCGAAACAGGCCGTGCGGCGCAGGGCCGGCAGGCGGTGGAACCGAAACGGACGGGCAGACCATGCGAGTGACGACGAGCGAGCGCATCTATCGCGATTTGCGCAAGCGCATCCTGTCGCTCGAGTTCCCGCCCGGCGCGGAGCTTGAGGAGAATGCGCTGGTCGCCACGCTCGGCACCTCGCGCACGCCGATCCGGGAGGCGCTCATCCGGCTCGCCTCGGAGGGGCTGGTGCTCATGTCGGTTGGCCGCAGCGCGCGCGTCATGCCTCTGGAGGTGACCGATCTCAGGGGCTTCTTCGAGGCGCTCGACCTGACCTCGCGCGCCATCAACCGGCTTGCCGCGCTGCGGGCCGAGCCGGACCAGCTGGAGCGTATCCGTGCCGGGATGGTGCGCTTCGAGGACGGTGCCGCGGCCAAGGACGGCGTCGCCATGAGCGAGGCCAACCACGCCTTCCACGAGGCCATCGGCGAGGCGGCGCATAACAGTCACCTCCTGCTCTCCTACCGGCGGCTCCTGACCCAGAGCCTGAGGATCGTGCGGTTCTGCTTCACCTCCGCGCCCTTCGAGGAGGAGAGCCTGCAGGCCCATCTCGCCCGCACGCTCGCCGATCACCGCGGCATGGCCGAGGCGATTGCGGAGCGCGACGCCGACCGGGCCGACGAGATCGCCTCGGCCCATTGCGACCTGTTCCGCAACCGGGTGAACGCCATATTGCTGAAGCCCCCGCGCGATCTGGCGACGGTGCGGATCACGTCCGTCGACGAGAGCTAGAGCGCTTTCAGGAAAAGTGGAGACCACGTTTCCGGTTCGAAAGCGCGGCGATACAGGGACCTGGAGGGCATTGAGTGAACATGGGTTCACGAAATGCGCTCCAGCGGCCGCTGCCGGCAGCGTTTGTTGCGGCGCAATAACATCAGCGTTGCAGCCTATGCACAACGCGTAGTCAATTGCTCCTCACATTGCCGGATTTTTCCGCAAGCCCCAGAAGTTATGCGGTGTTGCCATGCGTTTTGCGCATGCGAACCATGCTGCGTTTTTTATATTGCAACGCAACAATACCGTGCTATCTATAGATCCAGAGAACACAAGATGGAAACGCCTCGCATCCATGTGACTTGGACCGAGGAGCAAGGTTTCATGAGAACGACCCTTACACAGACAACCCCGCTGGGTGCCGATCTCGGCAGCCGCGTCGGCCGCGGCCTCTCCGTGGCCTTCAACGGCACGCGCCGCGTCCTCGCACGCGGGCTTGAGCTTCTGGTCGAGGCGCGCCACCGCGAGGCGGAGCGCGAGATCGAGCGCATCGTCAGGCTGCATAGCGGCATCCCCGACGAGATCCGCCAGCAGTTCCTGAAGCGTCCGTCCCGCAAGGGCTGACACCGGACACAATCGGCAGGCACCGGCCCGGCGCGTCAGTTGCGCGGGGGCCGGTGCAGCGCCACCCCCAGCATCACCAGCGCGATACCGGCCACGTCCTCCGGCGAGGGGATCTGAGCCAGCACGACAAGGCCGACAATGGCCGCCGTCGCGGGCAGGAGCGCCAGCATGAGCGCGAAACTCGCCCGCGGCAGCCGCGACAGCGCGAGCTGGTCGCACAGATAGGGGATGACCGAGGAGCATATCCCGACGCCCAGCCCCGCAAGGATCAGGACGGGATCGGAGAAGGCCGCCAGCACCTCGCGCAGGCCAACCGGCAGGACGGCGAGAAACGCGATCGCCATCGCCGCGCCGAGCCGTTCCACCCCGCCCGCCGCGCCGTCGCGCGCGATGGTGTGGCCCAGCACGATATAGCCCACGAACAGCGCCCCGTTGGCGAACGCCCAGGCGAGCCCCACCGGATCGCTCGCCCAGCGCACATCGATCAGGATGAAGACACCGGTCGCGGCTGTCGCGAGCGCCGCCGCATTGCGCCATGTCCGCAGCCCGAAGAGCGCGACGCCGATCGTGCCGACGAACTCGATGGCCGCGACAAGGCTGATCGGCAGTCGGTCGAGCGCCAGATAGAAGCTCGTGTTCATGGCCGCCAGGCAAAGGCCCAGCGCGGCCAGCAGCACCCGCTCGTGTGTCCCGGCCCGGCGCAGGGCGCGCCACGGCCTCGTCCACGGCGCGAAGATCAGCGCGGCCGATCCGATCCGCAGCCAGGCCACGCCGAGCACCCCGACAGCCGGAAAAAGCAGCACGGCGAAGGACGGCCCCAGATAGTGGAAGACGGCGCTGACCGCGAACCACGCCTTGGGCGGGATGGCGCCGGAAACCCTGTCGACTTGCGAGGTGCCTTGCATCATGGGTCACAGGATGCGAGGCTCGACCCTTGCGATCCATGGCGGAACGCGGCGTGGATCCGGCTTGTTACATTGGATTCGCAGGCCAAGCGGATGAAACGCCTTCGTTATGAAAACGGACCGCTCGATCCGGTCGACGCCCGCATCGTGGCGCTGCTCGCGCAGGACGCCCGCATCACCATGGCCGATCTCGCGCGCCGCGTCGGTCTGTCCGCTCCGAGCGTGAGCGAGCGGGTGAGACGGCTGGAGGAGGCGGGCGTCATCGAGGGCTACGGCGCCCGGGTCAATCCGGCAGCACTCGGCCTCGCCCTCTCCGCTTGGCTGCGCATCCGCCCCGTGCCGGGCGAGCTCCGGCAGGTGGCCACGCTTCTCGGCGAGATCGACGCCATCGTGGAATGCGACCGGGTGACCGGCGAGGACTGCTTCGTCGCCCGCGTCCATGTCGCCTCGGTCGCCGAGCTGGAGGCCGTGATCGACCGTATCGCGCCCCACGCCATGACCAACACCGCCATCGTCCAGTCCTCGCCGGTGCCCCGCCGGCTGCCGCCCATACCCGCCGGAGGCGCCACATGACGCACCGCTCCCGCCCGTCGCGTTTCGTGGCCGGCGTCTTCGCGCGCCTGGCGCTGGCCCTTGCCCTGACGGCGCTCGCGGCCGGCCTTGCCGGGGCTGCCGACCGCGCGCAGGTGGAGCGCCAGTTCCATGCGTGGCTCACCGGCACCGTCTGGCCGGATGCGCGCACACAGGGGGTTTCGGCCGAGACCTTCAGGGCGGCGGGCGAGGCGCTCACGCTCGACTGGTCGCTTCCCGGCCTCGTGCCGCCGGGCTCGGGCGCACGCGTTCCGGAGGAGCAGCACCAGGCGGAGTTCCGCGCGCCGGGGCGCTATTTCTCCGAAAGCCAGTTCGCCCCGCTGGAGCGCATCGCGCGCGCCAGGATGGGCCAGTGGTCGAAGACCCTCGCCGCGGTGGAGCGCCGCTATGGCGTTCCCGGCGGAATCGTCGTCGCCATCTGGGGCCGCGAATCCGCCTTCGGCAACGCCAAGCTCGCCTACAACGCGCTCCGCGTCGTCGCGACCCGGGCCTTCATGGATACCCGCCCGGAGGTCTATTATCCCGAGCTCATCGCCGGCCTCGTCATGCTCGAGCGCGGCCATGTGCGGCTCGCCTCCATGGCGAGTTCATGGGGCGGGGCCATGGGCCAGCCGCAGTTCCTGCCGTCGAAGTTCCTCGACTATGCGGTGGATTTCGATGGCGACGGGCGCCGCGACATCTGGCAGTCCGTGCCGGACACGCTCGCCTCCATCGCCAACTATCTCAAGGCCCATGGCTGGCAGGCCGGCCGGCCCTGGGGCGTCGAGGTGACCGTGCCGAAGGGCGATTATTGCGTTCTGGAGGGCCCGCATCAGGGCCGCTCGCTCGCCGACTGGCGCAAATACGGCGTCAGCCCCGCCGGCGGCGGCGCCTTCCCGAAGGCGATGGATCGCGGCGAGCTCTTCCTGCTCATGCCCGGCGGGCGGCTCGGCCCTGCCTTCCTCGTCACGCGCAATTTCTATGTGCTGAAGGACTACAACGAATCCGACGTCTATGCGCTGTTCGTCGGCCATCTCGCCGACCGGATGCGGGGCGGGGGCGCCATTCGCGGGCGCTGGTCGACCAGGGGCGGCTTCAGCCGCGGCGATGTGCGCGCCATGCAGGAGCGCCTCGTGGCGGACGGTCACGATGTCGGCGGTGTCGACGGGCTCATCGGGTTCCGCACCCGCATCGCGGTCGGCCAGTGGCAGCGCGCCCATGGCCGTCCCGCCACCTGTTTCCCCGATGCGGACCTCGTGCGCGAGATCGCCCGGTCGCGCTAGGCCGGATTGCGGACAGGTTGAAACAGACCGCCGGGCCGGCGGCTGCCGTGCCCGGGTGCCGTCATGATGTCTCGTCGTCGATCAGCGGGTTGGGCTGGGCGAGTTTGGCGAGCGCGGCGGCGTCGGCGATGGTGACGGTGGGACCGGTCACCTCCACGCCATAGGGCTTCAGCGTGTTGAAGGCACGCGAGAGGTTCTCCGGCGTCATGCCGATGAGCGAGGCGATGGTGCGCTTGTCGTGGGGAAGCGTGACGGTGCCGTGCGCGCCCTGTTCCGCGTCATACCGCAAAAGGCGGTTGGCGAGCCGTTCCACGGCGGTGCGCAGCTTCAGGTCCTTCTGCTCCTTGACCACCGTTCTGTAGGAATTGGCCAGCTCCACGACGATGGCGCGGGCGAAGGCGTCGTCGCGCGCGAAGGCCTCGCGGACATTCTCCGAGGGGATGAGCAGGATCCGGGACTTGTGCGCGGTCCGCGCGGACATGAGATAGACCGCGTCCTTGAGCACGGCGGCAAGGATGAAGGCGTTCACCGGGCGCACCATCGCCATGGTGGTCTCGCGCCCGTTCGCGTGGGCGAACAGCTCGACGCAGCCCTCCATGACCACATAGAGGAAATCCGCCGGATCACCCTCGGCGATGAGATCGAGCTGTGCCGGAAAGGTCTGGAGATAGGCGGCCTGCACGAGATCCTCGAAGCTGGCCTCGGCCATGCTCCGGAACAATCCCAATGCACGCACTGCGGGAAGGTCTGAGGATCGCAAAACTCAATCCTTGATGTTTGTCAATTGATTGCTTGATATATCTAACATGCTCCGAAGACGTTCTCAATACCACCCTTGATTTCAGTATTATTGAAGCATGTCTTTTGTGTATCGCAGTTTTGTTTCTCCCGTGCACTGAAATATATTGATCTGTATCAAGTCGAAACTGTCCCCTCTTCTCCAGAACACGCTGTGTGTGTCAATATACGTGTCTGCGAAGACGCGTCATTCCGGGGGCCGCCCATGCACTCTCCCATCGACGTGACAGCGCGCCAGCAGTCCCAGATGCTCGGCATGAGCACGGTCGCCTTCGTGGCCTGCTTCGCGGTCTGGACCATCTTCTCGATCATCGGCGTGCGGATAAAGCAGGATCTCGGCCTGTCCGACACCGAGTTCGGGCTCCTGGTCGCCACGCCCATCCTGACCGGTTCGGTCAGCCGGATCTTCCTCGGCATCTGGACGGACCAGTATGGCGGACGTCTCGTCTATACGCTGGTCATGGTCGCCGCCGCCGTCGCCACATGGCTGCTGTCGACGGTGTCGACCTATCCGATGTTCCTGCTGGCCGCGCTCGGCGTGGGGCTGGCGGGCGGCTCCTTCGCGGTCGGCATCGCCTATGTCTCCAGATGGTTCCCGCAGGAGCGCCAGGGCACGGCGCTCGGGATCTTCGGGGTCGGCAATGTCGGCGCCGCGGTGACCAATTTCGGCGCGCCGTTCCTGCTCGTGGCGCTCGGCTGGCAAACCACCGCGCAGATCTATGCGGCCGTTCTCCTGGCCATGGCCGTCATATTCTTCCTGTTCACGAAGGAGGACCCCGCGACCGCGGCACGCAAGGCGCGCGGGGAGAAACCGCGCTCGACCCTCCTGGAGCTGGAACCGCTGCGCAAGCTTCAGGTCTGGCGTTTCGCCCTCTACTACTTCTTCGTCTTCGGCGGCTTCGTGGCGCTCGCGCTCTGGCTGCCGCGCTATCTGGTGGGCGTCTACGATCTCGATATCCGGGCAGCCGGCATGATCGCGGCGGCCTATTCGGTCCCCGCCTCCATCTTCCGGGCCTATGGCGGGCATCTCGCCGACCGGCGCGGCGCGCGCACCGTGATGTACTGGACCTTCGGCGTCTGCGCGGTGCTGACCTTCATGCTGTCCTATCCCGACACCGACTATGTGATCCACGGGATCCACGGCCCCATCGTCTTCTCCACCAGCATGGGGCTCGTGCCCTTCGTCGTCGCGATCTTCATGCTGGGCTTCTTCATGTCGCTCGGCAAGGCGGCGGTCTACAAGCACATTCCCGTCTACTATCCCGACCATGTCGGCTCGGTCGGCGGCCTCGTCGGCATGATCGGCGGCCTCGGCGGCTTCGTCCTGCCCATCGCGTTCGGCGCCATGCTCGACCTGACGGGCGTGTGGACGAGTTCCTTCGCCCTGCTCTTCGCCATCGTCGCGGCGGCGATGGTGTGGATGCACTTCTCCATCCGCGCCATGGAGCGCGAGGCGCTCTCCGACGAGCTCGGCGCGCTTCCCGAGCTCCCCGAGATGAAGCCGATCCACGGGCCGGAGAAAAAGGGCGCGCTCGCGGGCGTCATCGAGGACTGGCGGCCGGAGGACGAGACCTTCTGGGCCGAACGCGGCCGGCGCATCGCCAACCGGAACCTCTGGATCTCCATCCCCGCCCTGCTGCTCGCCTTCTCCGTCTGGATGGTGTGGAGCGTGGTGGTCGCCAAGCTGCCCACCATCGGCTTCGCCTACACCACCGACCAGCTCTTCTGGCTGGCGGCCCTGCCCGGCCTGTCGGGGGCGACGCTGCGCATCTTCTATTCCTTCATGATCCCGATCTTCGGCGGGCGGTTGTGGACGACGCTGACCACGGCCTCGCTGCTCATTCCCGCCTTCGGGATCGGCTATGCGGTGCAGAATCCGGACACGCCCTATCTGATCTTCCTCGTCCTCGCCCTCCTGTGCGGGTTCGGCGGCGGCAACTTCGCCTCCTCCATGGCCAACATCTCCTACTTCTTCCCGAAGAGGGAGAAGGGCAACGCGCTCGCGCTCAATGCCGGGCTCGGCAATCTGGGCGTGTCGGTCATGCAGTTCCTGGTGCCGCTGGTCGTCACCACCGGCGCCTTCGCGGCCGTCGTCGGCGACGGCCAGACGGCGGCGGACGGGACGATGCTGTGGCTGCAGAATGCCGGCTTCGTGTGGGTGCCCTTCCTGATCGTGTCGACCGCGCTTGCCTGGTTCGGCATGAACGATATCGCGTCGGCGCGCGCCTCCTTCTCCGAGCAGGCGGTCATCTTCTCTCGCTTCCACAACTGGGTGATGTGCTGGCTCTATACCGGCACCTTCGGCTCCTTCATCGGCTATTCGGCCGGCTTCCCGCTGCTGACCAAGACGCAGTTTCCGGCCGTCGACGCGCTGTCCTTCGCCTTCCTCGGGCCCTTCGTCGGCGCGCTCAGCCGCGCCGGCACCGGCTGGGTCTCCGACCGCTATGGCGGCGGGCGCGTCACCTTGTGGACCTTTGTCGGCATGATCGTCGCGGTCGCCGGCGTGCTCTACTTCCTGGCCATCAAGGACCAGCCGGGCGCGTTCTGGGGCTTCTTCGCCTGCTTCATGGCGCTGTTCTTCCTGACCGGCGTCGGCAATGCGTCGACCTTCCAGATGATCCCCACCATCATGCGCCAGGAGGTCGCGCGCCTGATGCCGGGGATGGACGATGCCCAGCGGCTGAAGCAGGCCGAGCGCGAGAGCGCGGCCATCGTCGCCTTCACCTCCGCGATCGCCGCCTATGGCGCCTTCTTCATCCCGAAGGCCTACGGCACCTCCATCGCCATGACCGGCGGACCGCAGGCCGCGCTGTGGAGCTTCCTCGGCTTCTACGTCACCTGCGTGCTGGCGACCTGGGTCTTCTACACGCGCAAGAACGCTCCGGTCCCCTGCTGAACCGACCGACACGAAAGGACATATCTCCATGTCGCTCCTTCTCGATCGCCTCAATTTCCTGGCACGCAAGAACACCGGAACCTTCGCGCAGGGCCACGGCGTGACGACCAACGAGAACCGGGACTGGGAGGACGCCTACCGCAAGCGCTGGCAGCACGACAAGATCGTGCGCTCCACCCATGGCGCCAACTGCACCGGCTCGTGCTCGTGGAAGATCTATGTGAAGGGCGGGATCGTCACCTGGGAGACCCAGCAGACCGACTATCCGCGCACGCGGCCCGACCTGCCGAACCACGAGCCGCGCGGCTGTTCGCGCGGGGCGAGCTACAGCTGGTACATGTATTCGGCGAACCGGGTGAAGTATCCGCTCATACGCTCCCGCCTGCTGAAGCTCTGGCGCCGGGAGCGGGCGGACAAGACGCCGGTCGCGGCATGGGCCGCGATCCAGGAGACGCCCGCCAAGCGCGCCGAGTACATCAAGGTCCGCGGCCTCGGCGGCTTCGTGCGGGCCGACTGGGACGAGGTCAACGAGATCGTCGCGGCGGCCAATGCCTATACGGCGAGGAAATGGGGGCCGGACCGGGTGATCGGCTTCTCGCCGATCCCGGCCATGTCGATGGTCTCCTACGCCGC
Organism: Kaustia mangrovi; assembly: GCF_015482775.1. Lineage (GTDB taxonomy): Bacteria > Pseudomonadota > Alphaproteobacteria > Rhizobiales > Im1 > Kaustia > Kaustia mangrovi. The sequence continues at coordinate 2,495,471 of NZ_CP058214.1, read as the reverse complement.
CGGTTCGCGCTATCTCTCGCTGCTGGGCGGCGTGTGCATGTCGTTCTACGACTGGTATTGCGATCTGCCGCCGGCCTCGCCCATGACCTGGGGCGAGCAGACCGACGTGCCGGAATCGGCGGACTGGTACAATGCCGGCTTCCTGATGCTGTGGGGCTCCAACGTGCCCCAGACGCGCACGCCCGACGCCCATTTCTATACCGAGGCGCGCTACAAGGGCACCAAGTCGGTCGTCGTCTCGCCGGACTATTCGGAGGCCGCCAAGTTCTCCGACATCTGGCTGCATCCCAAGCAGGGCACCGATGCCGCGCTCGCCATGGCGATGGGCCACGTCATCCTGCGCGAGTTCCATCTCGACCGGCAGGCGGAGTATTTCGAGGACTATTGCCGGCGCTACACCGACATGCCGATGCTGGTGCGCCTGGTGAAGAAGGACGGCCACTATGTCCCCGAGCGCATGCTGCGCGCCTCCGATTTCGCAGACGGGCTCGGCGAGACGAACAATCCCGACTGGAAGACCGTCGCCATCGACGCTGAGACGAAGGCCGCCGTCGCCCCGCTCGGCTCCATCGGCTATCGCTGGGGCGAGGAGGGCAAGTGGAACCTGGAGAGCCGGGACGGCAAGGGCCGCGACATCGTCCCGGAGATGACCCTGATCGGCGATGGCGACCATGACGAGGCCGCGCCCGTCGCCTTCCCCTATTTCGGCAATCGCGAGCACGATCATTTCGAGGGCACCGACCATGACAGCGTGCTCGTGCGCTCCGTGCCGGCGAAAAGGATTGCTCTTGCCGACGGCGAGGCGCTGGTCGCGACGGTGTTCGACCTCTTCGTCGCCAATTACGGGCTGGAGCGCGGCTTCGGGGACGGCAACTGCGCTTCCTCCTTCGACGACCATCAGCCCTACACGCCGGCCTGGGCGGAGAAGATCACGGGCGTGCCGCGCGACCATATCGTGACGGTCGCCCGGGAGTTCGCCGCCAATGCGGAGAAGACCGGGGGCCGGTCCATGGTCATTCTCGGGGCGGGCCTCAATCACTGGTACCACATGGACATGAACTACCGGGGGATCATCAATCTCCTGGTGATGTGCGGCTGCGTCGGCCAATCGGGCGGCGGCTGGAGCCATTATGTCGGCCAGGAGAAGCTGCGCCCGCAGACCGGCTGGCTGCCGCTCGCCTTCGGGCTCGACTGGGCGCGCCCGCCGCGGCAGATGAACTCCACCTCCTTCTTCTACGCCCATACCGACCAGTGGCGCTACGAGACGCTCAAGGTCGACGAGATCCTCTCGCCGACCGCGCCGGAGGGGCCCTGGGACGGCACGCTGATCGACTACAATATCCGCGCGGAGCGGATGGGCTGGCTGCCGTCCGCGCCGCAGCTCAAGTCCAATCCCCTGGATGTCGCGAAGGCGGCGGCAGAGGCCGGCGAGGAGCCGAAGGACCATGTCGCGCGCGGGCTCAAGTCGGGCGCGCTCAGCATGGCCTGCGAGGATCCCGACGACGAGGCCAACTGGCCGCGCAACATGTTCGTCTGGCGCTCGAACCTGCTCGGCTCGTCGGGCAAGGGGCACGAATACTTCCTCAAGCACCTGCTCGGCACCTCCCACGGCGTGCTCGGCAAGGATCTCGGCGAGGAGGGCCGCCAGCGGGCGCGCGAGGCCGTCTGGCACGACGAGGCGCCGGAAGGAAAGCTCGACCTCTTGGTCACGCTCGACTTCCGCATGTCGACCACCTGCGTCTATTCCGACATCGTGCTGCCGACGGCCACCTGGTACGAGAAGAACGACCTCAACACCTCCGACATGCACCCCTTCATCCACCCGCTGACCAGCGCGGCGGACCCGGCCTGGGAGGCGCGCACCGACTGGGCCATCTTCAAGGGGATCGCCAAGGCCTTCTCCGAGGTGGCGCCGGAGGTGCTCGGCGTGGAGAAGGACGTGGTGCTCGTGCCGATCCTGCACGACACGCCGGGCGAGCTCGCCCAGCCGTTCGATGTCGAGGACTGGAAGACCGGCGGGACCGATCCCGTGCCCGGCCGGACCATGCCGGCGGTGGCCGTGGTCGAACGCGACTATCCCAACCTCTACAAGCGCTTCACCGCCCTCGGGCCCTTGATGGACACGCTCGGCAATGGCGGCAAGGGCATCTCGTGGAACACCGAACACGAGGTGGACCTCCTCGCCCGCCTGAATGGCGTGGTGACGGAAGAGGGGCCGACAAGGGGCCGCCCGCGCATCGACAGCGACATCGACGCCACCGAGGTCATCCTGTCGCTCGCGCCGGAGACCAATGGCGAGGTCGCGGTGAAGGCGTGGGAGGCCCTGTCGAAGGGTACGGGACGCGACCACACCCATCTGGCCGTGCCGAAGGAGGACGAGAAGATCCGCTTCCGCGACATCGTCGCCCAGCCGCGCAAGATCATCTCGTCGCCCACCTGGTCGGGGCTGGAATCGGAGAAGGTCTGCTACAATGCCGGCTACACCAATGTCCACGAGCTGATCCCGTGGCGCACCCTGTCGGGCCGCCAGCAGCTCTATCAGGACCATCTGTGGATGCGGGCCTTCGGCGAGGCCTTCTGCGTCTACCGCCCGCCGATCGACACCAAGACGATCAATCCGGCCATCGAGGCGAAGTCGGACGGCCGGCCCAAGGTCGTGCTCAACTTCATCACGCCGCACCAGAAGTGGGGTATCCACTCCACCTATACCGACAATCTCTTGATGCTCACGCTCAATCGCGGCGGGCCGGTCGTGTGGATCTCGGAGGTGGATGCCGGCAGGGCCGGCCTCGTCGACAATGACTGGGTGGAGGTCTTCAACGCCAATGGCGCCATCGTCGCGCGCGCCGTCGTCTCCCAGCGCATGAAGGAGGGCACGATCTTCATGTATCACGCGCAGGAGAAGATCGTGAACACGCCGGGATCGGGCATCACCGGCCAGCGCGGCGGCATCCACAATTCGGTGACGCGGGCGATCACCAAGCCGACCCACATGATCGGCGGCTATGCCCACCAATCCTACGGCTTCAACTATTACGGCACGGTCGGTTCCAACCGCGACGAGTTCGTCGTCGTGCACAAGCTCGACCATGTCGACTGGATGGAGGAGCCGTATCGCGACACCGCAGACCACACGGTTGCACACAAGGAGGCGGCAGAATGAAGGTTCGCGCGCAAATCGGAATGGTGCTCAACCTCGACAAATGCATCGGCTGCCACACCTGCTCGGTCACCTGCAAGAATGTGTGGACCAACCGGGAGGGCGTCGAATACGCCTGGTTCAACAATGTCGAGACCAAGCCGGGCATCGGCTATCCCAAGGAATGGGAGAACCAGAAGAAGTGGAACGGCGGCTGGCGGCGCAAGGCCAATGGCCGGATCGAGCCGCGCATGGGCGCGAAATGGCGCATCCTGGCCAAGATCTTCGCCAATCCCGACCTTCCCGAGATCGACGACTATTACGAGCCGTTCGACTTCGATTACGGCCACCTCCAGACGGCGGGCGAGAGCCAGGCCTCGCCGACGGCGCGCCCGCGCTCGCTGATCAGCGGCGAGCGCATGGAGAAGATCGAATGGGGCCCGAACTGGGAGGAGATCCTGGGCGGGGAGTTCTCCAAGCGCTCGGCGGACTACAATTTCGAGGGCGTCGAGAAGGAGATCTACGGCCAGTTCGAGAACACCTTCATGATGTATCTACCGAGGCTGTGCGAGCACTGCCTGAACCCGACCTGCGTCGCGGCCTGTCCGTCGGGGGCGATCTACAAGCGCGAGGATGACGGCATCGTCCTGATCGACCAGGAGAAATGCCGCGGCTGGCGCATGTGCGTCTCCGGCTGCCCCTACAAGAAGATCTACTACAACTGGTCGTCGGGCAAATCGGAGAAATGCGTCTTCTGCTATCCGCGCATCGAGGCGGGCCACCCCACCGTGTGTTCGGAGACCTGCGTCGGCCGCATCCGCTATCTCGGCGTGATGCTCTACGATGCCGACCGGATCGCGGAGGCCGCCTCCACGCCGGACGAGCAGGATCTCTATGAGGAGCAGCTCGCGATCTTCCTCGACCCGAACGACCCGGAGGTGATCGCGCAGGCCCGCAAGGACGGCGTGCCCGAGGCGTGGCTGGAGGCCGCGCGCCGGTCGCCGGTCTACAAGATGGCGATGGACTGGAAGGTCGCCTTCCCGCTCCATCCCGAATACCGGACCCTGCCGATGGTCTGGTACGTGCCGCCGCTCTCGCCCCTCCAGTCCGCCGCGGAAGCCGGCAAGATCGGCTGGGAAGACGGGCTGCCGGACGTGAAGTCCATGCGCATTCCCGTGCGCTACCTCTCCAACCTGCTCACCGCCGGCAAGGACGAGCCCGTCATCGCGGCGCTGGAGCGCATGCTCGCCATGCGCGCCTATATGCGCGCCAAGACCATCGACGGCGTGATCGACGAGGCCGTGGCCGGGCGCGTCGGGCTCACCGGGGCGATGATCGAGGAGATGTACCAGATCATGGCGATCGCCAATTACGAGGACCGCTTCGTCATCCCCACCTCGCATCGCGAGGTCACCGAGGACGCCTACGACGTGCGCGGGTCCTGCGGCTTCTCCTTCGGCAATGGCTGCTCGGGCGGGACCACCGAGACCGACCTGTTCGGCGCCCGGCACACCCGGACCGTCCAGACACCGACCGATCTCTTCAAGGAGCGTGTGTGATGAATACGGCCCTGAAGGTCATCTCCCTGCTCTTGTCCTATCCCACGGCCGCGCTTCGCGAGGCGGTCCCGGACATGAAGCAGGCTCTCGCCGAGGCCGGGCTCGCACGGCGCGAGACGGCCCTTCTGGACCGTCTCGCCGACGACATTGGCGGGACCGATCTCTACAACGCGCAGGAGCGCTATGTCCTGCTGTTCGACCGCACGCGGTCGCTGTCGCTGCACCTGTTCGAGCACGTTCACGGCGAAAGCCGCGACCGCGGACAGGCGATGGTCGATCTCCTGGCGATGTACGAGGCAGACGGGTTCGAGATCGATGCGAAGGAACTGCCCGACTATCTGCCGATGTTCCTCGAATATCTCTCCATGAAGCCGGTGGACGAGGCGGTCGAGCTTCTCGGGCAGACCTCGCACATCCTCGCCGCCCTGCGCGAACGGCTGCAGAAGCGCCAGTCCGTCTACGCCAACGCCTTCGCGGTCCTTGAGGCCATGGCGCGGGGCAAGCCCGATGCGAGCCTCCTGCGCGACCTGCTCGCGGTGCCCGACGACGATCCCCACGATCTGGAGGCGCTCGACCGGGTCTGGGAGGAGGAGGCGGTCACCTTCGGCGGCAATGCCGGCGAGAACGCCTGCGGGCCGGACCGCCTGCAGCGCCGCATCCGGGCGTCGCAACGTCCCGGCGCCGACCCCTCGCAAGCCCCGAACGCCTGAGAGGAGAGACCCCCATGTCCGGCTATCTGAACACGCTTCTCTTCGGGATCTATCCCTATATCGCGCTGGTCGTGCTGATCCTCGGCACGGTCGTGCGCTATGATCGCGAGCCCTACACCTGGCGGTCGGGCTCCTCCCAGCTCCTGCGCCGCAGGCAGCTCGTCTGGGGATCGGTGCTGTTCCATGTGGGCGTGCTGGTGATCTTCTTCGGACACCTGATCGGGCTCCTGACCCCCATCGCGGTGTTCGACGCGCTCGGCATCAGCCACGGCGCCAAGCAGCTCCTCGCCATCGTCGCCGGCGGCGTCGCGGGCATCATGGCCATTGCCGGGGCGACCCTGCTCGCCCATCGCCGCCTGTTCGATCCGCGGGTGCGGGCCGCATCCAGCGCCACCGACACGCTGATCATCCTCCTGCTGTGGGTCCAGCTCGCCCTGGGGCTGGCGACGATCCCCGTGTCGCTCCAGCATCTCGACGGCGAGGAGATGGTGAAGTTCATGTCCTGGGCGCAGGGCATCTTCACCTTCGATCCGCAAGCCTCCGGCTATGTCGCGGACGCCGCCATCGTCTTCAAGCTGCATCTGGTGCTCGGGCTGACCATTCTGCTGCTCTTCCCGTTCACGCGGCTGGTGCACATGCTGAGCGTTCCGGTCCGCTATATCTGGCGGCCCGGCTATCAGGTCGTGCGCGAGCGCAACCATCGCCCGGCCGCCCCCCGGCAGCCCGCGGAGTGATCCCATGGCGACGCTCTACCGCAATCCCCAGCTCATTCCCTCCACGGCAGCGCAGGGCGAGGGCTACACGACCTATCGCGAGCCCGATACGAGGGTCCCGCCGAAGGCCGCCCCCATCGTCGCGGACGTATCGGTCAACGGCACCGTGATCCCCGAGAGCGAGATCCGCGCGGAGGCCCAGAACCATCCGGCAGAGACGCCCGGCGCGGCGCTTCGTGCGGCCGCGCGGGCACTGGCGGTCCGCGAGCTCCTCTCGCAGGAGGCCAGCCGTCTCGGCCTGTCCGCTGCGCCCAGGCGCGACGAGGCCGGCAGGGTGGAGACGGAGCGCGACGCCGCCATCGGCCTGCTGATCGAGCGGGAGGTGCGCCCGCCGATGGCGACGGAAGAGGAATGCCGGCGCTATTACGACCGTCATCCGCACAAGTTCCGCACCGAGCCGCTGTTCGAGGCCCGCCACATCCTGCTTGCCGCGGCGCCGGACGATGCCGAGGCGCGGGCCGCCGCACGCGGGCGGGCGGACCGCCTGTGCGCGCATCTCGCCGGCCGGCCGGAGGATTTCTCCGCTTTGGCCCGGGATCACTCCGACTGCCCCTCGCGCGAGCATGGCGGGAATCTCGGCCAGCTTACGCCCGGCAGCACGGTCGACGAGTTCGAGGCGGCCCTGGCGCAGATGCGGGAGGGCGAGATTTCCGCGCATCCCGTGGAGAGCCCCTTCGGGGTCCACCTCATCGCGCTCGACAGGCGGATCGAGGGCGAGCAGCTGCCCTTCGACATGGTGGCCGACCGGATCGCCGCCTGGCTCGAGGCGTCCTCCTGGTCGAAGGCGGTCGCGCAATATATCGCGGTGCTGGCCGGCGAGGCCGATATTCGCGGCATCTCGCTGACCGCCGCAGACGGTCCGCTCGTCCAGTAGGAGGTGACCTCCATGACCTTGCGTGTCCAGTCACGCGACGTGGCGTTCTTACCGGTTACACCCCTGCCGGCGGATCCGTCCGGGGCGGAACGCTGCGGCTGCGACGGTCCTGGCGGGCCGGGCGGCATGCTCGCCGTGGACGACGCGGTCGCGCTCGCGCTGTCCATGGTCGCGCCGGTGCGCGAGAGCGAGGCGGTCGGTCTCGGCCATGCGGTCGGGCGGATCGCCGCCCGCACGCTCTGTGCGCCGCGGCCGATGCCGTTCTTCGACCAGTCCGCCATGGACGGTTTCGCGATACGCCTCGGCGATCTCGACGGGGAGGGGCCGTGGCATCTCGAGGTCGCGGGAACGGTCGCGGCGGGAGACAGCCCGTCCGGCGCCGCGCTGCCGGCCGGCGCGGCCTGGCGGATCTTCACCGGCGCGCCGGTTCCGCGCGGTGCCGACGCGGTGGTGAGGGCGGAGGACTGCACCGACATGGGCGCCCTGTTGACGGTTCGCCACCGCCCGCGCGAGGGCGCGAATATCCGCCCGCTGGGATCCGATATCGCACGGGGTGCGGAGCTCGTCGCGGGCGGCACGCGGATCGAGCCGCGCCATGTCGGCCTGCTCGCGGCCAATGGCCATACCACCCTCGACGTCGTCCGGCGGCCCCGCATCGGCATCCTCTCCACCGGCAGCGAGCTCCTGTCGCGAGCCGCGCCGGATGGCGGGCGGATCTTCGACGCCAACAGGCCGATGCTGATAGCGCTTGCCGAGCGCGCGGGCGCGGAGGCGGTCGATCTCGGCATTCTCGACGACGACCGGCAGGAGACCGCGCGCACCCTCGCGCGCCATGCGGGCCGGTTCGACATGCTGATCTCCTCGGGCGCGGTCTCGGTCGGCGCGCGCGACTTTGTCCGCGCGGCACTCCTCGACGCCGGCGGCCGGGTTCATGGCTGGAAGGTGGCGCTGAAGCCCGGCAAACCCGCCATGTTCGCGACGCTGAAGCGCACCGCCTATCTCGGCCTGCCGGGCAATCCGCTGGCGGCCTTCGTCGGCTTCGAGCTCTTCGCCCGCGCGCAGATCGCGCGGCTTGCCGGAGCCGGGGGCGACGGCGCCGTGGAGGTCCGCGCGCTTGCCGGGTTCGCGGCGAGCCGGAAGACGGGCCGCACGGAGTTCGTTCCCGCCCGGGTCAGGGACCGCTCGCCCGAGGGGCTGCCGGTTCTCGAGACACTCGGCAATGGCAGCTCGGGGACGCTCCATGCCCTGTGCCAAGCCGACGGCCTCGCCGTCATCCCCGCAGGCGTCTCCGGGATCGCACCGGGCGACCCGCTGGGGTTCCGCGCCTTCGCCCCGTCGGGGGCCGGTCCCGGCACCGGAGACGCCGCATGACGGACCGGACGGTTTCCCTCGCAGCGGTGCGGTTTTCCGCCGGCGACGGGGTGGATGCGGTGCTCGCGGCGGCCGCCCGCGCCGTCGCGGCACGCGGATACAGGGTCGCCGGCTATCTCCAGCACGACGTGCCGGACGGGCCGGGCTGCTGTTCCGCCACCTATCTGGAGGATGTCGCCAGCGGCGGGCGGCGGCGCATAACCCAGGCCCTGGGGCCCGGATCGCGCGGCTGCCGGCTCGACCCGCAGGCGCTGGCCGACGCGACCGCCCGCCTTCTGCACGATATCGGCCCGCAGACCGCGCTTGTCGTCCTCAACCGCTTCGGCAAGGGCGAGGCGGAGGGCCATGGCCTGCGCGCGGTCGTCGAGCGGGCCGTCGATGCCGGCATCCCTGTCCTGACGGCGGTCAAGGAGCCTTATGCGGAGGCCTGGGAGGCGTTCGGCGGCGGCATCGCCGTCACCCTCGAGCCGGATGTCGGGCAGGTCCTGCGCTGGTGCCTCGCACAGCTTCCGGCGGCGTCCCCCGAGGCCCCGTCGGACGCCGCGTCGGCCGTGTCCTGAGACACATGCGCGCCCGTCAGCTCTCCGAGGTCTTGCGGAAGAGGCGGATCACCTGCGTTCGGGCGTCGCTCAGATGGTCGTGCAGGACCTCGCGCAGCATGGCCGCGTCGCGCGCCTCGATGGCCTCGATGATCGGATCGTGCGTCTGCGCGATCCGCACCGGGTCGTCGTAGAGGACGCCGATCAGCGCGATCCCGGCGCGCAGCTCGGTCGCCAGCGTATCGAAGAGCCGCACGATGCGCTCGTTGCCGGCGATCTCGCAGAGCATGCGGTGGAAGGCGTAGTCGGCGGCGACCTGCTCCTGGGCGGCGTTGGCGGCGCCGAGCTCGTGGAGGAGCGCGACCTGCTCGCGCAGGCGGGCGACATCGTCCTCGCCCATCCGCTCAATGGCGTTCTGCGCGGCGTGGAGCTCCAGGCAGATCCGCAGGTCGTAGATGTTCTCCAGCTCCTGCGTGTCGTAGGCATGGACGAAGAAGCCGCGGCGCGGATGCGACACGATCAGCCCCTGGCTCTCCAGCCGCCGCAGCGCCTCGCGCACCGGCGCGCGGCTCGTTCCCATCTCGCGCGACAGGGTGAGCTCGGTCACCTTGTCGCCGGGTTTCAGGCGTCCGTCGCCGATCGCCTCGACCACCTGGCCGGCGATCTCGGTCACCAGATCGTCGAGCCGGACGGCCCGGAAGGTCCGTTTCGCGGCCCCCGCGTCAGTCTTGCCCGATGGCATGTCGGCCGTTCTCCCCAGTTCCCATCCGGTCCCCGTACAGTCTCGTTACAGTCTCGGTACGGTCTCCAATCGTTCTCCGACCGGTCTCCGTTGCCGGTCTTGTCGATCCCATGAACCTCCATTGCCCATTAATCGTCAAATTGCCGATTGTCGACAGTTGATTTGTCGACTTGCCTCTGCCATCGTACCCGCCGAGAGACAAAGCATGCGACGCGGCCAACCCGCGCGAGGGGATTATTGCCATGACCTTACAGGAGCGCGTCACCGCGGGCCTCGCCGTCGAGCGGGTGGACCTCGCCGCCGCCTATCGGCTGATCGCCGAATTCGGCATGGACGACAGCATCTTCACCCACATTTCCGCACGCGCGCCGGGCGAGGAGGGCGAGCATGCCTTTCTCATCAACCCCTATGGCCTGCGCTTCGACGAGGTGACCGCCGGCAACCTCGTCACCGTCGACCTCGACGGCAATATCCTGCGCGACGCCTATGGCGCCGGCATCAACCAGGCCGGCTTCACCATCCATTCCGCGATCCATGCCGCGCGGCCCGATGTCCATTGCGTGCTGCACACCCATACGGTGGCCGGCGTCGCCATTTCCTCCATGGAGGAAGGCATCCTGCCGCTCAACCAGTGGTCCCTCCAGTTCCACGACCGCGTCGCCTTCCACGATTACGAGGGCGTGGCGCTGAGCCTGGAGGAGCGCGAGCGGCTGGTCGCCGATCTCGGGGACCGCAATGTGATGATCCTGCGCAATCACGGGCTTCTCACATGCGGGCGCACCGTCGGCGAGGCCTTCAGCCTGATGCACAATCTGGAGCGCACCTGCCGGGCGCAGCTCGCCGTCATGTCGTCGGGCGGCACGCCGCGCCTCGTCGACAGGGCGCTCGCCGAGCATACCGCGGGACAGTTCGAGGCGTGGAGCAAGCTGCACGACACGCCCGGCAAGGCGGATGCCGAATGGGCCGCCTATATGCGGCTGGCCAAGAAGCGGCATCCCGACTTCGACAGCTAAAGGACGCTCGAGACGGAAATACCGGCCGGCGCACGGCCGCACATATATTCGATTGATGCCGGTGAGACGAGTGGGGGAGTTCGATCATGGCGGTGGCGGATATCATTCTTGTGGGCGGACGGGTCTGGCAGGGCCTGGCCGAGGGCTTCGCGGAGGCGCTCGCCATCTCCGGCGACAAGGTGCTCGCCGCCGGACCCCGCGCGGAGATCGAGGCCCTCGCCGGGCCGGGTACGCGCCGGATCGACCTTGCGGGCCGGCTCGCGATCCCCGGCATCAACGACGCGCATATGCATCTCCTGCCCTATGGCACGACCATGACGGAGGTCGATCTGCGCCCCTCCGCCGTCAAGACCATGGACGAGGTGCTGGAGCGGATCGCCGAGCGCGCCCGCGAGCTCGCGCCCGGCCAATGGGTGCTGGCGCGCGGCTATGACGACTCCAAGCTCGCCGAGAAGCGCCACCCCCATCGCCGCGAGCTCGACGCGGCCGCCCCGGACAATCCGGTCTATGCGGTCCGGACCTGCGGCCATGTGGCGGTCGCCAACACGAAGGCGCTGGAGCTCGCCGGGATCGGCCACAACACGCCCTCGCCCTATGGCGGCCTGATCGAGCGCCGGGACAACGAGCTCACCGGCCTGCTCGCGGAGACCGGGCGCGAGGCGGTGATCGACGTCCTGCCGGAGCTCACGGTCGACGATCTCGTCGGCTCCATCGAGCGCGGCGGCAAGGATCTCCTGCGCTACGGCATCACCTCCGTGATGGAGGCCGCCATCGGCATCCGCGACGGCTGGACGGAGATGGAGGCCTATCGCAAGGCCCACCGCACGGGCCGTCTGCCGGTGCGCGTCTATGGCTGCCTGATGGGCGACAAGACGCGCTCGATCCTCGACAAGGCCGTGCCGGAAGGCCTCGTGACGGGGGTCGGCGACGACATGTTCCGCATCGGCCCGGTCAAGATCTTCACCGACGGCAGCGCCGGCGGTCGCACCGCGGCCATGACGACGCCCTATCTCGGCACCAACGACAAGGGGCTGCTCTGCCTCACCGACGAGGACTGCGAGGACCTCGTCATGACCACGCACCGGCACGGCTACCAGATGGCGATCCACGCCATTGGCGACGCCGCCATCGCCCAGGTGCTCGCCGCCTACGAGAAGGCGCTCGCCGCCGAACCCGCACCCGGCCGCCGGCACCGCATCGAGCATTGCGGCTGGCTCAGCCGCGAGCAGATCGCCCAGATGCAGCGGCTGGAGGTCATTCCAGCCCCGCAGCCGAGCTTCATCTACTATTTCGGCGACCTCTACAACCAGGTCCTCGGCGAGGAGCGCAGCGCCTTCTCCTATCCCATGCGCGCCTTCATCGAGGCGGGGCTCCACCCGTCCGCCTCCACCGACTGCCCGGTGACCGAGATCGATCCCTTCCCCGTCATCTATTCCATGGTGACCCGCAAGACCGACCGCGGCACCGTCATCGGGGCGGATCAGGCGATGAGCCTGGCGGAGGCGCTCCACGCCTATACCTACGAGGCCGCCTATGGCGCCCATGACGAGACGCGCAAGGGCCGGCTCGTGCCCGGGCAGTATGCGGATGTGGCGATCCTGTCGCGCGACATGTTCGACGGGCCTCCGGAGGCGATCCTCGAGACGGTCTGCGACATGACCGTTCTCGGCGGCGAGGTCGTCTACGAGCGGGAGACGGCGCTCGTATGATCGCGCAGATCGTCAACCGCCTCGTCCTGTCCATTCCCGTTCTCTTCGGTGTCCTGCTTCTCGGTTTCATGCTCCTCCAGCTCGTGCCGGGCGATCCCGCGACCGTGCTCGCCGGCCCCATGGCACCGCCGGAGGTGCTCGAGGAGATTCGCAAGCAGATGGGCCTCGACCAGCCGCTGCTCGTGCAGTTCTGGGCCTATCTGGAACGCATGGCCGCGGGCGACATGGGCCGCTCGCTCATCTCCAACAAGACGGTGACGAGCGAGCTCGTGAGCGCTATCGGCCCGACGGTCGAGCTCATGGTGGCCTGCCTCGTCTGGTCCATCCCGCTCGGCATCGGCATGGGCACCGTCGCGGCGGTGAAGCGCGGCTCGCTCCTCGACCGCGCGATCATGGCGGTCTCGGTGGGCGGGGTGTCGCTGCCCATCTTCTTCATCTGCCTGCTCGCGATCCAGTTCCTCGGTGTCTACTGGCCGATCTTCCCGTTCATCGGGCGCGGTGGACCGATCTGGACCGCCGACGGCTTCATGCACATCGTCCTGCCGGCGGTGTCGCTCGGCCTCATCTTCATCGGCCCCGTGGCGCGCATGACGCGCTCCTCGGTCCTGGAGGTGCTGAAGCTCGACCATGTCCGCACGGCCCGCGCCAAGGGCCTGTCGGAGCGCACGGTGATCCTGCGCCACGGGCTTCGCAACGCGCTCATTCCGGTGGTCACCCTGGTCGGCCTTCAGGCGGGCTATCTGCTCGGCGGCGCGGTGGTCACGGAGACGATCTTCTCCTGGCCCGGCATCGGGCGGCTCGCGGTCGGCGCGATCCTGTCCAGCGACTTCCCCGTGGCGCAGGGCACGATCCTGGTTCTCGCGCTGGCCTTCATCGCGATCAACCTGATCGTCGACATCCTCTACGCCCTGCTCGATCCGAGGGTCCAGACATGACGGCAACCGCAAGCACCGAGGCCGCCGGCGTCGCGCCCGAGGACATCGCGGCGCCCCGGCGCGCTTCCTGGTGGCGCCGGCTGCTGCGCGACCGCGCGGCGCTGCTCTCCATGGCCGTGCTGGCCGTCATCGTGCTCGGTGCGGTGTTCGCGCCGCTGCTTGCGCCCTACGACCCCTATGCCAATTCGCGCCAGGTCATGGTCCCGCCGGCCTGGGCCGCGCGCGGCTCGATGGCGCATCTCCTGGGGACCGACGGGCAGGGCCGCGATATCCTCTCGCGCCTTCTCTACGGCACGCAGCTGACGCTGCTGATCGGCGTGGTGAGCGTCGGGCTCGGCGGCTTCTTCGGCTCCCTTCTGGGGCTCGTATCGGCCTTCTACAGCCGGATCGACCCCTGGGTGATGCGCTTCGTGGACATGATGCTGTCCTTCCCGGCCATCCTGCTTGGTCTTGCGCTCGTGGCCGTGCTCGGGCAGGGCGCCTTTCCGGTGATCCTCGCGCTCGCCATCTCGTCGGTGCCCGATTGCGCGCGCATCTCGCGCGGCATCGCGGTCGGCATCATGAAGCAGGAATATATCGAGGCCGGCCGCGCGGTCGGCCTGTCGGACCGCGCGCTCTTCGGCCGCTATCTCGTGCGCAACGCCATCTCCTCGATCATGATCTTCATCAGCCTGCGCTTCGGCCAGGTCATCCTGATCGGCGCGGCGCTGAGCTTTCTGGGGCTCGGCGCGCGCCCGCCGCTCGCCGAGCTCGGCATGATGGCCGCCCAGGGCCGCGACTTCCTGCTGTTCGCCCCGCATATCGCCGTCATTCCCTCCGTGCTCATCTTCATCATCGTGCTCGCCGCCAATGTCACGGGCGATGCCCTGCGCGACGTGCTCGACCCGCGCCTTCAGGCCTGACCGGACCGGCTGACCGCCGACGCAAAGAAGGAGACATGAGACCGATGTTCAACCGACCAGATTTCCGATCCCTCGCCGGGCGGATCGGCCTTGCGGTTGCCCTGGCCGCAGGCCTTCCCGCCCTCGCCGCCGCGCAATCGGTCACCATTGTGCGCGAGGTCGACAGCAACAATTACGATCCGCACAAGTCGACGGCCCGCGCGGCCTCGGAGGTGCTCTTCATGATGGGCGACACGCTGGTCGCGCTCGATCCCGACATGAAGACCATCGCGCCGGGCCTTGCGGAGAGCTGGGAGGTCTCCGAGGACGGCAAGACCTACACCTTCCACCTGCGCGACGACGTCAAGTTCTGCGACGGCAAGCCCATGACGGCGGAGGATGTCGTCTACAGCTTCACCCGCTGGCAGGATCCCGAGACGAAGTCGCCGGTCGCCTGGCGCGCCGGGCCGCTGGAGGAGGTGGTCGCGGTCGACGACCACACGGTCGAGTACCGCATGAGCGCGCCCTATTCGGAGCTGCTCTACCAGCTCTCCCAGAGCTTCGCGACGATCATCGACAAGGACAATGTCGAGGCGCTTGGCGAGGATTTCGGCGTCACGGGCTTCAACGGCACCGGCCCCTTCTGCTGGGGCGAATGGACGCCGCGCAACAAGATGGTGCTGACGCGCCACGACGACTATGTCTGGGGTCCGTCCTTCTATGAGACCACCGGGCCCGCCTCGGTCGAGGAGATCGTCTGGCAGATCGTGCCGGAGGAGAACACGCGCACCGTGGCCGTCCTCACCGGCCAGTCGCAGATCACCCAGTATGTGCCCTATATCGCGCTGGAGCAGCTGCGCGCCGCGCCGAATGCGGAGGTCGTGCAGTCCGACGCCGCCTTCTGGACCTATTTCTTCGGCTTCAAGATCGACAAGCCGACGGTGAACGACGCCGCCGTGCGCCAGGCCATCAATCTCGCCGTCAACCAGGAGGCGATGGCGGAGGACCTGTTCTTCGGCGAGGTCCAGCCGGCCTACAGCTATGTGAGCCAGGACGCGCTCGACTGGAACCACGCCATCGACGGCGAGCTCTTGAAATACGATCCCGAGAAGGCCGCGCAGATCCTCGACGAGGCGGGCTGGACGGTCGGCGCCGACGGCATCCGCGAGAAGGACGGCGTCAAGCTCCAGCCGCTCGCCTATGTCTTTGCCGGCTCCACCTGGCAGAAAATCTCCGAATACGTTCAGGCGGAGCTGCGCAAGGTCGGCATCGACCTCCAGCTCCAGCCCTTCGACGCGACCATCGCCTGGGGCAAGCTCGCCACCCAGGAGTTCGACGTCTTCGGCATGAGCTTCCCCTACATCTCCTCCGGCGACGCGCTGAACCTCTATTTCCGCTCCGAGAACATGCCGACGCCGAACCGGATGAACTGGGACGACCAGGAGACCGACGATCTGCTCGAAGCCGGCCTGACCGCCACCGACGAGGCGGTGCGGGCGGAAAGCTACGGCGAGGTCCTGAAGAAGGTTCACGAGGCCGCCGTCTGGCTGCCGCTCTATCACGAGCCGATGACCATCGCGCAGTCGAGCGAGCTCAAGACGGTCACGCCGCACAATCTCTATGGCTGCGGCCTCTATAAGGGCCTCGGCATCGCCTACAAGGAGTGACCCCCGCGACCTGCGCCGGCCCCGGCGGACGGGGCCGGCGCCCTTCCCTCACCGACCGACCGCTTCCGGAGCTCAGACCCCCCATGACCGAGACCACCGTGATCCGCAACGCCGACTGGATCGTCGCCTGGGACGGCGATTCGGGTTCCCATGTCTATCTGAGGGATGGCGACGTCGCCTTTGCCGGCGACCGGCTCGTCCATGTGGGCGGACGCTTCGAGGGCGAGGCCGACCGCGAGATCGACGGGCGCGGCCGGCTGGTCAGCCCCGGCCTCGTCAACATCCACTCCCACCCCTCCAGCGAGCCGATGAACAAGGGCATGCTGGACGAGCTCGGCAGCCGCCGTCTCTACATGTCCTCGCTCTACGAGTTCATGCCGCTGTTCCGGCCCGATGCGGACGGGGTGGCCGACTGTGTGCGGGTGGGCCTGAGCGAGGTGCTCCTGTCCGGCGTCACGACGCTTGTGGATCTCACCGTGCCGTTCGAGGGCTGGGTGGACCTCCTGGCCGAATCCGGCCTGCGCGCGGTCGCCGCGCCCATGTACCGCTCCGCGCGCTGGTACACGAAGAACGGCCATGTGGTGGAGTATGAGTGGGACGAGGCGGCGGGCCGGGCGGCGATGGACGCCGCGCTGAAGATCGTCGACGAGGCGGAGAAGCACCCGTCCGGCCGGCTGTCCGGCATGGTCGCGCCGGCGCAGATCGACACCTGCTCGCCGGAGCTCATCCGCGACAGTTTCGCCGCGGCGCGCGAGCGCGGCATTAAGCTCCAGATCCATGCCGCCCAGAGCGTGGTGGAGTTCCACGAGATCACCCGGCGCCACGGGCTCACGCCCATCGAATGGCTCGACGATCTGGGCGTTCTGGAACCCGGTGCCATCATCGGCCACGGCATCTTCCTCAACGACCATCCCTCCGCGTGCTGGCCGATCTCGCGCGATTTCGACCTCCTGCGCGACAGCGGCGCGGCCGTAGCCCATTGTCCGACCATCTTCCAGCGCCGCGGCATCACCATGCGCACGGTCGGGCGCTATATCCGCAACGGCATCCCCATCGGCATCGGCACCGACACCTATCCCCACAACATGCTGGAGGAGCTGCGCCACGCGCTGATCAACAGCCGCGTCATGACCGGCAATGTCTACGACATCCGGACCGCCGACATCTTCACCGCCGCGACCGTGGGCGGGGCGGTGATCCTGGGGCGGAGCGATATCGGCCGCCTGGCGCCGGGCGCGAAGGCCGACCTGTTCCTCGCCGATCTCCGCCATCCCGCCATGCGCCCCTTGCGCGACCCGATCCAGTCGCTGGTCTATGTGGCCGCCGAGCGTGCGGTGCGCGACGTGTTCGTCGACGGCCGCCAGGTGGTCGCCGACGGCGCGGTCGCCGCCTTCGACCTGGAGGCCGCGCTCGACGGCCTGGAGGCCGCGCAGCGCCGGGCGGAGGAGGCGTTCGTCACGCTCGACTTCGCCGGCCGCCGCCATGACGAGGCCGTCCCTTACGTCTATCCGCTCGGGGACCGGGCATGACGGCAGCTGCGGGCGACACGGCGCTTCTGGACGTTCGCGACCTCGCGATCCACTTCGACACCGAGGCGGGGACCTTCCGCGCCGTCGACGGGGTGAGCTTCACGGTCAAGCGCGGCGCGACGCTCGGCATTGTGGGCGAATCGGGCTGCGGCAAGTCGGTCACCTCGCTCGGCATCATGCGCCTCGTGCCCCAGCCGCCGGGGCGCTATGCGGGCGGCGAGATCCTGTTCGAGGGGCGCAACCTGCTCGACCTCCCGGACCGCGAGATGCGCCAGCTCCGCGGCGGGCGCATCGGCATGATCTTCCAGGAGCCGATGACCTCGCTCAATCCGGTCTACACCATCGGCGACCAGATCGTTGAGAGCCTCCGGGCCCATGGGCTGTCCGACCGGGCCAAGGCGCGCGCGCGGGCCATCGAGATGCTCGACCTTGTGCGCCTGCCCTCGCCGGAGGCCCGGGTCGACGACTATCCCCACGAGCTGTCCGGCGGCCAGCGCCAGCGCGTCATGATCGCGCTGGCGCTCGCCAACGATCCCGAGCTGCTGATCGCCGACGAGCCGACCACCGCCCTGGACGTGACGATCCAGGCGCAGATTCTGGAGCTCATGCGCGACCTGCGCGCGCGCACCGGCGCGGCCATCGTCCTCATCACCCACGATCTCGGCGTCGTGGCGGAGACCTGCGACGACGTGGTGGTGATGTATGTCGGCCGCGTGGTGGAGCGCGCGCCCGTCAGGACGCTGTTCGCCGAGCCGCAGCACCCCTATACGATCGGCCTCATGGCCGCCGTGCCGCGGCTCGACACCATGACCGACCGGCTGGAGACGATCCCCGGCTCCATCCCCTCGCCCTATGCCGAAATCAGGGGATGCCGCTTCGCCTCGCGCTGCCCGCTGGCCGACAGCCGCTGCCGCAGCGAGCTGCCGCCGCTGCGCGAGCTCGGCCCCGGCCACGAGGTGGCCTGCTGGCACGCCCCCATCGAGGAGGTCTCGCGATGAGCGGTCCGGTGCTTCGGGTCGAGGGCCTGACCAAGCATTTCCCGGTGCGCCGCGGCGTGTTGCGCCGGCAGGTGGGGCTCGTGCAGGCGGTCAGCGATGTGAGTTTCTCCGTCGCCGCCGGCGAGACGCTCGCCATTGTCGGCGAGTCGGGCTGCGGCAAGTCGACCACGGGCCGCGCCGTGCTGCGGCTGCTCGAGCCGACCGCCGGGACGGTGACGCTCGACGGCGAGGAGATCACCGCGCTCGACGCCTCCAGGCTGCGCGCGGCGCGCCGGCAGATGCAGATGGTGTTCCAGGACCCGTTCGGCTCGCTCAACCCGCGCATGACAGTCCGCGAGGTCGTCGCCGAGCCGCTCGTCCTGCACGGCGTCGCGACGGGCGCCAATGTCGAGCCGCGCGTCATCGAGCTCCTGACGCTCGTCGGCCTGTCGGACTATCATGCCGATCGCTACCCGCACGAATTCTCCGGCGGCCAGCGCCAGCGCATCTGCATCGCGCGCGCGCTCGCCACGCGGCCGCGCCTCGTCGTCTGCGACGAACCGGTCTCGGCCCTCGACGTGTCGGTGCAGGCGCAGATCGTGAACCTGCTGAAGGACCTCCAGCAGCAATTCGGCCTCGCCTATGTGTTCATCAGCCACGACCTCGCCATCGTGCGCCATATCGCGACCCGCGTGTGCGTGATGTATCTCGGGCGGATCGTGGAGGAGGGCACGACGGCGGAGATCTTCGCCAATCCGCGCCACCCCTATACGCGCGCGCTGATCGCCGCGGCCCCGCGGCCCGTGCCGGGCATTCCGCCGAACCGCGAGGAGGTGACGGGCGACGCGCCTTCCGCGCTCAACCCGCCCTCGGGCTGCGCCTTCCACCCGCGCTGCCCGCTCGCCGGCGACCGATGCCGGCAGGAGCGCCCGGAGCTGAGACCGCTCGGCGCCAGCGCGGTCGCATGCCATTTCGCCGAAGACTCCGCCGCGCTCTCAGACGCTCCGGAGGCCCCGCCCGCGCCGCTCCTCATGCGCCGGCTGGAGACGTTGCACGCCGCCCGGACGTCCAGCGCGTAGAAAACGGGGCGGGCCCTCAGTAGAAGCCGAAGAGCCTGGGGAAGAAGAGCGACAGCTCGGGCCAGAAGGTGGTCACCAGCATGACCGGCAGGGCGACCGTCGCGATCAGCAGGAGCGACGGGCCGACCGCATGGTGGATCGAGATCCGCCCGACCCGGCAGGCCATGTAAAGGATCGGCGCGACGGGCGGGCTGTTGGCGCCGATCACCACCGAGCAGCCGACAATCGCGGCGAAGTGCAGCGGATCGACGCCGACGGCGGTGACCACCGGCAGGAAGAGCGGCGCGATGACGACGGTCACCGACACGTCGTCCATCAGCGCGCCCGCGACGATCAGCACGGCGTTGACCAGGATCAGCGCCCAGAAGGGGTCCGTGGCGAAGCCCGTGACGAATTCGGTCAGGTCCTGCGGCACGCGCTCGAAGGCCAGGATGCGGCTGATCATGAAGGAGAACAGGAGGATCAGGACGATCGATCCCGTCGTCTCCGCCGCGCTGATGACGCTCGACCGGAAGCGCGCCCAGGTGAGGTCGCGATAGACGAAGGCGCCGACGATCAGCGCGGCGATCACGGCGACCGCGGCCGCCTCGGTCGGCGTGAAGATGCCGCCATAGATGCCGCCGAGGATGATCGCCGGCAGGGCGAGCGCGGGCAGCGCCTTCGCGATGGCGCCACGGCGCTCCGCCTTCTGCGCGATGCCGGTGAGCTGCTCGTCGAAGGCGCGCCCGACCGAGACGCGGTTGAAGATCAGCAGGCCGAGCGAGAGCAGGATTGCCGGCCCGATGGTCGCCGCGAAGCACGCCGCCACGGACTGGCGCGTCACCACCGCGAACAGGATCATGGTGATGGAGGGCGGGATGAGGATGCCGAGCAGCGAGGCGATGCCGAGGAGGGCCGCCGAATAGCCGCGGGGATAGCCGCGTTTCTCCAGCGGGTCGATCATGATCGTGCCGATGGAGGCGACCGCCGCGGTGGCGGTGCCGGAGATCGCGCCGAAGATGCCCGATGTCAGCACGAGCGAGGCGCCGAAACCGCCCTTCCTGCGCCCGACAATGGCTTCGATGAAATTGACGAGGCGCAGCGCGATTCCGCCCGACTGCATGAGATAGCCGGTCAGCACGAAGAGCGGCAGGGCGAGCAGGACGACCGAGTTCAGGGAGCGGAAGCCCTGCAGCATCAAGGTGTTCAGATTGGCGTCGTAGATATGGACCAGATAGGCGAGCACACCCGCGAAGGCCCATGCGACGGGCACGCCGAGCCCCATCAGCACGACCAGGAGGAGGATGGCGAGGGCGGCCTCCATATGCCTCAGCCGTCCTGCCCGCCGGAGCGGCGGACGTCCTCAAGCCCCGCGATCAGGTCGCGCAGCGCATAGGCGAAGCAGCCGACCGCGGCGAGCATGATCGAGGCTTGCGGGATCCAGAGCGGCAGGCGGAGCGCCGGCGTGGTCTGGGGGCGCATGAGGCCCCAGGCGAACATCCTGTAGGCCCAGTAGATGAAGAAGGCACAGATGACCGCGGTGATCGCGGCGACCACCGCGCGGTGGATCGCCTTGGCCCGCGCGCGCGAGATCTGCGAGGGCAGGAAGTCCACGGTGAGATGCTCGAGCCGGCGCGACGCGATGAGCGCGCCGGTCATGTAGAGGAACATGGCGGCGAGCAGGCTCAGATCGTGCGCCTCGGAGAAGTTCCAGCCGAAGACATAGCGGGTGAGAACCAGCACGAAGAGCAGGCCCGTGACCAGGAGGCTCGCCGCGATGGCCACGGCGTCGAGCGCCATGGCGAGCCATTTGTCGAGACGGGCGAGACGCGATGTCGGCCGTTCGCTCACAGGCGGTGTCCCTCTGATCCAGCGTGTTCCCCGGAACCTTCCGGCGCCCTGTCCGGCCCCGCAACCGGGCAAGCCCGCCCGGTTGCGGGGGCCTCTCTATCCGTCGGAAGACACATTGGAGGCGGCTGCGATCGGGGTGACGCGGCGGTCCATCCGCTCGCCCCCGCACAAGCGGGAGCCCGGCCTGGATGCCCGCCTGCGCGGGCATGAGCGGATGAGCGCCGATCTCGTCATGGTCTCCGCTAGAGCTTGGAGGCGTTCTTGCGGATCACGTCCATGATCTCCGCGCCGACCTCCTTCTCCATCTGCGGCCAGACCGTCTCGCGCACGGTCTTTGCGAGCGCCTTCATGTCGGCGTCGGACGGCTCGACATAGGTCATGCCGGCCTCCTTGGCCTTCTCCACATAGGAGCGGTCGATCTCGCGGGCCGCCGCGAAATGCTTCTCCATGATCTTCACCGCGCCGGCCTCGACCGCCTTCTGCTGGTCGGCGGACAGGCTCTCCCAGCTCTGCAGGTTCATCGACAGGATCCCTGTGATGAAGTTCTGCTTGGTCTGGGTGTAGTAGTCGAGCGTGTCGCGGAAATACTCGTAGTCCCAGTAGATGACATTGGCCGCGTCGCCGTCGACCACACCCGTCTGGATGGAGGTGAAGACCTCGCCCCAGTCGATGGTCGCCGTCTGGTAGCCCATGGCCTGCAGCGTCTCCGCGAAGGGGAAGGTCGGCGGCACGCGCACCTTGAGGCCGTCGGCGTCCTTCACCGTCGTGGCGTAGCGGCCCTTGGTGGCCACCCCGTTGAAGCCCTCCGGCCAGGCGCCGAAGAATTTCAGGCCGATATCGGCATAGATGCCGTCCATCATGGAATGGACCCAGCCGCCGGGTTTGTAGGCGTCGAGCGCCTCTTCCCAGGTGAAGACCATATAGGGCGTGTAGACGACCGAGATGCGCTTGTCATAGGAGGTCATCGGCCAGTTGATCATCAGATCGACATCGCCGGCGACGAACAGGTCGAACACCTCCTGCTGTCCGCCGAGCTCGTTCTGGTAGAAGATCTCGACCTCGACGTCGCCTCCGGTGCTCTCGGAGATGAGCTCCGCCCATTCCTCCATGGCATCGCCGGTGGGCGAGCCCTTGGCGCCGGAATCGGTCGCCATCTTCAGCGTCACGGCCTCCGCCGCGCCGGCGGTCAGCGCCAGCGCGGTGCCGAGCGCCACAGTCAGTCCGAACAGTGATTTCAGCATCAGGACAACTCCCCTCCTCTCGCGCCCGGAACTCGCGGAAGCGTTCCCGGAGCGCTCTTCTGGACATTAATGTCCAGAGGAGAGTGTCTGTCAATCGCCCGCCCGCCTGTCGCGGGCGCATTGTGGCCGGCAGGCTGTGAGGCTGCCGCCCGGATTATGCCCGGGCGGTCTCGCCGAGCTTCTGCAGGGACTGCTTCAGATTGGCCTGGGCGTCGCTCTGAAGGTCGGTCGCCAGCTGCTGGATGTGGTTCGCCAGTGCCTGATCGTGCTTCATCTGGGCCGACATCATCTGCGCGCGATGCAGCATGTCGCTGTTCTGCATCGATTGTGCCGCGTTCTCGGTTGCCTGTTGCCGGGACATGCTCCTGGTGGCGTCCGAGAACGCCTCGCCCGTCTTGTCGCCGCCGCCCGTTTCGGGACCGGCGTGCCGGCCGGACGGGGTGTGCGTGGTGTCTCCGGCGCCCTCCGGGATGACGGATATTGTCGGCCGCATCCGTTCCAGCTGCCTGCCGACATCCTTCATCACATCGCCGGATGCCTCCTGCGCCGGATGGTCCTCCGATGCCGGCTCCTCCACGATCGGGCCGTCCGCGATCGGGACGTCCTGGGCCTTGCGGACACAGGGCGCCGGCATGCTGTCGCCCCCGGAGGATGGGGACAATGCGAGCCGGCCTCCCGGATTGTCGGCCTGACTGCGAGATGCCGTCGTCGAAGTGAGGTCTGAAGCCATAGGTTGCCCTCGCATGGATGAATGCTGGCGGACAGCATCGGAAACCGGACGCGGATTCGGTAATAGTTTTTTCCGATTGTCCGGCGCTCCGGTAATATCGGTGAGTGCCCCGTTCCGCCCCCTCCGGTGAAACGGGGCACTCACCTCCCCCGGTCTTTCCTTGTCTCGCCGATCCGCGGCCGCTGGCCTCAAACGGCTCGGGCGCGTTCGGCCGATGGCGTGCCGTCTGCTACGCCCATGCCCGACGGGCTGACCGGCCAGCCCGTCTCGGGAAGGGGGCGGACCGTCTTGCCGAATGTCCGCGCCGCCTTCAGGCCGCGGTCCGGCATACGTTCTTCTGTTGCTTGTCGCTCATGCCGCGCAGGTGAACCCTGTGCGCAATGCCCCCATCCAGAAAACCGCGCATACTGCAGTTCCTCCCATTGGCAGAGCATGTGCCGGGCAATCCTGCCCGTTCTGGTCAGCGTTACCTGAAGCAGTGCCGACAAAGACTTTGTTCTGTCGTGCGCTGTCTGTGCGTCAGCGATCTGTGCCTCAGCGATCCGCAGCCGGCGGATGCTCCGTTTGCCGAGAGTACAGTGGATGGCGGGAAGGGGTTTATCATTTTGCGTCACCGGGCGGTTTGGAGCCGTCCGGGGCCGTTGCGTGCGGTACTGTCACGAGGCGGCCTGTTGTCATGGCATGCGGCAATGCGGCCTCGCGCAAGGGGGCACGAGGGCATGTCCGCTCCGGGAACCGGCGGCAAGGATGGGGGGGCGGCACGCCGGCCCCCGAACGGTGCGGTGCCGCGAGGGCGATCAGTTCCGCGGCGGATGCGCGGCGAGCTGGCCGGGATCGCGCACGGCGCCATGGGCGGCGGAGGTCGTCAGCGCGGCATAGGCCTGCAGCGCCTTCGACACCTTGCGCTTGCGCTGCTCGTCCGGCTGCCAGCCCTTCGCCTCGCGCGCGGCGCGGCGCTCGGCCAGCACCGCATCGTCCACGGCGAGGTGGATCCTGCGGGCGGGGATGTCGATCTCGATCCGGTCGCCCTCCTCCACAAGGCCGATGGTGCCGCCCTCGGCGGCCTCCGGCGAGACATGGCCGATGGACAGCCCCGAGGAGCCGCCGGAGAAGCGGCCG
Organism: Kaustia mangrovi; assembly: GCF_015482775.1. Taxonomy (GTDB): domain Bacteria; phylum Pseudomonadota; class Alphaproteobacteria; order Rhizobiales; family Im1; genus Kaustia; species Kaustia mangrovi. The sequence goes on along the minus strand of NZ_CP058214.1, from coordinate 2,471,054 downwards.
TCCGTCACCAGCGCGCACGCCTTGCCGAGGCCTTTCGACTTCAGGTAGGAGGTGGGGTAGAGCATCTCCTGCATGCCGGGGCCGCCGCGCGGGCCCTCATAGCGGATCAGCACCACATCGCCCTCGTGCACCTTGCCGGTCAGGATCGCGGAGACCGCGCTGTCCTGCGACTCGAAGATGCGCGCAGGCCCGGAGAAGGTGAGGATCGACTCGTCGACACCCGCCGTCTTCACGATGCAGCCATCCTCGGCGAGATTGCCGTAGAGCACCGCCAGTCCGCCATCCTTGGAGAAGGCGTGGTCGGTATCGCGGATCGCGCCCGTCTGCCGGTCGAGGTCGAGCGTGTCGTAGCGGCGCGATTGCGAGAAGGCGGTCGTGGAGCGCACGCCGCCCGGCGCGGCGCGGTAGAAGTCGTGGACGCTTTCGGAATTGGTGCGGGCCACGTCCCAGCGGTCGAGCGCATGGGCGAGCGTCTCGGCATGCACCGAGCCGACGGACGTGTCCAGCAGCCCGGCGCGGTCGAGCTCGCCGAGGATCGCCATGATGCCGCCGGCGCGGTGCACGTCTTCCATGTGCACGTCGTTCTTGGCGGGCGCGACCTTGCAGAGCACGGGCACCTTGCGCGACAGCCGGTCGATGTCGGACATGCCGAAATCGACCTCGCCCTCATTGGCGGCCGCCAGCAGATGCAGCACGGTGTTGGTGGAGCCGCCCATGGCGATGTCGAGCGACATGGCGTTCTCGAAGGCCGCGACCGTCGCGATGGCGCGCGGCAGGACCGAGGCGTCGTCCTGCTCGTAATAGCGGCGCGCGAGGTCCACGACCAGATGGCCCGCCTCCACGAAGAGCCGCTCGCGGTCGGCATGGGTGGCCAGCGTCGAGCCGTTGCCCGGCAGCGCCAGGCCCAGCGCCTCGGCCAGGCAGTTCATGGAGTTCGCGGTGAACATGCCCGAGCACGAGCCGCAGGTGGGGCAGGCGGCCTGCTCGATGGCCTGGACCTGCGCGTCGGAATACTTGTCGTCGGCCGCGGCCACCATGGCGTCGATCAGGTCGAGCGAGACGTCCTTGCCCTCCCAGGTCACCTTGCCCGCCTCCATCGGCCCGCCGGAGACGAAGACGCAAGGAACATTGAGCCGCATGGCGGCCATCAGCATGCCCGGGGTGATCTTGTCGCAGTTGGAGATGCAGACCATGGCGTCCGCGCAATGGGCGTTGACCATGTATTCCACGCTGTCGGCGATGATCTCGCGCGAGGGCAGCGAATAGAGCATGCCGTCATGGCCCATGGCGATGCCGTCATCGACCGCGATGGTGTTGAATTCCTTCGCGACACCGCCCGCCTTCTCCACCTCGCGCGCGACGAGCTGGCCCAGATCCTTCAGGTGCATATGGCCCGGCACGAACTGGGTGAAGGAGTTCACGATGGCGATGATCGGCTTGCCGAAATCGCTGTCCTTCATGCCGGTGGCACGCCAGAGCCCGCGGGCTCCGGCCATGTTGCGGCCATGGGTACTGGTTCTCGAACGATACGGTGGCATGGAACCCTCCCGGAGATGGTGATCGCGCGCGCAAGCTATCCGCCTCGAAGCGGAGAGTAAAATATATTATTAAGCGGCTATTGGGTCGCACAGGATATGAACGGATGGATGTTCGCCAACTCAGGCACTTCATGGCCGTGGCCGAGACGCTGCATTTCGGGCGGGCGGCCAGGCGGCTCGGCATGACCCAGCCTCCGCTGAGCCAGTCGATCAGGGCGCTGGAGCGCGATCTGGGCGCGCCGCTCTTCGCGCGCACCAGGCGCAGCGTGGCGCTGACGCCCTTCGGCGCGGACTGGTTGCCCCATGTCCGCGCCGCGCTCGATGCCGTGGACGGCCTCGGCGATATCGCGGACCGGATCCGCAGGGGCAGCGCCGGCCGGCTGGAGCTGTCCTTCGTCAGCACCGCCGACTACAGCATCCTGCCGACGCTGGTCCACCGCTTCCGTGCGCTCTACCCGGATGTCGAGCTCGCCCTGACGGAGGCCACGAGCGACATGCAGATCGCCGCGCTCACGGAAGGGAGCGGCCAGGCCGGGATCGTCATCCCCGACCGCGAGACCGAGCTTCCCGACGGCTTCGCCTATCGCAGGCTGGTGCGCGAACCGCTCATCGCCGCGGTGCCGGAAAGCTGGATCGCGGAGGGGCGCCTCGGTACGGCGCAGGGGCGGTTGCCCGCCGCCGACGTCGTATCCTCCCCGCTTGTCGTCTTTCCAAGGCGGGTCGCCCCGTCCTTCTACGATCTGGTCACCGGCTACTACGCCGCGCGCGGCGGCAGGGCGCATATCGTGCAGAACGCCATCCAGATGCAGACCATCATCAGCCTCGTCTCCGCGGGCATGGGCATCGCGCTCGTTCCGGCCTCGCTGCGTCATCTGGCGCGGTCGGGCGTGCGCTATCTGGACCTTGCGGGCGAGGCGCCGGAGCTGGAGACCGGGATCGTGTGGCGGCGCGACGACACCACGCCCACGCTGCGCAATTTCCTGCAGATGATCGAGGCGGAGACGGGTCCCGCGCCGGAGGCCCGATAGGCGGCAGGGACGGGCCGGGGGGACAGCCGCCGGCCCGACGCGCTCACGTCGGAGCCGGCCGCGCCGGCGGCATGTCCGTTTGTCGGAACGATCCCGCTATTGCTGGTCGTTCAGGAAATTGATGACGGCATCGGAGATGTGCTTGGGCTGCTCCGGCAGCATCGCGTGGCCCATATCCGGAAAGGCGACCAGCCGCGCATCGGGGCGGTTGGTGACGAAATCGAAGGCGTTCTGGGGCGGCGCGATCTTGTCCTGCAGCCCCTGGACCACGAGCGCGGGCGCCGTGCCGCCATTGAAGAGCGGCTTGAAATCGGTGCGCTCGGCGGCGCTTGCCTGAAGCTTTGCCGTCTTCTGGTGCCAGCCGTCGAGGAAGGCATCGGGATCGTTGCCCTTGGCGAACATCGAGCTTGCCACCGCCTCGCGATGCTCCTTCGGCGAGAGGCTCGGGTCGTACATCTTCCAGAACACCTCCCATGTCGCCTTGTCGGGCTCGATCTCGCCGCCGCAGGCGAGCAGCACGAGACCGATCACGCGGTCGGGCTGGAGCGACGAGACCGTCCGCGAGACGCGATTGCCGAAATTCTGGCCAAGCATGAAGACCTTGTCGAGTTTCAGCCGGTCGGCGACCATCCAGACGTCGTTGCCGAGATCCTGCAGCTTCACCTTGTCCATCGGACCGGTGCTTGCGCCGATGCCGCGCGGATTGATGAGGACCACGTGATAGCCCGCCTCCACCACGCTGTTGGCGAGGCCTACGAAGTCCTGGGCCGGCCGTCCGAGAGAGGGATGCATCAGAACGGTCTTCCCGCTCCCGCGCTCGAAAATCTCGAGATGGACGTCGCCTTTCTCCACCATCGTCCGCGACCAGCCCTCGGGCGTGGCCGCGAAGGCTGTCCCGGCGGACATGGCCGCAATGAACGCGATTGCGACAATGCAGAACAGCGAACCCTGGATCCGCTGGCCAATCGTACGAAGAGTCATGTCTTCCCCCATGTGACGGGTGGCACATATCCACCCGGATCCGAATGTCTTGCGGCGCCTACGGGGCGACGCGCCTTCATCGCGCACAAATTGCGCTTCTACGACAAAAAGACCGAAAAGTGTATGTCGTATCTGTCAAATCCCGCTCGCGTCCCCTTTGGGGGGATCGTGAGCGGTTCGCCCGATCGGGTCCTATTCGCTGAGCGGCGGGGTCTCCAGGCCGCCCATGCGGCAGACGAGGCGCCATTCCTCCGGCGTCACCGGCTGGACGGACAGGCGGGAATGCTTCACCAGGCTCATCTCCTTGAGCGCGGGGTCCGCCTTCACCTCCTCGAGCGTTACGGGCCGCGGCATGTCCTCCATCGCGGCGACGTCCACACAGAGCCAGCGCCCCTCCGGATCGGTCGAATCGGGATGGGCCTCCGCCACGACCGACACGATGCCCACGATCCGCTTCTCGTTGACCGAGTGATAGAAGAAGCCCAGATCGCCGGGCTTCATAGCGATCATGTTGTTCTTGGCGAGGTGGTTGCGCACGCCGTCCCATTCCGCGCCCTTGTCGCCGGCCTTCTTCTGGTCCTCCCAGGACCATGTGCCGGGTTCGGACTTGAACAGCCAGTAGGCCATACTCTCAACGCTCCTTTCCGCTCGATCGGGGGCTGCCGGACCGCAGGCACGATCTTGTGCGTTTTCCTGTCTGGTTGTTGCTGCACCGGCCCGCTCGGAAAACACTCTAACGCGGCTTGCCGTCCGTGATCACCCAGTTCCAGGGGCGGATGTCCACCGTCTCGAAGAGGCCGGCCCGCGCATAGGGGTCGAGGGCGGCGATCTCGCGTGCCTCGTTCGCCGTGTCCGCCTCCAGGACGATCAGGCTGCCGGTCATCTTGTCGCCCGTCTCGTCGGTGAAGGGGCCGGCCATGCGCACACGCTCGCCGAGATCGGCGAGATAGGCCAAGTGGTCCGGGCGCGTCCCGGCGCGGATATGGCCGTGATCGGGCTTGTCCGTGCAGATGATGGCGAACAGCATGGCGGGGTCCTCCCATTGGCGCGTCAGCGCGGCATCAATACCCAGTAGTCGAGTTCCAGGATCACGCCGTCGGCGTAGCCGTCTTCCGTGCGGCCGGGGAAGTCGGCGCAGGGCCGGTCCCGGGTCGCATGGGTGACCAGCCTCAGCGCCCCCACATCGGTGCGGTCCGGCAGCTCCGCCGTCTCCGTCACCTCCGACCAGGCGAAGACCGTGTCGCCGGCAAAGAGCGGCGCGACATGGCGCCCGCCATTGATGGCGGCGACATGGAACGCGTTGGCGAGCCCGTTGAAGCTCAGCGCGCGGGCGAGGCTGATGACGTGCCCGCCATAGACGAGCCGCCGGCCGAAGCGGCCCTTGCCTTCCGTGAACTGGTTGAAATGGACGCGCGCGGTATTCTGGTAGAGGCGCGTCGCCATCATGTGGTCGGCCTCCTCCACCGTCATGCCGTCCACATGGTCGATCCGCTCGCCGGCCTGGTAGTCGCTCCAGCGCATGGGGCTGCCGGAGAGCGTGGTGTCCCACTGTCCGCGGTCGATGGTCGGGCAGGCCGCCCCCAGAACGGCGGGGCCGACGGCCCCGGGCAGGTCCGGCACGACGGGATCGGGCGCCGGGGAGGCCTCGTCGCGTTTCCTGACCATCACCCAGCGCACATAGTCGAGCACCGTCTCGCCGCGCTGGTTGCGGCCCGTGGAGCGCACATAGACGATGCCGGTCTTGCCGCTGGAGGTCTCCTTCAGCCCGATCACCTCCGACGTCGCCCACAGCGTATCGCCGGGATAGACCGCCGCCTCGAAGCGGCAGTCGGCATAGCCGAGATTGGCGACCGCGTTGAGCGAGATATCGGGCACGGTCTTGCCGAAGACGATATGGAAGACGAGCAGATCGTCCACCGGCATGCGCGGATAGCCCACCTGTTCGGCGAACGCCGCGCCCGACTGGACGGCGAAGCGCGTGCCGTAGAGCGCGGTATAGAGCGCGACGTCGCCCTCCGTCACCGTGCGCGGGGTGGCGTGGCCTATCGTCTGGCCGACGGTGAAGTCCTCGAAGAAATTGCCGGGCGTGGTCTTGTCGGTGGTCGTCATGGGATTGCGGTCCCCCTCACGCATCCGCGTCCGCCGACGCGATGGCCTCCGCGATGGCCACGGTGCGCTTCGCCGTCTCCAGATGCAGGCGTTCCACCATGCGTCCGTCGAGGTTGATCGCGCCCTTGCCCTCGTTCTCCGGCTCGCGGAAGGCTGCGATGATGGCGCGGGCATCGGCGATCTCGTCCGCGCCGGGCGAGAAGGCCGCGTTGCACGGGGCGATCTGGCTCGGGTGGATGAGCGTCTTGCCGTCGAAGCCCAGCGCGCGGCCCTGCGCGCATTCCGCCGCGAAGCCGTCCTCGTTGCGGAAGTCGTTATAGACGCCGTCGACGATGTCGATGCCGTAGGCGCGCGCCGCGGCGACGGAGGTCGACAGCCAGGCGAGCATGGGCGCGCGGTCCGCCGTGATCGCCGCGCGCGTCTCCTTGGCGAGATCGTTGGTGCCCATGACGAAGGCCTTGAGCCTGTTGCGCGGATCGGCCGCGGTCGCCGCGATCTCGCCGGCATTCAGCATGGCGAGCGGCGTTTCCATCATGGCCCACAGGCCGATGCCGCCGGGCGCGCCGGCGGCGGCGAGGCGGTCGGCGATGTCGCGGACGTCGTCGGCGCGGCTCACCTTCGGCACGAGGATCGCGTCGGGCCGCGCGGCGATGGCCGCCTCGAGGTCCTCGGGCCCCCAGGGGGTCGCGGGCGCGTTGATGCGGATGACGAGCTCGCGACGTCCGTAGCCGCCGGCCGAGACCGCCTCGCAGACCTGCGTGCGCGCCGTCTCCTTGACCTCCGGGGCCACCGCGTCCTCCAGATCGAGGATCAGGACATCCGCCTGAAGCGTCTTCGCCTTCTCCAGCGCGCGGGCATTGGAGCCCGGCATATAGAGCACGCTGCGGCGTGGCCTGATGGTCATGTCGCGAAATCTCCCTTGAACGGCTGATCGGCAGGCGGAAAGGCCACCGCGACCCTAAGCGATTGCACCGCACAATTCCAGTGCCGAGGGCGGTCCCGGCACAACGTCGCCCCTCCCTTGGCAGAGAGGGCTTTAAAAGATGTCCGACACGCCTTGGAAGGGCGTGCCGGTTCGGGCACAGTGACGGCGCGCAGGCAGGCGTCGTGGACGGGCGCCGTGGACGGGCGAGCAGACACAAGAGACGGATGGCATGTCGCATTATGACGTCGTGATCGTGGGGGGCGCCGTGATCGGCAGCGCGGTCGCCTATTTCCTGAGCCATGAGGCGGGGTTCGACGGCCGCATCGCGGTCGTGGAGAGGGATCCGGGCTATGCCGACACGGCGACGGCACGCTCCGCGGGCGGCCTGCGCCAGCAGTTCTCCACGCCGGAGAACATCGAGATGTCGCTGTTCGGCCTGTCCTTCGTCCGCTCGCTGAAGGAGCGCTTCGGCGAGGATGCGGACGTCTCCTTCCGCGAGAAGGGCTACATGCTGCTGGCGTCGGAGGACGGCACGCCCGTGCTGGAGGCGAATGTCGCGCGGCAGAAGGCGCATGGTGCCGACATCGTCCTGCTCGATCCGGACGATCTCGCGAAGCGGTTTCCGTGGCTGTCGCTGGAGGGCATCGCGGCGGGGGCGCTGGGGCTGACCGGGGAGGGCTGGCTCGACCCGTTCGGCCTGATGTCGCTGATGCGCAAGGCCGCGCAGGCCCGCGGCGTGGACTACATTACCGGCGAGGTGACCGGCGCCGCGCTCGATGGCGGCCGGGTCTCGGGCGTGCGGCTGGCCGACGGGCGCGAGATCGGCTGCGGCGCGCTGGTCAATGCGGCGGGGCCCAATGCCGGCCGGGTCGCGGCGCTGATGGGGGTCGACCTGCCGGTCGAGCCGCGCAAGCGCTACGTCTTCGTGTTCGACTGCCGCGAGCAGCTTCCCGAGACGCCGCTGGTGGTCGCCCCCTCCGGCATCTATTTCCGCCGCGAGGGCGCGCACTATGTGGGCGGCATGTCGCCCGCCGCAGACCAGGAGCCGGCGACCGACGATCTGGAGGTCGACTATGGCTGGTTCGACAGCGAGATCTGGCCCCGGCTCGCCGAACGCGTGCCGGCCTTCGAGGCGATCAAGATGACCGGCGCCTGGGCCGGCTTCTACGACTACAACACGCTCGACCAGAATGCGGTGATCGGCGTCCATCCGCGCATCGCCAATCTCTATTTCGCCAACGGTTTCTCCGGCCACGGTCTCCAGCAGGCCCCCGCCGCCGGCCGGGCGGTGACCGAGCTTATCATCCATGGCCGGTTCACGAGCATCGACCTTACCCGTTTCGGGTACGAAAGGATCGAGCGGAACGAGCCGATCCGCGAGGCGAATGTGATCTGACCGCGCCGCCGCCCGCATGCGGCAAGGCGTTTCGCCTGTCGCAAAGGGGCTTGCATGGCGGGGCGCCAGGATCGACCATTCCCGACAGGAGCCCCTGGGAGGCCGCGACGAGATGGTGAAGAACGCAAAGCCCCTGCGCGAGTTCGAGGTCGCGCCAGATCCGGAGGACCCGCGCCTGTCGGAGGTCGTCACCGGCGTCGACCAGGATGGCCGGCCGGTGGAGGTTCCGGTCGTCTATGAGCGCCCGCTGACGCTGTTCCTGAACGGGCAGGAGATCGTCACCATGATGACCATCGGCGACCATCCCGATCTCCTCGCCGTCGGCTATCTCGCGAACCAGAACATGCTCGCCGGGGACGACGAGATCACGGGCATCGATTACGACGAGGAGCTTCAGGTCGTCGTGGTGCGCACCGCGCGCGAGACGAATTACGAGGAGAAGCTGAAGAAGAAGATCCGCACCTCCGGCTGTGCGCAGGGCACCATCTTCGGCGACGTGATGGAGAGCTTCGAGACGGTCCGCCTGCCGCCGGATGCCGAGCTCAGGACGTCGTGGCTCTATACCCTCATGCGCAAGATCAACACGCAGCCCTCGCTCTATCTCCATGCCGGGGCGATCCATGGCTGCGTGCTGTGCGAGGAGGACCGCCCGCTCGTCTATATGGAGGATGTCGGCCGGCACAATGCGGTCGACAAGATCGCGGGCTTCATGCGGCTCAACGGGATTTCGGCCGACGACAAGATCTTCTACACGACCGGGCGGCTGACCTCGGAGATGATCCTCAAGACCGTGATGATGCGGATCCCGATCCTCATATCGCGGTCGGGCTTCACCGCCTGGGGCGTGGAGCTCGCCCGGAAGGCCGGCCTCACGCTCGTCGGCCGCGCCCGCGGCAAGCGCTTCATGGCGCTTTCGGGTGCGGAGCGCATCGTGTACGACCAGGACCTCTCCGCGGTGCCGGAGGAGGAGCGGAAACATCGGCGCAAGGGCGCACATGCCTGAGCGCGCGCGGGGGAGAAGGCGTCAGGGACAGGTGACGGGACGCGGTGTGACAGGCGTCATTCTGGCAGGCGGGCTCGCGCGGCGCATGGGCGGTGGCGACAAGGGCCTGATCGCGCTCGCCGGCCGGCCGATCCTCGCCCATGTGATCGGGCGGCTCGGGCCCCAGGTCGATTCCATGCTGCTCAACGCCAATGGCGATCCGGAGCGTTTCGCGGAGTACGAGCTGCCGGTCATGGCGGACCCGGTTGCGGACTTTCCGGGCCCGCTCGCCGGCGTGCTGGCGGGCATGATGTGGGCCCGCGTCAACGACCCCCAGGCCGAATGGGTCGTGAGCGTGGCGAGCGACACGCCCTTCTTCCCGCGCGATCTCGTCCGCCGCCTCCGCGAGGCGGTCGCGCGCGAGGGCGCCGACATGGCCTGCGCGGCGTCAGGCGGGCGCAACCACCCCGTCTTCGGCTTGTGGCCCGTGCGGCTGGAGGCCGATCTTCGCCGCGCGCTCGTCGAGGAGGGCATCCGCAAGGTCGACATGTGGACGGCGCGCTACCGGCTCGCCGTGGCGGCGTTCCCGGACGACCCGGTCGATCCGTTCTTCAACGCCAACCGGCCCGAAGACATCCGGGAAGCCGAACGCCTCATGGGCGAGGGGGCCGCATGAGCACGCCCGTCTTCGGCATTGCCGGCTACAAGGGGGCGGGCAAGACGACGCTGACGGAACGCCTCGTCGCCGAGCTCGTCGCGCGCGGCTTCGCCGTCTCGACCGTCAAGCACGCCCATCACAGCTTCGATATCGACCAGCCGGGCCGCGACAGCCACCGCCACCGCGTGGCCGGCGCGCGCGAGGTCGCGGTCGTGTCGGCGAACCGCTGGGCGCTCATCCACGAGCTCAAGGGCGACCCCGAGCCGCCGCTTGGCGAGATCCTCGCGAAGCTCGCGCCCTGCGACCTCGTCGTGGCGGAGGGCTACAAGCGCGAGGCCCACCCCAAGATCGAGGTGCGCGACGCCGCGCTCGGCCATCCCGAGCTGGCGGGCGGCGATCCGAGCGTCGTGGCCATCGCGGCAAGCGGGTCGGTCGAGGATGCCTGCGTGCCGGTCTTCGCGCGCGACGACATCTCAGCGATCGCCGATTTCGTCATCGGCCATATGGGCCTTGCGGGCACGGGAGCCGCCCCATGAGCATGCCGCCGAAGAGGCTTCTCGACGACTGCTTCCTGCATGACAGGGACCGGCTGCGGCACGAGGAGGCCTTGGCGCTGATCGCGGAGCGCATACGCCCGGTCGCCGGTGTGGAGGAGGTCGCGCTCGAGGCGGCGCATGGCCGGATTCTGGCGGAGCCCGTCGCGGCGCCGCGCAATGTGCCGGCCTTCGACAACGCCGCCGTCGACGGCTATGCCTTCAGCGCGCGCGATGTCGATCCCGATGCGGTGACGGCCCTGCCCCTGGGGCTTCGCATGTCCGCCGGCGATCCGGTGGGGCTCGCGCTCAAGGCGGGCACGGCGGCGCGCATCTTCACCGGCGCGCCCGTGCCTAAGGGGGCCGACACGGTGATCATGCAGGAGGATGCGGTCCGCTCCGGCGACCGTGTCGAGATACCGGCCGGCGTCAGGCAGGGCGCCAATATCCGCAAGGCCGGCGAGGATCTCGCCGAGGGCGAGGCCGTGGTCGAGGCCGGCACGCGCCTTCGCCCGCAGGAGCTTGCCGCCGTCGCGTCGACCGGCTGCGACCGGGTCGTGTGCCGGGAACGGCTCAGGGTGGCGCTGGTCTCGACGGGCGACGAGGTCGTGCGGCCCGGCGCGGTGCTCCGGCCGGGCCAGGTCTACGATTCCAACCATTATCTCCTGCGCGGCCTCCTGGAGACGGTCGGTGCGGAGATCCACGACATGGGCATCCTGCCCGACGACGAGACGGTCGTGCGCGAGGCCGTCGGGCGGGCGGCGCAGTCCGCCCATGCGATCGTGACGACCGGCGGGGCGAGCCGGGGCGAGGCGGACCATATCGTCTCCACCATCTCCGAACTCGGGGCGCTCCACGCCTGGCAGCTCGCCATCAAGCCCGGCCGGCCGCTTGCCTTCGGGCAGATCGGCGAGACGGTCTTCCTCGGCTTTCCCGGCAATCCGGTCGCGGTCTTTGTCTGCTTCCTGCTCTACGGGCGGCCGCTCCTGGCGGGGCTCCAGGGCGCGTCGTGGCAGGCGCCGCGCGGGTTTCTCGTTCCGGCGGGCTTCGAGATCGCGCGGAAGAAACCGGACCGGCGCGAATTCCTGCGCGGCTGGGTGGAGGAGACGGCGGACGGCCCCGTCGCGCGCAAGTTCCCGCGCGACGGCTCGGGCCTCATCTCCGGCCTGCGCGCCGCCGACGGCCTCATCGAGCTGCCCGAGGAGGTGACCCGCATCGCCCCCGGCGATCCGGTCCGCTACCTGCCCTTCAGCGCCTTCGGCGTGATGCCGCGCTAGATCGGATTGCGGACAGGTTGAAACAGACCGCTCATCCCGGCGAAAGCCGGGATCTCCTGCAACACACCTGAGATCCCGGCTTTCGCCGGGATGAGCGGGAAGAAATGCCGATTCAACCTGTCCGCAATCCGATCTAGATGGCCGGGTTGACGAGGCTGGCCGGCTTGCCGTCGCGCACTCACAGTGCGAACAGGCGGCCGAATTCGGGGCGCTTGTCGTCGATGCCGGCGAGCCTCAGGCAATGCCAGGCGAGCGCATGGTTGGACGAGGTGACGGGCAGGCCGATCTCCTCCTCGATGGCGTGGGCGGCGTCCGCCAGCCTGACGCTCGTGCAGGAGACGAAGACGGCGTCGATATCGGCCTTCGCGGCCAGCCGGCCGACGGCGGAGCGGATCGAGCCCGGCGTGATGCGCGCGACCACCCGGTCGTCGTCCTCGTTGAACGAGCCGAAGACCGGCACCTCCACGCCGCGCGCGCGGATATAGTCGGCGACGATCCGGTTGACGTCCTCGCTATAGGGCGTGAGGACCCCGACGCGGCGCGCGCCGAACGCGCCGAAGGCGGCGCGGGCCGCGGTGATCGGCGTGGTGCACTTCGCCGTCGGTCGCGCGGCATTGATCAGCTCGAAGACCCGCTCCTCGCCGATGGCCATGGAGGCCGCCGTGCAGCCATAGGCGACCACGTCGAGCGTGTCGGAGGGCAGGATGAGGTCGGCCGCCTCGGTCAGCCTGGGCTCCATGGCGCGCAGGGTTTCCGGGGTGATGTGCGGCTCGTTGCGGATGCGGCTGTGATAGAAGGCCACGCCCGGCACATCCATGAGGCGGCGGAACTCGTGCTCCAGCGTGTAGTCGGTCGCCAGCACGACGACGCCGATGGCCGCGCGCTCGGCGATGCCGCCATCGGTCTCGAACGGCAGGTGCCGCTCCATGATCGTCCCGTCCGCCTCGCGCGGCGCCGTCACTGCGATGTCGGTCATCCCGGTCCTCCCTGTTCGGCGGGCCGGCGAAGTCGAGCGCCGGAAGCCGTATACCTGGCCGTGGGAACGGGGGCGGCCCGGCCCTACAGCCACGGCTCGCCGTCCATCCCGCAAGGGTTCCGCCCGGCATTGTACCAGAGATTGCGGCCGCGGGCGCGGCCCGGACCGCGCTTTCGAACCGGAAAAGCGGTGTCCGCCTTTCCTGAAAGCGTACCTAGAGCACGACCACCTTGGTGCCGACGCCGACGCGGCCATAGAGGTCGATGACCTCCTCGTTCAGCATGCGGATGCAGCCGCTCGAGACGGCACGGCCGATGGACCATGTCTCGTTGGTGCCGTGAATGCGGTAGAGCGTGTCGCGGCCGCCGTCATAGAGGTAGAGCGCGCGGGCGCCGAGCGGGTTGCTCGGGCCGCCCGGCATGCCGTTGGCATATTTGGACAGCCGGGGGTCGCGCGCGATCATCTCCGCAGGCGGTGTCCAGCGCGGCCATTTGGCCTTGCGGCCGACCTTGGCCGACCCGGACCAGGAGAAGCCGCTGCGGCCCACGCCCACGCCATAGGCAATGGCCTTGCCGCCCTCCATCACATAGAACAGCTTGCGTGCGTCGGTATCGACGATGATGGTGCCGGGCTTTTCGCTGGTGCGGTAGGAAACGATCTTCTTGCCGGAATAGGAGGAGGCGAACCCGCTCCCGCCCGATGGCGGCTCGGCCGTGAAATTGTACCGCACCGAGCGATCCTGCGCCTGGGCGCCAAGAAGGGGCAGGGCCACGAGCAGGGCACTGCAGAACACGATCATCCAGCGTATCATTCCTCAGTCCTCATCAAGTTCACCCGGACGGGGGACGGGAAGCACGGCCTGTCGAAAGACCATGATTCGGCAGCAGGCGCTGGGGCGCGCGGACGCTCGGCCCGGCTGGAAACGGCACAATTCTGGCAAGATCGCCCCGCTACTCCCCGCCCTGCACAAAGACCCTCTATTTCCGTTGCCACATTCCGTCGCAGGGCACAAGTCCGTGCTGCTCACAGAGATGTGAGCGGGCCGGGACGCAAAACGGGCGCCTCCCGGGAGGGAGACGCCCGTCACGTCTGTCCGGACGGTCCGGCGCGAAGGGCTTCAGGCGCTCTTGCGGCCGCCCTGGCGGTTGGAGACCAGATTGTCGACCACCGAGGGGTCGGCGAGCGTGGAGGTGTCGCCCAGATTGCTGAAATCGTCCTCCGCGATCTTGCGCAGGATGCGGCGCATGATCTTGCCCGAGCGTGTCTTGGGCAGGCCCGGCGCATACTGGATGACGTCGGGCGAGGCGATCGGCCCGATCTCCTTGCGCACCCACTGCCGGAGCTCCTGGGTAAGCGCCTCGTCGGGCTCCTCGCCGGCCATCAGCGTGACATAGCAGTAGATGCCCTGGCCCTTGAGGTCGTGCGGGAAGCCGACCACGGCGGCCTCCGACACCTTGGGGTGGGCGACGAGGGCGCTCTCCACCTCCGCGGTGCCCATGCGGTGGCCGGACACGTTGATCACGTCGTCCACCCGGCCCGTGATCCAGTAATAGCCGTCGGCGTCGCGCCGGCAGCCATCGCCGGTGAAATAGGTGCCGAGATAGGTGGAGAAATAGGTCTGCACGAAGCGGTCGTGATCGCCATAGACGGTACGCATCTGGCCGGGCCAGGAATCGAGCATCACCAGGTTGCCCTGGCCCTCGCCCTTGATCTCGTTGCCCTCATTGTCGACGAGCGCCGGCTGGACGCCGAAGAAGGGCAATGTCGCCGAGCCCGGCTTCTGGTCGATGGCGCCGGGCAGCGGCGAGATGAGGATGCCGCCCGTCTCCGTCTGCCACCATGTGTCCACGATCGGGGACCGTTCCTCGCCGACCACATGGTAGTACCACTCCCAGGCTTCCGGGTTGATCGGCTCGCCGACCGTGCCGAGCAGCGTGAGCGAGGAGCGGTCGGTCTTCTTCACATAGTCGTCGCCCGCGCCCATCAGCGCGCGGATGGCGGTCGGCGCGGTGTAGAAGATGTTCACCTTGTGCTTGTCGACGACCTGCCAGAAGCGCGACGCGTCCGGGTAGTTCGGCACGCCCTCGAAGATGAGCGTCGTCGCCCCGTTGGCGAGCGGGCCGTAGACGATGTAGCTGTGGCCGGTCACCCAGCCGACATCCGCCGTGCACCAGTAGATGTCGTCCTCGTGATAGTCGAAGACGTACTGGTGGGTCATGGAGGTGTAGACGAGATAGCCGCCGGAGGTGTGCATGACGCCCTTCGGCTTGCCGGTCGAGCCGGAGGTGTAGAGGATGAAGAGCGGGTCCTCCGCGTTCATCTCCTCCGGCGGGCAGTCGTCGGAGACCTTCTCCGTCTCCTCGTGCAGCCACAGGTCGCGCGACGGGTCCCAGGGCACGTCGTTGCCGGTGCGCCTGACGACGAGGACCTTCTCGCCCCCGGCGCACTTCTTCAGCGCCTCGTCGGTGTTGGCCTTGAGCGGGATGGTGCGGCCGCCGCGAACGCCCTCGTCCGCCGTGACGACGAATTTCGAGTCGCAGTCCTGGATGCGCCCGGCGAGCGAATCGGGCGAGAAACCGCCGAACACCACCGAATGGACGGCGCCGATGCGCGCGCAGGCGAGCATGGCATAGGCCGCCTCCGGGACCATCGGCATGTAGATGGTCACCCGGTCGCCCTTCTTCACGCCGTTGGCCTTGAGCACGTTGGCGAAGCGGCAGACTTGCGCGTGGAGCTCGCGATAGGTGATGTGCTTGTGGTCGTCCGGGTCGTCGCCTTCCCAGATGATCGCGACCTTGTCGCCGCGCGTTTCCAGATGCCGGTCGACGCAGTTGGCACACACATTGAGCGTGCCGTCCTCGAACCACTTTATGGAGACGTTGTGCGGATCGTAGGAGGTGTTCTTCACCCTGGTGAAGGGCTTGATCCAGTCGATCCGCTTGCCGTGCTCGCCCCAGAAGCCGTCCGGGTCCTCGACGGAGGCCTTGTACATCTCGTCATACTGGGCGCGGTCGACGAAGGCCCGCTTCTTCCAGGCCTCCGTCACGGGGTAAAGCTTCTCGTCGGACATGGCTCGCGACTCCTCCCGGTAGTCCCTGTTCGTTGGATCGGTTTTCTCACCGCTCATTATGAGGATGCAAGGGGTGGGCGGCAACGGGGCCGGCCTTGAGACTTTTGTCGCGGGGGCGTGCGGGGCGCATGGCGGTCAGTCCGGCCCGGCCTGCGACAGGCGCCAGACGCGGGTCCGCTTGACATCGGTGTCCTCCAGCTCGCGGCAGCCGGCGATCCGGTATTCGGCGACGGCGTCGAGGCGCTCCCGCGGCAAATAGCTGCGCCCCGGATCGCCGATCAGGGCGGGGCGTGCGCGGGCGGCATGATCGTCGAGCCAGCGCAGGACGCGGCGGGCGAGCGGGGCCTCGTAGAACAGATCGCCGATGAGCGCGACGTCGAAGGGCGCGTCGCCGTCCGGCGGCTCGCTCAGCCAGTCGCGCGAGGATGCCGTCACGCTGACGCCATTGGCCCTGGCATTCAGCCTGATCGCGACGCGGGCGAAGGGGTCGATATCGGCGGCGATGGCGACCGTCGCGCCGGCCTTCGCCGCGGCGATGGCGACGAGGCCCGAACCTGCGCCCAGATCGAGCACGCGCCGGCCCCGCACGGTCTCGGGCGTGTCGAGCACATAGCGCGCGAGCGCCTGTCCGCCGGCCCAGGCGAAGGCCCAGAAGGGCGGCGGCAGGCCGATCTCGCCGAGCTCCTCCTCCGTCTTGCCCCACAGGGGCAGCGCCTCGTGGGCGAGGTGGAGGGAAATCTCCGGGGCATGGGAGACGGGCTGCAGGCGCGTATTGGCCGCCACGAACCCTTCCAGCTCGCAGGCGCGGCGCCAGTGAAGCGGGTAGTGCCTGTCGGCGGCGGCATCGGCGGACATCGGGCGTTCCGGGGCGAAGGGGTGCGGGTCAGTCTATCTCGTCTGGAAAATGCGTCATCACCGAGCGGATCGGATTGGGCGCGGCCTGGCCGAGCCCGCAGATGGACGCGTCCATCATGGCGCGGGACAGCTCCTCCAGCAATGCGACATCCCATTCCGGCGTCTGCATGAGCGCCACCGCCTTCTCGCAGCCGACCCGGCAGGGCGTGCACTGGCCGCAGGATTCGTCCCTGAAGAACTTCAGCAGGTTCACCGCCACCGCCTTCATGTCGTCCCTGTCGGACAGGACGACGACGGCATGGCTGCCGACGAAGCTGTCGAACTTCTCCAGCGCCCCGAAATCGAGCGACAGATCGCCCATGGAGGCCGGCAGGATGCCGCCCGACGCACCGCCGGGCAGATAGGCCTTGAATGTGTGACCCTCCGCCATGCCGCCGCAATGCTCCTCGATCAGCTCGCGCACGCTGATGCCGGCGGGGGCGAGCTTGACGCCGGGCTCCTTCACCCGGCCGGAGACGGAATAGGAGCGCAGGCCCTTCGCCTCGCCCTTGCCCTGGCCCGCGAACCAGCCGGCCCCATTCTCCAGTATGGCCGGGATCCAGTAGACCGTCTCCACATTGTGGACCAGCGTCGGCCGGTCGAAGAGGCCGATCTGGGCGACATAGGGCGGGCGGTGGCGGGGCAGGCCGCGCTTGCCCTCGATCGATTCGATCATCGCGGATTCCTCGCCGCATATATAGGCGCCCGCGCCGCGCCGCAGCCGGATATAGCCGGGCTCGGCGAGCCCCTCCGCCTCGAGCCGCGCGATCTCGTCGAGGAGGATGCGCCGGACGGCGGGATACTCGTCGCGCAGATAGATATAGGCGGCCTCGGCCTCCACGCCCCAGGCGGCGATCAGCATGCCCTCGAGGAACCGGTGCGGCCTCGTCTCCAGGTAATGGCGGTCCTTGAAGGTGCCGGGCTCGCCCTCGTCGGCATTGATGCACAGATAGCGCGGCCCCGCCTCGGCGCGCACGAACTGCCATTTGCGCCCCGAGGGGAAGCCCGCGCCGCCGAGCCCGCGCAGGCCGGCGTCGAGCAGCGTGTCGGCGACGGTGTCGGGCGTCCAGCGACCGGCCCGGCAGGCCTCGAGCATCCCGTAGCCGCCCTCGGCCCGGTAGGCCGCGTAGTCCTGATAGTCGGGGATGGCGGGCGTGACGTCGCGCGCCGCGGCCATGTCCAGAAGGCCGTCGGCGGTGACCGCGTCGACATAGTTGCCGCCGACCGCCGCGGCGGGCGCGCACTGGCAGCGGCCCATGCAGGGCGCGTGGACGACGCGCACATCCTCCGGCGCGCGGTCCCTGAGCTCCGCGATGAGCGCGTCCGACCCGGCGAGCGCGCAGGACAGGCTGTCGCAGACGCGGATCGTGACGGGCGCTGGCGGGGTCTCGCCCTCCTTCACCACGTCGAAATGGTGATAGAAGGTCGCGACCTCGAAGACCTCCGCCTGCGGCAGGCGCATCTCGTGGGCGAGCGCGGCCAGGTCTGCGGCGGAGATATGGCCCGCCGTGTCCTGGATCAGGTGGAGGTGCTCGATCAGGAGATCGCGGTCGCGCGGCCGGTCGCCGAGCAGCGCGCGGATACGGTCCAGCGCGTCCGGGTCGATCTGGCGGCCCTTCGGAAACGGTCTGCCCTTGCGCCGTCCGAACTGGCGGCCGGGGCGGATCGGGTCGGCGGGCTGGCGGTCGGCATGGGTCATGGCAAATCCCGGATCGTTTCCTGCCTGTTGTCGATGGGGCACGTCGCGCACCGGAGCGGGCCTGTCCCGTTTCGTGCGCCCCACATGGTCGGCAAAGAGGCTTTCTCTGGCCTTCTGCCTGCGGCATGTTACAGGACAGAATCGTCCCTTGGAGTCTTTCTAAGTCAACCGGCGCCGGAGCGAAATCGCAGGCGGTGCGAAAAACCGGGCGGGCCGGGACAGCCGCAGGCAATGGAGACAGCCCGATATGGCGAGCGATGAGAATATCCTCGATGTCAGGGGACTTCTGTGTCCGCTGCCCGTGCTCAAGGCGCGCAAGCGGCTCGGCGCTCTGCCGCCGGGTGCCGTCCTGCGCGTCGAGGCGACCGACCCCGCCTCGGTGATCGACGTCCCGCATTTCTGCAGCGAGAGCGGACACGAGCTCCTCGACCAGTCGGAGGAGGACGGGGTCTTCACCTTCCGGATCCGACGGTCGTGACGAGACCGCTCTGGGTCCCCGTCTTGCCGCGCTTTCGAACCGGAAAAGCGATGTCCACTGTTCCTGAAAGCCCCTAGCGCCCGCCGCCGGGCCTGAGCGACAGGGTCATGTCGCGGAAGGCGGCGCCGCCGTCGGTGAGGCGGTCGGTGAAGGCCTCCAGCAGGCCCTCGATCTGGCTCTTCTCCACGTCGCGGGTGATGCAGACGAGCCGGGTCAGGCGCGCGCCGTCGCCGGGCCATTGGCCAAGCCGGATCGGCGGGTGGAAGACATGCTGGACGGCATGGATCACCACCGGCCGCTCCGGCTCCTCTTCCAGAAGCACGATCCCCTTGAGCCGGAGCAGGCCGTTGCCGTGCTGCAGCCGCAGGAGCTCCATGAACAGCTCCAGGCTCGTCGCCCTGATCGGCTGGTCGGTCGTTATGCAGAAGGCACGGATATGCTCGTCATGCCGGTTGGGGTCGTGGCCATGGTCGTGCTCGTGCTCGTGCTCGTGATGGCCGTTGCCGTCATAGGCTTCCGCGGCGAGCCAGCGCACGACATCCGGGGTCTTCGCCTCCGGGTCGTAGAGGCCGGCGTCGAAGAGGCGGTCGGCAACGGCCTCGCCCCGGGCGGCGTCGAGCATGGGAGCGGCCGGATTGAGCTCGCGCAGGCGGGCCTTCAGGGCGTCGAGCCCGTCTGAGCCGCCCTCGCCGAGGAGGTCCGTCTTGGTCAGCACCAGCCGGTCGGCCATGGCGGCCTGCTTGACCGCCTCGGCATGGGCGTCGAGCGTCGCCATGCCGTTGACCGCATCGACCACGGTCACCACGCTCGCGAGGCGATAGCGGTAGACGAGGTAATTGTGGTTCATGATGGTGTGGAGCACGGGCGCGGGGTCGGCGAGCCCGGTCGTCTCGATCACCACGCGGGAGAAATGCCTGATCTCGCCGGCGTCGCGCCGGGCGACGAGATCCTCCAGCGTGCGGATGAGATCGCCGCTGATCGTGCAGCACAGGCACCCGCTCGACATCTCCACGATGTCCTCGTTCGCCGTCTCCACCAGGAGATGGTCGATGCCGACCTCGCCGAACTCGTTGATGATGAGCGCGGTGTCGGCCATGCCCTCGTCGGCGACGAGGCGGTTGAGCAGCGTGGTCTTGCCGGCGCCGAGGAACCCGGTGAGGACCGAGAGCGGTATGGGCGTGCGGTCGGCGGGGCCGGATCGGGCAGCAGGCATCGGGCTTGTCTCTCCAGTGGTCTTCGTGTCGCGGGCGGACGTCTCAGGCGGCGCCCCTGGAGCAAGCTGCGTCCCATTGGATGCAGACAGCTTGCTCGAATATGTCAGGAGCGATTGACCTTTCTACACTCAGCTATCGACCTCGGTGCAGGTTGATCTGGCGGCGATGCGCGCCTTGCCCGGCTGCCGGATACGCCCGGCGATCACGATGGCGGCGATCACCAGCCCGCCTCCGACATATTGGTTCGCGGTCAGGGCTTCGCCAAGAATTACGGCAGCCGCGAGCGTGGAGACAACAGGCTCCAGGTTGAAAAAGGGCGCGACGGAGGAGGCCTGCGCATGGCGAAGCGAGCGCATGAGGCTGAAATAGGCGCAGACATAGGCCACGCCGACCACGAGAAGGGCCAGATGGCCGGCGGAGGGGGCGGGGCCCGAGCCGGCAAGCCCGAAGGTGCCGCCATTCAGCCAGAGCGCGGCGGCGAGCATGACCGGCGCCACCAGCATGTGCACCCAGAAGGCGAAGACGGTCTCGGGGATGGTGCGGGCCAGCGAGCGGCCGGAGAAGGACTGCGCCACCGCCGCGAGGCTCGCCAGCATGGCCAGCGCGATGCCGCGCCAGTCGAGATCGCCGAAGGACGGGCCGATGGCGAGCGCGAGGCCGGAAAAGGCGAGAAGGCTGACCGCGATGCGCGCGATCCCGACACGGTGGCCCTCCATGAGCGGCGCCACGAGCAGGATGATGACGGGAAAGGTGAAGAAGACGATCGCCGCGAGCCCCACCGGAATGAACTGGACGGCGGACAGATAGCCGGCCGACAGGCAGCCGCTCGCCAGGGCGAGCACGGCGATATTGGGCCGCAGCGCGCGCGGAACCCTCATGGGCAGGGCGAGTGCGAAGGAGACCGCGCCGAAGGCGGCCAGCGCCGTCGCAGACCGGAACAGCACCGAGGTGATGGCCGGGATGCCATGCTCGAACGCCATGCGGGCGAAGGGGGTGTTCACGCCGAAGAAGACCGCCGCGAGCAGGGCGAAGACAACACCGCGACCGAAACGCTCGTCCATCCGGCACTCCCTTCCCGGGCGGCTCGGAACCGAACGGTCCGGTCCGCTCAGCGCCCGCTCGGGCTCGTCGTCTCTATGGTCTGGCCGCCGCCGCCCTCGCCCGACGGCGCGATCACGACCGTCTGCTCGGTCTCCTCGTCGCTGTTGGCGATCTGTGCCAGCCCGTCGGGCGAGATCACGTCGCAATAGGCGCCGTACTGCCCAAGCGTGTCGCACAGGGTGCGGCTCTGTTCGGCGTCGAGATGGTCGACGAGCGCCAGATAGTCGCCCGTCCGGGGCAGACGCGTGACGACGCTGCGCCCGCCATAGAAGACATAGCGCGTCGCGGTGAGCTGGCGGGCGAGCAGCCCGGTCACCTCGTCGAGCGAGGAATCGCGCCCGAGAACTGCCGCCCATCCCTTGAGATGCTTGGCCGGCGTCGGCTGGAGCGTGGCCTCGCGCTTGCACACATCGACCGCCATGTCCTCCGGCGCCCTGGCCGACAGGCCGTCGCCGGCGATCTGCCGGACGGTCTGCCCGCTGCCGCCCGGATTGGCGAAGCCGCGCTCCAGAAGCGCCTCGGCGCGCTCGTTGCGGTCCTTGCCGCTGTCGGCGCCGAGCACCACGGCGACGAGCCGGCGGCCATTGCGGGTCGCGGAGGCCACCAGATTATAGCCGGAATTGCAGATGAAGCCGGTCTTCATGCCGTCGGCGCCCTTCATCTCGCGCAGGAGGCCGTTGCGGTTGCGGTAGTGCTTCTCGCCGATCTTGAGATAGGGCTCGGCGAAATAATGGAGCTGGTCCGGGAAGGTGCGGATGATCGCCCGGGTAAGGATGGCGAGGTCGCGGGCGGTCGTGACCTGACGGACATCGGGCAGCCCGTGGGGATTGGCGTAATAGGTCCCCGTCATGCCGAGCTTGCGGGCGGCGGCGTTCATCAGCGCCACGAAGCGGGCCTCCGATCCGCCGACCGTCTCTGCCAGCGCCATGGCGATGTCGTTGGCGGAGCGCACGAGCAGCGCCGTGAGCGCGAAGTCGAGGCTCACCGCGCCGCCGACCGGAATGCCGATCTTGCTCGGCGGCTCGGCATGGGCGCGCTCGGAGATGACGATCCGCGCATCCTTGTCGAGGATTCCCTGCTCGATGGCGGCGAAGGTCAGATAGGCGGTCATGAGCTTCGTCAGCGAGGCGGGGTACCACGGGGCGGTGGCGTCTTCCGCCTCCAGCACGCGCCCGTCGGCGGCGTCGAAGACGAGGCTCGGGCCGGCTTCCGCCCGGGGTGCGGCCAGGACCGCGAGGCCCACGATTGCAAGAAGGGCGAGAAGCCTTCGCGGATGCACGGTTGACCCCTTGGCTGACAGATCCATGAGACCGCCGCGAGGACAGATCCCATGGCGGCGCGCCTCATCTAGGTATCACCGGGTGTCGTGCGGGATCAACTCCGCAAGTGGCCGGTGGCTGTGGAGAGGACGGGTCCGGCCCGATGGGACACGGACCCGGTTCGGCTCATTGTGCGCCGGATGCCGGTTCGGCCTGGCCCGACAGGCTGTGGCGGCTTGCGAAGCCGTCGAGGAAGGCGGCGAGGTTGGCGCCGAGATCGTCGCACAGATAGCCGCCCTCCTGGACGATTACGGTCGGCAGGCCGAGCCCGGCGATGCGGTCCGCGATCCTGGAGAAGCCCGGCGTGGTGACGCTCAGCCCCCCGAAGGGATCGCCCTCGAAGGCGTCGAGCCCCAGCGCCACCACCAGCGCGCCGGGCGCGAAGGAGCGGATGCGGGCGAGCGCCTTGTCGAGGGCGGCCAGATAGTCCTCGTCGCCGGAGCGGCGCGGCAGGGGCAGGTTGTAGTTGTAGCCGAGCCCCCGGCCCTCGCCGCGCTCGTCGGCATGGCCCCAGAAGAAGGGATAGAAGCGCACGGGATCGGCGTGGATCGACACGGTGAGGATGTCGTCGCGGCGGTAGAACATGCCTTGCGTACCGTTGCCGTGATGGAGATCGACATCGAGGATCGCGACGCGGTCATGGGCGGCGCGCAGCATCTGCGCGGCGACGCCGGAATTGTTCACGAAGCAGAAGCCGCCCGCCATGTCGGCATAGGCGTGATGGCCGGGCGGGCGCGACAGGCCGTAGACCGCCGCCTCGCCGTCGAGCACCAGGCGTGCGGCATGGGCGGCGGTGTTGGCGCTCCAGCGGATGGAGTCCCAGCTGTCCGGCCCGATGGGGCAGGCGGTATCGGCCATGTGGTAGCCGGCCTGGCCCACGGCGGAGGCCGGATAGGCGCCGTCGCGCCGGTCGGGATGGATGTTCGGCACGACCTCCGCGGAGGCGTCCGGAATGCGCTGCCAGCGCGGATAGATGTGCTCCAGGAACTGGAGATATTCGGGCGTGTGGACGGCGGCGAGGGGGGCGAGCCCCGCATCCGGCGGTGCGACCTCCTCAAGCCCCATGTCGCGCGCCGCGCCGAGCAGGCGGTCGACGCGCTCGGGCACTTCCGGATTGGGCTGTTGCGCGCCGCTCACCAGGAAGGTGTTCGGATAATGGCGCTTCTGGATGTCCTTGTAGATGACTTTCATTGGTTTCCCGGTTTGTTTCACGACCGATCGGTGCGAACCCCCTCACCCTCCCATCGCTTTCGCGATGGGCCCCTCCCTCTCCCGCGAGGGGAGAGGGGAACTCCAGGCGGGTGCGCCAAGCGAACCCTCTCCCCTTGCGGGAGAGGGTGGCGCCGAAGGCGCCGGGTGAGAGGGTGTGACTCTCAACCCCCTCAAAACGCCACGCGGTCGCCGCCCTTGAGGCCGAGCATGGCGCGGGCCTCCTCCGGGGTGGCGATCTCGAGCGACAGGTCTTGCGCGATGCGCCGGATCTTCCCGACCTGCTCGGCATTGGAGCGGGCGAGCGTTCCGCGCGAGATATAGAGGCTGTCCTCCAGCCCCACGCGCACATTGCCGCCGAGCGCGAGCGCTGTCGAGGCGAGCGTCATCTGGTGGCGTCCGGCGCCGAGCACGGAGAAGGCGTAATCGGAGCCGAACAGCCGGTCGGCGGTGCGCTTCATGAACACCAGATTGTCGGCGTCCGCGCCCGCCCCGCCGAGCACGCCGAGGACGAACTGGATGAAGAGCGGCGGCTCCACGAGGCCGCGGTCCAGCATATGGGCGAGATTGTAGAGATGGCCGAGATCGTAGCACTCGAACTCGAAGCGCGCGCCGCGCTCGCGGCCGAGTTTGCGGAGTATTTCCTCGATGTCCTTGAAGGTGTTCTTGAAGACGAAGTCGCGCGAGGCCTCCAGATAGTCCGGCTCCCAGGCGTGCGTCCAGTCGCGGGGACGGTCGAGGGCGGGGAACAGGCCGAAATTCATCGAGCCCATATTGAGCGAGCACATTTCCGGCTCCGCCCTGATCGCGCCGGCGATGCGCTCGTCCACCGTCATCGCCGCCGAACCGCCGGTGGTGATGTTCACCACCGCGTCGGTCGCCTGCTTGATGCGCGGCAGGAAGGCCATGAAGATATCGGGGTCGGGCGAGGGCCGGCCGTCCTTCGGGTCGCGGGCGTGGAGATGCAGGATCGCCGCGCCGGCCTCGGCCGCCGCGATGGCCTGATCGGCGATCTCGTCGGGCGTCACGGGCAGGTGCGGGCTCATGGAGGGGGTGTGGATCGAGCCGGTGACGGCGCAGGTGATGATGATCTTGGACATGTCGGTCCCCGTCCTCAGCCATTGCCCCTGGGCAGCTTTGCGGCCTCGGCGAATTCGTCGAGGCTCGCGGTGAGCATGTCCATGATCTCGCCGACCTGCGCGGCGGTGGCGATCATGGGCGGGCAGACCATGAAATGGTCGCCCTTGCGGCCGCCGCGCGTGCGCCGTGAATAGATGATGAGGCCCTTGCCATAGGCGATCTCCACAAGCCGGTTATGGGCGTCGTGCCCGACCGGCAGCGGCTCCATCGTGTCGCGGTCGGCCACCAGCTCGAAGGCGAGCATCAGCCCCTTGCCGCGAACGTCGCCGATGAAGGGATAGCGCGCCATGAGCCCCTTTAGCTCGGCTTCGAGCAGGCCGCCGATGCGCTCCGCATTGCCCATGAGGTCGTTGTCGAGCACCTCGCCGAGCACGGCGAGCCCCGCCGCGCAGGCGAGCGGGTTGCCGGCATAGGTGTGGCCGTGGACGAAGCCGCCGGCATCGAGCACGGGTTCGACGAGGCGCCGGTCGGCGACCATGGCGCCAAGCGGCACGTAGCCCGCCGCGAAGCCCTTGGACAGCGTCACGATGTCGGGTTTCACCCCCCAATGCTCGGAGGCCAGGAAGCGGCCGGTGCGGCCCGCCCCGCTCATCACCTCGTCATGGATGAGGAGGATGCCGTAGCGGTCGCAGATCTCGCGGATGCGGGCATAGTAGCTGTCGGGTGCGACGAGCGCCCCGGTCGAGGCGCCGCCGACCGGCTCCATGATGAAGGCGAGCACGGTTTCCGGCCCCTGCCGCTCGATCTCGTCGGCCAGCATGTCGGCATAGCGCAGGCCCCGCTCCTCGGGTGTGAGGCTGTCGCGGTCGAGATAGCAGGTCGGCGCGGGGATCTTCGGCATGTCGCGCAGCATGGGCGCGAAGGGCGCACTCATCAGCGCCATGCCGGTGACGGCGAGCGCGCCGAGCGTGCCGCCGTGATAGGAGGGATAGCGCGAGACGACCTTCCAGCGCTGGGCCTGGCCGGTGGCCACGGCATATTGCCGGGCGAGCTTCAGCGCGCTCTCCACCGCCTCCGATCCGCCGGAGACGAAGAACACCTTGTCGAGACCCTCCGGCATGAGCTCCGCCGTCGCCGCGGCGAGGCGTTCGGCCGGCTCGTTCTCGAAATGGAGACGATAGGCGAAGGTCGCCTTCTCCATCTGCCGGCGCATGGCCTCGAGCACGCGCGGATTGGAGTGGCCGATATTGGCGACCATGGCGCCGGACGAGCCATCGAGATAGCGCTTGCCGGCGCGGTCCCAGATATAGATGCCCTCCGCCCGGTCGATGGGCGGGCGGCGCTTGCGGGTCTGGTAGAACAGGTGGCTTTCGCCGTCCGGGCCGCGGGCGCCGGAGAACGCATGCTGTGTGGTCATTGACGACTCGCTACTGACGGGCGGGAAGCAGAACGCAGTCCTTTGCGCGGATATGCACCGAGACCGGCGCGCCCTCCGCGAAGGGATGATCCTCGATATTGTTGATCGCCTGGAGCTGGCGACCGTTCACGGTGACGAAATAGCGCGCCGACTGGCCCTGATAGTCGACCGTGTCGACGGTGCCGGACAGGCGAGCGCCGTCGGGGGCCGCCGCCTCCTCGGGCGGGGCGAGGCGCAGCTTTTCCGCCCTGATGACGAGGTGGAGCGCATGCGCGCCATTGACACCCGTCGCGCGGGTTTCCAGCACCGGGACGGCGCCGAGATCCTCCGCATCGACCGTGATCACGCCGTTCTCCCGGGCGCTCACCTGCGCCGGCACGATGTTGGAGTTGCCGAGGAAGCGGGCGACGAACTCGGACGCCGGTTTGTTATAGACCTCCTCCGGCGCGCCGACCTGCTCCACGCGGCCCTCGCTCATCACCACGATGCGGTCGGACATGGCGAGCGCCTCCGACTGGTCGTGGGTGACGAAGATGGTGGTGATGCCGAGCCTGTCCTGGATGCGCTTGAGCTCCACGCGCATGTCCTCGCGCAGGTTTGCGTCCAGCGCCGACAGCGGCTCGTCGAGGAGCAGCACGTCGGGCTGGATGACGATGGCGCGGGCGAGCGCGATCCTCTGCTGCTGGCCGCCGGACAGCTCGTGGGGATAGCGGTCTGCCAGCTGGGGCAGCTGGACGAGATCGAGCGCCGATCTCACCCGGTCCGCGATCTCCGCCTTGGCGACATTGCGGTATTTGAGCCCGAAGGCGATATTGTCGAAGATCCGCTTGTGCGGGAAGAGCGCGTAGTTCTGGAAGACGAGCCCCAGATTGCGCTTGTGGATCGGCATGTCGTTGACCCGCCGGTCCTTTACCAGGATGTCGCCCTCGGTGGTGTCGAGCAGCCCCGCGATCATGCGCAAGGTGGTGGTCTTGCCGCAGCCCGACGGCCCGAGGAAGGTCACGAAGGAGCCCTCCTCGATGGCGAGGTCCATGGCATGCACGGCGGTGAAGTCGCCGAAGCGCTTGACCACCCCCTTCAGCTCGACGGCGTTCTGTGTCCCGCTCATCGGTTTCGACCCCTGTCCTTCCTGCACCTCTCACGCCCCCTCACCCGGCGCCTTGCGGCGCCACCCTCTCCCGCGAGGGGAGAGGGTTCTCCTGTCGATCCGCTTTCCTTCCCCTCTCCCCTCGCGGGAGAGGGAGGGACCCATCGCATTCAGGCGATGGGAGGGTGAGGGGGATCGAGCCGCGCGACGCGGGCACCGCGCCCCTTCGCTCAGTACCCCTTGGCCACCCGGCCATACTGCTTCGACCACTCCGCCTCGTGGCTGTTCCAGTAGCCGGGATCGAAGAAGTTGAGCTCCTTCAGCGTGCCGGTCGGGTCGAAGGCCGGCAGGCTCGCGACCTCCTCGCCGAGGTCCACCTTCTTCGGGTCGAGCGCCGGCGGGTATTTCTGGCCCTCCGCCACGGCGATGGCGACCTCCGGCTCGAGCATGAAGTTCAGGAGCTCCTCGCAGGCCGCCATCGGGCTGCCCTTGAGCACGAACAGGCATTCCTGCCAGGCAAGGCCGCCGGGCGGGTCGAGATAGCCGATGTCGTGGCCCTGGTCCTGAAGCGCGCGCACGCGGCCCGACCACGCCTCGGTGACGTAGATCTCCTCCTCCGCGAGCAGGCTCATGAGCTCCGCGCCGGAGCTCCAGTATTTGAGCACGAGATCGCGATTGGTGCGGATCGCCTCCCACACGGCGTCCATGTCCTCGATCTTGTTGGGATCCTGGTCGGTCTGGAGCGCGCCGTACCAGATGCGCGTCTTCCACTCGCCCCAGCCGCCGATCTTGCCCTTGTACTTCTCGTCGATGAGGATCTTGGCGCCCTTCTCCTTCATCTCCTCGTCGGAGATGTGCTTGCGGTTATAGGCGATCCCCGTGGTGCCGTAATCGTAGGGCACCGCCGACAGCTTGCCGTCGCTGGTCTTGGCGAGCACGTCGACCAGCGCGGGAATGACATTGGCGAGATTGGGAATGTTGTCGCGGTCGAGCGACGAGCCGAGATCGAGGTTCCAGTAGCGCACATAGTCGAAGACGCCGGACAGGTGGGCGATGTTGTATTCGCCCGGCTGGCCCGCCTTGACGCGCGCGAGATATTCGTCGGCGCCGCCGAAGGTGCCGTCGACGACCTTGATGCCGGTCTTTTTGGTATAGGGCTCGAAGGCATATTCGCGGAATGCCTCGGAGACGACCCCGCCCCAGCCGTCGAAGCGGACCTCCGACGGCGTGGCCGCGAGCGCCCGGCGGGTGAACGGGCCGCCCGCGACGCCGGCGGCGAGGCCCGCCGCGCCGAGGAGCGCGAGGAAGCCGCGCCGGTCGATATCGCCGTTGCGATAGCGCTCGAGCAATCGTTGATAGCGTGTCGTGTCGTCCATTGTCTCAACCTCCCTTGAGCGTGGATCGATATGCAAAACAGTCATCCGCCCCGGTTCGCCGCCATGCGCCGGGCGATGGCGGCGCCGAAGAGCGGCAGGCAGACGGTGAGCACGATCATCACCGTGCCGAGCGCGTTGATCTCCGGGCTGATGGAGTTGCGCAGCATGGCGAAGATCTGGGTCGGCACCGTCTCCACCCCGCCGGGCTTCCAGAACAGCGTGCCGGTGATGTCGTCGAACGAGATGGTGAAGGCGAACAGCATGCCGGCGAAGACGGCGGGCACGAGCAGCGGCAGGGTGACCTCGAAGAAGGTCTGGATCGGCCCCGCGCCGAGGCTCATCGCCGCCTCCTCGTAGTCGCGCCGGATCGAGACGAGGCGCGCCTGCACGACGAGCAGCACGAAGGGCAGGGTGAAGATCACATGGCCGAGCAGCAGGAGCGGGAAGCTCTTCGGCATCTCCAGCCAGCGCAGGAACAGCAGGAGCGCCACCGCGAGCACGACCTCCGGCACCAGGATCGGCGCGATCAGGGCCGTCGAGATCAGCGTCTTGCCGGGGAAGTCGTAGCGCACCAGCGCCAGGCTCGCGAGTACGCCGAGCGTGGTGGAGATCAGCGCGGTCAGCGCGCCGAGCAGCAGCGAGACGCGGAAGGCGCGCACGATGGCGTCGTTGTCCCACAGCGCCACGAACCAGCGGAAACTCAGTCCTTCCATCGGGAAGGAGCCGAACTGCGCGGAGTTGAAGGAGAGCAGCACGACCACCGCGACCGGCAGGAACATGAAGAGATAGACCAGCACGGTGTAGGCGCGGATGAGAGACCAGCCCTTCAGCATGACGACCGCCCCCTCACCCGAAGCTCTTGGCGATCTGGCCGATGCCGACGAAGCGGTTATAGACCGCGACCACCGCACCGAGCACCACCAGCAGCACCAGCGACAGGACCGAGCCGAGCGGCCAGTTGAGCTGGGTGACGATGGCCTCGAAGACCAGATTGGCGAACATCGCGTCCCGGGGCCCCCGAGCACGATGGGTGTGATGTAGGTGCCGGCCGCGAGCACGAAGCAGAGCAGGCTGCCCGCCGCCAGGCCCGGCAGCGAGAGCGGCAGCGTCACCTCGAGGAAGGACTGGAAGTCGGTCGCCCCCAGCGAGCGCGAGGCGTCGAGCAGGTTGCGGTCGATGCCCTCCAGGCTGACGAAGACATTGAGGATCATGAAGGGCAGCAGGAAATGCACCAGCCCCAGTATGACCGACGCCTCGTTATAGAGGAGCTGCAAGGGCTCGCCGACGATGCCGAGCGAGACCAGAAACGAGTTCAGCGCGCCGGAGACGCCGAGGATGTTGATCCACGACATGGTGCGGATGATGTAGCTGATCCAGAAGGGCAGCATGAGCAGGATCAGCAGCAATGTGCGGTGCTTCATTCGCGTCATGGCGATGAAATAGGCCGGAACATAGCCCAGCAGCGCGCACAGCACCGTGGTGATGAAGGCGATCTTCAGCGTGAAGGCGAGGATATCGCGATAGAACGGGTCGGTCGCGACCTCGATCCAGTTGTCGAGGTGGATGCCGCCGACATCCGCGCCCGTCGCCGTCCTCAGCCAGAACGAGTAGACGACGATGAAGCAGACGGGAATGACGAGCAGGAACGCGATCGCCGTCAGCGCCGGCGACATCAGCAACCACGGCCGGGCCGACCGTTCGCCCGTGTCCATGACCCTTGTGCCCTCCCTGTTCCGCGCCGGCCGGCCTCGCCATGCCGGCGGCCCTCTGGCCCTCACATGCCTTGGCGGAAATGATGGCAGTGGACAGGGGCATTCCGCAAATAGATAATCTCTATGCTCGCAATAGATACAGGGAATGGACATGCGCCCCGCCTTCGACCGCCGCACGGAACGGGTTGCCTGGGAGCTCGACTGGAACCTTCTGCGCACCTTCATGGTGATCGTGCAGGAGGGCGGGATCACGGCGGCCGCCAACCGGCTCCTGCTGAAGCAGCCGACCGTCTCCAACGCGCTGAGGCGGCTGGAGGAGAAGCTGTCCAAACGCCTCATAGACCGCGGTCCGGGCCGGTTCCGCGTGACCGAGGCCGGCGCGCTGCTCTATCGCGAATGCATCGAGGTCTATGGCTCGGTGGCGCGCCTGTCGGTGCTCATGCGCGACGTCAAGGACGAGATCACCGGCCATGTCCGCATCGTGATGGCGAGCCATGTGGTCTGCCCGCTGTTCGACGAGGTGCTGGCCGATTTCCACGAACGCCACCCCCATGCGACCTACGAGATCGAGATCGCGACCAGCGCCGACGTCACCGCGCGGGTGCTCCAGAAGGAGGCCTCCTTCGGCGTCTGCCTGGTGCGCGACAAGCACCCCAAGCTCGATTATGCCCATCTGTTCCGCGAGTATTTCGGCTTCTTCTGCGGCCCGCGGCACCGGTTCTTCGGCCGGCGGGAACTGACGCTCGCGGACCTGCGGGGCGAGCCCTCCGTCTCCTTCCGCACCGATCAGCTCTCCGATGCGCTGAGGCCGGTGGCGCTTTTGCGCGCCAATGCCGCGATCGAGGACCGGGTGATCGGCGTCTCCTCCAATCTGGAGGAGGTCAGGCGCATGATCCTGGCCGGGCTCGGCATCGGGCCCCTGCCGGTCCATGTGGTCGACCGCGACATCGCCGACGGCCTGCTCTGGCGGCTGCCGCCCTATGAGGATCCGCCGGCCATCGACATCCATGTGGTGAGCAACCCCCATGCCCACCTCAACCGCGCGGAGACGGAATTCCTCGACCTCCTGTCGGCGCGCATGGCGCAGACGCCGCTCGACCAGCGCAACTACGCGCGCTAGGGAGCGGTCCTCAACTGTCGCGGCACAGGATGAACTCCCCAGCCTGGCCGGTTTCTGCCTCCGTCATTCCCGCGGAAGCGGGACTCCACACATGCGCCTGCCGGGTTGTACCGATCCATGGATTCCCGCTTTCGCGGGAATGACGGCGATCGGGGCAGCCGCGTGGGGGAGAGGACCGCGGCAGTCCGATCCACAGGACATGCCGGGGGCGACAATTCGTCGGTCGGACGGCGGTGGGCTTTTCGGTTAGTCTCCGCTTGCGAACGGGCAGGAACGCACGATCTGGGATCTGGAGACGCCGGAAATGACGGACGGGCACGACCCCACCCGCAGGGGCAAGACGCTGACGCTGGTCGCAGTCAATGTGGTGCTGGCTGTGATGATCGGGCTGGTCTCCTACGCGCCGACCCTCTATCAGCTCTTCTGCCAGGTCACCGGCTATGGCGGCACCACCCAGCGCACCGTCGCCCTGTCGGAGAAGGCGGCGACCGACACGCCGGTCACCGTGCGCTTCGACGCCAATATCGCACCGGGGCTCGACTGGGAATTCCGCCCCGAGCAGCGCGAGGTGAAGACGCGGATCGGCGAGCCGACACGCGCCTACTATTACGCGAAGAACCTGAGCGACCAGACCATTGTGGGCCGCGCGACCTTCAATGTGACACCCGCCTGGGCGGGGCCGTACTTCTTCAAGGTGGAGTGCTTCTGCTTCACCGAGGAACGGCTGGAGCCCGGCGAGGAGGCGCGCATGCCGCTGCTCTTCTATGTCGACGAGGACATGCTCAAGGATGCCGATTCGAAGGACATCCGCACGATCACGCTGTCCTACACCTTCTTCGAGCAGAAGAACCTGTCTAAGGACGAGATCGCCGCGGCTCGCGACCTCGCCGGGGAATCGAAGGATCAGGACGAGGCGCTCACCGCGCAGGACGAGCACAGCTTCTCCACCGAGATCCGCCGCCAGTGATATGCGATCCCGTCTTGCGGGCGCTGTCGATTGACTTGGGCCGGACCGGACTCTAAACAATGGGCAGTGCCCTCCATGCTGCGCGGCAGCATGCGGCGATGTCCACGCTAGGTCAGAGCGGCTTTCATGAACGTCCAGGATCGTCCCCTTTCACCGCACCTGCAGGTCTACCGGCCGATGCTGACGATGATGATGTCCATCGTCCACCGCATCACCGGAAGCGCGCTCTATGTCGGAACGCTCCTGCTCGCCTGGTGGCTGGTCGCGGCCGCGACCGGTGCCGACGCCTTCTCCGCGGTGCAGTGGTTTCTCGGCTCGTGGCTCGGGCTGGTGATCCTCTTCGGCTTCACCTGGGCGCTCCTGCACCACATGCTCGGCGGCCTGCGCCATCTCCTGTGGGATACCGGGCGCGGCTTCGAGAAGCCCACCATCGAGGCGCTCGCGCGTGCGACCATTGCGGGCTCTCTCGCACTCACCGTCATCGTCTGGATCGTCGGCTTCGCACTGGGGTAGGAACCATGTCCTTGCGCACACCGCTCTCGAGGGTTCGCGGCCTCGGCGCCGCCCGCTCCGGCACCGGCCATTTCATGGGCCAGCGGCTCACGGCGATGGCCAATATCCCGCTCGCGATCTTCTTCGTGATCGCCATGGTCTCGCAGATCGGCGCGAGCCACGCGGAGGTGGTGGCCTTCATCGCCAATCCGGTGGTCGCCATCGTCTTCATCCTCCTTATCGCGTCGGTCACCTATCACATGCGCCTCGGCATGCAGGTGGTCATCGAGGACTATGTGCATGGCGAACTCGCCAAGATCCTCGCGATCGTCGCCAACACCTTCTTCACCATCGTGATCGCGCTGGCGTCCATCTTCGCCATCCTCAAGATCGCCTTCACGAGCGGCGCGGGGATGTAGCCCCCGCGCCTGTCGCAGTCGGACCTACGGACCGGATTTTCGAAAGCGGTTGACACTCATGGCCAAGAACGGCTCTCAGGACCTCGGTAGCGGCGGCTTCGGCGCGCAGCGCAGCTTCGGCATCAACGGCCGCGCCTACGATATCGTCGACCACACATTCGACGTGATCGTGGTCGGCGCCGGCGGCGCGGGCCTGCGCGCCACGCTCGGCTGCTCGCAGGCGGGCCTGCGCACGGCCTGCATCTCCAAGGTGTTCCCGACGCGCTCGCACACCGTGGCCGCCCAGGGCGGGGTGGCCGCCTCGCTCGGCAATATGGGCCCGGATAACTGGCGCTGGCACATGTACGACACGGTGAAGGGGTCGGACTGGCTCGGCGATCAGGACGCCATCGAGTATCTGTGCCGCCACGCGCCCCAGGCCGTCTACGAGCTGGAGCATTTCGGCGTGCCCTTCAGCCGCACCGAGGAGGGCAAGATCTACCAGCGCCCCTTCGGCGGCATGACCACCGAGTTCGGCGAGGGCCCGCCGGCCCAGCGCACCTGCGCCGCCGCCGACCGCACCGGCCATGCCATGCTGCATACGCTCTACGGCCAGTCGCTGCGCTACTCCGCGGAGTTCTTCATCGAGTATTTCGCGCTCGACCTCATCATGGAGGACGGCGCCTG
Source organism: Kaustia mangrovi (assembly GCF_015482775.1). Classification (GTDB taxonomy): domain Bacteria; phylum Pseudomonadota; class Alphaproteobacteria; order Rhizobiales; family Im1; genus Kaustia; species Kaustia mangrovi. The sequence goes on along the minus strand of NZ_CP058214.1, from coordinate 2,437,331 downwards.
CCGGGGCGTCATGGCGCTGTGCCTGGAGGACGGCACGCTCCACCGCTTCCGTGCGCACAAGACGATCCTGGCGACCGGCGGCTACGGGCGCACCTATTTCTCCTGCACCTCCGCGCATACCTGCACCGGCGACGGCAACGCCATGGTCTTGCGGGCCGGGCTCGCGCTGCAGGACATGGAGTTCGTGCAGTTCCATCCCACCGGCATCTACGGCGCGGGCTGCCTGATCACGGAGGGCGTGCGCGGCGAGGGCGGCTACCTCACCAATTCGGAGGGCGAGCGCTTCATGGAGCGCTATGCGCCGCACGCCAAGGACCTCGCCTCGCGCGACGTCGTCTCGCGCGCCATGACCATCGAGATCCGCGAGGGCCGCGGCGTCGGCGAGGAGAAGGACCACATCCATCTCCATCTGGAGCATCTCGACCCGAACGTCATCCACGAGCGCCTGCCGGGCATCGCGGAGACGGCGCGCATCTTCTCCGGCGTCGACGTGACCCGCGATCCGATCCCCGTCCTGCCGACGGTCCACTACAATATGGGCGGCATCCCGACCAATTATCACGGCGAGGTGCTGACGCTGAAGGACGGCAATCCGGACACGGTGGTGCCGGGCCTCATGGCGCTCGGCGAGGCGGCCTGCGTGTCGGTGCACGGCGCCAACCGGCTCGGCTCCAACTCGCTGATCGACCTCGTGGTGTTCGGCCGCGCGGCGGGGCTTCGCTGCGCGGAGACGCTGGAGCCGAACTCGCCCCATGCCGAGCTCGAGAGCTCCGCCGGCGAGGCGGCCATCGCCCGGCTCGACCGGTTCCGCTATGCCGATGGCGGCACGCCGACCGCCGATCTCAGGCTCAGGATGCAGAGGACCATGCAGACGAACTGCGCGGTGTTCCGCACCGGCGAGGTCCTGGAGGAGGGGCGCGGCCTCATCGGCGAGGTCTGGAAGGGCACCGACGACATCCGCGTGACCGACCGCTCGCTGATCTGGAACTCCGACCTGGTCGAGACGCTGGAATACGACAATCTCATCGCGCAGGCCGTCGTGACGATGGAGAGCGCGGCGAACCGGACCGAAAGCCGCGGCGCCCACGCGCGCGAGGACTATCCCGACCGCGACGACGAGGCCTGGATGAAGCACACGCTCGCCTGGGCCGATACCGACAAGCGCACGGTGACCCTCGGCGAGCGGCCGGTCCATTCCTACACGCTCACCAACGACATGCAGTATATCGAGCCCAAGGCACGGGTTTACTGAAGACCGAAGCGGGCAGAGAGCAAGCACATGGTTCAACTGACGCTGCCGAAGAATTCGCGCATCACCAAGGGCAAGAGCTGGCCGAAGCCCCAGGGCGCGACCAACCTCAAGGAGTTCCGGATCTATCGCTTCGATCCGGATGGCGGCGAGAACCCGCGCCTCGACACCTATTATGTCGATCTGGACAAGTGCGGGCCGATGATCCTCGACGCGATCATCAAGATCAAGAACGAGATCGACGCCACGCTGACCTTCCGCCGGTCCTGCCGGGAGGGCATCTGCGGCTCCTGCGCCATGAATATCGACGGCACCAACACGCTGGCTTGCCTCAAGGGCATCGACGAGGTGTCGGGAGCGGTGAGCATCTATCCCCTTCCCCATCTGCCGGTGGTGAAGGATCTGGTGCCGGATATGGGCCAGTTCTACGCCCAGCACCGCTCCATCGAGCCGTGGCTCAAGACGACGAGCCCGGAGCCGGAGAAGGAATGGCTGCAGAGCCACGAGGACCGCGTCAAGCTCGACGGCCTCTATGAATGCATCCTGTGCGCCTGCTGCCAGACCTCGTGCCCCAGCTACTGGTGGAACGGCGAGCGCTATCTGGGTCCCGCCGTGCTGCTCCAGGCCTATCGCTGGGTGATCGATTCCCGCGACGAGGCGACCGGCGAGCGGCTCGACGCGCTGGAGGATCCGTTCCGGCTCTATCGCTGCCACACCATCCTGAACTGCACCAAGGCGTGCCCGAAGAACCTCAATCCCGGCAAGGCCATCGCCGAGCTGAAGAAGATGATGGTCGAGCGCCAGCTCTAGGGGTCCGGCCTTCCTCCGTCGAGGAGAGGGCTAACGCGTGTGCCTTCGACTCCGGCGTCGTCCCGGCACTCGTTGCCGGGACCCGTTGGCCTCGCCGCGGGGGTCGGCGACGGTGGGAGCGCGTCGGAGCAGGCGGCACTCTCGACCGCGAGCATCGCCCGCCGTCCATGTGTCACAGCCATTGGATCCCGGGAACGAGTCCCGGGATGACTCTGGGAAGGGGCTCGGGCCCTGACCACAGGCCACCACGTCGTCCCGGCACTCGTTGCCGGGACCCGTTGGCCTCGCCGCGGAGGTCGGCGACGGTGGGAGCGTGTCGGAGCAGGCGGCACTCTCGACCGCGAGCATCGCCCGCCGTCCATGTGTCACAGCCATTGGATCCCGGGAACGAGTCCCGGGATGACTCTGAGAAGGGGCGCGGGCCCTGACCACACGCCACCCCGTCGTCCCGGCACTCGTTGCCGGGACCCGTTGGCCTCGCCGCGGAGGTCGGCGATGGCGGGAGCGTGTCGGAGCAAGCGGCACTCTCGACCGCGAGCATCGCCCGCCGTCCATGTGTCACAGCCATTGGATCCCGGGAACGAGTCCCGGGATGACTCTGGGAAGGGGCGCGGGCCCTGACCACAGGCCACCCCGTCGTCCCGGCACTCGTTGCCGGGACCCATTGGCCTCGCCGCGGAGGTCGGCGACGGTGGGAGCGCGTCGGAGCAGGCGGCACTCTCGACCGCGAGCATCGCCCGCCGTCCATGTGTCACAGCCATTGGATCCCGGGAACGAGTCCCGGGATGACTCTGGGAAGGGGCTCGGGCCCTGACCACAGGCCACCACGTCGTCCCGGCACTCGTTGCCGGGACCCGTTGGCCTCGCCGCGGAGGTCGGCGACGGTGGGAGCGTGTCGGAGCAGGCGGCACTCTCGACCGCGAGCATCGCCCGCCGTCCATGTGTCACAGCCATTGGATCCCGGGAACGAGTCCCGGGATGACTCTGAGAAGGGGCGCGGGCCCTGACCACACGCCACCCCGTCGTCCCGGCACTCGTTGCCGGGACCCGTTGGCCTCGCCGCGGAGGTCGGCGATGGCGGGAGCGTGTCGGAGCAAGCGGCACTCTCGACCGCGAGCATCGCCCGCCGTCCATGTGTCACAGCCATTGGATCCCGGGAACGAGTCCCGGGATGACTCTGGGAAGGGGCTCGGGCCCTGACCACAGGCCACCCCGTCGTCCCGGCACTCGTTGCCGGGACCCATTGGCCTCGCCGCGGAGGTCGGCGACGGTGGGAGCGTGTCGGAGCAGGCGGCACTCTCGACCGCGAGCATCGCCCGCCGTCCATGTGTCACAGCCATTGGATCCCGGGAACGAGTCCCGGGATGACTCTGGGAAGGGCCGCGGGCCCTGACCACACGCCACCCCGTCGTCCCGGCACTCGTTGCCGGGACCCGTTGGCCTCGCCGCGGAGGTCGGCGATGGCGGGAGCGTGTCGGAGCAAGCGGCACTCTCGACCGCGAGCATCGCCCGCCGTCCATGTGTCACAGCCATTGGATCCCGGGAACGAGTCCCGGGATGACTCTGAGAAGGGGCGCGGGCCCTGACCACAGGCCACCCCGTCGTCCCGGCACTCGTTGCCGGGACCCATTGGCCTCGCCGCGGAGGTCGGCGACGGTGGGAGCGTGTCGGAGCAGGCGGCACTCTCGACCGCGAGCATCGCCCGCCGTCCATGTATCGCCGCCAATGGATCCCGGGAACAGGTCCCGGGATGACTCTGGGAAGGGGCGCGGGATCCTGGCCACACGCCACCCCGTCGTCCCGGCACTCGTTGCCGGGACCCGATGGCCTCGCCGCGGGGGTCGGCGACGGCGGGGGCGTGTCGGAGCAAGCGGCACTCTCGACCGCGAGCATCGCCCGCCGTCCATGTGTCACAGCCATTGGATCCCGGGAACGAGTCCCGGGATGACTCTGGGAAGGGCCGCGGGCCCTGACCACACGCCACCCCGTCGTCCCGGCACTCGTTGCCGGGACCCAATGGCCTATCCGTTCACACGGTCGTAGAGATCGTCCCACTCGGGATTGCCGCTCTCGATCAGCCGGATCTTCCACGCCCGCGGCCAGCCCTTCATTGTCTTCTCGCGCTGGATCGCCCGGTCGATGGTGCCATGCGACTCCACATGGACAAGCCGCGTGGCGCCGTATCTGGTCGCAAAGCGCGAGCCGGTGCCCTGTTTGTGCTCCCAGACGCGGCGGGCGATGTCGCTGGTGACGCCGATATAGAGCGTCCCGCGTCTGCGGCTCGCCAGGATGTACACGTAACAGTGCATCCACAAGTTGTGACGCCAATGGATCCCGGGAACAAGTCCCGGGATGACTTTGAGAAGGGCCGCGGGCCCTGACCACACGCCACCCCGTCGTTCCCAGAGTCGATGACATCACAGTGTCCGGCAGAGGACGAGGAACGGCCCCATGTGATAGCCCCGCCCGGAGAGGGAGGTGCGTTTGCGACGGCGCTTTTGGCCAGAGAAAGGTCGCCTGCCTGTTGCGTCCGCCCCGGCAAAGGCGCGATAACCGGGGGGAGGAAACGCAAATACCGGCAGGGCCATGAGCGACAGGATCACATTCACGCTGGACGGCCGGTCTGTCGAGGCCGGCTCCGACGAGACGATCTGGCAGGTCGCGCGCCGCGAAGGCACCGAGATCCCCCATCTGTGCTGGAAGGACGCCGCCGGCTACCGCGCCGACGGCAATTGCCGCGCCTGCATGGTGGAGATCGAGGGCGAGCGCGTGCTCGCGGCCTCCTGCATCCGCAAGCCGGCCGAGGGCATGACGGTGCGGACCGCGAGCGAGCGGGCGAGCGCGGCGCGGCGCATGGTCATGGAGCTCCTCGTCGCCGACCAGCCGGCGCGGGAGGACGCCCATGACCGGGCGAGCCCGTTCTGGCACTGGGCGCAGGCGCAGGACGTCACCACCAGCCGCTTTCCCGCGGATGGCGCGCCGGCGCCGGATGTGTCGCACCCGGCCATGGCGGTCAATCTGGATGCCTGCATCCACTGCAATCTGTGCGTTCGCGCCTGCCGCGAGGTCCAGGTCAACGACGTGATCGGCATGGCCTGGCGGGGTCCGGAGGAGAAGATCGTCTTCGACTTCGACGACCCGATGGGGGCGTCAACATGCGTGGCCTGCGGGGAATGCGTGCAGGCCTGCCCGACCGGCGCGCTGATGCCGAAGACGCTGGTCGACGAGGCCGGCCGCGGCGCGCGCGAGGCCGACGAGGAGGTGCAGTCCGTCTGCCCCTATTGCGGGGTCGGCTGCCAGATCACCTACAAGCTGCGCGACAACGAGATCGCCTGGGTGGAGGGCGCGGGCGGGCCGTCGAACGAGAACCGGTTGTGCGTGAAGGGCCGGTTCGGCTTCGACTATGTCTCGTCGCCGGAGCGTCTCACCGTGCCGCTGGTCCGCCGCGAGGGCGCGCCGAAGGGCATGAATATCGATCCCGGAAACCCGTGGACCCATTTCCGCGAGGCGAGCTGGGAGGAGGCGCTCGATCTCGCCGCCTCCGGCCTCGGGCGCCTGCGCGAGACCCGGGGCAACCGGGCGCTCGCCGGCTTCGGCTCGGCCAAATGCTCCAACGAGGAGGCCTATCTCTTCCAGAAGCTCGTGCGCACCGCCTTCGACAACAACAATGTCGACCACTGCACGAGGCTCTGCCACGCCTCCTCCGTCGCCGCGCTCATGGAGACCATCGGGTCGGGGGCGGTCACCGCGCCGTTCAATGCGGTAAGCGAGTCCGACGTCATCATCGTGATCGGCGCCAACCCGACCGAGAACCACCCCGTGGCGGCGACCTATTTCAAGCAGGCCGCCAAGCGCGGCGCCCAGCTCATCGTCATGGACCCGCGCGGCCAGGCGCTCAAGCGCCACGCCACCCACATGCTGCAGTTCAAGCCCGGCGGCGACGTGGCGCTCCTCAACTCCATCATGCATGTGATCGTGGAGGAGGGGCTGCACGACGAGCAATATATCCAGGCGCACACGGATGGGTTCGAAAGGATGCGGACCCATCTCTCCCGCTTCGCGCCGGAGGAGATGGAGGCGGTCACGGGGATCGCACCCGACGTGGTGCGCGCGGTCGCGCGCGCCTATGCCAAGGCCAATGCGGCAATCGTCTTCTGGGGCATGGGCGTCTCGCAGCACGTCCACGGCACCGACAATGCGCGCTGCCTGATCTCGCTCGCCCTCATGTGCGGTCAGGTCGGGCGCAAGGGCACGGGGCTTCACCCGTTACGGGGCCAGAACAATGTGCAGGGCGCCTCGGATGCCGGCCTCATTCCCATGGTGTTCCCGGACTATGCCGCCGTCGGCGTGGAGGCGAACCGCGCGAAGCTCGAGGCGTTGTGGGACCACAGGCTCGACCCCGAGCCGGGGCTGACCGTGGTGGAGATCGTCGATGCGATCCATGACGGCGTGATCCGCGGCATGTACATCATGGGCGAGAACCCGGCCATGTCGGACCCGGACGCCTCCCATGCCCGCGCCGCGCTCGCCAGGCTCGACCATCTGGTGGTGCAGGACATCTTCCTCACCGAGACGGCGATGTTCGCCGATGTCGTCCTGCCGGCGTCGGCCTGGCCGGAGAAGGAGGGCACGGTCACCAACACCAACCGGCAGGTCCAGATGGGCCGCAAGGCGCTTCCCCTGCCGGGCGAGGCGCGCGCCGACTGGTGGATCGTCCAGGAGATGGCGCGGCGCCTGGGGCTCGGCTGGGACTATTCGGGCCCGGCGGATGTCTTCGCGGAGATGGCGAAGGCTATGCCCTCGCTCGACAACATCACCTGGGAGCGGCTCGCCCGCGAGAACGCGGTCACCTATCCCTGCACGGCGCCGGACCGGCCCGGCGAGGCGATCGTCTTCGGCGACCGCTTCCCCAACGAGACCGGCCTCGGCAAGTTCGTGCCGGCGGAGATCGTGCCGCCGGACGAGCAGCCCGACGAGGACTATCCCTTCATCCTGACCACGGGCCGCCAGCTCGAGCACTGGCACACCGGCGCCATGACCCGGCGGGCGACCAGCCTCGACGCGCTCGAGCCCGGGCCGACGGCGGGTCTGAACCCGCGCGACATCCGCCGCTTCGGCATCGTGCCGGGCGACACGGTGCGCCTCACGACGCGGCGCGGCGAGATCGAGCTGGAGGCGCGCGCCGACGGCGCGGTGCCGGAGGGTGTGGTCTTCGTGCCCTTCGCCTATGTGGAGGCGGCGGCGAACCTCCTCACCAACCCGAAGCTCGACCCGTTCGGCAAGATCCCGGAATTCAAGTTCTGCGCTGTGAGGGTCGAGCCCGCCGCGACCCACGCCGCGGCGGAGTAGGCCCGGGCGCGATCCTGTTTCTCATTCGTCATTCCCGCGAAAGCGGGAATCCATCTTGGACGTCGCTTGGATTCCCGCTTTCGCGGGAATGACGGGTATATGGCCCCTACAATGCCAGTCTCGCCTGCAGGAGTGCTTGTGATGCGCTCGGATGCCGGGCAGTTCTTTCAGGAGGTGCGGAGGAAGGAGAGTCCTTGGGAGCGCGGCCGCTGATTTCCGCTCACTTGGTGACACCGCGAGGATCGACGGGAAGAGTGGGGCTGAAGGTTAAGGCGAGGGGCGAGCCTTTCCTCCTCTCGTCATGCCCGGGCTTGACCCGGGCATCCATGCGGGCGTGGCCGGTTGGCGCAAACGCCCTATGGATTGCCGGGTCAAGCCCGCCAATGACGAAGGAAAGGCGTGTCGCCCTCAGCCGGCGCGCTTGGGCTCCAGCGTCACCTCGTAGAGGTCGGCGTTGTCGCGGTCCTTCAGCGTCACCGTCATCTCCTCGGTGTCGCCGTCGATCTTCACCTGGCCGAAGAACTGGAGGCCCATGGACGGCGGCAGGTTCGCGCCCTGCTCCTTGGAGGGGTGCTTGGTGAACTTCACCTGCGGCCCGAAGGTGTTGTCCATGTCGTTCGGTCCGAAGGTGCCGGCATGGAGCGGGCCGGAGACGAACTCCCAGAACGGCTCGAAATCCTGGAACTGAGCCTTGTTCGGGTCGTAGTAGTGCGCCGCGGTATAGTGCACGTCGGCGGTCAGCCACACCGTGTTGAGCACCTTGGCGTTCTTGATGAAGCGCAGGATCTCCGCGATGTCGTGCTCGCGGCCCTTCACCGGCCCGTCGCCATTGGCGCCGTTCTCGAAATTGTCGCCGTCGCGCACGATCATGCCGATGGGCATGTCGGCGGCGATGACCTTCCAGGTCGCCTTCGACGCCAGGAGTTCGCGCTTCAGCCAGTCGAGCTGGGCGCGGCCGAGGAAGGCGGCCGGGCCGCCCGCCTCGCTCTGGTCGTTGGCGCTGTTGGGGCCGCGATAGGTGCGCATGTCGAGGAAGAAGATGTCGAGCGAGGGCCCGTAGGCGACCTTGCGGTAGACGCGGGCCGGCTCGATGGCGTTGGCCCGGATCGGGTTCATCTCGAAGAAGGCGCGGGCGGAGCGGGCCGACAGGAGCGAGGAGGACTTCTCCGTGTAGCGGTCGTCGGAGATGAGCTGCTCGCCGGGATACCAGTTGTTGGTCACCTCATGGTCGTCCCACTGGACGAGCATCGGCACCTGCGCATTGAAGGCGCGGACATTGTCGTCGAGGAGATTGTACTTCCACTGGCCGCGGAATTCCTTGAGCGTCTCGGCCACCTTGGACTTCTCCTCGGTGGTGACGTTCTTCCAGATCGTGCCGTCGGCAAGCTCGACCTCCGGCTCGATCTTGCCGTCGGCATAGATCGTGTCGCCGGAATGGATGAAGAAGTCGGGGCGGGCCTGAAGCATGGTGGCGTAGGTCTTCATGCCGCCGCGGTCGCGGTCGATGCCCCAGCCCTGGCCGGCGGTGTCGCCCGACCACACGAAGGTGATGTCGCGCTTGGCCATGGGGGCGGTGCGCAGGTGGCCCGTGACCGGCTCGCTGGAGGTCTGCATGTCGGCGAGGTCGAGGAACTTCACCCGGTAGAAGATGTCCTGATCCGCCGGCAGGTCGGTCAGGTCGAGCTTCGCGGTGTAGTCGGAGGCCTCGATGGCGTCCGGGCCGGTGAAGACCATCGGGTTCTTGAAGCTGTCGGTCGTGGCGACCTCCACCATCATGCGCGACGGGCGGTCGGCGCGCGCCCAGACGATGGCGCGGTCGGCGGTTATGTCGCCCGACTGCACGCCATGCGTGGCAACCGGCCGGCCGGCGGCGCGGCTCAGATGGGGCATGAAGACGCCGCCGACGCTCAGCGCACCGGCTGCCGTGGCGGATTTCAGAAGGGTCCGGCGCGTGAGCGTGCTCCGGGCGGTGGTCCGTGACATGAAGGCCTCCAGATTGGAATGAATCGAGGGTGTCGGGACCCTGTCACGGCTCGTTGACGGTTGGCTGACCGTTCGATGACAGTTCGATGATGGGGCTGGTGGGGGTGTCGGATCGCTTGCGGCGCCGCCCCGCTACTGCCGCGTGGCGCCGTTGTAGAGCAGGCGGAAGAAAGTGGGTCCGGGGACGGGCGGGACGAGCCGGGCGATCGCCGCGACCACGGCGAGCGAGAAGACGATGCGCCCGATGAGCACGCCGGTCACGTCGGCGCCGAGCGCCATGACGACCAGCGTGTCCTCGATCAGCCCGTGGGCGAGCGCCATGAAGCAGGAGGCGAGGAACACGTCGCGCGCGTCGAGCCTGCCGGAACGGGCTTCCCGGATGATCAGCCCGCCGCCATAGGCCAGCCCGAGCGTGAGGCCGACAATGGTCAGCGGCGTCGCCGCGCGCGACACGCCGGCGATGCGCAGCACGGGGCTGAGGAGCGCGGTGAGCCGCGGCATGAGGCCGGCCGCCTCCAGGAGCTTCATGATGGCGACGATGGCGAGCAGCACGGCGAACATCCACAGGAGCGATTCCGCCGTGGTCCATGCGAAGGCGATCCAGCCCGGATCGGGGCTCGCCGGCACCCAGAGCGCGGAGACCGGCTCGTCGAGCCAGCCCGTCGCGCGGCAGATCCGGTGCAGGAGATAGCCATAGACGAAGGCGGCGACGAGCCTGAGCGCCGTCATCGCCACGAGCCCCGGCCCGGCCTTCTGGACGATGCGCTGCTCGATGGGCAGTGCGTGGGCGAACATGATGAGGGCGGAGAAGACGGTGACCTGCGCCGCCGTCATCGCGTCCGGCGGCACGAGGGCGAAGACCGCCGCCGCGCCGCCCCACACCCCCACCAGCATGGCGGTGACCAGCGCGAAGCCGAGTTCCGGCGGCAGGCCGAGCAGCGTCATGACGGGTGCGAAGGCGGGCGCGAGCAGGTCGATCAGCCCGAGCTCGACGGCGATGCGCGTCGCCACCATCACCGGCAGGACGATCTTGAGCAGCATCCAGTAGAGGCTGGCGGAGTCGACGAACAGAGCCCGCACTGCGCGCAGGAGCGTCATGATGCTTGTCCCGTGACAGGCGGAGGCAGGCCACAGGCGATGCCCCCATAGGTGTTACGGGGACTCTCCTAGCGCAGTCCGGCTCGAATTTGCGGTCAAAATTTGCGCCGAACTGCAATAATATTGCAGGAGCGCAAAGGAGGAGCCGGATCCATGGATCGTCTCGACCGGAAACTGGTGGCCGCCTTGCAGGCGGATGCCTCGCGGACGAATGCGGCGCTCGCCGAGGAGGTCGGCCTGTCGCCGTCGAGCTGCCTCAGGCGCATCCAGCGGCTGAAGGCGGCGGGCGTGGTGCGCAGGACCGTGGCCCTTGCCGACCCGGCGGCGCTCGGCCGGGGCCTCACGGCCATTGTGGAGGTCGAGCTCGACCGCCATGGCGAGCAGCGCATGCGCGCCTTCCTGCGCGGTGCCTGCCTCGAGCCGTCGGTCGCTCACGCCTATGCGGTGACCGGCGATGTCGATGTCGTCTTGATGCTGCGCCTCGTCGACATGACGGAGTTCCAGGGCGTGTGCGAGCGCCTGTTCCGCGACGATGCGAATGTCGCCCGTTTCCGCACCATGTTCGTAATGGAAACCGCCAAGGAGGAGACGGCCATTCCCGTCGATGCGGCGCCCGGCGCGTGACGGGGCCGGCCCGGCGCGCGGAGGAACGGGGCGCGAACAAGACAGAGCCCGGCCGCATGGCATGCGGCCGGGCTCCGGTGTCGGGATCGCAAGAGCGGGGCTGCCGTCAGGCCGCCTTCTCCGCCTCCGGCTCGGCCTCGGCGTCCTTGCTCTGGCGCTGGGCGCTCTTTTCCAGCACCTCCTCGATCTCGGAGATGGCGTCCGGCTCGTCGGCCTTGCGCACGGCCGCGATCTCGCGCGCCATGCGGTCGAGCGCGGCTTCGTAGAGCTGGCGCTCGCTGTAGGACTGCTCCGGCTGGCGGTCGGAGCGATAGAGATCGCGCACGACCTCGGCCACCGAAATCAGGTCGCCGGAATTGATCTTCGCCTCGTATTCCTGGGCACGGCGGCTCCACATGGTGCGGCGCACACGCGCGCGCCCCTTGAGGGTCTTCAGGGCCTGATCCACCGTGTCCTTGTCGGCGAGCTTGCGCATACCCACCGTCTCGCACTTGCCCGTGGGCACGCGCAGACGCATCTTTTCCTTGTCGAAATCGATCACATAGAGCTCAAGCTTCGCACCGGCGATCTCCTGCTCCTCGATATCGACGATCTTGCCGACGCCGTGGGCGGGATAAACGATATACTCACTCGCCTTGAACTTGAGCTTCCGATCCGTCTTCTTCTGGTTCTGGGCTGCCATTACTCTCCACACCTCGCCGCCTGTTCCAAGAGCGCGATCGGCCCAGGCTTCTCCCGGAAGCGCAGAAAGGCGACCCGGTGGCCCGGGAAGGCCCCCTTTTCCGTGTCGTCGCCACGTCGCTTCGAGACGCCGCTGATGGCGGTGTCCGGGAGTATCGCCGAAGACCATTCTCCCCGCTCGAGACAGGGGCCTCCGGCCCGTCTCGCCCGCCACCTGGCGGTGAAAAGAATATCGGCGAAAAAAGCACGCGCCATGCTACCAGCTCGAGCACGGCTTCCTGGGTTGGTCACGTTATTACCAGTGCATATATAGCACAGAGCCCCTGCAATTTGAAGGGCTGCCCCCGGCAAGGTGCCATATATGGTTGACGGTCATTCGCCCGTCATGGAGATGCGGCACGGTATTCTGCCGCCGATTCGCTGGACTCTTGCCACTATTTTCAGGTCCGGATACCGCGTCATTGCGCCGCAATATCGCCGGCGCATGCAGGTGGGCGTCAATCGCCCTCGCCCGGCTCCGGCGAGAAATACTTCTCCATCTTGCCCTGCTCGTTGAGATGCTCGTCGGCATCGGCCGGAGGGTCCTTCTTGGCGGTGATGTTCGGCCACTTGTCGGCATATTCCGCGTTCAGGCCGAGCCAGCTTTCCAGATCGGGCTCGGTATCGGGCTTGATCGCCTCGGCCGGGCATTCCGGTTCGCACACGCCGCAATCGATACATTCGTCCGGATGGATCACCAGCATGTTCTCGCCCTCGTAGAAGCAGTCCACGGGGCAAACTTCCACGCAATCCATGTACTTGCACTTGATGCAATTGTCGGTGACGACGTAGGTCATCTTCAGCTCCGGACAGTCTCGAACACGGACGGACGGCCCGCATGCCGCCCGCAATGGGCGCCGCTATATCACAGGCGCGGGGGATTGCACCATCCTTTCCGCGCCAGGCTGGCGGACAGCCGGTTCCATCCTGATCTAGGTGTCGCCCCCGTCATTGCGCAAGGTGTCAAGCTGACGCCGGTCCCGCTTCGTCGGGCGCCCGGCGCCGGCGGGCCGCGCCGCGGCAGGCGCCGGGGCGGCGCTGCCCGCGGTCTCCGGCTCGGGGGAGAGGTCCTCGTAAAGCGTGCGGGCCTCAGGCGCCGGTCCGCGCCTGGTGCCGGGAGCCACGACCCGGACCACCCGCACCTGCCGGTGAAGCGCGAAGGTCAGCACGTCGCCCGGCGACACCGTATGGCTCGGCTTGGAGACGCGCTGCCGGTTGACCTTCAGCTTGCCGGAGTCCACCAGCCTGGCCGCCGCGCTCCGCGTCTTCAGGAAACGCGCATAGAACAGCCACTTGTCGATGCGCTGGCGGTCAAGCGTCATGCATCGCTCTCTTCCTTCTTGCGGGCGTCGAGCTCGGCCTTCAGCGCGCCGAGGACGGCGAAGGGCGAATCCGGATCGGCCTTCTTCTCCGGCTTGCGTCCGGGCTTCTGGCGCGGCGGGCGCTGGCGGTCGTCCCGGCTGCGGCGCCTGGGATCGCCATGCTTGTCGGCGCCCTTGGCGGGCCCCTTGTCGGGTCCCTTGCCGGCGCCCTTGCCCTGCGCCTTGCGGGGCGGCCTGCCCTGGCCCTTGTTCCGGGCCTTCTGGCCCTGTCCCGCACGGCGCTCGCCACGGCCGCGCTGGCCCTGACCGCGCTTGCGGAAGGGCCCGGCATCCTTTGGCCACCAGACCTCGATGGTCTCCTCCGGCGCGTCTGCCGCGGTCTCCCCGCCATCCTGCGATGCGCCGGCGGTCTCCGGTGCGGTGATCTGGGGCGCGGGGACTTCAGGCGTCGACGGAGCCGGCGCGGCCTCCGACGCGGGTGCCGCCTCGCCGGTCTCCGGCGCCGGGGTCTCTGCGGCAGCCTCTGCTACACCCTCTGCCGGCGCGTCCGTTTCCGAAGCGTCCGTGGCCGGCTTGGCCTCCGGCTCGGCCGATGGCGCGTCTCCGGCGGGGGCTTTCGCCGCCGGTGCGTCCGCTGCCGGAGCGTCCGCTGTCGATGCGTCCGCCGCGGGTGCATCGCCGGCCGGGCTTTCGGCCGGTGCGGCCTGTGTGGATGTGGCGTCGGCCGATGCGGTTTCGCTCGGCGCGGCCTTGGCGGGCACCGCCGGCACGGTCCGGCGTTCGCGGCGGAAGCCCAGGGCCTGCAGGATGCCGGCGAACTCCTCGCCCGAACAGCCGACCAGCGACATCATGTCGGGAATGACCGTGAAGCCGCCGCCGTCGACGGAGCCCTCCGGGCGTTCCTCGCCGTCGCGCTCGGGCCGCCAGAAGACGCGCGGGCGGATGAGGTCGGCAAGACGCTCCAGCATGTCGATGCGCACGATGCGCTGGCCGCAGGGCATGAAACCGATCACGCGGTAGAAGTCCTCCGGCACCGCCTGGTCGAAGGGCGCGGAGGTCAACCCCTGGCCCGGCGGCGCGGGAAGGTCGTCGAGCTTCAGCCGTCCGGCCTCCTCCTCCTTCAGGCCCCACAGCACCTCCTTGAGCGCGGTGGCCGCCGGCTTGAGCAGGGCCGGCACGAAGATGTGGAAGGCACCGAAACGCACGCCGTGGCGCCTGAGTGCGGCCCGCGCGGTCTGGTCGAGGCTCTGGACGTCGTTGCGCACGGCCTCGCGCGGCACGATGCCGAGGCGCTCCACGAGCCGGAAGGCGACGCCGCGGGCGAGCCCCTCGAGATCCTCCGCCCGGTCGAGCTGCACGAGGGGGCCGAGCGTGTTGGCGACGTGGCGGTGCAGATATTCGTCGAGACGGGTCTGGACGGCCTCGCGCTCCGGGCCGGTGAGCTGCTCGTCCGCGATGAGCTGGACGCGGGGGCGCAGGATGTGATCGCCCGCCACGAGCCGCGCGACCTCCGCCTCGCGCCAGACGACGACGCCGTTGCGGGCGAGCGAGAATGCGCCGTCCGGCTCGGCGGCGAGCCCGCGCGCGCGCTCGGAGATCTCCGCGGCGACCGCCTTCATCGACGCCGCCCTCAGCGCGCGCTGCTGGGCGGCCTCCGAGGAGGTTTCCGGCATGAAGCGGAAGCCCTTGAGATGGCCCACGAACACGCCCTCCACATGAATGTCCCCTTCGGACTTCACCGAAGTCATCAGGTCTTCCTTCTCTCTCATCCGTTTCATCAGCACGCTCGTACGCCGGTCGACGAAGCGCTGGGCAAGGCGTTCGTGGAGGGCGTCGGACAGCTTGTCCTCTATGGCGCGGGTCTTGTCCTGCCAGCCGGCCGGATCGTCGAGCCAGTCGGACCGGTTGGCGATGAAGGTCCAGGTGCGCACATGCGCGATGCGGTTGGCGAGCGTGTCGATATCGCCGTCGGTGCGCTCGTTCTGGGCGAGCTGGCGGGCGAACCACTCGTCGGGAATGACGCCGCGGTCGGTCATCAGGAAGCGGTAGAGCCGGCCGACGAGATTGGCATGCTCGGCGCCGGTGATGTTGCGGTAGTCGGGAAGCTGGCAGACATCCCACAGGGTGCGCAGCGCGGCCGGGCTGGCGGCCATGTCGCGGATCTCGTCCTCGCGCGCGAGGAACTCCAGCGCCTCCACATCCGCATTGGCGCGCGCCCGCACGAGCCCCGGCGTGTCGGGCGCGGCGGCGAGGCTGCGGATGAGCCCGTCGAGCGAGCCGAAATCGAGGGTGCGGTTGCGCCATTGCAGGATGCGCAGCGGCTCGAACTCGTGGGATTCGATCCGGTCGACGATCTCGTTGTCGAACGGCTTGACCTCGCCGGTCACCCCGAAGGTGCCGTCATTCATGTGCCGGCCCGCGCGGCCCGCGATCTGGGCGAGCTCGGCGGGGGTGAGGTCGCGGAAGGCGAAGCCGTCGAACTTGCGCGCCTGGGCGAAGGCCACATGGTCGACATCCATGTTGAGCCCCATGCCGATGGCGTCGGTGGCGACCATGAAGTCGACATCGCCGTTCTGATAGAGCGCGACCTGGGCGTTGCGCGTGCGCGGGCTGAGCGCGCCGAGCACGACGGCGGCGCCGCCGCGCTGGCGGCGGATCAGCTCCGCGATCGCATAGACGGTCTCCGCGGAGAAGCAGACGACGGCGGTGCGCGGCGGCAGGCGCGTGATCTTCTTCTGGCCGGAATAGGTGAGCCTGGAGAATCGCGGCCTGGTCACGAAATTGGTGCCGGGCAGGAGCTTCTGGATCAGCGGGCGCATGGTCGCCGCGCCGAGCAGCATCGTCTCGTGCGTGCCGCGCCGGTGCAGCATGCGGTCGGTGAAGATGTGCCCCCGGTCGGGATCGGCGGCGAGCTGGATCTCGTCGATGGCCAGGAAATCGACCTCGATGTCGGGCGGCATCGCCTCGACCGTGCACACCCAGTAGCGCGGCTCCGGCGGCACGATCTTCTCCTCGCCCGTCACCAGCGCCACCTGGCCGGCGGCGACGCGCCCCTCGATCCGGTCGTAGACCTCGCGGGCGAGCAGCCTGAGCGGCAGTCCGATCATGCCTGTCTCGTGGCCAAGCATGCGTTCCACGGCCAGATGGGTCTTGCCGGTATTGGTGGGGCCGAGAACGGCGGTAACGTTGTTCATGGATCCGATCATCCGCATGCTTGGGGGAGGGCCGTCAATGCCGTGAGCGGCGGGAGGTGGCGTCTTGCGAAAGCCTATAGCCGATGCGTGGGGCGTCCGTCGCGGGTGGCAGGAGAGGGCATCGATGTCTGTCTTCCGACGTCCTGTTTACCATTGGAACATCGTGAGAACAAATGCTGACCGAATCGCTGACTCCGTCGCGATTCCATGTTTGTTCGCAGGCATCATCTCGCGGAAAACCGCGGTTTTCAACAGGTTATCCACAGCCTCGCCCCCTTTTCCGGCCACGGCGATCCGGCCGGATCGGTCCCGCAAAAGGTTAACGCATGGCGGTGACCGGTTAGCGAAACCTTACCGCCGGACGGACAGATCATGCCGGCCTCGTTAACACTGGGACACTAACGTGAACAGAGCGTGGCCGAATCACTGATCGGCACTCTTTCACGATCCGTTCCCGGCTAATATTGGTAGCTTCCATGACGTGAAACGCTACATCTGCGATGCGCTCATGCGCAGGAGATCGATATGGGTCAGCGGGCCGTGCGGCGACGTTAACCCGATTGTGCCAAAACGGATCATTCCGGATCAACGGCTGGCGAGCGATTTCTGGTTGAGCGGCCGGCCGGCGATGGTCGCCGCGCGCGTATAGATCACCACGTCGTGACCCTTGACCTCTCCGGTCGCCGCGATCGGCAGCAGGATGTCGCGCCCGAGCGCCTTGGAGGCGACCGGCGCGAACCACACGCGATAGATCTGGCGTTTCTTGGCGAGCCTCTTCAGCTTGCGTTCCGACTGGCCGGCGACCGGCTTGTACTCGACCTTGCACTGGTAGGACGGCCCGCGATAGACGCCGGCATCCCGCTCGCCGAAGTCGTCGCGCTTCACGAAGGAGAAGACGAACTCGTAGATCTGCTTGCCGTCATAGATGCGCTGGGCGCCCTTGCAGGGCTGGTCGGCCATGTCGATGGCGCGGGTGAGGATGGCAGAGAGAGGGTCGGGAATGGTTGGCGTCAGCACCTTCTGCACCGCGGCGGCGCGGTCGGAGTCGAGCTTGTAGGAGCGCTTGGCGGACACCTTGCCGCTGGCCCAGCTCACCTCCGCCGTCTTGGACTCCCCGTCCTCGTCCTTGCGGTCGTAATAATGCGCCGGGCGCGCTTGCTCTCCGGCGAAGCGGCCGGAGGCGCGCAGCGTGTAGCTCTCGTCTATGAACCAGCTCGCGATGCCGACCGTGCGCGCCTTGACGTCCGCCTTGTAGCCGGACGGCCCGAGATCCGCATCGAAATCGATGGCATAGACCCGCACGCCCTTGGCGAACAGCTCGAAGCTCAGCGAAAGCGGCTCCGTCGGGGCGGCCAGCGCCTCGCCGCCAAGGCCGGCGCTCAGGACGGCGGCGGCGGCGAGGCCGCGCGCGCAACCGCGCAGGGTGGAGACGGAACCGGGGGATGAAACGGCCATTGGGATGACTTCCTCATGGAGCGCCACGAGCCGGCCGGACCGGCCCGCGCGCCGCTACACTATAGTACAGACACCATCCGGTCCCCATTCGTCATTCATGCCTAGCAACGCAATGGGGCCGGACTTCGGCACAGGCAACCGTTCCCGCCACGGGGTCGTCCGGCACGCTGTCCGCTCTCGCGACTTGACGGAAACGGCCATGCGGCCTATAGCAACGCAACTTCGAGCGGGCGTCTATGCGCCCGCGAAGCCCTGCGCCGTGGCGCGAGAGGCTTTAACCGACACCGAAACAGATCATACGAAGAGACCGGAGCATTGTCATGGCCCGTCGTTGCGAATTGACCGGAAAGGCGGTGCTGACAGGAAACAATGTCAGCCACGCGAACAACAAGACGCGCCGCCGGTTCCTGCCCAATCTGTGCAATGTGCACCTGATGAGCGACGCGCTCGGCCGTTCCTACCGCTTCCGCGTGAGCGCGAAGGCGCTGAAGGACGTGGAGCATCGCGGCGGGCTGGACGCGTTCCTCGCCAAGGCCGCCGAGCAGGAGCTCTCCCTGCGGGCGCGTCGCCTGAAGCGGCAGGTCGAGAAGGCGGCGACCGGCGAGGCCGCCGCGTCCTGATCCCCCGAAGGGGCATTCCATGCCGGAGAGATCGGCCGGGACGGTTCTTTCGCTCGCATTGCCCGTCGCGGCGATGGCGCTCATCGTCGTCGCCTCGAATGTGCTCGTGCAGTTTCCGTTCACGCCGTTCGGGCTGGAACACTGGTTCACCTGGGGCGCGTTCACCTATCCGGCGGCGTTCTTCGTCACCGATCTCACCAATCGCCGTTTCGGCCCGGGCCGGGCGCGAAACGTCGTCTATGCGGGCTTCGCGCTGGCGATCGTCGCCTCGGGCATCCTCGCCACGCCGCGCATCGCCGCCGCGTCGGCTTCCGCCTTCCTCATTGCCCAGCTCCTCGACGTCTTCATCTTCGACCGGTTGAGGCGCGAGGCCTGGTGGCGCGCGCCGCTGGCATCCTCCGCGCTCGGCTCGCTCATCGACACGGCCTGGTTCTTCGCCTTCGCCTTTGCCGGCACCGGGCTCGGCACGGCGGTCTACTCCGTCGGCGGCCTTGCGGTGGAGGCGCCGGTCTGGGTCGGCTGGGCGGTCGGCGATCTCGGCGTCAAGCTCGCCGTGGCGCTCGTCCTGCTCGCGCCATTCGGCCTGCTGCGCGGCCTGATCCCGGCGCGCGAGGCGGTCGGCGAGGCCTGACCCGTCAGTCGTCCGGCAACGCCACGTCGAAGACCAGTATCCCGTCGATCCCGCCTTGCGCATTGGCGACCAGCCGGGCGCCCGCAGCCCTGTGGTCCGGATTGTCCAGATAGGCGTCGCGCGCCTGCGGGCTCTCGAAATCGACCACGAAGACATGGCTGTAGCCGCGCCCCAGCCCCTCCGGGCTGACATTGGGCCCGGAATGGAAGCCGGCGATCCCCGGGACCACGTCCTGGAGGGCGGCGAGGCCGTCGAGCGTGGCGCGGATTTCCGCCTCCGGCAGGCCGGGCTTGAACTCAACGAGCACGATGTGCCGGATCATCGGCCCCGGCGATTGCGATGCGGGGGTCGCTCCGGCGTCGACCGTGCCGGAGAGCAGGCCGGCGCAGACGAGCGCCGCCGCAATTGTCGATTTCCACACAACCGGACCGCTGGACATGGGCTGACGCTCTCCACTCGCCGACGCATACACGCTATGCAATCAATATTGCATTATGCAATAATAAGATGCAATGCCGGACACTCTCTCAGGAACTGCGCCAATAGACCCCGTGTTCCGCCCGGAAGCGGTCGACCGCCTCGATCCGCCGGATCACCTCCTTGCCGCCGCGCGAGACGAGCAGCGCGATGAGCGTCTCCATCATGACCACGATTGCGGCCTGAGAGGGGAAGAACTGGGGGCTCGCCGTCGGCGCGATCAGGAGATGCGTCGCCAGCGGCGCAAGCGGCGAGGCGCGGCTGTCGGTGATCGCGATCACGGCGGCGCCGCGCGCGCGGGCGAGCTCCGCGGACCGCACGGTCTCCGCGCCATAGGGATCGACGCCCGCGATCATCAGCGCATCCTCCGGGCCGAGGGTGGCGAGCTCGTCGACCATCACGCCCATGGCCGGCTCCGCAAGCCGGACATTGCCGAGCACCATGCGTGCCACATAGGCGAAATAGGTCGCCAGCCCGTGCATGCCGCCGATCCCCACGACATGGACGCAGGCCGCGCCGCGAAGCGCGTCGGCGGCGGCGGCGAGCGTGGCGACGTCGAGCCCGCGCGAGGACGTCTCGATATTGGCGATGGCCGCCTGCGCCATGCCGCCCATGACCTCGCCGGCGTCGCCGCGGCCCGCCAGCTCCTGGAGCCATTCCGCCCGGCCGGCGAACCCCGCGCCCGGCTGCCTCATCGCCTCCTGGACGGCGCGGCGGAACGCCTTGTAGCTGGCGAAGCCGAGGGCCTGGGCGAGCCGCACCATGGTGGTCGGCGCCACGCCCACATGGCCCGCCAGACTGCGCATGGAGCGCATGGCGACCTCCTCCGGCGCGTCGAGAATATGCCGGGCCGCCTGGGCGAGCTGCGGCGGCAGCGCGGGATAGAGCGCGGCGAGCCGGTCGAGCAGCGATGAGATATCGGTCTGAGCCACGGCGGGCTGCCTCTTTCCCGGGCGCCCCGGCCATCGGACGGATGAGGCGCAAATGAACTTTTCGAAAAACATTATGGATCAAATGATCCGAACTTGCTAGGATCGCGTTCACAGACCGTGAGCGGATGGAAACCTCGCAATGGCTCGCTATTCTCTGGCCAGCGTTCTCGCGAACGCCATTGGCGGCAACAAGGGCTGGACGCGCGCATGGCGCGACGCCGAGCCGAAGCCCGAATACGACGTCGTCATCGTCGGCGGCGGCGGGCACGGGCTGGCGACCGCCTATTATCTCGCCAAGGAGCACGGCATCACCAATGTCGCGGTGCTCGAGAAGGGCTGGCTCGGCGGCGGCAATACGGGCCGCAACACCACGATCATCCGCTCCAACTACATGATCGACGGCAATACCGACTTCTACGAGTTCTCGCTGAAGCTCTGGGAGGGCCTGTCGCACGACTTCAACTTCAATGCCATGGTCTCCCAGCGCGGCCAGATCAACCTCCTGCACAGCCCCGCGCAGTGGGACGCGGCGGCGCGGCGCGCCAATATCATGCGGTTGAGCGGCATCGACGCGGAGCTCATCGACCGCGAGGAGGTGCGCCGACACCTGCCCTATCTGGATTTCTCCGAGACCGCGCGCTTCCCCATCCATGGCGCGATCTGCCAGTGGCGCGCGGGCACGGTGCGCCACGACGCGGTGGCCTGGGGCTATGCGCGCGGGGCGAGCGCGCGCGGCGTCGACATCGTCCAGAACTGCGAGGTCACGGGCTTCTTGCGCGAGGGCGACCGGATCGTCGGCGTGGAGACGACGCGCGGCGCCATCCGGGCGAAGAAGGTCGGCCTCGCGGTCGCCGGCCATTCGGGGGTTCTGGCGGAAAAGGCGGGCCTGAAGCTGCCCCTGGAGAGCCATCTCCTGCAGGCCTTCGTGTCGGAGCCGATCAAGCCGCTCGTCGATCACGTGGTGACCTTCGGCATGGGCCATTTCTACATCAGCCAGTCGGACAAGGGCGGGCTGGTCTTCGGCGGCGACCTCGACGGCTACAACTCCTATGCCCAGCGCGGCAACCTGCCGATCGTGCGCGACGTCGCCACCTGCGGAAAGACCCTCATGCCCTGCCTGTCGCGCATCCGGCTCCTGCGCCACTGGGCGGGCGTCATGGACATGACCATGGACGGCAGCCCGATCATCGACCTGACGCCCGTTCCCGGGCTCTATCTCGATGGCGGCTGGTGCTATGGCGGCTTCAAGGCGACGCCGGCGTCGGGCTGGTGCTTCGCCTGGACCATCGCGCGCGACGAGCCGCACGAGCTCAACGGCAAGCTGCGCTTCGACCGGTTCCGCCGCGGCGTGCAGATCGACGAGAAGGGCGCCGGCCCGACGCCCGGCTGGCATTAAGACGTAGAATTCACCGCTCATCCCGGCGAAAGCCGGGATCCCAGGCGTTTCGGGAAAGAGATCCCGGCTTTCGCCGGGATGAGCGGAAGGAAGGGATTTGTTGGCGCAGACCGCCTGTCGAATGTCGATTGAACCCAGAGGTTTCCATCATGCGTATCGATTGTCCCTGTTGCGGCCCGCGCGACCATGACGAGTTCGCCTATGGCGGCGACGCCTCGCGCACGATGCCCGACATCGCCGACACCGGCATGGAGCGCTGGTTCGACCATGTCTTCCTGCGCGACAACCCGAGGGGGCCGCACAGGGAGTTCTGGCACCACGCCCATGGCTGCCGGCAATGGCTGGTCGTGGAGCGCGACACCGTCACCCACGAGATCGCGCATGTGGCTTTCGCCCGCGGGGAGGTGAGCCGGTGAGCGCGAGACGGCTTGAGACGGGCGGCCGGATCGACCGGTCGCGGAGCGTGAGCTTCACCTTCGACGGGCGGCCCTATCGCGGGTATGCCGGCGACACGCTCGCCTCCGCGCTCATGGCCAACGGCGTGACGCTGCTCGGCCGGAGCTTCAAGTATCACCGCCCGCGCGGCGTCGTCACCGCCGGGTCGGAAGAGCCCTGCGCGCTCGTCACCCTGCGCTCGGGCGGGCGCCGCGAGCCCAATGTGCCGGCCACCATGGTGGAGATCCATGACGGGCTGGAGGCTGAGAGCCAGAACCGCTGGCCCTCGCTCTCGCTCGACGCGATGGCGGTCAATGACTGGTTCAAGCCGATCCTCGCCGCGGGTTTCTACTACAAGACCTTCATGGGCCCGACCAGGCGCGCCTGGATGTGGTTCGAGCCCTTCATCCGCCGGGCGGCGGGGCTCGGCGCGGCGACCCGCGAGCCGGATCCGGACCGCTACGAGACGGTGCACATGTTCGCCGACGTGCTGGTGGTCGGCGCGGGGCCCGCGGGGCTCGCCGCCGCCCTTGCCGCGGCGCGTGCGGGCGCGCGCACCGTTCTGGTGGACGAGGGGGCGGAGCCCGGCGGCTCGCTCCTGAACGCGCCGGCGGGCGCCGACAGCGATGGATGGCTCAAGGCCGCCCTTGCGGAGCTGAAGGGGTTCGATAACGTGCGCATCCTCACGCGCACCACGGCCTATGGCGCCTACGACCATGGCGTCTTCGGCCTCGTGGAGCGGGTGAGCGACCATCTCCCCGCGCCCGAGGGCGCCATGCCGCGCCAGCGCCATATCCTGCTGCGCGCCGGCGCCTCGGTGATCGCGGCGGGCGCGGCGGAACGGCCGATCCCCTTCGGCAACAACGACCGGCCGGGCGTGATGCTGGCCTCCGCGGCGCGCGCCTATGTCAACCGCTACGGGGCGCTGCCGGGCGAGCGCATTGTCGTCTTCGCCAACAATGACGGGGCCTATCCGGCCGCCCTCGATCTCGCCCGGGCCGGCGCGCGCGTCACCGTCGTGGAGGCGCGCAAGGAGATCCCGCCGGCGCTCATCTCCACCTGCTGCGAGGCCGGCGCGGACATCTTCGTCGGCCATGCGGTCACCGCCACGCGCGGCCGCAAGCGCGTCGAGGGCGCGGTCATTGCCCCCTTCAACACCATCACCGGCGAGACGGCGGCCGGCTGGCGCGACATTCCCTGCGACGTGGTCTGCGTGTCCGGCGGCTGGACGCCTGTCGTGCATCTGTCGAGCCAGCGCGGCGGCAGGCCCGTCTATGACGAGGCGCTCGCCGCCTTCGTTCCGGGCGGGGCCGTGATCGACGACCAGCACCATGCCGGCGCCTGCCGGGGCACCTTCTCCACCCGTGGGGCGGCGCGCGAGGGCTTCGCCGCGGGCCTGGAGGCGGCGAAGTCGGCAGGCCACGGCAAGCCCGCCGGCGAGCTCGCCCATATCGATGCCCTGCCCGACGATGGCTGGGAGACGCCCATCGTTCCCGTCTGGACGGTGCCGCCCGCGCCCGGCACGCGCGAGGCCAAGCGCTTCGTGGACCTGCAGAACGACGTCTCGCTGTCCGATATCGCGCTCGCCCACCGCGAGGGCTATGTCTCCGTGGAGCATCTGAAGCGCTACACAACGCTCGGCATGGCCACCGACCAGGGCAAGATGGCGAATGTCAACGCGCTCGCCGCCATGGCGGCCCTGCGCGACCTTCCCATCGGCGATGTCGGCACCACCACCTTCCGCCCGCCCTATACGCCGGTCGCCATTGGCGCGCTCGCGGGTCCGGAGGCGGGCGAGCATTTCAGGCCCGTGCGCCGTACGCCCATGGACGCCGTCCACCGCCGCGAGGGTGCGGCGATGACCGATGCGGGCCTGTGGAAGCGGGCCTGGTATTACCCGCAAGCCGGCGAGGACGTGAACGCCGCCTATATCCGCGAGATGACGGCGGTGCGCTCCGCCGCCGGCATGGTCGACGTCTCCACCCTCGGCAAGATCGACGTGCAGGGGCCGGACGCCGCGGAGTTCCTCAACCGTGTCTATGTCAACGGCTGGTCGAAGCTCGCCGTCGGCAAGGCGCGCTACGGCGTGATGCTGCGCGAGGACGGCTTCGTGCTCGACGACGGCACGACCTGGCGGATCTCGGAGCACCATTACTTCATGACGACGACGACGGCGGAGGCCGCCCGCGTCATGGCCCATCTCGAATATCTGCTCCAGGTGGCCTGGCCCGATCTGAAGGTGCATGTCACCTCGGTGTCCGACCAGTGGGCGGCGGTCGCCGTCGCCGGGCCGAAGTCGCGCGCGATCCTTGCCGACGCGCTCTCCGGTCTCGACCTCTCCAACGAGGCCCTGCCGCATATGGGGTGGGCTTCGGCACGCTGGACGGCATTCCGGTGCGCGTCGCGCGGCTGTCCTTCTCCGGCGAGCTGGCCTACGAGGTCTATTGCCCGGCGGGCTTCGGCGAGGCCATGTGGCAGGCGCTCAAGGCGGCCGGCGCGCCGCACGGGCTCATTGCCTATGGCACCGAGGCGCTCGGGGGCCTGAGGGTCGAGAAGGGCCATGTGGCCGGCAGCGAGATCGACGGTCGCACCACGCTCGCCGATCTCGGGCTTGAGCGCATGGCGAGCACGAAGAAGCCGTTCCTCGGCCAGGTGCTCGCCGGCCGCGAGGCCCTGACCGACGGCGGCCGGCCGCGCCTTGCGGGCTTCGTGCCGGTGGACGGGACGGCCCGGATCCGCCCGGGCAGCATCCTCCAGCCACACGGCGGCCCCCATGAGGGCCACGGGCTCGGCCATATCTCGTCGACGACCTATTCGCCGGAGCTCGGCCACTATATCGCCCTCGGCCTCGTCGCCGGCGGCATGGAGGCCGAAGGCCAGGTCGTGGATGCCTGCTATCCCGTCAAGGGCGAGATCGTGCCTGTCAGGATCACCTCGCCGCATTTCGTCGACCCGGAAGGAGAACGGCTCCGTGGCTGATATCCGCTCTGCACTTGCCGATCATGCCGCCCCCGGCCGCCATGGCACGCCGGGGCAGGCGCCGGGCGTCGTTCTCCGCGAGGTCTCGGGCGCGGGCCTCGTGCAGGTCGCGGCTTGGCCGGACACGGTCGAAGCCGCGATGGCGAGGCTCGCCGGGCTTGCCGGTATCGCGGCGCCGGAGACGACGCGCATCGCGACGGCGGGGACCGATGTCACGCTGTTCCGGCTCGCCCCGGAGCGGTTCTGGATCGCGGGCGCCGCGGCGGACCGCCTGCGCGAGGCGGTTGCGGGGGCCTTCGCCCCGGAGGAGGCCGTGGTGACCGATCTCGGCCACAGCCGGACGGTGCTGCGCGTGTCGGGGCCCGAGGTCCGCGCGTTCCTGGCGCGCTCCATCGCCATCGATCTCGACCCGGCCGCCTTCCCACTGCACAGCGTCGCGCAGACGGCGCTGCACCATGTCGGCGTGCTCGTCCATTTCGCCGCCGGGACGCCGGAGGGCGACGCCTTCGATCTCTACATTCCGCGCAGTTTCGCCCTGTCGCACTGGCACTGGCTCACCCATCTCGCCGAGCCCTTCGGATACGAGGTGCGCGAGGCGCTCGCAGCGGCGTCCGGCTGATCGCCGCCGCGTCGATTATACAGAGCCGTAGATTTTCGGCGCGTTTTCTGCTTTGAGTGGACCGCACGAAGTGTGCGGGCGCGAACCGGATGCGCCTGCCCGCTCCGGCGCATCACGCATCACACCTGCAAGCCGTCACCCAGAGATCGTAAGGAATTCGCATCATGAGCCGCATTGTCCACGTCAACGGATCGTTCGTGCCCGAGGAAGAGGCCCGGGTGTCGCCGTTCGACAGAGGCTATCTGTTCGCCGATGGCGTCTATGAGGTCACCGCGGTGATCGACGGCAAGCTGGTGGACTATGCGCCGCATATGGAACGCCTCGACCGCTCGCTCGGCGAGCTGCAGATGGACTGGCCGTGCACGAAGGACGAGCTGCGCGAGGTCCATGAGGAGCTGGTACGCCAGAACGGGATCGAGGAGGGTGTCGTCTACATGCAGGTGACGCGCGGCGTCGCCGAGCGCGAGTTCTCCTTCCCGGAGAACACGCCGACCACGCTGTTCGCCTTCACCCAGGAGAAGGCGCTGATCGACAATCCCAAGGCGGAGACCGGCGTAGAGATCGTCTCCGTGCCGGAGATCCGCTGGCAGCGCCGCGACATCAAGTCGATCGCCCTGCTCGCCCAGTGCCTCGGCAAGCAACAGGCCAAGGAGGCCGGCGCCTACGAGGCCTGGATGGTCGAGGACGGCATGGTGACCGAGGGAACCTCCTCGTCGGCCTATATCGTCAAGGACGGGGTGGTGATCACCCGGCCGCTCTCCAACTCCATCTTGCCGGGCGTCACCCGGCGCACGCTGCTTGCGCTCGCCGCGGAACGCCAGATCCGCATCGAGGAGCGCCTGTTCTCCATCGACGAGGCCTACAAGGCCGACGAGGCCTTCATGACGAGCGCCTCGAGCTTCGTTCTGCCCATCGTGGAGATCGACGGCCGCAAGGTCGGCGCCGGCGCCCCGGGAGAGATCACGACCGCGCTGCGCCGGCTCTATCTGGAGAGCGCCCGCAGCGCCGGCTGAGGTGCCGTCCGGGCCGGGTGCGGGAAACTGGCACGAGGCTTGCTCCCGAAGACCGGAGGACGCAGATGATGAGTGCCGCGGGCGATCCCGCGGCACAATCCGTCCTCGCAAGGGAACAGGACAGCCACCATGAGCCCGACCGCCTCATCGCGAGACAGTGCCGTGCCGGTCGCGGCCGGGCCCGCCGGCGACAGGCCGCAGACCGGAGGGGCCGCCGCGCCGCACGACGTGGCCCTTGACGGCCTCGGCACCTTCCGGCTGGAGATCGTGCACGATCTCGCCGCGGCGGAAGGCGACTGGCGCGAACTGGAGGCCCATGGCGAGGGCCACCCCTTCCAGAGCTATGGCTGGATCGCCGTCTGGTACGAGACCATCGGGCGGAAGGCCGGCATCGAGCCCGTCATCGCGATCCTGCGCGACACGGACGGGCAGGCCTGCCTCCTCCTGCCGCTCGGGCTGGAGCGGGGACGCCTCGGCACGCGGATCGTCGCGCTCGGCGATCCCGTCTGCGACTATCACGGCCCGCTCGTCACGCGCGCGCTCGCGCAGGGGCTGACCGGCCCGGCGCTCGAGGCCTTCTGGGCGGCGGTGCTCAAGGCGCTGCCGCGCGCGGATCTCGTCGCGCTCACCCGCCAGCCGCCCTGGCTCGGCACGGTCGCCAATCCGCTCCATGCGCTTGCCCGCCATCCCTACAGCGCCGGCGCGCACGGCACCCGCCTCGGGGCGGACTGGGAGACGTTCTATGCCGAACGCCGCGGCACCAAGACGCGCCGCCGGTTCCGGGAGAAGGAGCGCCGCCTGGAGAAATTCGGGCCCGTCGCCTTCGAGGCCGTCACCGGCGCGTCCCGGCGCGAGGCCCTTGCCGGGGAATGCCTGGCCCTCAAGAGCCGCCAGCTCGACGAGATGCAGGCCGCGCGCAATCCGTTCTCAAGCCCCGACGTCCAGGCCTTCTTCCGCGCCGGCGCATGCCGGCTCGCGGATGCGGACGGTTTTCACCTGTTCCGCCTGAGCGCCGGCGGGGAGACCGTCGCCGCGGCGCTCTGCCTCGTCGGCGGCGGGTCGCTCTATTATATCGTGCCGGTCTATCAGGGCGGGCCCTATCAGCGCTGCTCGCCCGGTGCTCTGCTGCTCCACCGCATCATGCAATGGAGCATCGAACGGGGCTGCACCCGCTTCGACTTCACCATCGGCGACGAGGGCTACAAGGCCGACTGGGCGGACGAGAGCTGGACGCTGCGCTACGGCGTGTGGCCCATCACGCCGAAGGGCCATGTCGCCGCCCTCGGCATGCGCTCGGCCATCGCGCTCAAGCGGTGGATCAAGTCGCGGCCCGCCGTCTTCGCCCTCGTCCGGCGCGCGCTCGCGCTGAAGACACGGATCCTGGGGCAGGGCGGGGCATGACCGCGCTGAGCGACCATCGCGCCGGTCCCCGCATGGCCGCCGGCGAGGCGACGGTGCGCCATGTCTCGTCCGAGGCGTGGGACGGCACGGTCGCCGGGTTCCGCGACGCTGTCCACGAGCAGACCGCCGTCTACAACGCCACGCGCTGGGGCGGTTCGCGCGTGTCGTGCTTCACGGTGGAGCGCGCAGGCGCGGTGCTCGGCGGCGGGGTGGCCGTCACCGTGCGGCTGCCGTTCCTCGACCGGGGCCTCTCCATCGTCAAGTTCGGCCCGCTCCACCGGCAGGGCGCGCAGGCTCCCGGCGACACCCTCGCGGTCATCCTGCGGGCGCTGCGCGACGAGTTCGCCGGTCGCCGGCGGCACCATCTGACCGTCACGCCGCTCAGCGGCCCGGACGATGCGGCCTTGTGGGAGGAGAGCCTGCGTGCGGCGGGCTTCGCGCACCTGAGGCCGGCGCCCGACCCGGCGCGCTATCTGGTCGACCTCTCGCTCGACCTCGACGCCCAGCGCGCCAACCTGCATGGCAAGTGGCGCTACAATCTCCGGAAGGCGGAGGCCGCGGGCCTCGAGATCCGCCGGGTGGAGGGTGCGGAGGGCCTCGATGCCTTCATGGCGCTCTACGAGGCGATGCTCGCGCGCAAGCGGTTCGACGACACCTCCGGCATCGGCGCGCTGCCGGCGCTCATGGCGGCCCGCGACGAGGCGATCAGGCCGGACATCTATCTCGCCTCCCTCGATGGCGCCCCCACGGCGGGCGCGGTGATCGGTCGGCTCGGCGAGCGGGCCATGTATCTCTTCGGGGCGACCGACGGGCGCGCTCTCGCCGCGAAGGCCGGCTACGCGCTTCACTGGCACATTATCGGCGCGCTGACCGAGAGCGGCGCGCGCTGGTACGATCTCGGCGGCACGGCCGGCGATGCCGGGCTCCACCAGTTCAAGAAGCAGCTCGTCGGCCGCGCCGGCGCGATTGTCGACCTGCCGGGCGACTATGTGGCCTGCGACAGCGCGTTGAGCGGAGCGCTCGCCCATGGCGTCCACGGCCTGCGCGGCCTCGCCGCGCGCCTGAGACGGTAGGGGGACGCGCTCATGAAACCGATCACGGGGTCGCGGCTCTTCACCTTCTCCGCCATGCTGGTCGCCGCGCGCATCGCCGGGGCGGGCCTGACCTTCCTCACACAGATCATGATCGCCCGCTGGCTCGGCGCCGACACGCTCGGCACCTACGCCATCGCCATGTCCTTTGCGGGCGTGCTCACCATCTTCGCGGTGACGGGCTTTCCCTCCATCGCGATGCGCTACCTGTCCGCCTATCGCGTGGAGGGGCGCGACGATCTCATCGCGGGGTTCCTGAAGGCGAGCCGCCGCCAGCTTCTCATCGGCGCCTGTGCCCTGATCGCGCTCAGCTGGGCCGCGCTCGCCCTGTTCGGCGGCACGATGGCCGGCGATCTGCGCCTCGCGCTCGCCATCGGCGCGGTCATGACGGTCTTCATGGGCGCGCTGATGCTCAATGGCGGCATCGCGAATGCCTACAGGCGGCCCTTCCTGGGCTTCCTGCCGGACACGATCCTGCGGCCCGTGCTGGTGATCGTCGCCTTCTCGGCGCTTATCGCGGCGCTTGGCCACGAGGTGACGGCGGCCACGCTCATGGGGGTCAACCTGGCGCTCATCGCGGGCGCGGCGGCCGTCCAGATTGTGCTGATGCGCCGGCGCGGCATCGCGGCCTCGGGCACGGAGCGCACGGTGGAGAGCCGGTCGGAATGGCAGCGCGCGGCCCTGCCGATGATCCTGCTCGTGCTGTTCACCAACTATTTCGCCGATGTGGATGTGCTCATCCTCGGCATGCTGATGCCGCCGGAGGATGTCGCGGTCTTCAATATCTGCTTCCGCTTCACCGCCTTTATCGGCTTCGCGCTGAAGGCGATCTACCAGATCGTGCTGCCGGACCTCGCAGAGGCCCATGTCCGCGAGGACCGCAAGGGCGTCACGCGGGCCATCGGCCGGGCGAACCTGATCGCCGTCGGCATGGCGGTGGCGGCGACGCTGACCCTGGCCCTCGTCGGCCGGCATGTGCTCGCCATTGTCGGGCCGGAATTCGTCCCCGGCTACGGCCTGCTGATCGTGCTAGGCCTTTCGCAGATCGCCACCGCGGCGCTCGGGCCCAATGTCCAGCTCATGACGGTGACCGGCCACCAGATGCGCGCCGTCCCGGCCTTCGTGGCGGGCTTTGCCATACTGGTCGTGCTGAACCTCGTCCTGGTGCCGCCATTCGGGCTGATCGGCGCGGGCTGGGCCATGGTCTCCGCCGTCATGTGCTGGTCGGTCTGGCTCGCCGTCTCCGCGCGGCGGCTCACCGGCTACGAGATCACGCTTCTCGCCCTCCTGCCGTCGCGGGACCGGGCCGACGCCATCTGAACTGTCGAAGCTAGAACGGACTGTCGGGGTCGAAGTCCGGCTTGCGCTTCTCCTTCAGCGAGGCGAGGCCCTCGCGGACCTCGGGGCCGGAGAAGCCCAGGAACTCCAGCGCCAGAGAGGCGTCGAAGGCCGGGCCGGCCTGGCGCAGCCAGTTGTTGAGCGCGTGCTTGGTGAGCCGTATGGCGGCCGGCGCGCCGGCGGCGAGCTTCTCGCAGACGGCCATCGCTTCGGCAACGACCCGGTCATCGTCCACTGCCAGCGAGACGAGGCCGATGCGTTCGGCCTCCTCCCCCGTCACGGTCTCGCACAGGAGCAGGTAGTACTTGGCCTTCGCCATGCCGCAGAGCAGCGGCCAGACAATGGCGGAATGATCGCCCGCCGCCACGCCGAGCCGGGTATGCCCGTCGATGATGCGCGCGGTGCGGCCGGCCACCGTGATGTCGGAGACGAGCGCCGCGGCGAGCCCCGCGCCGACCCCCACGCCCTCTATGGCGGAGACGACGGGCTTGGAGCAGTTGATGACGTTGTAGACGATGTCGGAGGCTTCCTTCCACACGCGCATGCGGGTGGTCCAGTCGTCGGCCATCTCCTCCACCATGGCGAGGTCGCCGCCGGCGGAGAAGGTGCCGCCCTCTCCGCGCAGCAGGACGACGGCGGTGTCGGGATCCTTGTCGACGTCGCGCCAGATCTCGGCGAGCTCGCCATGGCCCTCATGGTCGAGCGCGTTGAGCCGGCCCGGCGCCGACAGCACGATCTCCAGGATGCGCGGCGCGGGCCGCGCGATCTTGAGCGCCGTGTAGCGGCCGTAATCCACAGACATGGGGGCTCCTCCGAGTTCTGTCCTCCGGCTCAGTCGGGAACGTGCGCGCTAAGGCCCAGCAGCGCGCGGCGCCTGAGCCACAGGCTCGTCCGGTAGCGGTCCTCGCCCGTAATATCCTGCATGGCGGCGAGAATGGCCATGACCCGGTCCGGGCCGACGGCGTCGGCGAGCGCGAGCGGGCCCTTGGGATAGTTGAGGCCGAGCTCCATGGCGGTGTCGATCTCCTCCGGCGCGGCGACGCCGATCTGCGCCATCTCGGCGCCGAGATTGGCGATCATGGCCTGGATGCGCTGGGCGACGAAGCCGGGCGAATCCTTGATGGCGGTGACCTTGCGGCCCGCTCGGGCGATGAGTGCGGCCACCGCGTCGCGCGCCTTGGGATCGGCGCCGGGCGGCGTCATGATCGTGGCGCGCGCCTCGCTCAGGAAGACGAGGTCGACCGCCACGAGGCGGCGATGGTCGGCGCCGGTGCGGTGGGCGAGCGTCGCGCAGTCCTCGCCGACCGGGGCGGCGAGGATCGGGCTCGTCCCGTCGTCGGCGTCCAGCACCGTCGCGCCGAGCCCTTCCGCAAAGGCCTTCAGGGCGGCGTCGGGCTCGGCGAGCGCGACGGCCTTGGCCGGCGCGGCATCGCTCGCATGGTCGGGCGAGGGGGCGCCCGTGATCCGGCCGGTCTCGTCGTAGTCGTAATGGCCGGCGCCCGTCTTGCGGCCATGGCGGCCGGCCTCGAAGAGGGCGCGGTGGGGGAAGAAGGTCTTCAGCCGCGGATCCTGCGAGAAGCCCTCATGGATGATGTCGGTCACCGGCAGGTTCACATCGATGCCGGTCAGATCCATGAGCTCGCACGGCCCCATCCGGTAGCCGCAGCAGTCGCGCATCACCGCGTCGATCTCGGCCGGCGTGGCCACGCGCTCGTGGAGGAGGCGGATGCCTTCGGTGGTGAAGGCGCGCCCGCCATGATTGACGAGGAAGCCCGGCGCGTCGCGCGCGACCACCGGCACGCGGCCCATGCGCTTGCCGAGCGCGACCAGCGCGTCGACGGTGGCCTGCGAGGTCTCCGGCCCGCGCACCACCTCCACGAGCTTCATGAGCGGCACGGGGTTGAAGAAATGGAGCCCCGCGATCCGGTCCCGCTTCCTGGCCGCGCTGGCAATGGAGGCGATGAGGATGGAGGAGGTGTTGGAGGCGATCAGGCAGTCGTCCGACACGGTCTCCTCGATCTCGGCGAACAGCTTGCGCTTC
The DNA here is from genome assembly GCF_015482775.1 of Kaustia mangrovi. Lineage (GTDB taxonomy): Bacteria > Pseudomonadota > Alphaproteobacteria > Rhizobiales > Im1 > Kaustia > Kaustia mangrovi. The sequence continues at coordinate 2,404,554 of NZ_CP058214.1, read as the reverse complement.
AGCTGAAGATCCTCGAACACCGCCTCGATGACCGCGTCGCAGCCGGCGAGCCCGGCAATGCCGTCGATCAGCGTCAGCCGGCCCTTGGCCGCCTCCGCCCCGGCCTCGTCCAGCCGTCCCTTCTCCACCAGCCGGTCGATGCGGGCGAAGACGGCGTCGCGGCCGGCCTCCGCGCCTCCCGGCCTGGCGTCGTGGAGCCTGACGGCCATGCCGCCGGTGAGGCTCACCTGCACGATGCCCTGCCCCATGGCGCCGGCGCCCACGACGCCGACGGTCAGCTCAGCGGTGTTCGGATCGTTCATGGAAATCGCTCGCGATGTCATTTCGGTTGGCGAAACAGTCTTTCGCGAACGCACAGTGCCTCAAGGCCGCCGGCGGGACAAGTCCGGGCTCATTCCGGCCGGCGCGCTCCGCCCGGATCGCCGGCCTCGGCCAGCTCCAGGATGAGCTTGCGGACGAGCGCCTCCACGAACCGGCCGCGCGCACAGGTATCACCCACTCGGCCTATCTGGCCAGCGCTGCGCGCGAGCGGTTGGTGTCGGGAGAGTAGAACTGCTGCCATATCGATCCGGAGTGAGAGCGGCGGCAGCCGGGGGGAAGTCCCACCAGGGGGATGCCGCCGCTCTCTGCACGGCAAGGGCAATTAGGGAGCTGCCCTTGCCGCACCCCAACTATGCTAGCAACGTATTGCACGCAAGACCAATACTGCACGTCCAGAAGACAACGTTATGACACACTCCTATCCACTAAAAATATCGAATGACGCAAAATGATAAGTGCTGAACTGGATCATGATATATAATGAACTATCCCATACTATATTAGTATTTTTGCGATATTCGTACCATTTGTATACATATATAAATATCAGAGATGTATATAGTTTATAAAATAATACAATTACCAGAAGTTGACATAATAATATTAATTGTCATGGGATTATATTAAATTTTTTTAGATGTTGATTTGTTGGAGTTTGTGGGCAACAATTAATCGTACTGCATGGGGAGCCAAAACAAAGATGCCAAGCACGGGCAGAGATGTCCGTGACATGCTCTGCCAAAGGGGGCTGCGGTATGAGTTTCATTATGGAAGTGCGCATCTGCGCACAGGGCATTCCTGCGCATCTTGCGCAAAAGTCAGTGGGAAAAGCCGCGCTATACTGGCGTGAAATCTCACCAGAGACCTCGTCAAGACGGTCATTCTTCTTCCAAGACAAGCTGAACTATCGGCCTGTTGTGTGCGGGGATGCCTAACCAGCGCCGATCCTGAGAGACGCTCGGTTCTGTCACCCATCGCGACACTGGCGGATCGTGGCTGCAGCGGATGGCAGCTCCGCCGGTGGGGAATGTCTGGACAATCCGACGCCGGCACCAGCCGGTCGGTCCCACCAAGATAGGCCGGGGGGATGAGTGCCCCGCCCAATAGGGAGCGGGCGGGGCACTCACTATCTGTCTCTGCCGCGAACGGCCCAACCTCATTGCCCCACGCCTTTGTCACGACGACGGGTGCTTGCCGCGCTAGAAACAAATGGCAGGTCTCAAGCTTCCCAACGCTCCATAGGCCCATGTCGATGCGTTCCTGGTCCGGTCACACGGCGTCCGGGCCGGTATGAATCCTCCGGTTGCTCGGGAATAACGCAAAGGAGACTGGTCCCCCTACCGGTTCACCTGGCTCTGGTCGAAGCCCGCCATCTTCTGGTAGCCGGCGACGATGGCCTTGAGCTCCTCCGGGCTCGCGACATCGCCGATGTCGGCAAACCCCTGCGGCGCGCGCTCCTCGATGACGTCGATCACCCGTTCCGGCCCGCCGGAGCGGTTCTGGATCACGATGTCGGCGGTCTTGGCCAGCCGTTCTGCCTCATAGGCCTTGAGCGCGGCGACCGGATCGCCGCCGTGGGCCAGCACATCGGCGAGGAAGCGGGCGTCGAGCACGGCCTGGCTCGCCCCGTTCGAGCCGACGGGATACATGGGGTGGGCCGCATCGCCCAGCAGCGTGACCCGTCCGAAGCTCCATTGCTTGAGCGGATCGCGGTCGCACATGGGATATTCGTAGAATTCCTCCGTCGCCTCGATCAGCTTCACCGGATCGATGACGCAGCCGCTGAACGAGCCTTCCACGAAGGGCATGAGCTCCTCGCGCTTGCCGGGCCGCGACCAGTCCTCGCGCCGGGGCGGCGGCGTGTCGCGGTCGCCGATCTTGGCCACAACCGCCCAGTTCATGAGCGTTTCGCCGGGGCGCGCCGGATCGTTGTAGATCGGATAGAGGACGAGCTTCGCCTTCATGCCGCCGGCGATCACCATGGAGCGCCCGGTCATGAAGGGCGGCCACCATGTCGCCCCGCGCCACAGCATGAGGCCGTTCCAGCGCGGCGGCCCCTCGTCGGGGTAGAAGGTCCCGCGCACGGTGGAATGGATGCCGTCGGCGCCGATCAGGATGTCTCCGCGCGCCTCCTCGGCGCCGCCGTCGCGCCTCTCGAACCGCGCGGTCACGCCCGTGTCGTCCTGTTCGAAGGCGGACAGCCTGAGGCCCGTTCTCACGCGTTCGGGCCCGAGCCTGTCCAGCACGGCCTCGTGCAGCACGGCCTGCAGCTTGCCGCGATGGATGGAGAACTGCGGATAGTCGTAGCCCGCGTCGGTCCCGCGCAGCTCGCGCCAGATCTCCTGGCCGAAGCGGTTGGTGTAGATCAGCTCGTGCGTGCGGATGGCGACCCGGTCGAGCGCGTCGAGAAGGCCGAACGCGGCGAGCTCCCTGATGGCGTGCGGCAGCGTGTTGATGCCGACCCCGAGCTCGCGCACCTCGCGCGACTGCTCGAAGATCTCCGCCTCGATCCCCTTCTCGTGGAGCGCGAGCGCGGTGGCGAGGCCCCCGATCCCGCCCCCGACAACAATGGCTTTCATGGACTGACCCTCCCCTGTCTCTCCCTGTCCGGGCAATCTTATTCCGCCGCCTCGCGCATGCGCTGGTAGCGATGGCGCGGCCTCGCCTTCAGGCGCAGCTCCTTCAGCTCCTCGCGGGTGCGCTGGGCGTTGCGCATGGCCTGCTCGAAGCCGGCCTCGTATTGCGGCGGGCAATAGAGGTCGCCAAAGCCATACTCCGCGGCGGCGTTGAGCGCAAAGCTCGGATTGGCGAGATGGGGCCGCGCCAGCGCGACGAGGTCGGCGCGGCCGGCGGCGAGGATGGTGTTCACCTGGTCCGCCGTGGTGATGTTGCCGACGCACATGGTGGCGAGGCCGGCCTCGTTGCGCACCTGGTCGGAGAACGGCGTCTGGAACATGCGCCCGAAGACCGGCTTGGCGTCGTGCACCGTCTGGCCGGAGGAGACGTCGATCAGGTCGGCGCCGGCGCGGGCGAAGGCGCGCGCGATCTCCACCGTGTCGTCGCCGGTGATGCCGCCTTCCTTCCAGTCGGTGGCCGACAGGCGGACCGACATCGGCTTGCGGTTCGGCCAGGCCTCGCGCATGGCGGCGAAGACTTCGAGCGGAAAGCGCAGGCGGTTGTCCAGGCTGCCGCCGTAGTCGTCCGTGCGCCGGTTGGTCAGCGGCGAGATGAAGGTCGCGAGCAGATAGCCGTGCGCGCAGTGCAGCTCGATCATGTCGAAGCCCGCGCGCCCGGCGCGGTGGACGGCGGCGACGTAATCCTCGAGCGTGGCGTCCATGTCGGCGCGCGTCATCTCGCGCGGCACCTGGCTGTGGGGGAAATAGGGCAGCGGCGAGGGCGCGACGATCTCCCAGTTGCCCTCCTCCAGCGGCTCGTCGATGCCCTCCCACATGAGCCGGGTCGAGCCCTTGCGCCCGGCATGGCCGATCTGCAGGCAGAACTTCGTGCGGGAGCGTTCGTGGACGAAGTCGACGATGCGCTTCCAGGCGGCTTCCTGCGCGTCGTCGTAGATGCCGGTACAGCCGGGCGAGATGCGGGCATCGCGCGAGATATCGGTCATCTCGGTGAACATGAGTCCGGCCCCGCCCATGGCGCGGGCGCCGTAATGGACGAGGTGGAAGTCGCCCGGCACGCCCTCCTCGGCGGAATACATGCACATGGGCGAGACGACGACGCGGTTCTCCAGGACCATGTCGCGAAGACGGAAGGGCTGGAACATGGGCGCGACCGGCTCATCGACATCGACGTCGAAGCCGCGCCCGCGCGTCTGGCGGGCGAACATCCGGTCGGCCGCGCGCACGAAATCGGGCGCCCTGAGCTCCAGATTGTCGTAGGTGATGGCCTTGGAGCGCGTCATGAGGCCGAAGGCGAACTGCACGGGCTCCATGTCCCAGAAGCGGCCGATATGCTCGAACCAGACGAGCGAGACGTCGGCGGCGTGCTGGGTCTTCTCCACCTCCTCGCGCCGCCCGCTCTCGAACCGGGCAAGCGCGTCGGGCACGGTGCCGGTTGCCTTCAAGGCCTTAAAGAGCGCGATGGCGTCCTCCATGGCGAGCTTGGTGCCGGAGCCTATGGAGAAATGCGCTGTCGCCTTGGCGTCGCCGAGCAGCACCACATTGTCCATGGTCCAGCGCTCGTTTCGGATCATGGGGAACTGGCGCCACATGGAGCGGTTGGTGATGAGCCTGTGCCCGTCGAGCTCGTCTGCGAACACGCCTTCGAGGAACCGCGCCGCCGCCTCCTCGCTCATCGCCTCCAGCCCGGCGCGCGCGAAGGTCTCCGGATCGGTCTCCATCACCCAGGTGGAGCGGCCCGGCTCGTACTGGTAGCAATGGGCGATGAAGATGCCGTGCTCGGTCTCCCGGAAGTAGAAGGTGAAGGCGTCGAGCGGCTTGGTGGAGCCCATCCAGGAGAAGCGGTTGGGGCGCAGGTCGACCTGCGGGCGGAAATGGTCGCGGCGATCCTCGCGGATGCGGCTGTTGATGCCGTCGGCGGCGACCACGAGGTCGCTGTCGGCGAAGCGGGAGAGATCCGAGACGTCGTCGTCGAAGACGAGCTCCACGCCGAGCGCGCGGGCGCGCTGGTGGAGAAGCTTGAGGAGCGTGGTGCGCGCGCAGCCGCAGAAGCCGTTGCCGCCGATCCGGTGGACGCTGTCCTTGAAATGGATCTCGATATCGTCCCAATAGGCGAAGTGATCGGTGATGAGCCGGTAGCTCTCCGGATCGTAGGCCTCGAAGTTCTGCAGCGTCTCGTCGGAGAAGACGACGCCGAAGCCGAACGTGTCGTCCGGCCGGTTGCGTTCGTGGACCGCGATGTCCATGGCCGGCCACGCCGCCTTGGCGAGGATGGCGAAATAGAGCCCGGCCGGCCCGCCGCCGATGATCGAGACTTTCATTGCGCGTCCTCTCCCAGTCATGGACTGCATGCCGCACGGGGGCTCGCAGACATCCCTTCGCCATTGCCGGATTTGTCCCGGCAATCCGTGAAGCGCCCGCGGCAAGGCCGCCTTGTCTTGCCACCGAAAATATTTTAAGCTTAAAATAACTCGGGTCGCAAGACGGCAATTCCCAAGGCCTTCGGCGACCGCGAAACGGGAGGAGGCTTCGATCCATGTCGCTTGCGGGCCGACATGCGATGATAACAGGCGGCGGCACGGGAATCGGTGCCGCGATCGCGGCGGCGCTCGCGCGCGCCGGTGCGCGGGTGACGCTGGCCGGCCGCCGGGAGGGCCCGCTCGAGGAGACGGCGAAGGCTATCGGCGCGGCCGGCACGGTCCGTTTCGACGTCACCGACGAGGCGGCGGTGGCGGACGGCTTCGCGCGTGCAGCTGAGCGCTCCGGCCCCGTCTCCATCCTCGTCAACAATGCGGGCGCGGCGGAGAGCGCGCCGTTCGAGCGCACCGACACGAGCCTCCTCAGGCGCATGCTCGGGGTCAATCTCGAGGGTGCCGTCCATTGCATCCACGCCGTCCTTCCGGGGATGCGCGAGGCGGGCTTCGGGCGTATCGTCACCGTGGCGAGCACGGCTGGGCTCAAGGGCTACCCTTACGTGTCCGCCTATTGCGCGGCCAAGCATGCCGCGATCGGGCTGACCCGCGCACTGGCGCTCGAGACGGCGCGGTCCGGCATCACCGTCAATGCGGTCTGCCCGGGCTTCACCGATACCGATCTCGTGCGCGGCAGCGTCGCCCGCGTCGCCGCGGAGACGGGCCGGGAGGAGGCGGATGTGCGCGCGAGCTTCACGCGCGCCAATCCGCAAGGCCGGCTGGTCGCGCCGGAGGAGGTGGCCGATGCGGTCTCGTGGCTCGCGGGCGAGGCGGCGTCCGCCGTCACCGGCCAGGCCATCGCGGTCGCCGGCGGGGAGTTCATGTGATGGACGAGAAGGCGCCGCTCATTCCGCTCGACGCGGAGACCAAGGCCCATGAGCGCCCGCGCGAGCACAAGGCGGAGCTCAGGCTGTGGCTGAGGCTGTTGACCTGCACCAACATGATCGAGGCGGAAATCCGCCGCCGCCTGCGCCAGCGCTTCGACGTGACGCTGCCGCGCTTCGACCTGATGGCGCAGCTCGAGAAGGCGCCCGACGGGCTGACCCTGAGCGAGGTCTCCAAGCGCATGATGGTCTCCAGCGGCAATGTCACGGGGCTGGTGGAGCGCCTCGTCAATGACGGGCTGATCGAGCGGCGCACCGCGCCCAACGACCGCCGCGCCACCTATGTGCGCCTCACCGCGCGCGGCCATGAGAGCTTCGCGGAGATGGCCGGCGAGCATGGCGACTGGATCGGCGAGGTCTTCGAGGGGCTGTCCGACGGGCAGATCGACGAGCTGATGGCGCTGCTGGAGACGCTCAAGGCGTCCGTCCGGCAGGGCGCGGAAAGGGAGCAGACGCCTTGAGCGACCGGTTCACCATCACCCTGCCTGTCGCCGAGTACGCGCCGGCGCATTTCCGCCTCGCGGTCGACGGCAAGGTCGCCACGGTCACGCTCGACCGGCCGGAGCGCAAGAACCCGCTCACCTTCGAGAGCTATGCGGAGCTGCGCGACCTGTTCCATGCGCTGCGCCACGAGGAGGCGGTGAAGGCCGTCGTCGTCACCGGCGCGGGCGGCAATTTCTGCTCCGGCGGAGACGTGTTCGAGATCATCCAGCCGTTGCTGGAGCGCGACATGGCGGGCCTTCTCGACTTCACGCGCATGACCGGCGATCTGGTGAAGGCCATGCGTGCCTGTCCGCAGCCCATCGTCGCCGCGGTCGACGGCGTGTGCGCCGGGGCGGGCGCCATCGTCGCCATGGCGAGCGATCTGCGTATCGGAACGCAGGACGCCAAGGTCGCCTTCCTGTTCAACCGGGTGGGGCTTGCCGGCTGCGACATGGGGGCCTGCGCGATCCTGCCGCGAATCGTCGGGCAGGGCCGGGCGTCGGAGCTGCTCTATACGGGCCGCGCGATGACGGGCGAGGAGGCGGAGCGCTGGGGCTTCTTCAACCGGCTCGCCGCGCCCGACGCGGTGCTCGACGAGGCCCGCGCGCTTGCCGGCGATCTTGCCGACGGCCCTACTTTCGCCAATGCCATGACCAAGAGAATGCTGCATATGGAGTGGGACATGGGCGTCGACCAGGCCATCGAGGCCGAGGCGCTCGCCCAGTCGGTCTGCATGCAGACGGAGGATTACCGCCGCGCGTTCGACGCCTTCGCCGCGAAGCGGCGGCCGGCGTTCGAGGGGAACTGAGGAGCAAGGCCCATGGGCGACTATACGGCACATGTCGACACATTTGCCCGCGACAACCTCCCGCCGCGGGATCAGTGGCCGGACTTCGTCAACCTGGAGAAGCTCGGCTATCCGGACGTTCTGAACGTGGCCTCCGAGCTGGTCGACCGGCATGTGGAGGAGGGCGTCGGCCACCGCACGGCGGTGCTCGCGCCGGGGGTCGAATGGTCCTACGAGGCGCTGGCGGAGAAGGTCAACCGGATCGCCAATGTGCTGGTGAAGGATCTGGGGCTCGTCGCCGGCAACCGCGTGCTCCTGCGCTCCGCCAACACGCCGATGATGGTCGCCGCCTATTTCGCCGTCCTGAAGGCGGGCGGCGTGGTGGTCGCGACCATGCCGCTCCTGCGCGCCAAGGAGCTCGGCTTCATCGTGAACAAGGCGGAGATCGACCTCGCCCTGTGCGACAGCCGGCTTGCCGACGAGATGGAGAAGACGGCGAAGGCCGCCCCGCGCCTGAAGCGCGTCGTCTGGTTCGAAAGCGAGGCCGAGGACGGCCTGGAGGCGCTCATGGACAAGGCGTCCGACAGGTTCGACGCCTGCCCGACGGCATCCGACGACGTCTGCCTGATCGCCTTCACCTCCGGCACGACGGGCGAGCCCAAGGGCACGATGCATTTCCATCGCGACATGCTGGCGATCTGCGACTGCTATTCGAACCAGATCCTCAGGCCCAAGGCGAGCGATGTGTTCATCGGCTCGCCCCCGCTCGCCTTCACCTTCGGACTCGGCGGGCTGGTGCTGTTCCCCTTCCGGGTCGGCGCGGGCACGGCGCTTCTCGAAAAGGCCGGGCCGGACGAGCTGCTCGCCGGGATCGAGCGGTTCAAGGCCACGGTGTGCTTCACCGCGCCGACCGCCTATCGCGCCATGCTGGCAAAGCTCGGCGAGGCCGATATCTCCTCCTTGCGCAAATGCGTCTCCGCCGGCGAGGCGCTTCCCGCCGCGACATGGGCCGACTGGCACGACAGGACGGGGCTCTCCATCATGGACGGCATCGGGGCGACGGAGATGCTGCACATCTTCATCGCCGCGCGCGAGGAGGATATCCATCCCGGCGCGACCGGCACGCCGGTGCCCTATTACGAGGCGAGGGTGATCGACGAATACGGCAACGAGGCGCCGCGCGGCCAGCCGGGCCGGCTTGCCGTGCGCGGCCCCACCGGCTGCCGCTATCTCGCCGACCCGCGCCAGGCCGATTATGTGCAGGATGGCTGGAACGTCACCGGCGACACCTATGTCTGCGACCGCAACGGCTATTTCTGGTTCAAGGCGCGCTCCGACGACATGATCGTGTCGGCGGGCTACAACATCGCCGGCCCGGAGATCGAGGCCGCGCTCCTGACCTATCCCTCGGTGGCGGAATGCGCCGTCATCGGGGTGCCGGACGCCGAGCGCGGGCAGGTGGTGAAGGCCTATGTGGTGCTCGCCGGCGAGGCCCGCGGCGATGCCGGGCTCGTGCGCACGCTCCAGGAGCACGTCAAGGCGGAGCTCGCACCCTACAAATATCCCCGGCAGGTCGAGTTCATCGACAAGCTGCCCAAGACGGAAACCGGCAAGCTGCAGCGCTTCCGCCTGAGAGAGATGGCCGCGTCGGCCTCGGTCGCGCAGGCCTCGTAAGGGTCGGCCGGATTCATTGGAGGAGATGGTCAAGGTGAGTATCCGCACCGACGGGCGCGGCCCGTCCCTCGACGCCGCACTGGCCGACACGACGGAACGCGGCGGCCTCACGCCGCTCCAGCCCGCGGGCTGGCCGAAGCCGCGCGGCTACAGCAACGCGCTCATGGGCCGGGGGCAGGTGGTCTGCATCGCCGGACAGGTCGGCTGGGACACGGACGGGACCTTCCCGGCGGATTTCCTGGCGCAGGTGCATCAGGCCCTGTCGAACATCCTCGCCGTGCTCGCGGAGGCCGGCGGGGATGCCAGCCACATCGCGCGGCTGACCTGGTATGTCACCGATATGGACGAATACCGCGCCTCGCTGCCGGAGCTCGGCCAGGCCTACCGCGCCGCCATGGGCAAGAACTTCCCGGCCATGACGCTGGTCCAGGTGGTCTCGCTCGTGGAGCCGGAGGCGCGTGTGGAGATCGAGGCGACGGCGATCCTGCCCGACCCCGACTGATTGTCCTGCACGCCTGAGGGGTCAGAACGCATCCGCAACGAGGTCGCCGACGAGGCCGTCGAAGGCACCGTCCGCGATCAGGCCCGCGACGGTCTCGATCTCCGCGCCGAAGGCCCTGTCGGCCTCGCGCTTGGGGATCTCGGCACGAATCAGCGCATGGGCCTCCTCCACCGGGGCGGAGGAGCGCAAGGGGCGGCGGAACTCGATGCCCTCCGCCGCCGCCATGAGCTCGATGGCCACGATGCGGCGGACATTGGCGTTGAGCTGTTTCAGCCGCCAGCCCGCATGGGTCGCCATGGAGACGTGATCCTCCTGATTGGCGGAGGTGGGCAGGCTGTCGATGCTCGCGGGATGGGCGAGATGCTTGTTCTCCGCCGCGAGCGCCGCCGCGGTGACCTGCGGGATCATGTATCCCGAATTGAGCCCCGCATCGCTTGTGAGGAACGCCGGCAGGTAGCTGATGCCCGGATCGATGAGGGCGGCGACCCGCCGCTCCGCCAGCGCCCCGGTCTCCGAAACCGCGAGTGCCACGATGTCGGAGGCGAAGGCGACGGGTTCGGCGTGGAAGTTCCCGCCGGAGAGAACGTCGCCATCCTCCGGGAAGACGAGCGGATTGTCGGTGACCGCATTCGCTTCGGTGAGGAGCGTGCGGCCGGACTGCACGAGCAGGTCGCGCGCCGCCCCCAGCACCTGCGGCTGGCAGCGGAAGGAATAGGGGTCCTGCACCCGGTCGCATTCGAGATGGGAGGCGCGGATGCCGCTGCCCGCGATCAGCCGCCTGAGCTCGGCGGCGACGAGCTTCTGGCCCGCATGGGGGCGCAGCTCGTGGAGCCGCGGATCGAAGGGCGTGTCGGACCCCATGATCGCATCGACCGACATGGCGCCGGCGACGAGCCCGGCGCGCATGGCCCGTTCAGCCTCCGCAAGCCCCGACAGCGCGAGCGCGGTGGAGACCTGCGTGCCGTTGAGTAACGCCAGCCCTTCCTTGGGCGCGAGCTCCACGGGGCGTACCCCGGCGCGCTCGAGCGCCTGTGCGCCGGAGATGCGCACCCCCTCGTGAAGCGCCTCGCCCTCGCCGATGATGACGAGCGAGAGATGGGCGAGCGGGGCGAGGTCGCCCGAGGCCCCGACGGATCCCTGGCGCGGGATGACGGGCAGGATATCGGCATGGAGGAGCGCGATCAGCGCCTCGACGAGCTCGGGCCTGACCCCGGAATGGCCCGCCGTGAGGCTCTTGATCTTGAGCAGCATGGCGAGCCGCGTGTCGCCGGCGGGCAGGGGCTCGTCGGTGCCCGAGGCGTGGGAGCGCACCAGATTGCGCTGGAGATGGGACAGCTCCTCCGGCGCGATGCGCTGGCTGGCGAGCTTGCCGAAGCCGGTATTGACGCCATAGATCGGCGCGCCTTGCGCAAGGAGGTCCGAAACGGCCTGTGCGCCCCGCGCGATGGCCGTGCGCGCCTGCGCGTCGAGCGTCGCGCTCACGGGGCCGCGCAGGGCGGCGCGCAGATCCGCCCAGGCGAGCGGGCGCGGGCCGATGGTCACAGCAGTGCGCGTCATGTCGCTTCCTCCCTTATCCGGCGGACGGTTCGGCCAGAAGCCGGTCCAGCGCCGCGCGATAGCGTGCGGCGATCTCGTCTTCCCTGTCATGCCGGCCCCCGGCGACGACCTGCCGGCCGCCGACATAGACGTCGCGGACCGCTCCGCCATCGCTTGCGAAGATCCAGGAATCGAGGAGCGCGTCGCCCTCGCGCGAGACGAGCGCCGGGGCGGCGGTGTCCAGTACCGCGATGTCGGCGCGGGCGCCGATGGCGAGTTGGCCCGTCCGGCGGCCCATGATCTGCGCCCCGCCGAGCCGGACGCGGTCGAAGAGGGTGCGGCCCGTGGAGCGCCCGGGCCCGCCGGCGAGCGCGTTGCGGGACCGGTGGATCAGGCGCTGGCCGTATTCGAGCATGGAGAGCTCGACCGCCGGCGAGCGCGAGACGTGGCTGTCCGACCCGATGGCGATGCGCCCGCCAGCCGCCAGATAGCGCGGGGCCGGGAACAGCCCGTCGCCCAGATTGGCCTCGGTCAGGGGGCAGAGCCCGGCCACCGCGCCCGATTGCGCGAGCCGGTCCGTCTCGCCCTCGTCCATATGGGTCGCATGGATGAGGCACCAGCGCGCGTCGATGCCGATACGGTCCATGAGCCAGTCCACGGGCCGCGCCCCGCCCGACCAGTCGATGCACTCCTCCACCTCCCTCGCCTGCTCGGCGACATGGATGTGGACCGGCGCGCCGGGTGCGATGGCGTCGAGCCCGGCGAGGGTCTCCGCCATGAGCTCCGGCGTCACGGCGCGCAGGGAATGCGGCGAGATGCCGAGGGCGGCGTCGGCGTCGCCGTCGATGGTTCCGGCGAGGATCTCCACGATCCGCAGGAAGCCCTCCGCATCGTTGAGGAAGCGGCGCTGGCCTTCCCCCGCCGGCACGCCCCCGAAGCCACCGTAGGCGTAGAGCGTCGGCAGGAGCGTGATGGCGATGCCGGTCTCGCGCGCGGCGGCCAGCGTGCGCAGGCTCATCTCCGCGCGGGTCTCGTAGGGGCGCCCGTCGGGCTGGTGGTGGAGATACTGGAACTCGCCGACCGCCGTGTAGCCCGCCTTCAGGCATTCCACATAGAGCTGGGCGGCGATGGCCTGAAGGTCCTCCGGCGTCATGCGCCCGAGGAAGCGGTACATGAGCTCGCGCCATGTCCAGAAGCTGTCCGGCCCCGGGCCCGAGCGCTCCGTCAGCCCGGCCATGGCGCGCTGATGGGCGTGGGAATGCACATTGGCGATGCCGGGTATGGCCGCACCCTCATGGCGGACGGCGCCGTCCGCCGGCGCATCGGAGCGGATGCCGGCAATCGCGCCATCCGCCCCGACCGTCATCACGACGTCGCGGCGCCAGTCATCCCCGATCAGGGCGTGTTCGAACCAGAGCTTGTGTTCCCGCATGCGGAAAGAGTAGTATAGACAACCATAGACAGCAACGGCATTCTGGTTCCTTGAGGCCGCGTCCATGACCTTAACCGCGCGTGCGAGCACCCGCCTTGTCCTGACCCATGCCCGGATGGCCACCATGGCCGGCGGCGGTGCGCCCTACGGGCTCGTGGAGGATGGCGCGGTGGCGATAGAGGATGGCAGGATCGTCTGGGCCGGCCCGTCCGATGCGCTCGATCCGGCCCTTGCCGGCAATGCCCGGACCGTCGATTGCCGCGGGCGGCTCCTCACCCCCGGCCTCATCGACTGCCACACCCATCTCGTCCATGGCGGCGACCGCGCGGCCGAGTTCGAGATGCGGCTCACCGGGGTGCCCTACGAGGAGATCGCCCGGCGCGGCGGCGGCATCGTCTCCACCGTCAAGGCGACCCGGGAAGCCGCCGAGGAGACGCTGTTCAGAACGGGGCTCCGGCGGCTCGACGCGCTGATCGCGGAAGGGGTGACCACGGTCGAGATCAAGTCCGGCTACGGGCTCGACACAGCGAGCGAGCTGAAGATGTTGCGCGTCGCCCGCCGGCTCGGCCATGCCCGCCCGGTGACCGTGAGCACGAGCTTTCTCGGCGCGCATGCCCTGCCGCCCGAATACGGCGATGCGCGCGCGGACTATGTGGCGCTCGTCGCCGACGAGATGATCCCGGCTGTGGCGCGCGAGGGGCTTGCCGACGCGGTGGACGGCTTCTGCGAGGGTATCGCCTTCTCCGTCGACGAGATGGACCGCGTGTTCGCGGCGGCGCGCGCGCACGGCCTGCCCGTCAAGCTCCATGCCGAGCAGCTTTCCGATCTCGGCGGGGCGGCGCTCGCCGCGCGCCATGGCGCAATGTCCGCCGACCATCTCGAATATCTCGACGCCGCGGGCGTCGCCGCGATGGCGGAGGCGGGAACCGCCGCAGTGCTGTTGCCGGGCGCCTTCTACTATCTGCGCGAAACCCGGCTGCCGCCGGTGGCGGAGCTGCGCGAGGCGGGCGTGCCCATTGCGGTGGCGACCGATCTCAACCCCGGCACCTCGCCCGTCCATTCGCTGCTCGCGGCCATGAACATGGCCTGCGTCCTGTTCCGCCTGACCCCGGAAGAGGCGCTGAAGGGCGTGACGGGCAACGCCGCGCGCGCCCTGCGCCTCGCCGACCGGGGCGCGATCGCGCGGGGCATGCACGCCGATCTCTGCCTGTGGGATGTCGAGACGCCGGCGGCGCTGGCCTATCCGCTGGGCTTCAACCCGCTCGCCGCGGTGCTGAAGGATGGCGCGGTCGTGCGGGGGGAGCTCGCCCCATGAGCCCGCTCCGCCAGCCGGCATCCGTTCCCCAGCCGCTCTACCAGCGCATCAAGGGGCACATTGTCGACCGCATCCGCAAGGGCGACTGGCCGGTCGGCGACCGCATCCCGTCGGAGAACCGGCTCGTGGAGGAGCTCGGCGCGAGCCGCATGACGGTGCATCGCGCGCTGCGCGAGCTGACCGAGGAGGGCTTCCTGTCGCGCGTCCAGGGGGTGGGCACCTTCGTGCGCGGCACGCCGGGCCAGTCGAGCCTCATGGAGCTGCGCAACATCGCGGAGGAAATCCGCGCGCGCGGCAACCGCCACAGTGCCCGTGTGGAGGCCGGCGAGACCGTCGCGGCCGACACCAAGCGCGCCCGCCAGTTCGAGACCGAGCCCGGCACCGCGCTGTTCCACGTGCTGATCGTGCACAGCGAGAACGGCCTGCCGGTCCAGCTGGAGGACCGCTACTGCAACCCCGCCGTCGCGCCCGACTTCCTGAAGCAGAACTACGCCGAGGTCGTGACCACGGACTATCTCGTCTCCGTCGCGCCCGTGGACCAGCTCGAGCATGTGGTGCGCGCGGTCCTTCCCACCGACGCCCAGCAGGCGCTTCTGAGCGTTCCCGCCAACGAGCCCTGCCTCGCGCTCGAACGGCGCACATGGTCCTTCGGCCAGGTCGCCTCGGTCGCGACCCTCACTTATCCCGGCGGGCGCTACGAGCTGCGCGGCCGCTACGCCACCTCGCCCACCGGCCGCATCCGCGCCCATGGCGAACCCCACGAGGGAGACACAGGCCCATGAGCGCCAGGGGTGTCAGACGTCGCGTCATCCCCGCGAAAGCGGGGATCCAGCCTCTATCGCCGCATTGGATCCCCGCTTTCGCGGGGATGACGAATGAATGCGACTGTGCGGTGGATGGCACATTCCGGGACGGCGCCCGAGACCTTGGCGAACACCCAGTGGCAACCGAAAGCGAGACAGCCCCATGAGCCCGACCCGCCTCGACAATGCCCGCAGGATCTCCGCGCCGCGCGGAACCGACATCTCCGCGAGGAGCTGGCTCACCGAAGCCCCCTTGCGCATGCTGATGAACAATCTCGACGCGGAGGTCGCCGAACGACCGGAGGAGCTCGTCGTCTATGGCGGGGTGGGCCGCGCGGCGCGCAACTGGGAATGCTTCGATCATATCGTGGCCGCGCTGAAGGGGCTCGGGGCCGACGAGACGCTGCTGGTGCAGTCCGGCAAGCCGGTCGGCATCTTCCGCACCCATGAGGACGCCCCGCGCGTGCTCATCGCCAATTCCAACCTCGTGCCGCACTGGGCGGACTGGGACCATTTCAACGAGCTCGACCGCAAGGGCCTCATGATGTACGGCCAGATGACGGCGGGCTCGTGGATCTATATCGGCTCGCAAGGGATCGTCCAGGGCACCTACGAGACCTTCGCGGAGGTCGGCCGGCGCCATTTCGGCGGCGACCTCAAGGGCAAGTGGATCCTCACCGCGGGGCTTGGCGGCATGGGCGGCGCGCAGCCGCTGGCGGCCACCATGGCGGGTGCCTCCATGATCGCCATCGAGTGCCAGCCGAGCCGGATCGAGATGCGGCTGAAGACCGGCTATCTCGACGAGCAGGCGGCAACCCTCGACGAGGCGCTCGAGATCGTCGAGCGCGCCAGGGGCGAGGGCCGGCCCGTCTCCGTCGGGCTCCTCGGCAATGCCGCGGAAATCGTGCCGGAGATGGTGGAGCGCGGCATCCGCCCGGACGTCGTCACCGACCAGACCTCCGCCCACGACCCGGCCAACGGCTATCTGCCCGCCGGCTGGACGCTCCAGCAGTGGGAGGACATGCGCGAGCGCGACCCGAAGGCCGTCGCCGAGGCCGCCAAGCGCTCCATGGTCACCCATGTGGAGGCGATCCTGAAGCTCCATTCGCAAGGCGTTCCGGCGCTCGACTACGGCAACAACATCCGCCAGATGGCGTTCGACATGGGGCTTAAGCACGCCTTCGACTTTCCGGGCTTCGTGCCGGCCTATATCCGCCCGCTCTTCTGCCGCGGCGTCGGCCCGTTCCGCTGGGCGGCGCTGTCGGGCGACCCGGAGGACATCTACCGCACCGACGAGAAGGTGAAGGAGCTGATCCCCGACGATCCCCACCTCCACAACTGGCTCGACATGGCGCGCGAGCGCATCAAGTTCCAGGGCCTGCCGGCGCGCATCTGCTGGGTGGGCCTGGGGCTTCGCGACAAGCTCGGCCTCGCCTTCAACGAGATGGTGCGCAATGGCGAGCTGTCCGCGCCCGTCGCGATCGGCCGCGACCACCTCGATTCGGGCTCGGTCGCGAGCCCCAACCGCGAGACGGAGGGCATGCTCGACGGCTCCGACGCGGTCTCCGACTGGCCGCTTCTCAACGCGCTGCTCAACTGCGCGTCGGGGGCGACATGGGTCTCGCTCCACCATGGCGGTGGCGTCGGCATGGGCTATTCCCAGCACGCCGGCATGGTGGTGGTGTGCGACGGGACGCACGCCGCAGACCGCCGGCTCGCCCGCGTGCTCTGGAACGACCCGGCGACCGGCGTCATGCGCCACGCCGATGCGGGTTACGACATCGCGCTCGACTGCGCGCGCGAGCACGGGCTGAAACTGCCCGCGCTCGGCATCGGAACGCCGTGACGCGGGACGGCAGGCGCCGCCGGAGCCGCCCGCCCGTATCCGAGGGCGATATCGATTCTTGAAGACCTCCTTGCTTTCGCGGGCAAGGAAGCCGATCTTTCGGGCCGGATCGAATATGCGTCCGCGTCGCGCCGTGCGCCACGCGGACCGGCTTCAGTCGGGAAAGGAAGGCGCCGCCAGTGGTCACCGTCGAACGCAGCGACCCGGCTCTCAGGGACCTCTTCGTGGAGGCCATGAGCCATGCCGCCTCGACCGTCAATGTGGTGACGTCGGACGGCCCGGCGGGCCGCGCGGGCGTGACGGTGTCGGCCATGACGTCGGTGTCGGCCGATTCGGAGCGGCCGTCGCTCCTCGTCTGCATCCATCACCGCAGCCGGGCCTGCCGGGCGATCCTGGAGAACGGCGTCTTCTGCGTGAACGTGCTGAAGGGCGACCAGTCGGAGGTCGCCGATATCTTTGCCGGGCGCAAGGCCCCGCGCCATGGCGACCGCTTCGACTGTGCGCAGTGGACGCAGGCGGAGACCGGCGCCCCGCTGCTCGCCGACGCCCTCGTCGCCTTCGACTGCGAGCTGAAGGAGAGCGTGCGCCACGGCACCCATCACATCTTCATCGGCGAGGTCGCCGATATCGTGATCGCGGATCCGGGCCCGCCGCTGCTCTATGCCAATCGCGCCTATGGCCGCCCGGTCCGCCTGCACGACGAGGAGAAGGAGGCCGGCGCGCGCCGCGACGCCCCGCCCGCCGCGCATGACCGGCTGCGCAGGTTCAACACCCGCGACACCTATCCCGACCAGGCGCTCGACAACGACCTCTGCCAGGTGGTGCGCGCCCGCGGCACCATGGTCTTCGTGCGCGGCCAGGTGGGTCAGGATCTGGAGACCGCCGAGACCGTCGGCGCGGGCGATCCCGCCGCCCAGGCCGAACAGGCAATGCGCAATGTGAAGGCGCTCCTGGAGGAGGCGGGCTCCGCACTCGAGCATATCTGCCGGGTGCAGATCTTCATCACCGACCGGGCTCATCGCGAGCCCGTCTACCGGGTTGTCGGCAAGTGGCTCAAGGGGGTCTATCCGGTCTCCACCGGCCTGATCGTCCAGGGGCTCGCCCGGCCGGACTGGCTGATGGAGATCGAGGTCACCGCCGTCATTCCCGAAGACGGGGACTGAATGCGCCCCCGCCAGACACATCCCCGTACCCGCCCGATTATCGCTGCCTGACACCGGCTGCCCCAGAAGGAACAGGTCCTCATGGCACGCATCCTCGCAATCTCCTCGCAGGTCGTCCGCGGCCATGTGGGCAACTCCGCGGCGGTGCCCGTGCTCCAGGCGCTCGGCCACGAGGTGATGACGGTGCCGACGGTGGTGCTCACCAGCCACCCCGGCCATGGTGCGTTCGCGGGCTTTCCCGTCGAGACCGAGGCGCTGGAGGCGATTTTCGAGGTGCTCGCCGGCCATGGCTGGCTCGACGGCCTCGATGCGGTCATGACGGGCTATTTCCGCTCCGCCAGCCAGGTCTGCGCGGCCGCCGGTCTCGTGGACCGGCTGAAGGCCGGCCCGACACCGCCCTTCGTCCTCATCGACCCGATCCTCGGCGATCTGCCGGACGGCCTCTATGTCCCCGAGGATGTCGCGGCCACCCTGCGCGACAGGCTGCTCCCCTCAAGCGACTGCATCACACCCAACCGGTTCGAGCTCGGCTGGCTCTCGGGGATGCCGATCGAGGACGCCGAGACCGCCATCGCGGCCGCCGGCCGCCTCGGCGTGGCCTGCGTGCTGGCGACCTCGGTTCCCGCGGGCAACGACCGGCTCGCCAATCTTCTTGTGCGGGCCGGCCGGGTGCTGTCGGCGGAGGTTCACCGCCGGGCCTATGTGCCGCAGGGCACGGGCGACCTCATCGCCGCCCTGCTCCTCGGCCACAGGCTGCGCGCGCTGGAGGAGCGCGACGCCTTCACCCGCGCCGTCGCCGGGGTCGACGAGACGCTCAATGCGAGCATCGGCCATGACGAGCTGAACCTTGCCGGCGTCCTCACGCGGCTGCGCGACGTGGACGGCTGGCCCGTCTCGCTCGTCGGCGGCACGGCACATCCGTGACGGACAGGCACCGGCCGCCACATCCACCATCGGGACCGAGGGAAGACAGTGCCATGACGACCATCGACCGCGCCGCAATCGAGCGGACCTTCCGGCAGATCGCGCCCCATATCCGCAAGACCCCGGTCCTGGAGATCGGGGCCGACGAGATCGGGCTTCGTGCCGGCGCCGCCCTCAAGCTCGAATGCCTGCAGCATTCCGGGTCGTTCAAGGCGCGCGGCGCCTTCGCCAATCTCCTGACCGCGGACGTGCCGGAGGCCGGTGTCGTGGCCGCGTCGGGAGGCAATCACGGGGCGGCGGTCGCCTATGCGGCCATGAGGCTCGGCATTCCGGCGAAGATCTTCGTGCCTTCCATCTCCTCGCCCGCCAAGATCGCGCGCATTCGTGCCTACAAGGCCGATCTCGTCGTCGGCGGCGAGGCTTATGCCGACGCGCTGGCGGCAAGCGAGGACTGGATCGCGGAGAGCGGGGCGATGCCCGTCCATGCCTACGATCAGGAGGGCACGCTGCTCGGCCAGGGAACGGCGGGGCTGGAATTCGAGGCCCAGTGCCCCGATCTCGACACGGTGCTCGTGGCGGTCGGCGGCGGTGGGCTCATCGGCGGCATCGCCGCGGCGCTGGGCGCCGGCATCCGCGTCGTGGCGGTCGAGCCGGAGCGCTGTGCGACGCTCAATGCCGCGCTTGCCGCCGGCGAGCCGGTGGATGTGGCGGTGTCGGGGCTTGCCGCCGATTCGCTCGGCGCACGCCGATCCGGCTCGCTCATGTTCCCCATCGCGCAAGAGTTCGTGCAGCGCTCGCTTCTGGTGCCGGACGGGGCCATCGCGGACGCGCAGCGCTGGCTCTGGGAGCATGTGCGGATCGCGGCGGAGCCCGGCGGGGCGACGGCGCTCGCCGCGCTGCTCTCCGGCGCCTATGCGCCCGAGCCGGGCGAGCGGGTCGGCGTTCTCGTCTGCGGTGCGAATGTGCCGCTCGAGACGCTGGCGGAGACGGTCGCGGGCGGGGACACCTCGCATCGACGCGAGAACACCGCGCCCTAACGCCGGTCCGCTTCGTCATCGGGCCCGTCGAGCAGCTCGATCTGTTCGGGCCGGGTCGCGACGATCATCGGGCCGTTGCGCAGCTCGATCCAGCCGCGCACGCGGATCCGCCGCCCCGTAAGCCTTGCGGGGTCGGCCGCGCTGCCTTCGAACGCGCCGCGTGCGCCGGCGGGAATGGCGACGGTGAAGTCCTCCCGCCAGTCCTCGCCGAAATTGAGATAGGTCCGTGCCCGCGTCGGGGCGACGGTGGCGACCGTGCCCTCCACGATCTGGACGCTCCCGGCGAGCGGATAGAGCGGCCCGGGAGGCTCGGCCGGCCGGACCCTGTTGGCCGTGTCCGCCCACAGCCCCTTGCCGGCGGCGCGCGCCCGGGCCTCCAGCGCGAGGAGCGGACGGATGCAGGCGCCCGTCGCGAGCGGCATGACGCGGGCAAGCCCCGCCTCCGCCAGCGCTGCCTGGACCCAGACCAGCCGGCCGTCGCGCCGGACGAA
Source organism: Kaustia mangrovi (assembly GCF_015482775.1). GTDB lineage: Bacteria > Pseudomonadota > Alphaproteobacteria > Rhizobiales > Im1 > Kaustia > Kaustia mangrovi. Next base: position 2,384,252 of record NZ_CP058214.1, on the reverse strand, counting down.
GAGATGGGCCCCGATACGGCCGCGCCGGTCGGCCTGCGATCCGTTCGGGAAGACGAGGACGCGCCCGCCCCGCAGGAGGCCGGCCAGCGCCTCGCGGGGCTCCCCGGTTTTCGGCGGCGAGGCGGCCCCCTGATCCGGCCCGAGAAGGCCGGCGAGCCGCAGGACGCGGCCATCGGCCAGCCGCACGGTGCGGGCATCGACGACCGCGGCGATCTCCGCCTCGCCCTGCGCTGACAGGGCGCACTCAGCGTCGGCGGCGCGGGCCGGCCGCCCGGCCTGGCAGAAGGCGAGCGCCGCCAGCAGCGCGATGGCGCCGTGTCCCGCTAGCCGGATGCCGGCGCCTCTGCGGCGGTCGGTCATGCGAGCCCCCCTCCTCCATCGACAGCATGGCCCGACTTCGCCGCCGGCGGAAGGGGGCAGCACGGGGGCGCTGCCGATGTCGCGCATTGCCGTGCGTCATGGGATGACGTAATGATCGGGGAGGCCGGTGTTGCCGGCGCTTCTTTCACGTTTTGCGGTTCCGTGACTGACGAGGTGAGCGATGGTTCGAGCAGGTCGCGAGTTTCTCCACACGCCCGGGCCGACGCCCATTCCCGACCGCGTGCTGAACGCCATGCACCGCCAGGCGCTCGATCTCTCCGATCCCCGCCTGGAGGAGATCAGCTATTCCTGCATGGCCGATCTCAAGGAGGTGTTCCGCACCCGTGCCCACGTCTTCCTCTATGCCTGCAACGGGCATGGCGGATGGGAGGCCGCGCTCGCCAATATCTGCGCGCCGGGCGATACGGTGCTCGTGCCGGAGACGGGGCAGTTCTCCAATGGCTGGGCGCGGCTGGCGCGCCATCTGGATCTGGAGCCCGTCGTCGTGCCCGGAGACTGGCGCCACGCCATCGATCCCCAGAGCGTGGAGGACAGCCTGCGCAAGGATGCCGACCATCGCATCAAGGCGGTGCTGGCGGTCCAGACCGACACGGCGACGGGCATCACCAGCGACATCGCGGCCATCCGCGAGGCCATGGATGCGGCCCGCCATCCCGCCCTTCTCGCCGTCGACACCATCGCCTCGCTGGGCACAACGCCGTTCGACATGGACGGCTGGGGCGTCGACGTGGCGATCGCGGCCTCGCAGAAGGCGCTGATGTGCCCGCCGGGTCTGGCCTTCGTCGCGGCCAACGAGCGCGCGCTCCTGACGGCCCGCGACACGCCGCGCGCGCGCAGCTACTGGGACTGGGACATGCGGCTCGACGGCGAGTTCTACCAGAACTTCGCCGGCACCGCGCCGGAGCACCACATCTTCGCGCTGCGCGAGGCGCTGAACATGATCGCCGAGCAGGGGCTCGACGCCGTCTTCCGTCGCCACGAGCGGCTGGCGCGCGCGACGCACCGGGCGGTGGAGGCGTGGAGCGAGGGCGGCGCGCTGTCCTTCAACGCCGTCATTGCCGACGAGCGCGCCCGCTCCGTGACCACCATATTGTGCGACGAGGGCCGCGCGCTGCGGACCCATGCCCGCGAGCGGCTCGGCGTCGCGCTGGGCGGCGGGCTCGGCAAGCTGGAGGGCAAGGCGTTCCGGATCGGCCATATGGGCGATGTCAACGAGCCGATGATCCTCGGCTGCCTGTCCACCGTGGAGCTCGCCATGACCGAGATCGGGATCCCGCACGGGTCCGGCGTCCGCGCGGCCATCGACGCGCTGGCGCAGGACCGGGCGGTCGCGCAAGGCGAGGACAGGGACCATGCAGAGCCGGTTCCCCAGGACTGAGGCGGCGGGCGCGCCCGCGCCGAAGCTCCGGTTCGGCATCGTTTTGATGCCGCGCTTCACCCTGTCCGCGCTCAGCGGCTTCATCGATCCGATCCGCCTGGCCGCCGACGATGCGGACCGGAGCCATCCACGCCGGTTCTCCTGGACCTTCATGACACCGCGCGGCGCCAGCGTGCAGTCGAGCTGCGGCCTGTCGGTGGTGCCGACGCGCCCGCTGACCTCGCCCGCGGAGTTCGACTATATCGTCGTGGTGGGCGGGGTGCTGGGCGAACCCGGCGAATACGACCGCGCGGTGAGCGACTATCTGCGCCGGGCGGCCGATGCCGAGCGCCCGGTGGTCGGGCTGTGCACCGGTGTCTTCGCCATGGCGGAGGCGGGGCTGCTGAAGGGGGCGACCTGCTGCCTGAGCTGGTTCCATGCCGACGAGTTCCGCGAGCGCTACGACGATGTGGAGGTCGACACGGCGAGCCTCTACCAGATCCACGGCCCCCGCATCACCTGCGCGGGCGGTGTCGGCGCGGCGCATCTCGCGCTCGCCCTGCTCGATCTCCATGCCGAATCGGCGCTTGCGGAGAAGAGCGCCCGCATCCTGTTCCTCCAGCGGGCGCCGTCGCGCGAGCATCTGCAGCCGGCCCATCTGCGGTTCCGCCATGCCCGCAGCGCGGTGGTTCGCCAATCGCTCCGCCTGATCGAGGAACGGCTCGGCGGAACCGTGCGGATCGAGGAGGTCGCCTCGGCCGTCGGCCTGTCGCGGCGCAGCCTGGAGCGCCGCTTCCTGGCCGAACTCTCGCTGTCGCCGCATCAGGTGATCCAGACCTTGAGGCTCGACCGCGCGGCGGCCATGATCGCCGGCACCGACATGGCGCTCATCGATGTGGCGCTCGATTGCGGCTATGCCAATTACGGGCACTTCGTGAAGGTGTTCCAGGCGCGCTTCGCCATGCCGCCCTCCGTCTACCGGCGCACGGCGGCGGAGCGGGCACCGCTCGCGCTCGCCTGAAATAACGGCCGTGAAACGGCCGCAAGCCTCTGGAGGCGGTGCCCGTCAGTCCGCCGTGCAGGGCCAGTCGGCGGGATGGTCCAGCCCGTCGGGCAGCACCGTTGCGTCGTCGCCGCAGGCGATCTCGATCTGGTCGCCGCTGAGCCCTTCCACCGCGCTCAGGTCGGTCCCGGCGATTTCGGCGCGGTACATGTACGCGCCCTTCATGTTGACGCCCGCAAGGGTGGCGTCCTTGAAGCTCGCCCGCGAGATGTTGGAATGGTGCAGGTTCACGCCGGTGAGGTCCGCGCCGTCGAATGTGGCGCGGGAGAATTCGCTTCTCGACATGTTCGCGCCGGCGAGATTCGCCCCGGCGAAGATCGACCGGTGGAATTCCGCCTTTTCGAGATTGGCCCCGGCGAGGTTCGCGCCGGAAAAGTCGATGCGCCCGCCGATCGCCTTCGACAGGTCCGCCCCTTCGAGGTCGGCCCCCTTGAAGGAGGCGCGGCTGAGTTCCGCCTTGATCAGCTTCGCGCCCTTCATTCGGGCATCCGCGAAACTCGTGCCCGACAGGAATGCCCCGGACAGGTCGCTGTCCATGAGCTCGGCGTCGTCGAGCATCAGCTTTTCCTTCAGGCAGCCCGACCAGTCGAGCCCCGGCCCGGGAGCGCTCTTGCAGTCGGCCTGTGCGTGAGCGGTGGTCAGGAGCAGCGCCAAAACGATTGGCAGACAATATCGCAATGCCATGGACGTTCCCTTTCCTGGCGTTCCTCTGGTGCAACATGCGTCCAATCGATTGGATGCATTCGGGTTGCGCCAGTCCCTTGAAACAGATCGAACGACCCTGGCGGGATCGTCTGATCCGGAACGCCCCCTCTCACGCGAGCCACCCTCGGGAATCGATGGTAGTGCATCGTTGCCCAGGACGACAGGGCGCCGGGCGGAAAGGGTCCATGCGCCGCATGCGGACCCCGCCACTCCGGACGGAGACCGCATGCGGCGATCCCTGACAGGCAGGTTTGTCGGATCCCGCCTCAGTAATGGTCGTCGTCGCTGGTGACGGCACCCGTCACGGCGCCGGCGGCGCCGCCGACGAGCGCGCCGGTGCCGACGCTACCGCCGGTTATGGCCGCAAGGCCCGCGCCTGCGCCCGCGCCGATGGCCCCGCCCGAAAGGGCGCGCTCGCCCGGCGTATGGCCGCACGCCGCAACCAGCATGGACAAGGCGAGTATGGCGGCAGCGCCCGTAATGGTGTTGGCACGCATGGCGATCCTCCTTCTCTCTGGCAGTCGGAGGCATGCAGCCTCCCTGTCCCCTAAACACGGATGACAGGGAATTTGTTCCTGGAAGGTGGAGATTTGAAGGCGCGGGCGCGGCCTTCTCACGGACATTGCGCCTCGCCGAGCACCACGCCGTCGCCGAGGCTGCGCTGCTGCGCGCTCCACAGATGGATGCGGAAATGCGCATCGTCCGGCGCATCGACCCGGGCGACATACTTGCACAGCGATTTGGCTGTGCCGCTCTGCTTCTCGCCATTGTCGGGCACCGCGGCCCAGAAGACGTCGCTGGCGATCCACTTGGCCTTCGTCACCGCGGCATTCTCGTCGAGAACCAGGTCCAGGAAGCGCTGCTGCCATTGCGCCGCGGCCGTGGCGGCGGGGCTGAGCGCAATGAGGGCGAGTGCCATCAGGAGGGGCAGGAGAGGCGAAAGCGGCAGGAAGGTCATTGCGATGTTTCCTCTGTCGTTCTGGGCTCGCCCGGCCGGGGCGGCCGCGGCGATGCCCGTCTTGGTGAACCGGGGTTGGACGGTCTTCTCAGTTGAGCTGGCGATCCGGCGCGTCGGCGGCGACGCTGCCGGCCGGCAGCGGTGCGAGGCCGTCGCTTCCGACGGCCATCGGCATGGCACGGGGGCTGGCCGAGTCCAGCGCCGTCGCGGGCGGTTGTTCCACGAGCCTCGTGCGCTTCACGGAGCGGTGGACCGCCGCGGCCAGCCGGTCGGCATCCTCGCCGGCCGCATCGGTGGTGAGCGCGACGGCGAGGGGGCCGTCGAGCCAGTAATGGACGGTCACGCCATTGGCTTCCGTCCGTGCGATATGGTCGCCCCGTTCCTCCCAGCGCGGCCTCAGGAAGAGGTTCAGCGTGGTGTCGTCGTCGGCGCGGTAGACCAGCCGCACGGTCGGATCGCTGTCCGCCCCGATCTTCTCCTTGTCGACGAGCGTGAAGCCCTCCACGGAGAGATCGGGGGCCGCGATCTCCAGCGATATCCTCTGGTTGAGCCAGGCGAGCGGCTTGCCCATGGGCTCGATGCCGGCACCCGTCGCCATCGCGTTCCGGGTCTCCGCCTCGCCATGGTGGAGCGCGGCGCTGGTCACGAAGCGGTCGGGGGTCCAGTCGCCGACACCGCCGTCGGAGTGCCCGAACATCCAGCCGCCGCCCGCCGCAATGACGGTCAGCGCCGCGACCGAGGCCGCCCTGAGCGTGGCGCGGCTGCGGGCGGCGGGCATGCCGGACAGCGCGGCCTGAACCCGTTCGGGCACGGGCTCGGCGAGCGCGCGCCCGTAGAAGGCGCGGATCTCCTCGTTCTGCGCCGCGATCTCGGCGACATGGGCGCGCGCGCAGGCATCGTGTTCCAGATGGCGCTCGACGGCGGCCTTGCGCGCGGGGTCGGCGTCCAGAAAACCGTCCGCATAGGCCATGAGATCGCGTTCGCCGATCGGTTCGGTGTCCTTGCTCATTTCACACTCCTCAGCCGGGGCCGGGCCGTTTCGCTGGCGCGAAGCTGTCTCAGACTCTCGCGGCCCCGCGACAACCGGGACCGCACCGTCCCGATCGGTATTCCCATGACATCGGCGACCTCGTCGTAGGACATCCCCTCCAGCGCGACGAGAAGGATGACCGCGCGCTGGTCGTGCGGCAGGCGGTCGAGCGCCTCCGCGATATTGCGGCATTCAAGCCGGGGCTCCTGGTCGGGCGCCTGTGCGTCGACATGGTCGATCACCTCGCTGCTGGCGGGAACGGTTGTCGGCCTGCGCCGCCGCTTGTGGTCGATATGCGTGCGGTAGAGGATGCGGAACAGCCAGCTCCTGATATTGCCGCGCCGCCGCCACAGATGCCGCTTGCGCAGCGCCCGCTCCAGGCAGTCCTGAACGAGATCGTCCGCCTCGTCGCGATTGCGCGTGAGCGCGATGGCGTAGCGTCGCAGATGCGGCATCTGGCGTGCGATCGTCCATCTCAGGTCGTCCACTTGCTGCTCCCTGGCCCGGCCGGGCGGCGCAGATCCCGTCGGATGCCGTTCTGGGGTCCCGTTCAACAGACGGCGCGAGCCGGCCAAAGGTTCCCGAAAAAAGGACCGCCGGCGCGCCGTGTCCTGCGCCTGTGGGAAGAGGCTGGCGGAAAAAGATGACGGGCTTGAGGAACTCGCGACCCTTCCGCCCCGTCCTTCTTGCGGGTTGCGGGCTCCTGTCCGTTGCCTGCCACCTATCGTCTGGAAACCGAAGGAGACCTCCCTCATGACGATCTCGATGCGCCGCTCCATTGCGACAGCGGCCCTTGGTGCTTTCGCCCTCTTGGCCGCCCCGGTCGTGGCCGCCCACGCCCAGCAGAGCAACGGGCAGACCCCGCCGGCCGCCACCCAGCTCGACCCGGGCACGGTCAAGGCCTTCGCGGAGGCCTCGCTCAAGGTCGAGGAGCTCAACAAGAAGTGGGCCCCGCGCCTGGCGGAGGCCGAGGGCCAGGACCAGGTGCAGGCGCTGCGCGAGGAGGCCACCACGGAGATGACCCAGGCCGTGCAGTCCTCGGGCCTCAGCGTGGAGGACTACAACAAGATCTATCGCGCGGCCCAGCAGGACCAGGCGCTGGCGAGCCGCATCCAGGAGCTGCGCCAGAACGCGAACTGATCCCGCCGGAGACGGGCAAGGGCCGGCGCCGTCGGGATGTCCGGGGCGCCGGTCCTATCCGGCCCTGCCCGTCAGGTCGCGATGGGGCGCGGCCGCGAACTTTTGCCGGAACTGCAGGAACTTGCCGGCGAATATCCCTGTTCCGAGCCCCGAAATGGCGATGTCGACGATCCTGAAGGCGGGCGTCGCCATGGCGTCCGGCGACATGGCGGCCGCCACGCCGAGCGCGTAGTTCACCGCGAAGATCGCCAGGATCACCACCAATGTCATGGCGCTGCCGGGCAGGCCGATCCAGCCGCGTTGCTTGTCCGCTGCGACAGGCGTGTGCCGTGTCAGCAGCCAGCCGGACGCGCCGCCGATGACGAGCGCGGCGCCCCAGCCGCCAAGCGTTGCCGGGCCGAAGCCGATCTGCGTGGCAAGATCGTGGAGCCCCCACACCGCGAAGACCGCCGGGATGATCGCGAGCCGCCACAGGGGCCCGGCGCCCGGCCGCATGGCCTTGATGCCGCGGAACACGAGAAAGGCGAACAGCGCGTAGACCCACAGGGGCGTGCCGGTCGCGATCTCCCAGGCCAACTCCATGGTGCTGCCCCCGATGCGTTTGTCGTTGTGATCCCCACTCCGCCGATCTTGCAGAAGATGCCGGCCGGTGCAATGGGGGGCTCGGGGCGGTCCCGATCTGTCAGTTCTGTGACCCTGCAATGCGAAACCTGCATATCGCGGCGCAGCATTTTCGGTTGACGTCTCGCCACGTCGTTCTATTTTACGAACGAAGCGCTGATTTGAAGGTCAGCTTGCGAGCGCTCTAGAAAACCCGCTAAAGCGATGTCCCCGACGTCCGTTCGACGCGTTGTTTCCCGACATGCTCGCAAGCCGGCCGCCTAGCCATGGGAGGCTCGTAGAGCATTGATAAACAAGGCGATAAAGTCCGGTTCCAGCAAGGCGGATCCGACCGTTCATGCGGCCCCGGAGAGCACTGCGGCCCGTGCCGGCACGCAGCCGGGCGAGGCCCGCCATGCCATTATCGGCCTGTCGGGGTTGCGCAAGTCGTTCGGTAAACAGAACGAAACGGTGGCCGCCCTCGACGATGTCTCGCTTGCCGTGCGGCCCGGCGAGATCCTCGGCATCATCGGCCGCAGCGGGGCGGGCAAGAGCACGCTGCTTCGCTGCATCAACGGGCTGGAGCGGCCGGATACGGGCGCCGTCCTGATCGATGGCGAGGACGTGACCCGCTACGGGGCGTCGGAGCTTCTCGCCCTGCGCCGTACCATTGGCATGATCTTCCAGCATTTCAACCTGCTTTCCTCGCGCACGGTCTTCGGCAATGTGGCGCTGCCGCTCGAGCTTGCCGGCGTGCCGCGCGCGAGGATCGAGGAGCGCGTCGCGCGTCTGCTCGACCTTGTGGGCCTTGCCGACAAGCGCGACGCCTATCCCGCGAAGCTGTCGGGCGGGCAGAAGCAGCGCGTCGGCATCGCCCGGGCGCTCGCCACCGAGCCGCGTATCCTGCTGTGCGACGAGGCGACCTCCGCGCTCGATCCGGAGACCACGCGCCAGATCCTCGCATTGCTCGCCGACATCAATACCAAGCTCGGCCTCACCATTGTGCTCATCACCCACGAGATGTCGGTGGTGCGCGACCTGTGCGACCGGATGGTGGTGCTGGAGCGCGGCCGCATCGTGGAGGAGGGGCCGGTGGCGGAGATCTTCGCCGCGCCGGAGAGCGCGGTGACGCGCAGCCTGCTCCAGGAGGTCATGCCCGACCTTCCCTCCGCGCTCGCCGAGCGCATCGAGGCGGAGCCCCGGCCCGGAGCGCAGGCCCTCATCCGCCTCAGATTCTCCGGCGAGGGCGCCGGAGAACCCGTGATCGCGGAGCTCGCGCGCCGGCTCGACGTGGCCGCGAGCGTGCTCCACGGCACGGTCGAGTACATCAAGCGCACGCCGGTCGGCGTGCTCGTCATCGCCTTGCCGGCGGACCTGCCACGGCCGCTGGACGAGATTGTCGGTTTCCTGGGCGAGCGCGCCCAGTCAGCGGAGCTTGTCGGATATGTCGCCCCAACTCATTGACCTGTTCGTCGCGGCGGCCGAGGAGACGCTGCTCATGGTCGCAGCCTCCGGCGCGGCCACGCTCGTGCTCGGCCTGCCGCTCGCCATCCTGCTCGTCGTCACCGCGCGCGACGGCCTCCTGCCGGCGCCGGGCTTCAACCGGGTCGCGGGCTCGCTCGTGAACATCTTCCGCTCCACGCCCTTCATCATCCTGCTGGTGGCGCTGATCCCGTTCACGCGTCTCGTGGTCGGCACCTCCATCGGCACGGTGGCGGCCATCGTGCCGCTGTCGATCGCGGCGATCCCGTTCTATGCGCGCATTGCCGAGGTGGCGCTGCGCGAGGTCGACCGGGGGCTCATCGAGGCGGTCGAGGCGATGGGCGGCACGCGCCGCGACCTCGTCGTCAAGGTGCTGGTGCCGGAGGCCCTGCCGGGGCTCGTCGCGGGCTTCACCATCACCATCGTCGCGCTGATCGGCCAGTCGGCCATGGCGGGCGTGGTCGGCGGCGGGGGCCTGGGCGACCTTGCCATCCGCTACGGCTACCAGCGTTTCGACACGACGGTCATGGCCGCCGTCATCGTCGTCCTCATCGTGTTCGTGTCCGCCGTGCAGTTCGCCGGAGACCGGCTGGCGGCGCGGCTCAACAAGCGAATCTGATCGCCTCCCCCATTGGAGCGACCTGCGTCCGGCCGACACAGACAAGTTTCGCTAACGATTTGAAACTATTCAATTTTTCTGCACTCGGGCGAGTCCGCCTGAGTGCAGGTCGATCTGGAGATCCGAAGAAAGGAAAGACCCATGACCACCCGTTTCCGGACAATAGTTCGCGGCGCGCTCCTCGGCGCCTTCGCGACGCTCGCGGCGGGCAGCCTCGCCGCCCAGGCACAGGACAGCCTCAAGGTCGGCATCATGTCCGGCCCGGCGGAGGAGATCCTCGCCGTCGTGCAGGGCGTCGCCGAGAAGAAGGGGCTCGATCTGGAGCTCGTCGTGTTCGGCGACTATGTGCTGCCCAACGAGGCGCTGGCGGCCGGCGAGCTCGATGCCAACGCCTTCCAGCACGTGCCCTATCTCGATAACCAGATCGAGGCGCGCGGTTATGAGATCGTGCCCGTGGGCAATACCTTCGTCACGCCCATCGGCGCCTATTCGAACAGCGTGAAGAGCCTCGACGAGCTCGCCGAGGGCGCCAGCGTCGGCATCCCCAACGATCCGACCAATGGCGGGCGCGCGCTTCTGCTGCTCCAGGCGGAAGGGCTCATCACGCTGAAGGACGGCGTCGGCCTCACGCCGAGCGTCATCGACATCGCGGAGAACCCGAAGGCGCTTCGCTTCGTCGAGCTCGACGCCGCGCAGCTCGCCCGGGCGCTCAACGATGTGGACGCCGCCGTCATCAACAGCAACTACGCGCTGGAGGCGGGCCTCAATCCGGCCGAGGACTCCATCGCCCAGGAGGCGCGCGAGAACAATCCCTATGCGAACATCATCGCCGTGCGCGTTGAGGACAAGGACAAGCCGGCGGTGAAGACCTTCGTGGAGGCCTACCAGTCTCCCGAGGTGGCGGACTTCCTGGAGGAGCGCTTCAAGGGCTCCATCCTGCCGGCCTGGTAAGCCCGGGCGCCTGCCCCGTTCCGCCATCGGCTGGCGGTCTTTGCGTCCCCCTCGCCCCCTCGGGCGTGGGGGACTTGTCGTTCCGGGCCCCCCGTGTCCGGGGTCACAGCCGGCCCGTGCGGGGCGCGCGCTTCGGGACGAGGAGCGCGATGAGGCAGAGCACCGCCGCGGCCGCCACGATGGAGGGGCCCGACGGCGTGTCGAAATCGGCGGACATGGCGAGCCCGCCGAGGACGGCGATCATGCCGATCACCGCGGCGATGGCGGCCATGGCTTCCGGGGTTCGCGCGAAACGGCGCGCGGCGGCGGCCGGAATGATCAGCATGGCTGTGATGAGCAGGATGCCGACGATCTTCATGGCGATCGCGATGACGAAGGCGATGAGCAGCATGAAGCCGAGGCGGACGGGGGCGTCCGGCACGCCCTCGGCGCGCGCGAGCTCGTCGTGCACGGTGAGCGCCAGAAGCGGGCGCCAGAGTGTGGCCAGAAGCGCCAGCGCCAGCGCGCCCCCGCCATAGATCCAGGCGATATCCTCGCGCGTGACCGCCAGGATGTCGCCGAACAGATAGCTCATGAGGTCGAAGCGGACGGTGGTCAGCAGGCTCGCCGCGATGAGGCCGAAGGCCAGCGCGCTGTGGGACAGGATGCCGAGCAGCGTGTCGGAGGCGAGCATGCGGCGCGATTGCAGCGCCACGAGCGAGAGCGCGAGCACGACGGCGCAGGCGATCACGCCGAGCGTGAGGTCGATGCCCGCAAGCAGACCCAGGGCGACGCCCAGCAGGCTCGAATGGGCGAGCGTGTCGCCGAAATAGGCCATGCGCCGCCACACGATGAAGCAGCCGAGCGGCCCGGCGATGAGGGCAAGGCCGAGGCCGGCGGCCATCGCGCGCAGGAAGAACGGTTCGGTCCACATCGCGAATACGTCTTTCTCTCAGGAGGCGGCGCGTTCGCCGTGCTCGTGCTCATGATCGTGGCCGTGATCGTGATCATGGGCATGCGGGTAGATGGCGAGATGGCGCGCGGCGGCGGGGCCGAACAGCCGCATGAATTCCGGGTCCGTCCGGATCGTCTCGGGCACGCCCTCGCAGCAGACATGGCCGTTGAGGCAGATCACCCGGTCGCTCTCGGCCATGACGACATGGAGATCGTGGGAAATCAGCACGACCCCGCAGCCGCGCCGGTCGCGGATCTCGCCGATCAGCCGGTAGAGCTTCGTCTCGCCGGTGAAGTCGACACCCTGGACCGGCTCGTCGAGCACGAGGAGGTCGGGATCGCGCAGGAGGGCGCGCGCAATAAGGGCGCGCTGGAACTCGCCGCCGGACAGCCCCGCCGCATCGGCGTCCCTGAGATGGGGAATGCCGGTCTCCTCCAGCGCCGCCGTGACTGCCGCGCGGCCCGCCCGCACGGTCATGGTGATGAGCCGCTCGACCGTCAGCGGCACGAGGTTCTCCAGCGGAAAGCGCTGGGGCACGTAGCCGACGGTCAGGCCCGGCGCGCGCCCCACGCTGCCGGCATCGGGCTTCAGGAGACCGAGCAGGATCTTCACCAGCGTGGATTTGCCCGCGCCGTTCGGCCCGATGACGGTGACGATCTCGCCACGGCTGACGGTCATGTCCACATGGTCGAGGATGGTCCGTCCGCCAAGCGCGATCGACAGGCCGTGCGCATCGACAAGCGCGCGCGGTTCCGTGGCTGCGGACCGGGGCGGGAGGGGCTCAGGCTGCGGCATGGCAATGCCCGCATCGCCCGTGCAGCTCGACCACGGAATGGGCGTTGGCGAAGCCGCACTCGCGGCTCGCCTCGTCAATCGCGGCGAAGACGCCCGGCGCCTCCAGCTCCGCGACCGTGCCGCAGTCCTCGCAGATCATGAGCAGGGCGCGTTCCGCCGGTCCGTGCGCATGGCTGCAGGCCACATAGGCGTTCTTGCTCTCCACCTTGTGGACAAGGCCGTGCTCGCGCAGGAAGTCGAGCACGCGATAGACCGTGATCGGCGCCGGAGGGCGCCCGTCCGTGCCGCCCATGCGCTCGATGATGTCGTAGGCGCCGAGCGCCTCGTGGCCCGATGCGATGATGCCCAGGACCTCGCGGCGCAGCGGTGTCAGCCGCACGCCCTCGCGGGCGCACTGGCGCTCGGCCCGATCCAGCGTCTCGTCCACGCAATCGCGGTGGTCGTGGCGGGGATCGGGAAACAGGTGCCGGTTCATGATGGCCGCCTTTCCGTCTCCATAAATGTTATATTATTACATTATGGAGACGGTTCAAGCGGGAAAGCGGCCCGGACCCCGCGATCCGGCTGGCCTAGAGCGCATTTCCAGGTCCCTGTATTGCCGCGCTTTCGAACCGGAAAAGCCGGTCTCCACTTTTCCTGAAAGCGCTCTAGGCGGCCTCGTCCGGCGGCAGGAAGTCGACCTCGTGCTCGGCGGAGATGCGGACCACCTCGTTCGGGTCGGTCAGGCCGTGGAGCTTCCCGAACAGGTCGAACAGGCGGCGCGTGGGGGCCACCCAGAACAGGCACCGCACGGTGTCGCCGCCATTGTTGAAGATGCCGTGGGGAATGCCCATCGGCAGGCGGATGAGATCGCCGGGGGCGGCGTTGTGGTCCTCGCCGGCGAGCTTGAGGTCGAGACGGCCTTCCACGAGATAGATGAACTCGTCCTGCGTGGGGTGGATATGCGGCGGCACGAAGGTGCCCGACGGCAGGGTGGCGTGCCAGGCGAAGGAGTCCTCCGAGAGCTGCTTGGGCACGTAGGTCTGGCCCAGAATGTCCCAGCTTATGCCGTCGATGCCGTCGCTTGCGCGCGTGATGCCGGGCGTCATTGTCGGTATGGTCATGGGGGTGTCTCCCTTGGCGGTGTCCACGGTCAAACAAGCAGATAGCGTTCGGTGAGCTGCGGGTCGCGCTTCAGCTCCGCGCTCGTGCCGGCCCATACGATCCGTCCCTTTTCGAGGATCATGTGCCGGTCGGCCAGCCTGGCGAGCACGTCGACATTCTTGTCCACGATCAGGATCGACTGGCCGTCCGCCTTCAGCCGTTCCAGGCAGGACCAGATCTCCTCGCAGATGATCGGCGCGAGGCCTTCCGTTGCCTCGTCGAGGATCAGGAGCTTCGGGTTGGTCATGAGCGCGCGGGCGATGGCGACCATCTGCTGCTCGCCGCCGGAGATCTGGCTGCCCATATTGCGCCGCCGCTCCGCCAGACGGGGAAAGAGCGTGTAGACGCCGTCGAGGGTCCAGCCGGGTGTGCGGTTGCGCGGGGGCGCCGCGGTGGCGACGAGATTCTCCTCCACCGACAGCGTCGGGAAGATCTGGCGGCCCTCCGGCACGAGGCCGAGGCCCGCGCGCGCCGCGCGATAGGGCGGGGTGCCGGTGAGATCGGTGCCGTCGAAGCCGATGCGTCCCGCCTTGACCGGCAGGAGCCCCATGATCGCGCCGATGGTCGTGGTCTTGCCCATGCCGTTGCGGCCGAGCAGCGTCACCATCTCGCCGTCGCGCACGTCGAGCGAGACGCCGAACAGCACCTGGCTGTCGCCATAGGCCGCCTCGATCCCCTCAACCTCGAGCATGGCGATCCTCGCATTTGTCCGGGCCGGTGCAGAACGCTCCAGGTATCATCACGCCGCCTCGCTGCCCAGATAGGCCTTGCGCACCTCCGGGTCGCGGCGGATCTCGTCCGGCGTGCCCGTGGCGATCACCCTGCCATAGACGAGCACGGAGATGCGGTCGGCAAGCGCGAAGACGGCGCGCATGTCGTGCTCCACGAGGACGATGGCGTAATGGCCGCGCAGGGACCGGAGCGTCTCGACCAGCGCGTCCGATTCCTCGTGTCCCGCCCCTGCCATGGGCTCGTCGAGCAGCAGGAGCTCCGGTGCGGTGGCGATGGCGATGGCGAGCTCCAGCCGGCGCTTCTCGCCATGGCTCAGGGCGCCGGCGCGCACGGCGGCGCGCTCGCCAAGTCCGACCCGGTCGAGAGCGGCGAGCGCGGGCTCGTTCAGCGTGTCGTCGCGGGCCGCCGGCCTGAAGAAATGGAAGCTGTGGCCCTCGCGGGCCTGCACGGCGAGCGCCACATTCTCCAGCACCGTGAAGTCGGGCAGGATGGTGGTGATCTGGAAGGAGCGGGCGAGCCCCTTTTGCGTGCGTGCGTGCATGGGCTCGGCGGTGATGTCCTCGCCCTTGAAGAGCACCCGTCCGGCATCGGGCTGGAGCGCGCCGGAGATCTGGCCGATCAGCGTGGTCTTGCCGGCGCCGTTCGGGCCGATGACGGCATGGAGCTCGCCCGGCTTCACGTCGAGCCACAGGCTGTCGGTCACCTTGAGCGCGCCGAAGTTCTTCTCCAGCCCCTCCAGCGTCAGGATGGCGTCAGCCATGGTCGCGCCTCCGGTCCAGAAGGCGGATGGCGCCGCCGCGTGCGAACAGCACGATCAGGATGATGAGCGGGCCGAAGATGATCCGCCAGTGCTGGGTGATGTGGGAGAGGATCTCCTCCAGGGCCAGATAGCCCGCCGCGCCGAGGATGGGCCCCGTCAGTGTGCCCATGCCGCCGAGCACCACCATGATGATGAGGTCGCCGGAGCGCTGCCAGGACATGTAGGCCGGGCTCACGAACTCGATCTGGTTGGCGAGCAGCGCGCCGGCGAGCCCCGCAATGGCGCCGGCGATGCAATAGGCGACGAGCTGGTAGGCGAAGGGGTCGACGCCGAGCGCGCGCATGCGCATCGGGCTCTGCCGGCAGCCCATGAGCACCCGGCCGAAGCGCGAGGCGACGACGGTGCGGCAGAGCAGATAGGCGCCCGCGAGCAGGGCGAGGACGACATAGAAGAAGACCGTGTCGTTCTCCAGTATGCCCGAGCCGAGCACGGTCGACCGGCTCCAGATGGTCAGCCCGTCGTCTCCGCCATAGGCCGACAGGCTGGTCGCGGTGTAATAGATCATCTGCCCGAAGGCGAGCGTGATCATGATGAAGTAGACGCCGCGCGTCTTCAGGCAGATCGCGCCGGTGACGAGCGCGAAGACGGCCGCCGACACGATGGCCAGGGGGAAGGTGACGAGCGCCTCTTCCAGCCCGTGATAGGAGGCGATCCCGATGGCATAGGCGCCGAGCCCGATGAAGGCGGCATGGCCGAAGCTCACCATGGCGCCGTAGCCGAGGATCAGGTCGAGGCTGACCGCGGCCATGGCGAAGATCATGATCCGCGTGCCCATGAGCATCAGGAACGGGTCGTCGTCGAGCGTGGCGACGACGGGCACGAGCGCCAGGGCGGTAAAGGCGGCAAGGGCGATCCAGTGGCGGGCGGCGAAGCGTCGCCGGCCGGTGCCCGTCTGCGTCGCCTCCGCCACCTTGTTCGCGGCCTCGCTCATCGTCATGGATCGGTCCTATTTGCCGGGGGCGGGGAACAGCCCGCTCGGACGGAAGTAGAGAACGCCCGCCATGAGGATATAGATCAGCATGGAGGCGACGGCGGGCCCGACCTCGTTGGCCGCCGACGGGGTGAGGGCCAGCTTGAAGATGTCGGTGGCGAAGGAGCGCCCGATCGTGTCCACGAGCCCGACGATCAGCGCGGCGAGAAACGCCCCGCGGATCGAGCCGATGCCGCCGATCACGATGACGACGAAGGCGAGGATCAGGAGATTGTCGCCCATGCCGGACTGAACGGCGAGGATCGGGGCGGCCATGATGCCGGCGAAGCCCGCCAGCATCGCCCCGACGCCGAAGACGATCATGAACAGCCGGCCGATATTGACGCCGAGGGCGGAGACCATCGCCGCATTGGTCGCGCCGGCGCGCACCAGCATGCCGACCCTGGTGCGCTGGACGACGAGATAGAGACCGAAGGCGACCGCCAGCCCCGCCACGATCAGGGCGATGCGGTAGACGGGATAAAGCAGCCCGTCCATCAGCACGATGGAGCCCGACAGCGCCTCCGGCATGGGCAGGGTCAGCGGTGCGGAGCCCCAGACGACCTTCACCCCCTCGTTGAGGAACAGGATCACGCCGAAGGTGGCCAGCACCTGGTCGAGATGGTCCCGGTCGTAGAAATGCCGGAACACCACGAGCTCCAGGAGGAGGCCGAAGGCCATGGAGGCGACGAGCGCGAGGACGAGCGCGAAGAAGAAGTTGCCGGTCAGCCCGTAGAAGGCCACGGCGAAATAGGCGCCGATCATGTACTGGACGCCATGGGCCAGATTGATGAAGTCCATGACGCCGAAGACCAGGGTCAGCCCGCCCGCAATGAGAAACAGCAGGATGCCGAGCTGGAGCCCGTTGAGGGTCTGGACGGCGAGCAGCATTGTGTTCATGGGGCGGACCGGGGCATCGTGGCGAACGCGTCGGGACCGGCCGGCACCCCCTGGCGGAGGCGCCGGCCGGCAACCGTGCCGATCATTTCATCGGGCAGTCCTTGGCATAGACGTCGCCATAGTCGTCGAACACCTTCTCCTTCGCGCTCACGGCATAGAAGCCGTCATCGCGCTTCACCGCCTCCACGAGGTAATAATCCTCGATGGGGAAGTGGTTGTTGTTGAAGGAGAAGTCGCCGCGCACGGAGGCGAAGTCCGCCTTCTTCAGCGCCGCGATCACCGCGTCCTTGTCGGAGAGGTCGCCATCGACGGCCTTGACCGCGGAGTCGATGAGCTGGGCGGCGTCGTAGCCCTGGCTCGCATAGAGCGAGGGCATGTAGCCGTATTCCTCCACGAAGTCGGCGACGAATTTCTTGTTGGCCTCGTTGTCGAGGTCGGGCGCCCATTGCGAGGACGAATAGAGCCCGAGGGCGGCATCCTTCGTGGCCGGCAGCGTCGTGCCGTCGACGGTGAAGGCCGACAGGAAGGGGATCGTATCCACCAGCCCCGCCTGGCGGTACTGCTTCACGAGGTTCACGCCCATGCCGCCCGGCATGAAGGTGAAGAACACGTCCGGTTTCGCCGCGGCGATGCGGGCGAGCTCGGCGGAGAAGTCGAGCTGGCCGAGCTTGGTGTAGACCTCGTCGACCACCTCGCCCTCGAAATAGCGCTTGAAGCCGGTGATGGAATCCTTGCCGGCCTGGTAGTTCGGCGCCATCAGGAAGGCGCGCTTGTAGCCCTTGTCCTGGGCGTATTTGCCCATGACCTCGTGGATCGTGTCGTTCTGCCAGGAGGTGGAGAAGAAATACTCGTTGCAGCCGCGCCCGGCAAAGGTCGAGGTGCCGGCATTCGCGCCGATCAGGAAGGTCTCCGATTCCGTGACCGGCTTGAAGATGGCCTGGAGGATGTTTGAGAACACGATGCCGGTCACGAAATCGACCTCGTCGCGTTCCAACAAGCCCTTCACCTTGGTGAGCGCCACATCGGGCTTCAACTCGTCATCGACGACGATGACCTCGGTGTCCTGGCCGCCGAGCTTGCCGCCGGCATGCTTGATGCCCAGCATGAAGCCGTCGCGGATATGCTCGCCGAGCGCGGCCGGCGGGCCGGACAGCGTGACCATCATTCCGATCTTCAGCGGCTCCGCCTGGGCGGCGGCCGCACCGACGAGGGCCGACGCCGCCAGCGCGGCCGCAGTCATGAACTTTCTCATGGATTCTCCTCCTCCCAATCTCCGTCCTGCGCAAGCCCCCTGTGGGCACGGCAGGTCCCGAACCGGCGGATCATCGCCGATCATCCGGCCCCGGTCACTCCCCATGATCCGGATCCGGCAGACCCCACGCGGTATACTTTAAGTTTAAAATATCTTCCCTGCCAAGCCCCCAGCTCGAAAATCGTCGATTCTTGCCCCCGGACGGGCGAGCTTATCAGAAGCCCTTGCCTTCTGGCGACTGCGCGTGGCCAATTGCGCGGGAAGTATTGACCGGGAGGAGGCTGCCCCATGAAAACCCTGAAGACCCTGCTGGACCGCGGGGAGCTGATCGTCGCGCCGGGGGTCTACGACCCGATCTCGGCGAAGCTTGCCGAACGGGCGGGCTTCCCGGTCCTCTACATGACGGGCTTCGGCACGGTGGCGGCCCATCTCGGCCTGCCCGACGCGGGGCTTGCGACCTATACGGAGATGGTAGGCCGGGTGGCGGTCATCGCCGGGGCGGTGTCGGTGCCCGTCATTGCCGACGGCGATACGGGCTATGGCGGGCTCGTCAATCTCAGGCGCACCGTCCAGGGCTACGAGCGGGCGGGGGCGGCCGGCATCCAGCTTGAGGACCAGCTCTTCCCGAAGAAGTGCGGCCACACGCCGGGCCGGCAGGTGATCGCGGCGGACGACATGGCCGACAAGATCGCACTCGCCTGCGATACGCGGCAGTCGGACGACTTCCTGATCGTCGCGCGCACCGACGCGCGCACCGCCCACGGCCTCGACGAGGCGCTGGAGCGCGCCGCGGCCTATGCGGAGGCGGGCGCGGACATCCTGTTCGTGGAATCGCCGGAAACGGAGGAGGAGATGGCCCGGATCGCCTCCGAGCTCGGCCGCCCGGTGCTCGCCAACATGGTGGAGGGCGGGCGCACGCCGCTTCTCGGGCGCGACCGGCTCGCCGCGCTCGGTTTCGCCATGGCGATCTTCCCCGTGACGGGCCTTCTGGCCTCCGCCGCCGCGCTGGAGCGGACATACCGCACGCTCGCCGCCGAGGGCTCGAGCGCGGAAGCCGGGCTCGACCTCTATCCGTTCGCGGAGATGACCCGCCTCATGGGCTTCGAGGAGATCTGGGCGTTCGAGAAGCGCTGGGCGCGCTGAGGGGCGCGAGCGCAATCCAGTCAGGTTCGGATGGCATCGCTCCGCGCTCGTTCCCGCGCAGTCGGAAACCCGGGCTGGATGCCCGCCTGCGCCGGCATGACCGGAGGATACCTGGCCGTCTACCGACCGGCCTAGCCCACCGGCACCGCGACGACGCCGAGGCAGTCGCCCATCTTGGCGAGCCCCTGGAAATGGCGCCCGGCAAGCAGGCCGTCCATCTTCGCCACATAGGTGGCCGGCGGGCTGCCGGTGCGGTGGAAGGGGTGGATGCGGGCGATGGGGTCGCCCTTGCGGACGAGGTCCCCGAGCCCGATGCAGGGCTCCACCAGCCCCTCGTGCTCGGCGAAAACGAAGCAGTCCGCGGACGGCATGTCGAGATAGACCGTCTGCTCCAGCGCGATCTCGCCGTCGAGGATGCCGGCATGGACGAGCAGGTTGCGCACGCCCTTGCGCGCGATGGACGCGCTCCAGGCGGTCGCCGTGCCGCCGCCGCCGAGCTCGGTGGTCACGAACACCTTGCCCATGTTCTCCGCCGCGGTGTCGTACATGCCGACATTGTCGATCTCCAGCATGCGCACGCTATAGGGGGCGTTGAAGGCCTCCATCGCCGCCATGCACTCGGCTTCCTGGTCCTTGTCGTCGAGGAGATGGGCGGCGGCGAAAGGCACGAAGTCGAGCGTGCGGCCGCCGGAATGGAAGTCGAGCACGATATCGGCCAGCGGCAGGAGCGCGGTCTGGAAATAGTCCGCGATCTTCTCGCTGACCGTGCCGTTGGCCCGGCCCGGGAACAGCCGGTTCATGTTCGCCCCGTCGATGGGCGAGGTCCGCCGGCACGCGCAGAAGGCGGGATAGTTCATGGCCGGCACGATGATGACGCGGCCGGTCACCTGTTCCGGGTCGAGATTGAGCGCCAGATCGAACAGCGCGATCGGGCCCTCATATTCGTCGCCGTGATTGCCGCCGGTCAGAAGCGCCGTCGGCCCCGCGCCGTTGCGGATGACCGTGATCGGGATCATGATCGAGCCCCAGGCGGAATCGTCGCGCGAATAGGGCAGGCGCAGATGGCCGTGCTGCACGCCGTCGGCGTCGAAATCGACCGTCGGCACGATGGGGTTCACGGCAAGCGGCGTTGAGCGGACCTGCTGGACCGCCTTCTTTCCGACAACGCTGGTATTCAGGGCCATCGCTCAGTCCTTCACGAAAAGCTCGCGCGGATAGTCGCACAGGGGCTCGCACCCGGTCTCGGTGATGAGAATGCTTTCGGTGATCTCCAGCCCGCCGTCGTCGAGCCACAGGGCCGGCATGAAATGGAAGGTCATGCCGGGCTGGAGCACCGTGGTGTCGCCGGGGCGCAGGCTCATTGTGCGCTCGCCCCAGTCGGGCGGATAGGACAGCCCGATCGGATAGCCGGTGCGGCTCTCCTTGTCGAAGCCGTGCGTCCTGAGCGCGGCGAAGAAGGCGAGCGCGACATCCTCGCAGGTGTTGCCGGGCCTTGCGGCCTCCAGCCCCGCGGCGATGCCGTCGAGCACGGCGGTCTCCGCATCGCGGTATTTCTGCGGCGGCCGTCCGAGGAACACGGTGCGCGACAGCGGGCAGTGATAGCGCTTGTGGCAGCCGGCGATCTCGAAGAAGGTGCCCTCGCCGGCCTTGAACGGCCGGTCGTCCCAGGTGAGGTGCGGCGCGGTCGCCTCCATGCCCGACGGCAGCATCGGCACAATGGCCGGATAGTCGCCGCCATAGCCGTTCACCCCGGTGACGCCGGTGTGATAGATTTCCGCGACCAGCGCGTTCTTCTGCATGCCGGGCTCGATGAGCTCCAGGATGCGGGCATGCATGGCCTCCACGATGCGCGCGGCGCGGCGCATATAATCGATCTCGCGCGGGCTCTTCACTGCGCGCTGCCAGTTGACGAGACCGGTCGCATCGCGGAAGCGGGCGTCGGGCAGGTGGCGTTGGAGCGCGGCGAAGGCGGCCGCGGAGAAGTAGTAATTGTCCATCTCCACGCCGATGCGCGCCGTGTCCAGGCCGCGCGCCGCGATCACCTCGCGGGCGAGATAGTCCATCGGGTGGCGCTCGGTCGACTGCACATAGATGTCGGGATAGCCGACGATGTCGTCGTGATCCATGAACACGGTGAGCTTGGCGCCGTTGGAGTCCATGAACCGGCCGAACCAGACAGGATCGCCCTCGAGCCCGAGCAGCACGCATTGGTGCACATAGAACGACCAGCCGTCATAGCCGGTGAGCCAGGCCATGTTGGACGGGTCGGAAACGATCAGGAGATCGATCCCGTCGCGCTCCATGGCGGCGCGCGTGCGCGCAATGCGGTCCTGGTATTCCGCACGGTCGAAATTGAGCTGAACCTCGCCCATCTACGCACTCCTGAATGGCTGGCCCTGCCGGCCTGTTACGCCTGGAATTCCGCCCCGATCCCCGCGGCTTCGCAGCGCTCGCGGGCAAGGGTTGCGATTGCGGTGTCCTGTACGCCCGTGCCGGTCAGATCGGCAAGCGTGATCTGGGTATCGTCGGTGCGACCGGAGCGCGCGCCGGCAATCACCTCGCCGAGCTCGGGAAACTCCGCCTCGCCGGAGACGAGACCCTGCTCGATGGCATGGTGCAGCTCGCCCAGCGCACGGACCTGGGACAGCCGGTCGCAGACATAGAGATCGGCGCGCAGCAGGGCCTCCGGCGCGATCTCGTTCTTGTGCGCATTGTCGGAGCCCATGGCGGTCACATGCTGGCCGGGGCGCAGCCATTCGGCCTCCAGAACGGGGCTCGTCGCCGGCGTTGTCGTGACCACGATGTCGGCGGCCTTGACGGCCTCCTCGGCGCCCGCGGTCGCCTCCACCGGGATGGAGAGCTTCGCGGAGAGCTCGTCGGCGGCCTCGCGCGCCTGTTCCTCGCGGCGTGCCCACAGCCAGGCTCGCTCGATGGGGCGCACCAGCGTCAGCGCCTCGAGCTGCAGGCGGGCCTGGAGGCCGCCGCCGAGAATGGCCGCGCTATGGGCGTCGGCGCGCGCGAGATGCTTGGCTGCCACCGCGCCGGCGGCGGCGGTGCGGATATCGGTGAGATAGCCGTTGTCGAGCAGCAGCGCCTCCACGAGCCCGGTCTCCGCGCTCAGCACGACCATCAGCCCGTTGAGGCTCGGCAGGCCGAGCTTGGGATTGTCGAAGAAGCCCGGCGAGACCTTGAGCGCGAAGCTCGCAAGACCCGGCACATAGGCCGTCTTCACGTCGACCTCGCCATTGTGCTCGGGAATGGTCATGGAGAGGATCGGCGGCATCACCACAGTGTCGGTGGCGAGTTTGGCGAAGGCCTCCTCCACGCAGGCGACGCTCGCCGCGTCGAGGCCGATACGGGCCTTGAGGTCGCCTTCGGTGAGAATCCGGATTGTCGTCATGAGGCGGGCTCCCGGGCAAGGTCCACATTTTCGCCGCCGGCGATGCGATGGTGCAGCGCCATGTCGATATTGCCGCCCGACAGGATGGCGCAGGTCCTGCCCGTCCTGCCGAGCCGGCCGGTGAGGATCGCGGCGATGCCGACGGCGCCGGCGCCTTCCACGATCTGGCGCTCCTGCCAGTAGGCGTGGCGGATGCCGCCGGCGATCTCCGCCTCGTCGAGAAGCATCACCTCGTCGACGAGGTCGCGCGCCATGGCGAAGGTATAGCGGTTGTCGAGCCCGATGCCGCCGCCGAGCGAGTCGGCGAGCGTCGGAAGCTCCTCCACCTCCACGGGGTGGCCGGCCTTCAGCGAGGCGTGCATGGCCGCGCCGCGCTCCATGGAGACGGCGATCACGCGGATGGCGGGGTTCACCGCCTTGAGCGCCAGCGCCACGCCGGCGATGAGCCCGCCGCCGGAGAGCTGGACGAGCACCGTCTCTACATCCGGCAGGTCGTCGAGGATCTCCAGCCCCAGCGTGCCCTGGCCCGCGATGATGTCGGCGTGGTCGAAGGGCGGCAGCATGACCATGCCCTCCTCGCGCACCAGCCGGTCGACCTCGTGCTGGGCCTCGTCCTGGGAGCGCCCGACAATACGGATCTCCGCGCCCTCCGCGGCGATGGCGTCGCGCTTGTTCTGGGGCACGAGGGCGGACATGCAGATGACGGCGCGCGCGCCGACGGCGGCGGCGGCATGGGCGAGCGCGCGGCCGTGATTGCCGGTCGAGACGCCGACAATGCCGCGCGTACGTTCCTCCGGCGACAGCCTCAGCACGGCGTTCGTCGCCCCGCGCAGCTTGAAGCTGCCCGTGCTCTGGTGGTGCTCGAGCTTCAGATGCACCGGCGCGCCGGTGAGCGCGGCGAGCGAGGGCGAGGGCTCCATCGGCGTACGGCGGATATGGGGCGCGATGCGCTCGCGCGCGCCCTCGATATCCGCAAGGCCGAGGCCCTGTCCGATTGTGCCGGTTCCTGTCTCCATGGCCGCCCCTTCGGGTTGCGCTCCGGCATGTCCTGCCCCCGCGCACCGTTTCTGCGGTCGGGTTTCTCCAACAAGGGGAGCGCTGGGCGGGTTGCCGGCATCCACGAGATTTGTCGTGGTTCTGGCGACCGTGAGACAATGACAATTTACGGTCAATCGAAATATTGCGTCATGACAATATTGCCGGTTCGGCGCTGTTTTCCGGTGCCGTCTCCCTTGGCCGGGCCGGGGATCAGATCGCCAGGAGCGCCGGCTCGGGCGGGCTGCCGACGAGGCGCAGAACCGTGGCGAGCCCCATGCGCAGGCGGTCGAGCGAGGTCGACCCCACGCTGATGCGCACCGCGCCGGGCGCCGGCAGGGACGCATCGGTCAGGAAGGAGCTGCCCGGAGCGAGGGCGACGCCCTGCAGGCGCGCATGGGAGACGAACTCCTCCTCCCGCCAGCCCGGCGGCAGGGGCAGCCAGATGTGGAGCCCCCGGGCGTGGCTGCGGCAGGCGAGGTCGCCGAGGATCGCGGAGGCCGTCTCGTGGCGGACGCGCAGCGCCTCGCGCTGCCACGTCATGAGCTCCAGCGCCGTACCGTCGCCGATCCAGCGCGCGGCGAGCTCGGCGATGAGCGCCGTCGCCATCCAGTTGGTGACGAGCAGCCGGTTGGCAACGGCGGGAATCATGGCGTCGGGCGCGACGAGATAGCCGGTGCGCAGACCGGGCATCACGCATTTGGTGAAGCTCGTGACATAGAGCGTGCGCTCCGGGGCGAGCGCGGCGATGGGCGGCGGGCGGCCCTCGATCAGCGGGCCCCACGCGTCGTTCTCGATGATGGTGAGGTCGTGGCGCCGGGCGATCTCCACCAGCGCCTCGCGGCGCTCGCGGCTCATCATCGCGGTGGTCGGATTGGCCGCCGACGGCACGGTGAACAGGGCGCGCACCGAGCCATTGGCGCATGCCTCCTCCAGGGCCTCCGGCACGATGCCTTCCCCGTCGATCTTGAGGCCCTTGACCCTGAGACCCAGATAGCCCGCCAGAGGCACGATGGTGTGATGCCCGATGCCCTCGGTGACGATGAGGTCGCCCGGCCGTGCCGCCGACATGAGGGCAACCGTGATGCCCGGCGTGGTGCCATTGGTGATCTGGACGTTCTCCGGCCGCGTGGAAAGGCCGCACAGCTCCAGCCAGTCGAGCGCGGTCTCGCGGTAGCGCCTGAGCGCGAATTGCGGACGGAAGGCGAACAGCACGGAATGGGGCAGCTCGTCGGCGAGCGCCCTGAGCGCGGTGCGCATATGCTCCACATGCGCCTCGTCGCTCACCGGTTTCAGGATCGACAGATCGATAAGCTCGCCGGGGCGCCCGTCGGTAATGAAGGGCGGGGAGGGCTCGCTCCTGGCGGGCCGGACGAAGGTGCCGCGGCCGACCTCGCCGACGATGAAGCCGCGCCGCATCAGCTCGTCATAGGCGCGGCTCACCGTCTGGACGCTGATGCCCAGGGCGTCGGCGAGACCGCGATGGGTGGGCAGCCGCTCGCCGGGGGCGAGCTCGCCGCGTTCGATGGCCTCGGTCACCTGTATCATCAGGGACTGATAGACCGGCCGTTTCAGTGTGCTGGGATCGGGAGTCCAGTTCGTCATGAAAAAAGCATGCTCAATTTCATGACAATTGACAATGAGGAACCTTGTGCCCATCGTGCCGGCCATGCGCCAGGACAAGCTCGATTCCATCGATCTGAGGATTCTCGCCGCGCTGCAGCGCGAGGGGCGGATGACCAAGTCGGCACTCGCGGAGACGGTCAATCTCACGCCCACGCCGTGCTGGGAGCGGCTGAAGCGGCTGGAGAAGGCCGGCTATATCAAGGGCTATCGGGCAGAGGTGGCGCTGGAGAAGATCGGCTCGGTGACGACGGTCATGGTCGAGGTGACGCTCAAGCAGCACCGCTACGAGGACTTCGCGCGCTTCGAGCAGGCCGTGCGCGGGATCGACGAGGTCGTGGAGTGCTACGCCACCGGCGGCGGCATCGACTACCTCCTGAAGGTGGTCGCGCGCGATATCGACACCTATCAGCGCCTGATCGACCGGTTGCTCATCGCCGAGATCGGCATCGACCGCTATTTCACCTATGTGGTCACACGCGCCGTCAAGACGGCGCTCCAGCCATCGGTGGCGACGCTCGTGCCGGACGGCGACATCGCGCCAGAAAAAACGTCTGGACGCGCCGGCTGATCGAGGCCGCGCGGTCTGCGCACCCGCCTCTCTTTGGTCTCTTCTTCTTGTCCGTTTCGGGCATGCTTGGGGTCATGACGATCCCCGGGCCCGGAAGGGCGCCGAAGAGCATGGAGGTGCCGATGCTGGCGGAAATGGCTGCACGCAGCGAGCTCTGGCGATTGAAGGATCCGCGCCTGTTGCGCGAGCAGGCCTATATTGGCGGCCGCTGGACGGCGGACGCCTCGGGCCATGTCCGCGAGGTCACCAACCCCGCCAATGGCGAGGTCCTGGGCGCCGTCGCCGCGCTCGACGCGGAGGCCGCGCGCAAGGCCGTGGACGAGGCCGCCGACGCCTTCGAGGGCTGGCGGTCGCTCCTGCCGCAGGAGCGTTCGCGCATTCTGCGCGCCTGGCACGACGCCATGATGGACCACCGCGAGGACCTTGCCGTGCTCATGACGCTGGAGCAGGGCAAGCCGCTGGAGGAATCGCGCGGCGAGATCGATTATGCCGCCTCCTTCATCGGCTGGTATGCGGAGGAGACCCGGCGCCCGAATGTGGAGACGGTGACGAGCCACCTGCCCGGCGCGGAGATGGCGGTGCGCCGCGAGCCGGTCGGCGTCGTCGCGCTCGTCACGCCGTGGAACTTCCCAGCCGCCATGATCACCCGCAAGGCCGCGGCCGCGCTGGCGGCCGGCTGCACGACGGTTGTCCATCCCTCCATGGAGACGCCGCTCTCCGCGCTCGCGCTGGCCGAGCTCGCCGAGCGCGCCGGCGTCCCCGCCGGTGTGTTCAACGTGGTGACGGGCCCGGCGCCGGAGATCGTCGGCGTCTTCTGCGAGGATCCGCGCGTGCGCGCCCTGAGCTTCACCGGCTCCACCGAGATCGGCCGGCTGCTCTACGAGCAGAGTGCCGCGACGGTGAAGCGGCTGGTTCTGGAGCTCGGCGGGCATGCGCCCTTCATCGTGTTCGACGATGCCGATCTCGAGGCCGCGGTCTCCGGTGCCATTGCCGCGAAATTCGTGACCGGCGGCCAGGATTGCCTCGCCGCGAACCGCATCCTCGTCCAGCGCGGCCTCTACGACCGGTTCGTCGCGGCCTTCGCGGAGCGCGCGAGCGCGCTGAGGGTCGGCGACGGGCTGACGGATGGCGTGGAGATCGGTCCGCTGATGAACGAGCGCGCCGTCGCCAAGTGCCGCGAGCATGTGGACGACGCCCTCGCCAGGGGCGCGCGGCTCGCCGCCGGCGGCGAGGCCCATGCGCTCGGCGGGCTGTTCTTCGCGCCGACGGTTCTGGCCGACGTCCCGCCGGACGCGCAGATCATGAGCGAGGAGACCTTCGGCCCCGTCGCCGCCATCGCCCCCTTCGATACGGAGGAGGAGGCGGTGCGGATCGCCAACAGCACCGAATACGGTCTTGCCGCCTATCTCTATACGGGCGACTACCGGCGCGTGTCGCGCGTCGCCGGCGCGCTCGAATTCGGCATGGTGGCGGTCAACCGCATCAAGATCACCGGCGCGCCGGTGCCGTTCGGCGGCGTCAAGCAGTCCGGCCTCGGCCGGGAGGGCTCGCGCCACGGCATGGAGGAGTTCACCGAGCTCAAATATCTCTGCATCGACACCGCGTCGTAGAAGTTCATTGCGAACGCCCCGCTCCCTGACCCTGTCCCCGCTTGGGACGGGGTTGAAATCGGCTCCACAGGGAGCCCCCTCCCCCTGACGTCAGGGGGAGGGCCGGGCGGGCGCCCCGCATCGTCATCCCGAAGATCATGGAGGTAAGCCCATGTTGAAGAACCGCGACACCCTGGAAGCCTGGGACCGCGACCACTTTTTCCACCCCTCGACCCATCTCGCCCAGTTTGCGCGCGGCGACGCGCCGCAGCGGGTGATCGAGGGCGGCGAGGGCGTCTACATCACCGACCGCGAGGGCGAGACGAGCCTCGATGCCTTTGCCGGGCTCTATTGCGTGAATGTGGGCTACGGGCGCACCGAGATCGCCGACGCCATCGCGGAGCAGGCGAAGAAGCTCGCCTATTACCACGCCTATGTCGGCCACGGCTCGGAGGCCTCCATCGAGCTTGCCCGCAAGATCGTGGAGCGCGCGCCGGAGGGCCTGAACCACGTCTATTTCGGCCTGTCGGGATCGGATGCCAACGAGACCAACATCAAGCTCATCTGGTACTACAACAACATTCTCGGCCGGCCGGAGAAGAAGAAGATCATCTCGCGCTGGCGCGGCTATCACGGCTCGGGCGTCATGACCGGCTCGCTGACCGGGCTGAAGCTGTTCCACGATGCCTTCGACCTGCCGCGCGCGCCGATCCTGCACACCGAGGCGCCCTATTACTTCCGCCGGCCCGACCCGGCGATGAGCGAGGCGGCGTTCTCCGACTGGTGTGCGGCGAAGCTGGAGGAGCTGATCCTCGAGGAGGGTCCGGACACGGTCGCCGCCTTCATCGGCGAGCCGGTGCTCGGCACGGGCGGCATCGTGCCGCCGCCCGAGGGGTACTGGGCGAAGATCCAGGCGGTCCTCGACAAGTACGACATCCTGCTCGTCGCCGACGAGGTGGTGACGGGCTTCGGCCGGCTCGGCTCCATGTTCGGGTCCGACCATTACGGCATGAAGCCGGACCTCATCACCATCGCCAAGGGGCTGACCTCGGCCTACGCGCCGCTGTCGGGCTCCATTGTGGGCGACAAGATGTGGGCGGTGCTGGAGAAGGGCACCGACGAGATGGGGCCGATCGGCCATGGCTGGACCTATTCGGCCCATCCGCTCTGCGCGGCGGCCGGCGTCGCCAATCTGGAGCTGATCGACAGCCTGAAGCTCGTCGACAATGCGCGCGAGACCGGCGCCTATTTCAACAAGGCGATGGCCGATGCGCTCAGCGATCACCCGTTGGTCGGCGAAGTGCGCGGCGAGGGGCTTCTGGCCGCCGTCGAGCTCGTGGAGGACAAGACGGAGCGCCGCCTGTTCGACGCCTCCCGCAAGGTCGGCCCGCAGGTCGCCGCCTCCATGCTCGAGCGCGGCGTCATCGCGCGCGCCATGCCGCAGGGCGACATTATCGGCTTCGCCCCGCCGCTCTGCCTCACCCGCGAGGAGGCCGACATCATCGTCGATACCGCCAAGAGTGCGGTGGACGCGGTCGCCGCCGGCCTGTGAGCAAAAAGGGGGGCGGGCGCGTCCGGCGCCCGCCTCAGCTTCCGTAATAGTAGTTGGCCTTCCGGCCGAACAGGACCCGGCGGAGCAGGCGGCGCAGGGATTCCGACCGCCTGAACGGCTCCAGCCCCGCGCGCATGGCGTCATAGGCAAACA
Source organism: Kaustia mangrovi (assembly GCF_015482775.1). Lineage (GTDB taxonomy): Bacteria > Pseudomonadota > Alphaproteobacteria > Rhizobiales > Im1 > Kaustia > Kaustia mangrovi. The sequence continues at coordinate 2,355,354 of NZ_CP058214.1, read as the reverse complement.
CCTTGGCGCCGTCGAGCCGGGGACGGCGGCCGGGGGCGGCCTGCGGCAGGCCGAGGCGGCGCAGGGCGCCGTTCATGAAGCGGATCTTGTTGGCGCGGATGACGCTCGGCGTCTTCCAGGTGATCGCCAGAGAGATCGAATAGCTCTCGCCCGCCTCCACCCAGTGCGGCCACAGATAGGGGATATGCACGCCGTCGCCCTCGCCGAGGCGGAAGGCGCGGGCGCGCGTCTCGAAGTCCTCGCTGTAGCGCTGGTTGCGGTGCTTGTCGGGCGACATCTCCATGTCCTCCTCGCTGACCAGCGAGCGGTCCTCGTTGTCGAAGATGCGCACCACCTTGTCGCCGGCGATCTGGACGAGGATGTTCTGTTCCGGGTCGACATGGAACGGCGTCACCGAGCCCGCCGAGGAGACGAAGATGAAGCCGCGGATATCCTCCACCGGTTCGGCGTCGGCGTCCTGGGCGGCGCGGATATCGGCGAGGCAACCCTCGAGCAGCGCGCGGTAGTCGGGATCGAGCTCGACATTCTTGATGGCCATCCAGGCGCCGCAGGTCTCGATCCGGCGGATCACCTCCACCGCCGGCAGGTCGATGCCCGGCGTGTCCTCCGGGCGCTGGTCGGGCGCGAGGCGGCCGGCATTGTATTCGATGCGGTCGCGGTCCATGGACTGGGCGAGGCGCACGAGCCTGTCGAGCGTGAAGAGCGGATGGCCGCTGAGCCCGTGACGGGCCGCGAAGGGCGCCTTGTAGAGGTTGTCGCGGACCGTGTCCGCCTGGAGCTGGATGAGGGTGCTCATGATGAATGATCTCCGGCCAGTGACTTGACGATCCTCCTTGCACGATCCGTGCCGGTCACGCGGGCCCGTTCCAGCGCGGCGAGCGCCCGCCCGCCTCGTCCGCCCATCCAGGCCGGCGTGATCAGGATGTCGGCCATCTCCAGACGGTCGTGCCAGAGGCGGTCGATCATGGGATGGCCGGGGATGGCGCAGGAGTCGACAAGCTCGATCCCCGGCTCCGCGCACAGCTCCGCCGTCGCCTCGAGCGTGACGAGCACGCCCGGCGAATAGCGCGAATAGGCCTCGTCATAGGCGATCTTGCCGAGCCAGGCGCGCCGTCCGCTCGTCATCGCGAACAGCATGGCGACCGGCTCGCCGTCGAGCATCAGGGCCCATCCGCGAACGCTGCCGTGCCGGGCGAGCCGGTCGACCAGCGTGCCGAAGAAGGCGCGCGTTTCGGCGTCCGCGCCGAGCGCGGTGCCCTTGCGGCCCTTCCAGCCTTTCGCCTCGAGGGCGGCGAAGCGGTCGAGCCAGTCCTCGTGGCCGTCCGAGCCGCCGAACCTCTCCAGCGCCAGCGTGCCCTGCTCGCCGAGCCGGGCCTTCAGGCGGTTGAACTCCTTGCGGCGCTTGCGGGGAAAGGTCGCACGCAGATAGTCGTCGAGGCCGGCATGGCCGGTCGGGCGGAACGCGGCACGGCTGTATCGTTTCAGGACATGGCACATGGCGCCGGTCTTCGCGCAGGCCGCCTCCAGCGCCGGCAGCGTGGCATCGCCCGCGGGCAGGTGGCGCATGAGGATCGGGACCGGCCCGGTCTCGCGCGCATGGCCGGACACGAGCGCGCAGAGCGCCTCCTCCGCCCGGTCGGCATCCAGCAGCGGCGCGCCGAGAAACGCGTGCTCGTAGCGCCAGCCCGTCATGGCGCGGATCGGCAGGCCCCAGCGCCAGCGCGCGATCTCGCAGGGCCACAGGGCCAGGAGGGCGCCGTCAGGTCCGCCGCCGTCATGGATGGCGCAGAGCCGCGCGCGCCGGGCCTGCGCCGGCAACCGGTCATAGGCCGCGCTCACCCAGGCGGGCTCCGCGGTGAGGACCGGGGTCGCGGCGCGGCCGGCAAGGTCCCTCCAGGCGGCCAGAAAGGCGGTATCCCCACGCGGGTCGGCGACGATCCGCAGGTCTGCGCCGGCTGTTGCCGGCCGGTCGCGCGCATCGCCGCCCGCCGTCCCGCCATCTGCCGCCGTTGCGTCCGTCATCGCGCCCGCCTGTCCCATTCCTGCCTTCCGGAACCCCGTCGACAGGGCAGGGAGCAAGAACGGGACCAGACGGCCTCAGCCGTTGAAGCCCCCATTGGCGAGGAAGACACGTTCCTCGGCGAGCGAGGTCCGGCCCAGAATGTCGTTGCGGTGAGGAAAGCGCCCGAAGCGGCGGATGATATCGGCGTGAACCTTCGCCCAGTGGAGCGTGTCGTCGAGGCCGGAGCGTTCGCACAGCACGATGCACCGGTCCTGGTCGTCGAGCGCCTCGGAATGCATGAAGGGCATGTAGATCCAGCTGCGTGCCGGGGCCGGAAGCTCCAGGTCCTGCCCGGCCTCAACCGCGGCGCGCGCGAGCGACAGGGCCTTGGCGTCGGCGGCGAACATGGCCGGCGTGTCGCGGTGGATGTTGCGCGCGAACTGGTCGAGCAGGATGATCAGCGCAAGCGCGCCGTCGGGCGTCTCCGCCCAGCCGTCGAAGGCGCCGTCGAGCGCGGCTTCGTGCGCCGCGCCGAACCGGGCGCGGATCTCCTCGTCGAAGGCCGGATCGGCCTTGAAGTGCGTCTCCGGCTCCTGGGCGAACCAGAAGTCGAGAACGTCGCGCGGCGAGAGGGGATCGGTCATCGCTGTCTCCAGAGGTCAGAAGCCCGCATTCTGCAGCCCGGTGAGGATGAACTGCATGGCGAGCGCGGCGAGGATGACGCCGAGCACGCGGGTGAGCGCGCGGATCAGCGTCGGTCCCAGATGGTGTCCGAACCAGCCCGCCGCAAGGAAGAAGGCGAGGGTAAGGGCGAGGACGGCCACCATGACGGCGACGACGAGAGCCTGGGCGGCATAGTCGCCCTGGTGATGGCTCATGAGCAGCAGGATGGAGGTGATGGCGCCGGGGCCCGCGATCAGCGGAACGGCAAGCGGGAAGACGGCGATATCCTCGTCATCCTCCGACGCGCCGGATGGCCCCTGCGTGTCGGCGGCGTGCTCGGCCTGGGCTTCGGCGACATTGCGCTCGCGCCGCGCCGTGCGCTTCTCGAACAGCATTTCGAGCGCCAGCACGAACAGCAATATGCCGCCGGCGATGCGGAAGGCCGGCAGGCTGATGCCGAGGAAGGAGAGGACGGCGTCGCCGAACAGCGCGAAGATGACGAGCACGACAAGGCTCGCCAGCATCGCCCGCCAGGCGATGCGGCGCCGTTCCGCCTTGTCGGACTGCGGCGTGAGGGCCAGGAACAACGGAACGAGACCGATCGGATCGATGACCACGAACAGCGTGGCAAAGCTCGTCGCGACGATCTCGCTCCACGGCATGGATAATCTGCCGTCCTTGGCCGGAGGCTAGAAGTCCTCGCGCGGCTCCAGGATCTGGCGGCCGCGATACATGCCGGTCTTCAGGTCGACATGATGGGGACGGTGAAGCTCGCCGGTCTCCTTGCTCTCCACATAGGTCACAGATTCCTTGCTGTGACCGGAGCGCCGGTTGCCGCGCTTCATGCTGGTCGTTTTTCTCTTCGGAACTGCCATGTCTCAAACTCCTCGCGCACCGCGGAGCGGCGGGCGCACGTCGCTAAGAAGCTTCGCGAATATCTACCGTGGCGCGCCTTATACAGCGATGAGGCGCGGAACGCCAGAGGGCAGGCGCGACTTTTCGTGCCCCGGGGTCCGGCACGCGGCGCGCGTTCACGGCGACAGGCATGCGAGATAGGGGTCCATGCCGGCCATGCGTCTCACGATCCTGGAGGCGATGCGCCGGGTGACGGGGCCGGGCCGGCCGGCATTGCGCTCAAGCGGTGCCGGCAGGACGGCGGCCAGAAGGGCGGCCTCGCGGCGGGTCAGCGCGGAGGCCGGCTTGCCGAAATGATGTCGCGCGGCGGCCTGCGCCCCGTAGAGGCCCGGGCCCCATTCCGCGATGTTCAGATAGATCTCGATCTGGCGGCGCTTCGGCCAGACGAGGTCGATCCAGTAGGCGAGCGGGATCTCCAGCGCCTTGCGCAGATAGGACCGCCCCGGCCACAGATAGAGGTTCTTGGCCGTCTGCATGGCGATCGTGCTGGCGCCGCGCGGAGCCTCGCCGGGATTGTCGAGTGCGTCCTCCACGACCGTCCTGACCGCGCGCCAGTCGACGCCGTTGTGTTCGCAGAAGCGGGCATCCTCGGAGGCGAGGACGGCGCGCGGCAGCGCGGGCGCGATATCGTCCAGCCGAACCCAGTCCTTCTCGATCCCCCGCCCGCCGAGCGCGTTGAGGATCATGAGCATGCTCACCGGCGGCGGCACGGCGGCATAAAGCACGGTCAGCACAAAGGGCAGCGCCATGACGACGGCCAGCGCCGAAACGATCCTTCGGGCGAGCCGGCGCCCGCCTCGTCGTTCCTTTCCGGTCATGGCCGGCCCCTCTCGCTTGCCCATGCCCATTGCACGAAGCGCTGTCTCATCCTATGAGTTTTGCGAACCCGGGCGGGGGTGCGATCGTCATGGCGGCAGCATAGGCCGCCAGGGGCTTGTGCCGCCGCCAGTCTCCGTTCTGCCATATCCGGTCCCTGCTGCCCCATGTCCTTCGAAGCCGACCTTAAACAGACTGCCCGGGATGTCGACAGCCTGCTCGACGCGCTCATGCCGCCCGATAGGGCGCGCGCGCGCCGCGTCGTGGACGCCATGCGCTATGCCTCGCTCGGCCAGGGCAAGCGCCTGAGGCCGTTCTTCGTGGTGGAGACGGCGAGGCTCCTGGGTGCGGACCGCGAGGGCGCGCTGAGGACGGGGGCGGCGCTCGAATGCGTGCATTGCTATTCGCTCGTCCATGACGACCTGCCCGCTATGGACGACGACGATCTGCGCCGGGGCAAGCCGACAACCCATATCGCCTTCGACGAGGCGACCGCGATCCTCGCCGGCGACGGGCTGTTGACCTTCGCCTTCGAGATCCTGTCGGAGCCGGAGACCCATGCCGATGCGGCCGTGCGTGCCGAGCTCGTTCTGGAGCTGGCCCGTGCGGCGGGCAAGGCGGGCATGGTCGGCGGCCAGATGCTCGATCTGCAGGCGGAGACCAACGGCACGCCGCTCGGGCTCGACGATATCGTCCTCCTGCAGAACCTCAAGACGGGCGCGCTGTTCCGCTATGCGCTGGTCGCCCCGGCGATCCTCGCGGGCGCCGACGATGGCGTGCGCGGCGCGCTGGAGACCTATGCCGACCGGATCGGCCTCGCCTTCCAGATCGCCGACGACATTCTGGACGAGGAGGGCGACGCGGCGGTCACCGGCAAGCGCACCGGCAAGGATGCCGATGCCGGCAAGGCGACCTTCGTCCAGCTCCTGGGGCTGGAGGGCGCCCGCGCCCGCGCCCGCGAGCTCGTCTCTGAGGCCTGCGCCGCGCTCGACCGGTTCGGTGCGGAGGCGGAGACCCTGCGCGAGGCCGCGCGGTTCATCGTCGAGCGCAGGAATTAGCGCAGGGTGCGGTCGGGTTGAGCACTTGTCCGCGCAGGGCCTGGATGCCCGCCTTCGCGGGCATGAGCGGTCAGTGGGCAAGACGGCCTGACGTCTCCTCCGCTCGCTCCCGCGAAGGCTCAGAGCCCAGACCCGACAGGGACAGCACGCGAACTCAGCGTTCGACGAAGGCGCGCAGCCGCGACAGGGCGGCGTCCCATTGCGCGGAGACCTCGTCGAGATAGGACCGGGCGTCCGCGATGGCCTCGGGGCGGAAGGCGAACCGGCTTTCGCGCCCGACCCGGCTGCTCTCCACCAGTCCGGCCTTCTCCAGAACGTGCAGGTGTTTCGTCACCGCCTGCCGGGTGATCTCGGTATCCGCCGCGAGCGTGGCGATCGACCGCGCCTGCCCGTCGGCGAGTGTCGTCAGCAGCGACAGCCGGGTCCCGTCGCCGAGCGCGGCGAAGACGGATGCCGGACCGGGCTCGCGCGTCCGGGCGTCATGGTGCGACATGGGCCTCGATATTCCTCATCTGCCCGGCCCATCCGCCCTCGTTCATGCGCAGCGCATCCGGCCTCCTGTGGTCCGGCAGGGCGTCGAAGCCGGTTTCGGTGACGGTCAGCCGCGTGCCCCTCGCGGTCTCCTTGAGATGGAACTCGACGAGCGTCTGCGGCTCGCCGGAATAGTCCACATCCGGGTCGACGGCATAGGGGTGCCATGTGAAGGCGAAATAGTGCGGTTCCTCCATGGCCTTGATCTCCGCCGTCCACCGGACGTGCTCGTAGCCGGGATAGGTGATGTGGCCGCGCGAGGTCTCGCCCGGCACGAAGGGGCCGTCCAGCCTGACCCGGAACCATTCGCCGAACTCGGTGTGATCGGTGAGCGCGCGCCAGACCCGCTCGATGGGGGCGGCGAGCTCTATGGTCTTCTCGATGCGATCCGTCATAAGGCAACCTCCTGGTTGCCGGTACGATGCCAGTGCAGATCTTGAAACGCAACTATAAAGTTGCGCTTTGTGCTGTTCCCTCTCGCGCCGCATATCCGGCGCCTCCCGCCCCGTGTCGCATATGTGTCGCAATCCGCTCCGCTTCCGTCGCTCAGGCCAAATGCGGGCCGGGTCATGGCTCCTATTCTGGCTGGAAAGAACGGCATTCCGATCATGGGGTCGAGATCATGAAAAGCCAGGCGCGTGTGGTGGTTATCGGCGGTGGTGTGGTCGGCGTGTCCACGCTCTATCACCTCGCCAAGAAGGGGTGGTCGGACGTTGTCCTGATCGAGCGCAAGGAGTTGACCTCCGGCTCGACATGGCACGCGGCGGGCCTGTTGCCCCTGTTCAACATGAGCTACTCGGTGGGCCAGATCCACAAATACTCGGTCAACCTCTATCAGAGCCTGGAGGAGGAGACCGGGCAGCATGTGGGCTTCTCCCGGGTCTCCAACATCAGGCTCGCCTGCACGAAGGACCGCTGGGACGAGTACATGTACTATGTCGGCGTCGCCAAGACGATCGGCGTCGATGTGCGCGTGCTGACGCCGGAGGAGGTCAGGGAGATCTGGCCGCTGTGCGAGACCGACGACCTGATCGGCGCGATCCAGCATCCCGACGACGGCTATGTCCAGCCCGCCGACCTCACCCAGGCGCTCGCCAAGGGCGCGCGCTCGCGCGGCGCGGAGATCTACCGCAACACGGCCGTGACGGCCATCGAGCAGCAGCCGAACGGCGAATGGGTGGTGCGCACCGACAAGGGCGACATCGCCTGCGAGCACGTCGTCTCCGCCACCGGCAACTTCGCGCGCCACACCGGCGAGATGGTCGGGCTCGACATTCCGGTGATCCCCGTGGAGCACCAGTATATCGTCACCGAGCCCCATCCCGAGATCGTCAGGCGCCACGCCGAGGGCCTGCCGGAGATGGGCGTGCTTCGCGAGTCCGACGCCTCCTACTATATGCGCGAGGAGGCCAAGGGGCTGCTGCTCGGGCCCTACGAGAAGGGTGCGCCCTGCTGCTATGTGGACGGGCCGTCGGAGAGCTCCGAATACGAGCTCTTCCAGGAGGATCTGGAACGGCTTATGCCCTATGTGGAGGCCGCCATCGCCCGCGTGCCGGCCTTCGGCGAGGTGGGCATCAAGAAGATCTATAACGGCGCCATCGCCTATACGCCGGACGGCTCGCCGATCATCGGGCCGGCCTGGGACCTGAAGAATTTCTGGCTGAACGAGGGCCATTCCTTCGGCGTGACGGCGGCCGGCGGCGCCGGCTGGCAGCTCGCCGAATGGATCGTGGAGGGCGAGCCGTCCATCGACATGATGGGCGTCGATCCGCGCCGCTTCGGGCCTTACGCCTCGCGCGGCTACCTCAAGGAGAAGAACGAGGAGGCCTATGCCAACGTCTTCACCGTCCATTATCCGGACGAGGAGCGCGCGGCGGGCCGGCCGCTCAAGCGCGCGCCCTGCTATGACCGCATGAAGGCGCTCGGCGCGGTGTTCGGCTCCGTCTATGGCTGGGAGCGGCCCAACTGGTTCGCGCCGGAGGGCTATGCCTTGACCGAGGCCGAGCTCGGCAAGCCCGACGTGATCCTGAACGAGAACCATCCGCCCCAAAGGCAGGACGAGCCGATCCGCGAGCGCTACAGCTTCCGCCGGTCGAACTATTTCGACATGGTCGGCCGCGAGGCGCGCCACGTTCACGAGAAGGCGGGGCTGCTCGACATGTCGGCCTTCTCCAAGTTCGAGGTCTCCGGGCCGGGGGCGGAAGCCTGGCTCGACCGGCTGGTCGCCAACCGCATCCCGAAGAAGCCGGGCCGCATCGCGCTGACCCACATGCTCACCAAGTATGGCGGCGTGCGCTCGGAGTTCACGATCTTCCGCGAGGGCCCGCAGCAGTTCTATCTGGTTTCCGCCGGCGCCTTCGAGCGGCACGATTTCGACTATCTGAAGAAGAACCTGCCGGAAGACCGCAGCGTCGACCTGCAGAAGGTGACGAGCCAGTACGGCGTGCTGGTGCTCGCCGGGCCCCATGCGCGCGACGTGCTCCAGAAGGTCACCGATGCGGATCTCTCCAACGACAGCTTCAAGTGGCTGACGGGCAAGTGGATCAATATCGGCCCGGCCTCGGCGCGCGCGATCCGGGTGAACTTCGTGGGCGAGCTCGGCTGGGAGCTGCATCACCCCATCGAGATGCAGAACACGATCTTCGACCTGCTCATGGCGGCGGGCGCGGAGTTCGACCTGAAGCCCTTCGGCATCCGCGCGATGGATGCCATGAGGCTGGAGAAGTCCTACCGGCTCATCCCGCGCGAGCTGTCCATCGAATATGCCGCGCTCGAATCGGGGCTCGACCGCTTCGTGCACCTGAACAAGGGCGATTTCATCGGCCGCGACGCGCTGGTGGAGCGCCAGCAGAAGGGCTTCGACTGGCAGTTCGCGACGCTGGAGGTGCACGATATCGACGGCGCGGACGCCCGCGGCAACGAGGCGATCTACCGCAATGGCGATCTCGTCGGGCGTGCCACGTCGGGCGGCTATGGCTGGCGGCTCGACAAGAGCCTGGCGCTCGCCATGCTGCGCCCGGAAGAGGCGGAGATCGGCAACGAGCTCGAGATCGACATTCTGGGCGACCGCCATCGTGTGACGGTGCTCCCGGAATCGCCCTTCGATCCGGACAATGAGCGCCTGAGGGCGTGAGGGGGAAGCCCCCCTCACCCTCCCATCGCCTTGACGGCGACGGGCCCCTCCCTCTCCCGCGAGGGGAGAGGGAAAGGACCGGACGCTGCGGTATGAAATCCCTCTCCCCTCGCGGGGTGTGGGTGGCGCCACAAGGCGCCGGGTGAGGGGGTGTGAATCAGCTAGCCTTGCACTCCGCCGGTCACTTCGCCGCGATCACCGCGATCTCGACGGTGAATTCCGGGGAGGCGAGGCGGGCCTCGACGCAGGCGCGGCCCGGTGTGTTGCCGGGGGAGACCCAGGCGTCCCAGACCGCGTTCATCTCGTCGAAGGTCGTCATGTCGCTGATCCAGATCGTGGCGGAGACGAGTTTCGACTTGTCGGTGCCGGCCTTGGCGAGAAGCGCATCGATGCGCTCCAGGATATCCCTCGTCTGGTCGGCCACCGGCTGGCCCTTGGCGCCGAGCGCGACCTGGCCGGCGGTGTAGACCGTGTCGCCATGGATCACGGCCTGGCTCATGCGGTCGCCGACGTCGATTCGCTGCACTGTCATGGAATGGTCCTTCCCCCGTTGGGCGTGAAGTGGATACGTTTGCGATGATGCGGGGCCCCGGGCATCACTGGAGCGATGCGAGATAGTCCGCGATCGCCTTGATATCCGTTTCCGGCAGCTTCGACAAATTGGTCTGGACGGCGCCCATGCCGCCGCTCGACAGGCCGTCATAGCCGAATAGCTCGCCATATTGCAGCGCGGACGCCAGATCGTCGGCATCCTTGTACTTGCCGCGCGCGATCAGCCCGCGCAGGCTCGGCACGCGCCCCTCACCCTCGGGATGCGGCCCGCCGGCGAGAAAGCGTCTCGCATCCATGACCATCAGCGCGTTGCGCGGCGTGTGGCACTGGCCGCAATGGCCCGGCCCGTTGACGAGATAGGCGCCGCGGTTCCAGCGCGCCGACCGGTCGGGGTCCGGCGCGAAGGCCGGCTCGGCGAAGGCGAGTCCCTGCCACAGGCCGAGCCCGACCCTGAGGAGGCCGAGCGGCGCGTCGACGGGCGGCGCCGCGTTCTTCACAGGGGTCAGGCTGTCGAGATAGGCCTTGAGGTCGATGAGGTCCTCCATCCGCATGTTGCGGTAGGAGGTATAGGGAAAGGCCGGGAAGAGGTGGACGCCGCCGGGCGCGATGCCGCGCGTCATGGCGTTGACGAAGTCGGCATCGCTCCAGCCACCGATGCCGGTCTCCCTGTCGGGCGTCAGATTGGGCGGATAGAAGGTGCCGACGGGGGTCTCCAGCGGTGCGCCGCCCGCGGGCAGGCCCGCATCGGCACCGGCCACATCGGGGCCGGGCTTGTGGCAGGTGATGCAGCCGCCGGCGTCGAACATAACGCGGCCATTGCCGGGGTCGGCGACGTGGTCGGGAAGCCGGTCCGCGGGCAACGCGTCGGGCGTGGCGAGCCAGTAGAGGCCGCCCGCGGCGGCGGCGACCAGGACGAGTGCGGCGATCAGCAGTCTCATGAGAACACGATGCAGCCGGCGCCGGCGGAAGGCCACCGGCGCCGGGCTGTTCCAGATGCGTTGTCGATCAGCTGTCTTCGGGCTTGCGGTATTTCTCGTGGCAGGCCTTGCATGTGCCGCCGAGCCCCATGAAGGCCTGGCGGAACGCGCCCTCGTCGCCATTGGCGCCGACGTCTGCCAGCTTGGCGGCCGCGGCCTCCGCATCGTCCATCTTCGCCATGAAGTCGTCGGGCGTCTCCCAGATCTCGGGCTTTGCGCGGCTGTCGGGCGAGGTGGAGCCCTCGGGGAAGAGATCGCGGGCGGTCTTGAGCTGCATGTCGATCTCGTTTGCGGCCTGCTCCACGGCAGGGCCGGAGAACGCGCTCTCGCCCTTCACGATGGCGGCGAGCGCGCCCATCTGCTTGCCGATCGCCTTCATGGCGTCCTCGCGGGCCTTGATGGGATCTGCATCCTGGGCGCTTGGCGCGTGGCTCCCCACAGCCAGGCCGAGGATCAGGGCGCAGAGCGCGGCCGGTACGGTCAGTCGTTTCGAAAACATGGAAGAACCCCACGGTGTTGTTGTCGCAGGCACAAGGTCACGTAACGGCAAACACCATACACATCCCGGCTATTCCGTGCGCGCCGTTAACGCCGCGTTGACCACGGCCGGAGGCGTGGCCGCCCGATCCCAATTTCGCCATGAAGCGGGTCTAACCGCTCCGCCCGGCGCCGTCCCGCCCGTCCGTGCGGACCCCATGATCGTCGTCGAGGATGACCGGTGGATGAACGGAAGGGGGGTATGGCGTTCAGAAACTTCATGTTTACATGTTGTTTAACCGTGCCCGGGCGATACTGACCGGAGCGGCCAGGAGTGGAAGCTATGATTGGTGTGGAGTTGACAATGGCCAGTGACGGGCGCTCGGACCGACGGGGCAAGGGCGGTCAGGAGAGCGAACAGGTGAGCCCGGAAGTCCGCGAGGTGCTGCACATGCTGCGCATGCTCGAGACCGGCAACGGGACACCGGCCAGGCCCGCCAGCGGCAAGAGCGGGCGCTGAATAGCTGCCGGCGGTTCGCAGCCGGCGCGGAACGGGGGCAATGGGGGACTGGACCAAGGCCCGTCTGGCGGCCGTCATGGCCGGCGAACGGGCCGTCATCCCGACAGCCGATTTCTATGTCCTGAAACCGCTCGGCGCATCGCCCGGGCGGGACCCGCTCATCCGCCGCGCAGGCCCCTTCAGCTTCACCGCCGGCGACGATGCCGTCATCCTCGTGCGCCATATGACGCGCGCCGACTGCAGGGCCGTCGAGCGCGCCGCGCCAGGGCGCTTCTTCTATGTCGTCGACGATCTGCTTTACGGACCCGCCCTTCGGGGCTCCGGCCTGCCCGCCGACTATGCCGCGCGGCTCGAGGCCGCCGCCGGCCGGCTCGACTGGATCCTTCGCCGCGATCCCGTGATCGTCGCGCCGAACCGGACGGTCGCCGATCAGTTCGGCCCCAGGCGCACGCTCGTCGTGCCGCCCTCGCTCCTGATGGCCTGCGAGGCCTTCGACCATTTCGACAGTCTCTCCGGGCGGCCGCGCATCGCCTGTCTCGGCACGCGCAGCCATGTCGGCGATCTGGAGGCCATCGCGCCGGCCCTCGAGGCGCTCAGCCGCCGCCATCCCCGTATCGAGATCGCGACGTTCCTCGGGCGCCACCTGCCGGCCCGGCTGAAGGCGCTCGGCACTGTCCGCAACCGCCGCCCCCTGCCATGGCCCCTCTTCAAGCGGGTGCTGAAGGCGGAGCGGTTCCATGTGGCGCTCGCCCCCTTGCGCGACACGCCCTTCAACGGCGCCCGGTCGGCGACCAAGCTGCTCGACCATGCCGCCGTCGGTGCCGCCGGGCTCTACAGCGCGCGGGCGCCCTATGCCGATATCGTCTCGCCGGGTGTGGACGGTCTTCTTGCCGGCGACGATCCGCGCGAGTGGCTGACGGCTCTGGAAGGCCTCATCGCCGATCCGGCGGGCGCACGGCGCCTGGCGGAGAACGGTGTCGCGCTCGCGCGCCGCATCGGCGATCCTCACAGGGCGCGCGCCCTGTGGGAGGAGGCGCTCGGGTCCTCGCTCAGGCATGTTCGCGGATGATCGCGATGACGAGCGAGACGATGCCGAAGACCATGAGGCAGATGAGCGTCGCCGTGGCGACGATGTAGGGACGGTCGGGGTATTCCGATTCGTCGGCGATGGACGGTGTCGTCACGACGATGAGGAATTTCAGCTTGCGCGAGGCCTCGATGCGCGCCTGTTCGAGCGCGCTGAGCGTCGATTTGTAGGCATTGGAAAGGAACTCCAGATTGAGCTGGATCTCGCGGAACCGCGAATCGATCTCGCTCAGCGACTGGCCGCCGGTGCCCGACAGACGCTGTTTCTCCTGGGCAATCTGCTTCTCCAGCGCGGCGATCCGGGTCTCGAGAGACTGGATTTGGGGGGAGGATTCGGGCAGCACGGTGAGCTTCGCGGAGAGTTCGGAGCGCGTGCGCGCGAGCTCCTGCTCGAGCCCCGTGATGGTGCTCATGATGGTCTCGCCCTCGCCTTCCGTCGAATAGATGCGGTTGTCCTGCTGGAAGCGGACGAGCTCGGCCTTGGCCGATCTCAGCTTGGTTTCGGCACGCGCCAGCTCGTTCTCGAAGAACCGGATCTGCTCGCCGGACACCTGGTCGTTCAGCCGGTCGATGAATTCCTGGGACCGGGCGATCGTGGCATCGAGAACGGCCTTGGCGAAAGCGGCGTCGAAGGCCTGGACGGCGATGGTGAGGAGCTTCGATTCGCTGTCGTAGCTCACCGTGAGATAGTCGTTGAAATAGCTCAGGAAGTCCTCGAAGGACGCGTCGCTCGACAGCCGCGAGATCGTGTCGATGCTGCCGTCGGCATAGTGGGCGCGTATGCCGAGCGTCCTGTCGAGATAGGTCAGCATGTCGCCCGATTCCGCATAGGCCTGCACCACCAGGGCGTCCTTGTCGGCGGCGGAGTTGGGAAGGCCGAGCAGCGACAGGTCTATGGCGCTCGTGGCGGCCGGCCGCTCCTCGGTGATGATCATCGTGGCGGTGCTCTCGTAGCGGTCGGACGCGATGAGGGTCTCGTAGGCCGCGATCACGAGCACCGGCACGACGACGATGGCTATGAAAAGCACGGCGTTGGTGAGGTTGTGGACCAGGCGGGCCGGGTCGAGGGGCACCCGCTCGAGGATCGTCGGGGGGGCTTGTATCTTCTGGAGCATCCGGGCCTCAGGCGCTTTGGCGGGTGAGCGTGCGATAGGCGGCGATGGCCTCCGCGATATCGGCGAAATAGGTCAGGGTGCCCCTGTCGAGAAGCAGGCCCGCATCGCAGTCGCTGGCCAGTTCCTTGAGATTGTGGGAGACCTTGATGAAGCTCGCCCGGTCGCGCCGGTCCTTGAACATCTTGCGGCTCTTCTGCGCGAAGGCGAGGTCGCCCACGGCGGTCAGCTCGTCGATGATGTAGCAGTCGAAATCGACGACCATGGAGACGGCGAAGTTCAGCCGGGCCCGCATGCCGGAGGAATAGGTCGACACCGGCATGTCGAAATAGTCTCCGAGCTCGGCGAAGCCGCGCACGAAGTCCAGCTTCTCCGGGATGGCGTCTCGCGCAATGCCCTGGATACGGCAGACGAAGCGGGCGTTTTCGCGGCCGGTCATCGCGCCCTGCATGCCTTGCGCGATGCCCATCGGCCACGACAGCCGGCCATGGCGCTCGATCCGGCCCTTGTTGGGAATATCCACGCCGGCGATCAGCCGCATCAGCGTCGTCTTGCCCGCGCCGTTGCGGCCAAGGACGCCGACATTCACATGGTCGGGAATCTCCAGCGAGACATCGCGCACGACATAATGGCGGCCGCGCTTCGTCGGGAAGTATTTCGAGACCCCGTGGAAGCGGATCATCGCCTCACCAGCTCGTATCGGTTGGCGTGGACGGCGATCAGGCCGAGCGAGAGAGAGGCGGCGGCCCATAGCGACACATAGCCCATGTCGAGCTCGGGAAAGGGCTTGGTGTCGAACAGGAAGACGCGCGACAGCTCCACGATCTGCAGGACCGGGTTCCAGCTCAGGATCTCGCGGAACTCGCCGGGCAGGTGGCTTGCGGGGTAGAAGGCCGCCGACAACGGCATCAGCGGGCGCCCGGCAAGCCCCGCGATCCGGCCGACCGCCGGATAGAGCGTCGCATAGACGCCGATCCCCAGGCCGATGCCCAATGCGATGCACCAGGCGAGACCCAGAAGGAGGCAGAAGCGGAGCGGATCGGGAACGGGCGGGACATAGTCGCCGAGCCATATCTCCACCGCGAAGAGAAGCGCGCCGGACAGGCACAGGAAGGTCGCTTCCAGGATGAACCTGGCCAGAAGGCAGTCGAACGGTTTCACCTGGGGATAGTCGAGGAGCGACCGGCTGGCGTTGATCGCCTGGGGGATCGTGTTGAGCGCCTTCTGGATGAGCAGCGTGAACAAGACGCCGGTGCCGAGGAAGAAGGCGAGCGGCACGCCGAGGATCGCGTCGCGTTTCATGACGAGCCAGATGAGCGACAGCACCACGACGTGCATGATCGGCTCGCCGAGGGCCCAGACGATGCCCAGGCGGCTGTGGCCGAGCCGGATCTTGTAGTCCTTGAAGACGAGCGCCCACACCACCGAAAGCTGGGTGGCGAAGCCGTGGCGCAGCGTTCCTGGCGCGAGAAGGCTGTCTGTCATGATTGCAATCTTCGATAGATTGTTTTAATTAATGCTATCATAGGTTATAACGGTCCTGTCGACCAGAATCATCTTGAGAATTCGGGGGAGACTGCCGGCATGAAGTCAGAGGGGCGGCCAGTCGCGCATGGCACGATTGCGCCGGGTCGGGATGCGGTTGTCCGGGAGGAGCCAACCCCGAAAGCTCGCGCCGCCGCCGTTCCGGCAAGGGACGCAACACACGCAAAGCCCACCCTAGGGTGGGGTCCCCGTCCAGGTGTCATGATCGCAAGACCACGTCTGCTGGCGATGCGGGCGCTTGCGCGCTCGCCCAGATTTGTGAACTTCGTCCTCAAGGCGCTGAGCCGGCTGTCGCTGGCGGTGCGCGGGCCGGGCCATCGCCTTTGCCCCCGCATCATGGCGCGGTGGGAGATGCTGCTGATCCACTATAGCGGGCTGTTCAGCCGGGATTTCTATCGCCGCGCCAACCGCGACGTGGCGCGTTCCGGGCAGGATCCTCTCTACCATTTCGTGCGCTGGGGGGCGCGGGAGGGCCGCAATCCCAATGCGGTCTTCGATGTCCGATACTACCGCCGGCAGCTCGACCGGTTCGGGGATATCGATGTCAACCCGCTGATCCATTATCTGGCCGGCGGCGGCGCGTCGGGCAGGGCCCCCTCGCCCTGGTTCGATGCGGACTACTATCTGGCGACCAACTACGATGTGCAGCGCGCGAAGGTCGATCCCTACGCCCATTTCTGCCGTCACGGCATGAGCGAGAACAGGGCGGCCACGCCGCTCTTCAACCCGGCTTACTATCTGCGGGCCAACCCGGATGTCGCCATGTCCGGCCTGTGTGCGCTGGAGCATTTCGTGCTCTATGGCGAGCAGGAGGGGCGGCGGCCTGCACCGCCCCTGCACAAGGCGCCGGACGGGGCGGGAGACGGCGGGCAGGCCGGGTCGTGCTCGCCGCAGGTCAAGTCGTCGCTCGCCCGGATCGCGGAGCATGGCCGCCGGGCCGCGCCGAACGGCGAGGCCGAGGTCTGCGTCGTGGTCCCCGTTTACAAGGGGCGGGCGGAGACGCTGTCCTGCCTTGCGCTGGTCCTGACCGCGGAGAACGAGACGCCCTTCGAACTGGTCGTGATCGACGATCGCAGCCCGGACAAGGCGCTGTCGTCGGATCTGCGGCGGCTGGCGCGCAAGGGCTATTTCAAGCTGTTGCGGAACAAGGAAAATCGCGGCTTCGTGGCCAGCGTCAATCGCGGCATGGCCTTCGACACGAGCGCGGATGTGGTCCTCCTCAATTCCGACACCGAGGTCTATGGCGACTGGATCGACCGGCTGCGCGCGGCGTCGCGCCGCGCCGGCGATATCGGAACCGTCACGCCGATGACCAATAACGGCACGATCTGCAGCTATCCCGTCTTCGCCCAGGACAATGTGGCGCCCCTCGAGGTGTCGCATGCGACCCTCGACAAGCTGACGCGCGAGGCCAACGATGGCGTCGCGATCGAGATTCCGACCGCCGTCGGTTTCTGCATGTACATCACGCGGCCGTGCCTGGAGGCGTGCGGCCTGTTCGACGAGCAGCGGTTCGGCAAGGGCTATGGCGAGGAGAACGAGTTCTGCCTGCGGTCGCGCGCGCAAGGGTGGCGGCATGTGCTTGCGGCGAATGTCTTCGTGCGCCATGTCGGCAGCACATCCTTCGGCAACAAGGAGCGACTGAGGCGCGGACAGCGCGCGCTCGAGACCCTGAACGCGCTTTATCCCGACTATGAGAGATCCATCCACCGGTTCATTGCCGAGGACCCGATCAAGGAGGTTCGCGCACGCCTCGATGTGGCGCGCCTGAAGAGGCTCGGCACGGACCGCAACATGCTCCTGATCAACCATATTCGCGGCGGCGGGACGGAAAAGCACGTTCAGGAACAGATGGCGCGGCTGACCCGGGAGGGGTGGTCGACATATCATTTGCGGGCGACGTCATTCTCGCGGCGTCTGGCCAGACTGTCGCACGCCGCAGCACTGGTGCTGCCCAACCTGGACGCGATCGACCTGGAGGACGATCAGGAGCGTCTGGTCGCGCTGCTCCGCTCGCTCGGCATCTCCAGGATCCACATCCATCATCTGGTCGAGTTCAAGGCGGACGCGCCGGATCGGTTCGCCGACCTCTCGCGCAAGGCCGGAATACCGATCGATGTGACGGTGCACGACTATTTCTCGATCTGCCCCAGGATCAACCTGGTCGGTGCCGACGGTACCTATTGCGGCGAGCCGCCGGTTCGGCAGTGCCAGGCTTGCCTGTCCAGGAAACCTACCGAGTTCGGCGCCGTGGATATCGTCCAGTGGCGAGCGCGCTATGGGCGTCTGTTCGATATCGCCGAGCACGTCTATGTGCCGAGCGGCGATGTTGAGACCCGGCTCAGGCGCTATTTTCCCGACGCCCGTATCGTGGTGCGCGCCCATGACGATGCCGACAGTGCCTTCGAGCCTCGCATCCGCAGCGGGCGCAAGCCGTCGGATCCGGTCCGCGTCGGAGTGATCGGCGCGATCAGCGAAATCAAGGGACTCAGGGTTCTGGAGGACTGCGCGAGGTTTGCCAACCGCAAGGAGCTGCCCGTTTCCTTCACCGTGATCGGATACACCTCCCGCGATGCCGAGGTCAGGCGGTTGGGCGTGGAGGTCACGGGCCCCTACAGCAACGACAAGGTCGAGTGGCTGGTCGCCAAGCACAAGATCGACGTGCTGTGGCTGCCGTCGATCTGGCCGGAGACCTATTGCTACACATTGTCGGAAGCCCTGCAAACGGGCCTGCCGGTTTGCGCCTTCGATATCGGCGCGATCGCAGCGCGGCTGCGCGCGCTCGATGCCGGACGGCTGATCGATCTCAGTGAGCAGGGAAACCCCGCATTCATCGTGGGCGAGCTCATGACGCTGGGGCAGGGAGCCCCCGTCGCAACGCAAGGCAGCGCCACGCGCGCCCTGTCGGCAAGTTCGCGGGCCTCGGCCCGCGTCGCCTTGTGACCATGGCGCGCGAGAGCCGTACCGGAACCGGGGAGCGGAGTTCATGATCCAGTGTTCGCGACTGCATCCGCTGAAGGAGATCCTGCAGCTCGTTCCGGCGCGCCTCGCCGACGAGCGCGGCTTCTTCTGCGAGACCTACAACAGGGAGCGTTTTGCCGAGTACGGCATCGCGGAGGACTTCGTCCAGGACAACCAGTCCATGTCGGCGCGCAAGGGAACCGTGCGCGGCCTGCATTTCCAGATCCCGCCCTTCGCCCAGGCCAAGCTCGTGCGCGTCCTGCGCGGGGCCGTGCTCGACGTCGTGGTGGATATCCGGCGGGGATCGCCGACTTTCGGGCGCCACGCCACGGTCGTGCTGAGTGCCGCGCTCGGCAACGAGGTCTATGTGCCGGTCGGCTTCGCCCACGGGTTCTGCACCCTCGAACCGTCGACGGAGATCGCTTACAAGGTGTCCGCTCCCTATTCGCGCGAGCACGACCGCGGCCTGCTCTGGAACGACCCGGACCTCGCCATAGACTGGCCCGTCACAGCGGACGAGGCCACGCTGTCGGACAAGGACCGGGCGCATCCCGGCCTGGCGGATATCCCCGCTGCCTTCGAGCATGCCGATCTCGAGCGCACCGGTCTTGACCATGTTGAATGACGCTAGTTCGCATGGAAGACATATATCTTGAGTAGCATGGACATTTTCTGCCTCCTATGGTTATGATCTCGGGGTAAATGGCTACCCGCAGGCGGGCCTCAGGCCTGGCTGCGGGACACATACCGGGGGAGAGGGGGGCTTCACGGCGCGCCGGCGAGGCGATCTCGCGCCGTTCGGGCGGCGGGCCGCGCACCATATCTCGCTCACGTCCATGGGGGGCAGATGAGAGCGACAGAGCACGGCGTGCCGCTGCCGGCACGCGCGCGTGGCGATCTTGCCGACATTCAGACGGTTCATCTGGTGGCCTGCGGAGATGCGCAGGCAGAGGGTGGCGGCAATCTCGAGAGACGGCTTGAAAGAGAGCTCGGCCGGGCCCTTGCCCTGAGCGAGAGCGTGCCGGGACCGGCCGCACCGCTGGTGGTCGCGGAGCAGGCGATGCAGGGCGCGCTTCGCGCGGCCTATCGGCGGGCGGGCGCGGAGCCGGGCGCGGTCCTGTGGGCGCCCGACGGGGCGGATCGGGCATCCGCCCTGGCGCTCGCGGCCCGATGGCTCCGGCGCGAGGGGCATGGCGGGCTCGTTCTGGTGTCCGCCTGGACTTGCGGCGGGATCGACGATGGCTGTGCCGATCCCGATCCGCTTCAGACATCGTTCCTTTGCGATCCGGCCGCCCTCGCCCGTTTCGTGGAGAGCGCGTTCACGCAGGCGGAGACCGGGCAGCGGCAGCCGGCACCCGTTTCATTCCTGGCACCCGTCGATACGCTGCTCGGCGCGCTCGGCGGTCAGGCCTTCCACGAGGCGCCTGTCAGGCCGATTTCCGGCTGCTCCGGACCGGTGCGGGGTGGTCCGCCGCCGGTCTTCAGGCCGTGGGGGCGATATCGCAGCGTGCACAGGCATGAGGGTGTGCAGGTCAAGGAGATCGTGGTGGAGCCGGGCGCCCAGCTCTCGCTGCAGCGCCACCGCTACAGGAGCGAGCACTGGGTGGTCGTGTCCGGCGAGGCGCTCGTCACCTGCGGCGGGGAAACCCGGCTCGTCGGCTGGAACGAGACATTCGCCATCCCGCGCGGCGAGGTCCATCGTCTCGCCAATCCGGGAGAGGTGCCGTTACGTATCATCGAGGTCCAGCTCGGCACCTATCTGGGAGAGGACGACATTGTCCGTATCGCCGACGACTACGGGCGGGCCTGACGCACGCCGTGTCAGGCCACCAGCGAAGATGCATCCTTTAAGGGAATATCAATGTAACATTTACTTATGATTGTATTTATGGGATAAGTGTCCCCGTTGACTCTTGCGGAGCTCCGGACGTCCGGCCGGCGGCCCGCATGTTGAAAGCAGGGGCGGGGAATGCGCATTATCGTGACCGGGGGTGCCGGGTTCATCGGCTCGGCGGTATGCCGTGCGATCGTCCACGGGACCCGACATCGTGCCGTCAATATCGACAAGCTGACCTATGCCGCGACGCCGCAGTCGACGGCGGGGCTCGCGGGCTCGCCGCGCTACCGGTTCTGCCGGCTGGACATTGGCGACCGCGCCGGCCTGCAGGCCGTCCTTGCCGACGAGGAGCCCGACGCGATCATCCATCTCGCCGCGGAATCCCATGTCGACCGGTCGATCGAGGGGCCGGCGGCCTTCATCGAGACCAATATCGTGGGGACCTACACGTTGCTCGAGGCGGCGCGGCGCTACTGGTCCGGGCTCCCGGACACCCGCCGCGAGCGCTTTCGCGTTCTCCATGTCTCCACCGACGAAGTCTATGGCAGCCTCGGTCCCGACGACGGGACCTTCACCGAAGCGAGTCCCTACGATCCGAGCTCGCCCTATTCGGCGAGCAAGGCGAGCGCCGACCATCTGGCCATGGCCTGGCAGCGCACCTACGGCCTGCCGGTCATCGTCTCCAACTGCTCCAACAATTACGGCCCGTTCCAGTTCCCCGAGAAGCTCGTGCCCGTGACGATCGTCAACGCGCTCGACGGGATGGACCTGCCGATCTACGGCCGTGGCGACAATGTGCGCGACTGGCTTCATGTGGAGGACCATGCGCGCGCCCTCCTCGCCCTCCTCGCGCGCGGCCGGCCCGGCGAACGCTACACGGTCGGCGGGCGTGCGGAGCGGCGCAACATCGATGTGGTGCGCGCCGTCTGCGGGCTTCTGGACCGGCTGGCGCCACGCAGCGGCGGCGGTTCCTATCTTGAACAGATCGCCTTCGTGGCCGACCGGGCCGGCCACGATTTCCGCTATGCCATAGACCCCGGCCGGATCGAGGACGAGATCGGCTGGCGGGCCCTGGAGGACTTCTCCTCCGGCCTTGAGCGCACCGTGCGCTGGTATCTGGACAACGAGGCGTGGTGGCGTCCCTTGAGACAGGCCGGCGCTGCGGGGCGCGGCAAGGCCGCCGCACCGGTCGGCCGCGCGGCTGGCGCGGCCGGTGTCGTCGCGCAGGGAGATGTCGCATGACGGTGCCCGATATGCTGGTCATCGGCCGTAGGGGGCAGCTTGCCGGCGCGCTCGCGCGGGCCGCGCCCGGGGCCGGGCTGTCCGTCACCTGCCTCGGTCGGCCCGGGATCGACCTCGCCGAGCCGGAGAGCATCGCGGAGGCGCTCGACCGGACCGCTCCAGGCGTCGTCGTCAATGCGGCGGCCTATACCGCGGTGGACCGTGCCGAGATGGAGCCCGAACGGGCCCGCGCCGTCAATGCCTGGGCGCCCGGCATCGTCGCCAGGTGGTGCCGCGAGTGCGGCGTCCCGCTGATCCATGTCTCCACCGACTATGTGTTCGACGGCCTCGGCCGGGTGCCCTACCGGGAGGACGATCCGACCGGTCCGCTCGGCGTCTATGGCGAGACGAAGCTTGCCGGCGAGATCGTCGTGCGCAACGGGCTCGAGCGCCATGTCATTCTCCGCACGGCCTGGCTCCACAGCGCCGACGGCGCCAACTTCGTGACGACCATGTTGCGGCTCGCGCGCGAGCAACGTGTGTTGCGCGTGGTCGACGACCAGCACGGCGCGCCGACCTATGTGGACGATCTCGCCGCGGCAATCGTCCGTCTCGCCGGCACGATCCTCGACGGCGGGCCGGGCTGGTCCTCCTCCGGCGAGGGGTTGTGGGGCACCTATCATCTGACCAATCGCGGATCGGCGAGCCGCTATGACTTCGCGCGGACCATCTTCGATATCGCCTCGCGCGGCGGCGTCGCGCGGCCGACCGTCGTCCCCATAGCCAGCGCCGAGCACGGCGCATCCGCCCGGCGGCCCGCCTGGTCGGTGCTCGACACGGGCCTTGCCGAACGGCGGCTCGGCCTCGTCCTGCCGCATTGGCGCGACGGGCTCGAGCGCTGTCTCGACCGGGTCGCGGCGGAGGCGGCATGAAGGGCCTCCTGCTCGCCGGCGGCAATGGCACCAGGCTCCGGCCGGTGACCATGAGCATCTCCAAGCACCTGCTGCCGGTCTACGACAAGCCGCTCATCTATTATCCGCTGTCGCTGCTCATGCTCGCCGGTATCCGCGAGATCATGGTGATCTCCAGCCCCCGCGACCTGCCCGCGCTGCGGCGGCTTCTCGGCGACGGGGCCCAATGGGGCATCCGCTTCGCCTATGGCGAGCAGTCGAGCCCCGACGGGCTGGCGCAGGCCTTCCTCATCGCGGAGGACTTCATCGGCGCGGATGGCTGTGCGCTGGCGCTCGGCGACAACATCCTGTTCGGCCACGGGCTCTCCGATCTCGTCGAGACGGCGGCGGAGCGCCGGGCGGGCGCGACGGTCTTCGCCTATCAGGTGCCGGATCCCGAACGCTTCGGCGTGGTGGGCTTCGATGACGCCGGCGCACCGGTGTCGATCGAGGAGAAGCCCGCCCGGCCGGCATCGTCATGGGCTGTGACCGGCTTCTATTTCTACGACAACGACGTGGTCGGGATCGCCCGCTCCGTCCAGCCGTCGGCGCGCGGCGAGCTGGAGATCACCGACGTCAACCGGGCCTATATGGCACGCGGCGCGCTGCAGGTGGAACGCCTTGGCCGGGGCTTCGCCTGGTTCGATGCGGGCACCCATGACAGTCTGCTCGATGCGGCCGACTATGTGCGCCTGGTGGAAACCCATCAGAGGCTCAAGATCGCCAGTCCGGAGGAGATCGCGTTCCGGCGCGGCTATCTCGACCGCGAAGCTTTGTCCCGCCTCATCGCGGAGCGTTATGCGCACACCGCCTATGGCGACTATCTCGACCGGCTCGCAGAGGACGTCCCGACACTGGCGGAGGCCGCGCGCCATCAATCCTTCTGCGATTGATCGGGGATATCCTCGCGGGCCCCGAGGAACGCCCTCATGTGGAATTCGGCCTGTTCGGGCCGGTAGGCATGGGCGCGGCCGACCGGGCAGGCATGACGGGCGAGGCAGCCGCCCGTGAGGCAGGCCGCGCCCCGGGGCGTGGCGATATGCTGCGCGCAGGCCCCGACATCGTAGGCGTGCCCGTCGAAGGCGCCGACGGGGCAGGCGGAAAGACAGGGCCTGTCGCGGCAGTCGTCGCAGGGATGCGGCCGGTCGGGACGGGCGGGAAGCGCCGGCGCCCGGGCGAAGGCGAGCGCGCCGCGATAGGCGTGCCACAGGCCGTATTCGGGGTGGATCGTCAGGCCGAGCGGCGAGGGCCGGCCGGCACCCGCCCTCGCCGCCCAGCGCTGGAACGGCAGCGGCGGTGTGTCGAAGGGGAAGAAGACGGCTGCCCCGAACCGGTCGGCGAGCGCGCCGAGCCGGTCGCGCGTCCAGTCGTCGAGCCGGTCGCGCGCGGGATCGCGGGCCGCGGCGAAGCGGTGCCAGAGTGCCGGGCCGGCATTGCCGACAAGCACCAGCATCTCGGTGGGAACCGGCACGCCGTCGCTTGGGCGTGGCATGAACCAGCCGAGGGCCGTGAAGCCGTCCTCCCCGATCGCCTCGAGCACGGGATACCGCATGGCGCTTTCCTGTTTCCCCACCGCACGCATCTTTGTAACAGCCTTGCGCGGCGAATGCTTGGAGCGATGCGACCGCGCTGCTATATAGGGGCCCGTGACCGGCCCCGTAGCTCAGCAGGATAGAGCATCAGATTCCTAATCTGAGGGTCGCAGGTTCGAATCCTGCCGGGGTCACCACAGCTTAGCTGTTCGCCGCTACCCTCGTTTTGCAGTCCGTTTTGCAACTTGGTGATGGCTGCCTCGCCAAGACCACGCGTGCGGGCAAGGTGGCGGTCGATAATATCGCTCGCCGGATTGGCGGAACGGGGAACGGCAGGCTGGAGGCTTGGGAAGGTGGACGCTGTCGTTCCCGCATCGCGCTAATCGATGATGTCGGCGGGTCCGTCCGCCTGCAGGCGGGCTAGGCCGTCCTTCATCTGCTGCAGCTTTTCGGGCGGGTGCCCTTGCCAGTTCGTGACTTCGCCGATGATGCGCAATGGCTCGCGGGAGCGATAGGACAGCGTCGGGTTGCCGGGAAACTTCTTATCGGTCAGGTTGGGATCGTCCACAATCGGCCCGGTCGGCTCCACGACATAGATGCGTTCCCGCCCGGGGCCGACGGCCAGTTCCGCCCCCCAGATCGCCGCGTCCAGCGTCCCCGCGAAATAGACCCAGGACAGCGATCTCGCTTCGTCGAAGTTCGACCGGTGACCGACGACAATCAGGTCTCCGGGTTTCAGATCGGCCCGCGTTCCATGAAAGAACGACTGGGAGAACACGCTGGCGGACGCTGACATGGGTTCGAAGCTCCTTTGATGCGAATCGAGGGTCGATCCCATGACACAAGGACCCCGGCTTGACGCAATCCCCGCCTCCCGGTACACGATAATTGTGGCAAGCGGTGGCTGCTTCCCGCTTCTGCAAATCTCACCGACAAGGCGGACCGGGCCAGGCGGCAGACGAGCGTTGCGTGGCGCCGATTTTCGATCAATCGGAGTCTTGGTCGCCGGCGTCTTGAGCGCAACGACCGGCATTGGACCGAAACGATCCCTCTGTCCGCGCGCCGGACGTTCTAGGCCTCGAAGAACGGGGCCGATTTCCCGTCCCGTTGCAATCGGTCGATCATTCGTAGTCCCGTTGCCCTCGCGGATCGTTTTCCGGCGACGCCAAATGGGCGGCGGGGGTTATGGGCATGAAGGTGCAAGCCCACCCGCCGCCGCCGATCTGAGTGCGTCCTAGAGCGCATTTCGTGAACTCACGTTCACTCAATGCCCTCCAGGTCCCTGTATCGCCGCGCTTTCGAACCGGAAAAGTGGTCTCCACTTTTCCTGAAAGCGCTCTAGCCGCGGCACCGCGCGGCGACCGGTACGGCCTGCGATGGCCGCTCCGGACTGTGCGCCGGCTAGGCCCCGGCGTCCGAATTGCCGGATCCGAGCGCGACGACGACATCGGTCGGTTCGGGCTCGTGAGGCGCAAGGCTGGTCCGTTCCGCGTCGTGCCAGGCGGCGATCTTGATGACCTGCCCCGTCTGGGCCTCCTCCTGTCCGGGCTCGGACGGTTCCACGATGTGCAGACCGTTGCCGTTCAGGAAGTAGGTGTGCTCTCCGAACATCTCGTTCAGCTGAGGGACCGACGGATGGTCGTCGGGAATGGCCTGGGACTCGAATTGGTTCAATGTGCGTTCAACCAGTGCGGCGGTCATCTTCATCGCACGTTCCTTTCATTCGGGACTTTGGGGGTTAGGTGTACGCGCCATTGCGCGTTGGAGGCCTCCCACCCTCGGGTGGTCAAACGCTGTTCTCTCACGGCCACATCGCCCACCGTCGCGCATCGTGGCCTCCCCGGTCAAGGCGGGGCTGGCCGCGCGGCGGCAATTACGCGGTCAGGAAGCGCTTGTCCTCGATCACCTCGAGTACCGCTGCAAGGCTTTCCTCCAGCGTCAGGTTGGAGGTGGACACCACCGCTTCGGCCTTGGCGTAAAGCGCCTCGCGGCTGGTCAGAATGGAGCGCAGCTCGTCCATGGCGGCGGGGTTTCCGGCCATGGGGCGCTCGTCGCCCTGGGCGAGCACGCGGGCCATGTGCTCCTCCGGCCGGGCCTTGAGCCAGATGGTGTGGTAGTTGCGCAAAAGGAAGCTGTAGGTCTCCGGCTCCGACACGATGCCGCCGGCGACCGCGAGGACGAGCGTGTCGTGGGTCGCCGCGATTCGCTCCAGCGATTGCCGCTCGAGCCGGCGATAGCCCTCCTGGCCATAGAGCGCGATCAGCTCGTTGACGGGCATGCCGGATATCTGCTCGATCTCCTGGTTCAGCTCGAGGAACGGCAGGTTCAGCTCAGAAGCCGTCAGCCGGCCGAGCGTCGACTTGCCGGCGCCGCGCAGGCCGATGAACGCCACGCGCTGCATGCGCCTGAGGCTGGGATGTTCGGGGTCGAGAATCTCCAGGACGCGCCGGCGCTGATCCTTCGTGGCGGTCCTGTAGAGCGCAGCCACCGTCGTGAAGTCGGACGCCCAGGGGTCCTCCTCCGCCACCAGCCATTCGATGCGCAGGTCGAGGGCTTCTGCAATATTGCGCAGAAGCGCGATCGACACGTTGCCGGTGCCGCTTTCGAGCTGGGCGAGGTAGCGCTGCGATACGCCGGACTTCTCCGACAGGGCCCGCCGGGAGATCCCCTTGCGCGCCCGTGCGGTCCTCACACGCAAGCCGACGGTTGCGATGAACTGCTGGGTCCGGGCTTCCCGGTCACCCGCATCGGTGTCGACGGACGCGATCTTTCCACTGAAGGATGTGATTTCACTCATAGTACCGTGCCGTCGCCATCCTGTGCATTATAATGTCCGCTCCGTGAGCGGAGCAAGCAGGCGCCGGGACAGGAGGCGCTCGCGAGGCTCACTGATCAACAGGATTTGCAAGCCGCCCCTCGATAATGGCCCTGAGGTCGGCCGGGGCCTGCCTCTTGCGGAATGTCTCCGCCTCGACGAAGACGCAGACAAACCGGCCCTCGAAGCAGACATGGCCGTCCTGCCGGCCCGTGACGCGGAATTCGATGGAGGAGGTGCCGAGGCGTGTCGGTGCGCAGGCGCAATGGAGCGTGTGGCGCGGCGTGACGGGCGCGCGGAAATCCAGGCTCATATGCACGAAGGGCGTGCCGACACCCCGGTCGAGATTGAGCCGGTACCAGTCATATCCCACATGATGCGCCCACCATGCGTCTATGGCGTCGAGCGCGAAGCAGGGAATGCGCCCGGTATAGGCGATGAGCGCGGGGTCGCAATCGGCCCAGGTCACGCGGATGGCATGGACGAACTCCGTATCGGCGACCGGGCCCAAGGCATGTCTCCCTAATAGGTCTCCACGTGATACCGGCCGGCCTCGCGCATCCCGTCGCGAATCGTGTGCCAGTCGAGGCCGGCTCCGCGTGCAATATCCTCGAATGCCTCTTCCACGCCAGCCTCCATGGCCTTCAGGCCGCATATGTAGATATGGGTGTCGGCGTCGGCGATGAGGGCGGAAAGCCTTTCGCGCTCGTCGAGGAGCCGGTGCTGGACATATTGCTTCGGGGCGTCCTCGGCGCGGCTGAAGGCGAAATGCTTGGCCAGGACCGCCTCCGGAACCTTCTTGAGCGGGCCGAAATAGGGCAGGGCGTCCGGCGTGCGCGCGCCGAAGAAGAGGCGCATCCGGCCGGCGATCTCCGGCATGGTGCGCTGCCGGCGCATGGTGAAGCCGCGGAACGGGGCGGACCCCGTGCCCGTGCAGATCATGACGAGCTTGGCCTGCGGGTCGTTCGGCAGGAGGAAGGTGGACCCGAACGGTCCGGTGAGCTTCACCCTGTCGCCCCTCTCCAGGTCGCAGACATAGTTCGAGCAGACCCCGTGCGGCTCGCGCTTCACCGTCAGCGAGAGGTTGTTGGTATTGGGCCGTTCGCCGTCGCGCGGGCTCGAGACGGAATAGAGCCGCGGCAGGAAGGGCTTGCCCTGAGCGTCGAGGCCGGGCGGCGCGATGCCGACGCTCTGGCCCTCGAGCACGGGGAAGGACTGGGTGCCGAGATCGAGGATGATATGGCGCACATCGCTGTCGGCGTCCTCCGCGGTGAGCCGGTAATTGCCCTGGACGACCGCCTCTGCCGGGTGGCCGAGATTGTAGAGATTGATGCTCGGCTTCGACGCCGATGGCGGTGCCTTGGCCTTGCCGCCCGCGCCCTTGTGGGCTTCGGCGAGAAGGGCTGCGACCTCGTCGTCGAGGGCTTCCAGCGTGGTATCGGCTTCGCCGCCGTCGCCCGGTCCGGCAAGCGCCTCCTGCTCGGGGAGCTCCAGCCATTCGAACTGCTCTTCGAGCGAATAGGCCTTGGCCACCACGCGCCAATTGTCGATGGAGCCGGTCGGGCAGGGCGCGATGCAGGCCATGCAGAAATCGCATTTCGACGCATCGACGACGACATTGTCGTCATTGTGCGTGATGGCATCCACGGGGCATGCCTCCTCGCACGTATAGCAGCGAATGCAGATTTCAGGGTCGATCAGGTGTTGTTTGATCGGCTTTGTCATTTGCCTCTCTCGACTCAAATCCCCTCGCCCTTCCTCTCCCCCTGGCGGGAGGGAGGGCGAGGGGCGCGCGATTCATGGCGCCTCACGCCATGTGCAGCCTGACGTATTCGAAGTCGCCGGGCTTGTTGTCGATGCCCACGCGCGGCGGGGCGATCCAGCTTGCGAACACGCCGGGCTCCCAGACCGGCTTCATGAGCGACTGGATGAAGTCGCCATCGGCCGTATCCGGCAGCCAGTCGCCCTTGCGCGCGTCCCAGTCCTCCTGCGACAGCACCTCGCCCTCCGGCGTGATCGGGGCGCCGGCGAACGTGCCGATCTGGCGATGGAAGCCCTCGTGCGGCAGGGTCATCTCGAAGTCGATCCCGGTCTTGGCGATGATGCCGTTCCAGCGCTTCACGCCGCCGGAGGCGTCGCGCCTGTAGTCGTCGCGAAGCCGCATGTTGATGGCGGTGAGCGCCGGGGCGTCGGAGACCTCGATGCGGCCGTCCCTGAACTCGGCCACCGGATAGGTCGCGTCCTTGAGCCGGTGGTCGTCCTCGATCTTGGTCTCCTGGTAGCGGCCCTTGATGCCGGCATTGAAGGCATTGGCCGCGTTGGTGGAGACTTCCGAGCCGAACAGGTCGAGCGACAGCGAATAGTGCAGGTTGAGCTTCTTCTGGATGGTCGGCAGGTCGATGACGCCGAGCGCGCGCACCTTGTCGATGTCGTAAGGGTCGGTGATGCCCGCCTCGTTCATCGCCTCGCAGGTGCGCTGGATGGTGCGCCCGACGCCGGTCTCGCCCACGAACATGTGGTGGGCCTCCTCCGTCAGCATGAAGCGGCAGGTGCGCGACAGGGGGTCGAAGCCGGACTGGGCGAGGCTTTCGAGCTGCATCTTGCCGTCGCGGTCGGTGAAATAGGTGAACATGAAGAAGGACAGCCAGTCCGGCGTCGCCTCGTTGAAGGCGCCGAGCATGCGCGGGGCCTCCTCAGAGCCCGACTGGCGGCGCAGGAGGTCGTCGGCCTCCTCGCGGCCGTCGGCACCGAAATATTTCTGGAGCAGATAGACCATCGCCCAGAGATGCCGGCCCTCCTCGACATTCACCTGGAACAGGTTGCGCATGTCGTAGAGCGACGGCGCGGTCTTGCCGAGATGGCGCTGCTGCTCCACGGAGGCGGGCTCGGTGTCGCCCTGGATGACGATCAGCCGGCGCAGCATGGCGCGGTATTCGCCCGGCACCTCCTGCCATGCGGGCTGGCCGTAATGTTCGCCGCACGGGATGGTGCGGTCCTCCACCTCAGGGGCGAGCAGGATGCCCCAGCGATATTCGGGCATCTTCACATAGTCGAACTTCGCCCAGCCCTTCGGGTCGACGCTCACCGCGGTGCGCAGATAGACGAGGCTCTCCTGGAAGCCCTCCGGCCCCAGATCGTTCCACCAGCTGATATAGCCCGGGTGCCAGCGCTCCAGCGCCTTCAGCACGCGCCGATCTGAGGACAGGCCAACATTGTTCGGAATCTGCGTGTCGTAGCTGACGTCGGACAGATTAATCATCGTCGATCTCCCTGAAAGAAACGGTCCGGTCAGACCCGACCCATGTCGAACTCGCCGCGCATCCCGGTTCCATAGCGCCTCAGCGCGCCGGTCTCGCCGACGGCGTTGGGGCGCTGGAATATCCAGTTCTGCCAGGCGGTGAGGCGGCCGAAGACGCGGGTTTCCATGGTCTCCGGGCCGGCGAAGCGGAGATTGGCCTCCATGCCGGTCATGGCATCGGGCGAGAAGCTCGCGCGCTCCTCCAGGAACACGCGCACCTCGTCCTCCCAGTCGATGTCGTCGAGCGCGAAGGTCACGAGCCCGAGCCGGCTGGCGTCTGCCGCCTCGAGCGCGGTGTCCTTCTCCGCCTTCGCCGCCTCGACCGCGTCGGGCGCGCCGAGGAAGCGCGTCTGAAGGCGCGTCAGGTCGTTGGCCATCGGATAGGGGCCGAAATTCGCCTCCGTCAGGGTGAGGGTCGCGACGGGGCGGTTGTCGCCCTCGAACTCGCCGTCCGCCATGTAGGCGCGGTCGGCGGCGAAGGCGATTTCGGCAAGGGTTCCCGCAAAGCACGAGCCCGGCTCGATGAGCGCGACCAGCGAGCGCGACGTCATGTCGATGCGCTTCAGGACCCGCTTCCAGTAGAGCAGGATCTCGTGGGCGAGCCAGTGGTCCCTGTTGTCGATGAGCGCGCGCTCGTGCGCTGCGACCTGCGCCGGGTCGCCCTGCGTCTTGAAGACGAGGACGCCGAGCTCGGGCTCGTTGAGCCTCAGATGCAGGATGGCGTCGTCGAGCTCGCGCGCGCATCGGAGCATCCAGCTCTGCGCGCCCTCCTCGACGAGGGCGTCGGCGGAGGCCGGTGCCGGATCGGACGGGCCGGCGATCTCGACGGTGGCGAGGCCGCGCGCGCGGTCGACGGCGACCTCGACGGTGGAATAGACGACGGAGCCGTCATCGGCGAAGCGGCGCTCGAGGGGGTCGAGCGCGATGCCCCTGTCCGCCGGCGCGCGGCTCGACCTTGCGGCGAACTCCCTGGCGCGTTCGGCGACCGTTTCCGCGAAGCGGCTGTTGGGGACGACCTCGTCGACGAGGTTCCAGTCCTTCGCACGCTTGCCCCTCACGCCCTCCTCCACCGAGCAGAAGACATCGGCCAGGTCGCGGCGCACCTTGCGCTTGTCGGTGACGCGGGTGAGGCCGCCCGTGCCGGGGAGAACGGCGAGCAGCGGCACCTCGGGCAGGGCGACATTGGAGGCGCCGTCATCGGTCAGCATGATGTGGTCGCAGGCAAGCGCCAGCTCGTAGCCGCCGCCGGCGCACGAGCCCCGGACCGCGCAGATATAGTGCTGGCCGGACTCCGCGCCCGCCGCCTCGTAGGTGTTGCGCGTCTCGTTGGTGAACTTGCAGAAATTGACCTTGTGGGCATGGGCCGCGCCGGCCAGCATTCGGATATTGGCTCCGGCGCAGAACACCTTGTCCTTGCCCGACTGCAGCACCACCGCCTTCACCTCCGGGTGCTCGAAGCGCATGCGCTGGACGATGTCGGCGAGCTCGATATCGACACCGAGGTCGTAGGAGTTGAGCTTCAGCTCATAGCCCTCGAACAGCCCGCCCTTCTCGTCGACATCCATGAACAGATTGGCGACGTCGCCGTCATATTCGACACGCCAGTGCCGGTATCGGTCGGGGCTTGTCTGAAAGTCGATCGCGTTACGCACCAGATTGTCTCCCTTGTGTCTGGTGATTTGCATTATAATGCAGATATCCGAGGCGTCCAGAGGCAAAATCGGCAAGTTTATCAATATATTTCAGAATGCCTGATTTGGCGGGCTCGTTCTGGGTAGTGTGTGCATTATTTTGCAGTTACCCGATATGCGGAAACGCCGAGACCGAAGCGCTCCAGTCGTTCCCCGCGGCCAGTGCGGTCTTGAAGGCCTCGACGGTCGCGATGGCCGTGCCGGGCGCGATGGCCATGACCGGACGGCCGCCCGGTCCGCCGGCCTCCGCGAAATGGCCGATGGCGATGTCGGCCAGGCGGCGCGCCGCGTTCGGCCGGTCGAGCAGGGCCTTCAGCGCGGCATTGGCGAACTGGATCGTGCCCTGGACGAGCGCCCGTTCGCGGCTGTTGGGCGGGGCGTTGAGCCAGACGGGCTCCAGCACCTCGTGCGCCTCCCAGTAGAAGCCCGCCTTCAGAAAGGCGACGCCGTGGCGCCATGCGGGATTGGACAAGGCGTCGGTACTGGCCGTCACCTCCGGCGCGGTCTCCGCGATCCGCGCGAGGACGCCGTCCCGCGGCCGGGCATTGACGCCGGGCAGGTGGCGATAGGAGGGAAGGCGCACGCCCATTTCCGTTCCTATGTCCTGCGCCGCCGCCATGCCGATCGCGCCCTTAAAGGGCCGCCCTGGCACAAAGGCCCTCCAGGCGGTCGAGCATGGTGCCCGAGCCCTGGATGGCGCTTCTGTGCATGTGGAACCGCAAGCCGCGCAGGCCTCCGAGCTCCTCCCCGCCGCCGGCCCGGCCGGGGCCGCTATGGACGCATTGGGGCATGACGATGGGGTGGCCGGTGTGGTTGCGGCCCACCTCCTCGTCGACCGTCATCACCCGCCCGTGCCATGGCGCGAGCCGCAGCGCCGTTTCCGCCAGCACGTCCGGATCGTTGGAGAACAGGCTGACCGCCAGCGATCCGCCGGCGCGCGCGGCGAGCGCGGTGGCCTCGTCGAGCGTGCCATAGGGCATGACGGTTGCGCAGGGGCCGAACACCTCCGTCTCGTGCACCGCCTTGCCATCCGCGGGATCGGCGCAGGACAGGAGCGTGGGAGCAACGAAGGCGCCCGCCTCCCGGTCGGCGCCCGCCAGCGTCTCCGGCACGCCGCCGCCCGCCACGATACGGGCCTCCGCGCCGAGCCGCGCGATGCCCGCGAGCGCTTGCGCCTGCTGGGCCTTGTCGACGAGCGGGCCGACGCGGACGGTCTCGTCCTGCGGGTCGCCGACCGTCAGGCCAGCAAGCCTGGCCGCGACGGCCTCCTCCAGCGCGTCCCTGTGCTCGCGGGCCACGAGGATGCGGCGGATATTGGTGCAGAGCTGACCCGCCTTGACGCTCAGCGCCTTGACGATCTCGCGCACCGCCAGGTCGAAAAGGGCCGAGCCCGGGCCGGCGTCGGGACCGATTATCGTCGCGTTGACGCTGTCGGCCTCCACGGTGAGGCGCGGCGCGCGGGCGAGGATGTTGGCGTCCGCGCGGAGCGCCCGGGCGGTCTCCGCCGATCCGGTGAAGGCGAGCGAATCCATCGGCCGAAGCGCGCCGACAAGACCCTCGCCGCCGCCGCAGACGAGGTTGAGCGCGCCCTCCGGCGCGACGCCCGAGGCCACGACGTCGCGCACCATCTCATGCGACAGCCATGCGGTCGCCGTGGCGGGCTTGGCCACGCTGGGCGCACCGGCGAGAAGGGCGGTGGCGACCTTTTCCCACAGGCCCCATGAGGGGAAGTTGAAGGCGTTGACCTGCACCGCGACGCCGGGCCGCGTCGTCCAGACATGGCCGGCGAAGAACACCGGCTCGCGGGCGAGCTGGTCGCGGCCCTCCTCGACGATGGTGCGTGCCTCGCCCAGCCCCCGGCCGAGACGGGCGTAATATCTGAGCGTGCCGATACCGCCATCGATGTCGATGGCCGCATCGACGGCCGTGTTGCCGGAGTTGATGCGGGCGATCTCGCCATATTTGTCGCGGTTGGCGGCGAGCACATCGGCGATGGCCTTCAGAACCGCTCCGCGCTCGGCGAAGGTCAGGGCGTTCAGGGCCGCGCCGCCCTCGTTCCGGGCGAAACCGAGGGCCGCATCGGGGTCGATGCCGCTCGCATCCGCCTCGGCGACGACCTCGCCGGTCACCGGATTGCGGAGCGGGCGTCCGGCGCCGTTGCCGTCGGTCCAGCGGCCGCAGATGTAGCTTTGAAGCCTCATGCCGTCACCGCCCTGGCCGCCTCGATCCGGTCGAGGCGCCGGACGAAATCGGCGATCAGCCGGAGGGTCTCGTCCGGTTTCTCCAGATGCGGGGAGTGCCCGCAATCCTCCACGATGCCGACATCGACGGGGCAGTAGGCCTGCGTCTCCAGCGCGTCGATCTGGGCGAGGGTCCCGTACTGGTCGTCGCGCCCCTGGATGGCGAGGACGGGCACGCGGATATAGGCGATGACCTCCTCGATGGTCCAGGCCTTGAATGCCGGGTCGAGCCAGGCGTCGTTCCAGCCCCGGAAGGCAGTGTCGGGGTCCTTGTGGTGGCGGGCGAGCCGCGCGCGCAGATCGCTATCCTCATAGGCCGTCCTCGCCTGTGCTATGGCGGCAAGTCCAGAGGCCTCGGTGAAGAAGTGCGGTGCGATAAGGCACAGGCCGCGCACCCGGAAATCGGCCAGGCTGCCGGCGTGGATCGCCGCGATGGACGCACCGTCGCTGTGACCGAGCAGGATGCCGGTCCGAAAGCCGATGGCGTCGAGGACCTCCGGCAGCACGTCGACAGCCTCGCGCGTCATGTAGTCGAGCGGGCGGGGCAGCTCCGCCGGGTCCGACTGGCCGTAGCCGGCACGCGAATAGGCGAAGACGCCATGGCCGGTCGCCGCCGCCAGGCGCGCGGGGAAGTCCTTCCACAGGCTCACCGAGCCGAGCCCCTCATGGAGCAGGACGATGGTCGGCGCCTCGTCCGGCCTCGGCCCGAAGAACCGGCCCTCGAGTGTCTTGCCGCCGGCGGCGATGCCGACGGTCTCGCCTGGCTCCTGCGTCATGCCGTTTCCTTCTCGCGGGTTCTGAGCTTGAAGCGCTGGATCTTGCCGGTCGCCGTCTTCGGCAGGTCGGGGAGGATCTCCACCCAGCGCGGATATTTCCACTTGCCGATCCTGTCCTTCACGAACGCCTTGAGCTCGCCCGCGATATCGGCTGCCTCGCCCGGTTCCTTGAGGACCACATAGGCCTTGGGCTTCTCCAGGCCGTCGGTGTCGCGCTCGGCCACGACGGCGGCCTCCAGCACGCCGGGATGGGCGATCAGCGCCTGTTCGATCTCGAAGGGCGAGACCCAGATGCCGGAGACCTTGAACATGTCGTCGGTGCGCCCGCAATAGACGAGGCGGCCATCCGCGCGGCGCTCGTACTTGTCGCCGGTGCGGGTCCACATCCCCTCGAAGGTCGACCGGCTCTTGGAGCGCTGGTTCCAGTAGCTTTCCGCCGCCGAGGGGCCCTTGACGATCAGCTCGCCGATGCCGCCGGGGCCGACATCGCCGCCGGCATCGTCCACCAGCCGGATCTCGTAGCCCGGCACGGCGCGGCCGGACGTGCCGTAGACGACGTCGCCGGGGCTGTTGGACAGGAAGATATGCAACAGTTCCGTCGAGCCCACGCCGTCGAGGATGTCGACGCCCATGAGGTTTCGCCAGCGCTGGCCGATCTCCTCAGGCAGCGCCTCGCCGGCGGAGATGCACCGGCGCAGCCGGCCGAAACCCGCCGGACGCTCATCGCCGAGGGCGGCGAGAAAGGCCGCATAGAAGGTCGGGACGCCGCAGAAGACCGTGGGGCTGAAGGTGTCGACCGCTTCGCGCACGCTGTCAGGCGTCGGGCGGCCGGAGAGCAGGACCGTCGTCGCGCCGACCGACATCGGGAAGGTCATGGCGTTGCCGAGGCCGTAGGCGAAGAACATCTTGGCGACGGAGAAGACCGTGTCGCCTTCCTCGATTCCCAGCACCTGTGCGCCGTAGGTGTCTGCCGTGGCCTTCAGGCTTCCATGGACGTGGCGCACACCCTTGGGCTGGCCGGTCGAGCCGGAGGAGTAGAGCCAGAAGGCGCATTCGTCTGCCGAGACCGCGACTGCCGGGCGATCCTCGCTCCGGGCAAGCTCGTCGGCGAAGGAGAGCGTTCCCTCCGGCGCGTCGCCGCCGATGACGAACACGGCCTCGAGCTGCGGGCAGGAGGCCAGTATGGGGGTCACGACGGGCAGAAGCGCGGCGGAGACGAAGAGCGCGCGCGCCCGGCTGTCGCGAAGGATGGTCTCGTAGAGCTCGGCTGACAGGAGCGTGTTGAGCGGAACGGGAATGACGCCGGCCTTGAGGCTGCCCCAGAAGACGACGGGGAACTCGATCTCGTCGAGCACCAGCATGGCCGCGCGGTCCTCGCGCCTGATGCCGTGGCGGTCGTAGAGCGCCGCCATGCGGTCGGACTGCGTCGCGAGCGCGTTGTAGGTCAGTGTCCGCCCGCCCGGACCGCACTCCACGAAGGCGGGCTTGTCGCCGACCGGCGAGGACCGGTGCCGGTCCACGAAATGATATGCCGCATTGCCGCTGCTCTCCACCACGGCGTGCCTCCCGATATGTTGGGCCTCGCGGGGCCGGTTGTCTTGCCCGGCTCTTCAGCGGCCGGTGAATTCGATCGCCCCGTCGGGCAGGAGATAGAGAATATAGGCCTCTCCGCCGGCGACCGTGGGACGATGGTCTGAGCCCGGCGGGTAGACGTACCAGCCTTCCGGCTTGCCATCGAACGTGGCGGGGCCGTCGATGGGCATGATCGCGCCGATCTCGCCCGTGACATGGACATGGTGCGGGCCGGCGACATTCTTCATGCGCACGACATCGACGCTGAACCGTCCGGCATCGGTGCCGGGCTTCACCGCGCGGCCGAACCTTATGCCGCCCGCCTCGCGCGCCATCAGCCAGCCCTCGCTTTCGCCCTCGGCGCACAGGCTCGCCAGCGCCTTGAAGGCCGGCCCGTGCGCCGGGAAGCGGCTGTTGAGGAAGGTCTCCAGATCGCCGTCGAGTGGCCGGTCGGCAATCGCCTCGCTCACCTCGCCGACAATCTTCGCAAACGCGTCCTGGGGCATGGCATCTCCTCGGGGGGCGGCCGCCTTGTCCGGCGGTCTTCGATCACGGTCGATTTATGCTCAATAATGCATAATTCCGGATAATACGCAAGATAGTGCTTTACAGAATCGTGAAAATTGATAGTTCTTAAGTGTCTGTCATTGATGACCGAACTGTCTCCTTTAGAGGCGTTCCGGTCGGGTATCATGCATTATATAACCTGTTCGGCTGTCCGTATTGTGGACGCGGCCGTGCCAATACGAAATCTCGAACGGCACCGAGGGAGGATACGATGTCAAAACTGAAAGGGCTGGCTGCGGGGGCGCTGGCGCTCGCCGCGCTGTCGACGGCAAGTGCTGCGGAGGCGGAGACCAGGGTCGGCCTGCTCCTGCCCTATGCGGGCGTCTATGCCGCGCTCGGCGAGGAGATCGACGCCGGGTTCCAGCTCGCGCTGGAGGAAGCCGGCATGACGGAGGAGTTCGCGATCGTACGCGAGGACACCGAGGTCAAGCCGCCGGTCGGTCTCGCCAAGGCGCGCAAGCTCGTCCTGGAAGACGAGGTCGACGTGATCGTCGGGCTGGTGTCGTCGGGCGTTCTGGGCGCGGTGCGCGATTTCGTGGATGGCGCCCAGGTTCCGCTGATCGTCGCCAATGCCGGCAATGACGACGCCACGGGCAGCCGCTGCAGCAAGTACATTACCCGCGTGTCCTTCTCCAACGGGCAGGTCAACCGCCCGATGGGCCAGTGGATGTACGATCAGGGCATCCGCAAGGTCTACACGCTCGCCCCCGACTATGCCGCGGGCCGCCAGATGGTCGGCGCCTTCGCCGAAGCCTTCAGGCAAGCCGGCGGCGAGATCGTCGGCGAGGACTTCACGCCGTTCCGCAAGACGCAGGATTTCGGTCCCTATCTCACCAAGGCCAAGGCCGCCGGTCCCGACGCGATCTTCGTCTTCTATGCGGGCGGCGAGGCGATCTCCTTCGTCAAGCAGTACGATTCCTTCGGCATCAAGGCGGACATTCCGCTCTACGGGTCGGGCTTCCTCACCTCGCCGCTCTATGTGAACGCGGAAGGGCCGGCGGCGGAGGGCGTCGTCACCGCGCTCCACTATGTGCCGACCATCGACACACCCGAGAACAGGGCCTTCGTCGAGGCCTTCAGGGCCAGGACCGACCGCGCCCCGTCGGAATATGCCGTGCAGGGCTACGATGCGGGACGCGCGCTCATCGAGGCGGTGAAGTCGGGCGCGGACAGCCGCGAGGCGCTGGCCTCCGCTCTGGCGAAGGTCACCTATACCGGGCCGCGCGGGCCGGTGAAGATCGATCCGGCGACCAACAACATCGTCCAGAACATCTATGTCTACGAGACGATCAAGGGCGACGGCGGGCTGACCCAGAAGATCGTCGGCACGGTTGAGGCCGTGGCCGACGCTCCCAACGGCTGCAAGCTCTGACACGGCGAACCGTCTCCTCGGCGTCCGGCCGGGGCGGGCATGCGCTCGTCCGGGCCGGCGCCCCGGCGCTCACCAAAGGCGGAACCGAACGATGCTCGCTGATCCGTCCACATGGATCGTGCAGGGGCTCAACGGGCTCCAGCTCTCCATGCTGCTCTTCCTGTTGTCGGTCGGACTGACCGTGATTTTCGGGCTCCTGCATTTCGTCAACCTGGCCCATGGGGCGCTCTATGCGCTCGGGGCCTATGCCGGGGTCAGCGCGGTCTGGATGCTCGGCTCCTACTGGGCGGCCTTCGTGCTCGCGCCCGCCGCGGTGGCGCTGGCCGGCACCGTGCTCTATCTCGGCCTCATCAGGCGGATGCGCCGGTCCGGGCCGATGAATCAGGTGCTCGTCACCTTCGGCCTGATCTTCGTCTTCCTCGACATCTTCCGCATCGTGTGGGGCGACATCGCGCTCGGCATCGACGCGCCGGCCTTCCTCTCCGGGCCGGTGGAGGTTCTGGGCGTGGCCTATCCGGCCTACAGGCTGTTCATCATCGCGCTCGGCGCCGCGGTCATGGCGGGGCTCGGCCTCGTCCTGTCGAGGACCCAGATCGGGGCGATGATCCGCGCCGGCGTCGACAACGACCGGATGGCGGCCTGCCTCGGGCTGAATGTCGAGCGGATCTTCTTCGTCGTGTTCTGCGTCGGCTGCGCGCTGGCGGGCCTTGCGGGCGTCGTGGCCGCGCCCGTCTTCTCCGTGACGCCCGACATGGGGACGCAGATCCTGATCCCGACGCTCATCGTGGTGGTGATCGGCGGGCTCGGCAGCCTGAAGGGCGCGGTGGCGGGGTCGCTCATCGTGGGCTTCACGCAGACCTTCGGCGCGGTACTCGCGCCCCAGCTCGCGGCGGTGGCGGTCTATGCCCTGCTCGCCGGTATCCTGATCTTCCGGCCCGCGGGCCTGTTTCCGGCGCGGGGCTGACCGGCCATGTTCCATCAGACAGGGATCAAGACGGCCGTCATCCTCGCCCTCCTCGCGGGGCTTGCGGCCTATGCCGCGCTCGGCGGCTATTTCGCCCGCGAGCTCGTGATCGAGATCGCGACGCTCGCCATCCTGGCCATCAGCCTCGACATGGTCGCAGGTTACGGCGGCATGGTCTCGCTGTGCCACGGCTCGATCTTCGGGCTCGGCGCCTACGGTTTCGCCGTCGCGGCCACGCTTCTCGGCCTGCCGCCCGGGCTTGCGCTCGTCGCCGGCATCGCGCTCGGCGCGCTGTTCGGCGGCGCCGTCGGCGCGGTGACGTCGAGGGCGCGCGGCATCTTCTTCATCATGGCGACGCTCGCCTTCGGCCAGATGGTCTATGTGCTGATCTTCGATGCGCGCGCGCTCGGCGGCGATGACGGCCTTCCCGGCGTGCCGCGGCTCGATCTCTCCGCGCTCGGCGTCGATCTGCAGAGCTCGCTGCAATTCGCCCTGTTCGCCATTGCCTGCCTGGGCCTCGTCTATGCGCTGGCCGCCTTCGTGCTGCGGTCCGGCTTCGGGCGCACACTGTGCGGCATCCATGCCAACGAGGCGCGCATGCGGGCGCTCGGCGTTCCGGTCTGGCAGTACAAGGCGAACGCCTTCGCGCTGTCGGGCGCGATGGCCGGGTTCGCCGGTGCGCTGGCCGCCCAGCACACCATGTTCGTGTCGCCGGAGATGATGGTGTGGACGGTCTCCGGCGAGGCGCTGGTGATCGTCATTCTCGGCGGCATGGGCACGCTGGTCGGGCCGGCGGTCGGGGCGGCGCTCCTGATCCTGCTACGCCACGAGATCGCCAGCCTCACCAATCACTGGCACATGGTCATCGGCATCGTGCTCATCGTCACGGTGCTCGCCGGCGGGCGCGGCCTCTACGGCCAGCTCGAGCACATGGTGCAGGCGCGCCGGGAGAGGGCGAAGGCGCATGCTTGAGGTGACCGGTCTCCACAAGTCCTTCGGCGCGCTCACCGTGACCGACAATGTCTCCTTCCGCATGGACAGGGGCGAGCGGCGCGTGGTGCTCGGCCCCAACGGCGCGGGCAAGACGACGCTGTTCAACCTGCTGGCGGGGGACCTCGCCCCGTCGGCCGGCGAGATCCGCCTCGACGGCCGCCCGGTGACCGGGCTCAGCGTCGATCGCCGCGCCAGGCTCGGCCTGTCGCGGAGTTATCAGAAGAACAATCTCTTCGACGCGCTGACCGTGCGCGAGAACCTGGCGCTTGCCGCCGCCGCCGCCCTCGGGCTCTCTGGCCTGTTCCGGCGCGACACCCATCGCGACCCCGCGGTGGTGGACCGCGTGGCGGAGATCGCCGGCCAGGTCGGTCTCGCGGACCGTCTGGACCTGCCGGTGCACAGCGCGCCCTACGGCAATCGCCGGCAGCTCGAGGTCGGCATCGCGCTTGCCGCCCGGCCGAAGGTCCTGTTGATGGACGAGCCGACCTCCGGCGTCGGGCCCGGCATGATCCATGCCTTCCACGAGCTCCTCGGCGGCCTGCCGCGCGATCTGACCATCCTGATCATCGAGCACGACATGGACCTCGCCTTCGACGTCGCCGACCGGATCACCGTCCTCAATTACGGCAAGGTCGTCTTCGAGGGCACGCCGGAGGAGACGCGCGCAAGCCCGCTTGTCCACGAGATCTATCTCGGCGAGTGGGGCGCCCATGCTTGAGATCGGCGGGCTTCACACGGGCTATGGAGAAACCCGGGTCATCCACGGGCTCGACCTCGTGGCGCGCGCGGGCCGCGTGACGGCGATCCTCGGGCGCAACGGCGCGGGCAAGACCACGACGCTGAAGGCGGTGATGGGGCTCCTGCCCGTCCTCGAGGGCGAGATCTCGCTCGCCGGCGAGCGGATCGGCGGGCTCGCGCCGTTCGAGATCGCCCGGCGCGGCATCGCCTATGTGCCCGAGACGCGCGACATCTTCCCCTCGCTCACCGTTCGCGAGAACCTCGCGCTGGCCGCACGGATCGCCCCCGTCGGGGACGCGCCGCGCTGGACGATGGCGCGGGTGCTCGAGCTCTTTCCGCGGCTTGGCGAGCGCATGGACAATGGCGGCAACCAGCTCTCCGGCGGCGAGCAGCAGATGCTCGCCATCGCCCGCGCGTTGTTGATGAACCCACGGCTGCTCATCCTAGACGAACCGACGGAGGGGCTCGCCCCGATCATCGTGCGCCAGATCCACGACAAGCTCATGGAGCTGAAGGCGGATGGGCTCACCATGCTTCTGGTGGAGCAGAATTTCGGCTTCGCGACGAGTCTCGCCGACGAGGTCTGCATGATGGGCCGGGGCACTTGCGTCTGGCGTGGCACGCCCGGGTGCATCCAGGCCGACCGCGAGCTGCAGGCGCGCTGGCTGGGCGTGTAGCGCCGCGCATCACTTTCTGCCGCATGACGCAACGTAATCTTGAAAGCGTCACACGCCCGTGCGAAACACTGGGGCAGCATAGAGGCTTTCTACGGGTAATCCCATGTCGGGCTTTATGGAGATCAAGCGGCGCCGCTCGGTGGGCGTGAAGGTCGGCTCCGTCACGGTCGGCGGCGACGCGCCGGTCGTGGTGCAGTCCATGACCAATACCGACACCGCCGACGCGGAGGCGACGGCCAAGCAGGTCGCGAGCCTCGCGCGGGCCGGCTCGGAGCTCGTGCGCATCACGGTCGACCGGCCGGATGCGGCCGCCGCCGTTCCGGAGATCCGCGACCGGCTCGTCGCCATGGGGGTCGAGGTGCCGCTGGTCGGCGACTTCCACTATATCGGCCACAAGCTCCTGAGCGACTTTCCGGCCTGCGCGGAAGCGCTCGACAAGTACCGCATCAATCCGGGCAATGTCGGCTTCAGGGACAAGCGCGACAAGCAGTTCTCGATGATGATCGAGAAGGCGCTCGAATACGGCAAGCCGGTGCGCATCGGCGTCAACTGGGGCAGCCTCGACCAGGAGCTCCTGACGCGGCTCATGGACGAGAACGCCAAGAGCGACGCCCCGCTCGACGCGCGCGCGGTGATGCACGAGGCCATGGTGCAGTCGGCGCTCCTGTCGGCGGCGCGCGCGGAGGAGATCGGCCTTGGCCGCGACCGCATCATCCTGTCGGGCAAGGTCTCCACGGTCCAGGACCTGATCCGCGTCTACCGCATGCTGGCGGAGCGGTCCGACTATGCGCTCCATCTGGGGCTCACCGAGGCGGGCATGGGCTCGAAGGGCATCGTCGCCTCGACCGCCGGCCTCGCCGTCCTGCTTCAGGAGGGCATCGGCGACACGATCCGCATCTCGCTCACGCCGGAGCCCGGCGGCGACCGGGCGGAGGAGGTGCGCGTCGGCCAGGAGATCCTGCAGTCCATGGGCCTGCGCTCCTTTATGCCGATGGTCACCGCATGCCCCGGCTGCGGGCGCACGACCTCCACCGTGTTCCAGGAACTCGCCCGCGACATCCAGGCCTATGTGCGCGAGCGCCTGCCGGAATGGCGCGAGCAATATGCGGGCTTCGAGGATCTCCAGCTCGCCGTGATGGGCTGCATCGTGAACGGCCCGGGCGAATCCAAGCACGCCGATATCGGCATCTCCCTGCCGGGCACCGGCGAACTGCCCTCCGCCCCGGTCTTCATCGACGGCGAGAAGGCCATGACGCTCAGGGGCGAGGATATCGCCGAGCAGTTCAAGGTGATCGTCGAGGACTACGTCTCCCGCCGCTACGGGCTCGGCGCGTCGCCGGAGACGGCCAGCGCGGCGGAATAGGTATTCGCCCCGGCGAGGCCGCAAGCCGGGCCGCTTGCTGGATGCCCGCCTGTGCGGGCATGAGCGGTTGTCGACAAGGACGTTCGATTTTTCCGCTCGCTCCCGCGAAGGCGGGAGCCCATGAGCCATGGAGTATGGCTCAAATGGTTCCGGCTAAGAGACGCCCTAGCGCATCCCGCGTGCGACGAGGCGGGCCTCCAGGCCCGCCCAGGCGATGAGCGCCACGACCTTCGCGATCTCCAGAATGCCATAGGCCATGTGATGGATCGACGGCTCGAGCGGCTTGCCGGCGATGACCATGGCCGTGCGCTCGTCGAGCGCGGGCAGGAGCCACGAGGTCTGCAGGAGCAGGATCACGATGATGGCGAGCATCGCGATCAGGCGCGGCTGGGTGCGCGCGCCGA
This sequence comes from Kaustia mangrovi, assembly GCF_015482775.1. GTDB lineage: Bacteria > Pseudomonadota > Alphaproteobacteria > Rhizobiales > Im1 > Kaustia > Kaustia mangrovi. Next base: position 2,311,996 of record NZ_CP058214.1, on the reverse strand, counting down.
GCACCACGACGAGGGCCAGGAGCGCGGCGAGGCCCCATTCGGCGATATTGAGGGCGGCGAAGGTGATGCGGCCGATATCGAGCGCGACCGGGCGGTCGAGGCCTTCGGCGCCGAACTTCACGGGCGTCGCGAGGAACGACACGCCGATGACGAGCCCGGCCCACAGGCAGACAAGGCCGATGACGGTCAGGCGCGGCCAGGGGCCCGGAGCGGATGCAGGTGCCATGGAAATTGCCTCTGTGGGGGTGACGGGCCGGTCGGCGCTCAGCGGGACGGATCGCTGGGCCGGGGCGGGGCGCCCGCCGGGGGAAGCCGGAAGAACATGGCGAGCTTGAAGCTCTCCGCGATCCGGCTCGCGCGTGCGATGAAGGCGTCGGCCTCGCGCGGCGGGCAGACCTCGCGCGCGGTCTCGGAGAACAGGGCGAGCCAGCGGGCGAAATGCTCCTCCCGGATGGCCTCCACCTTCATGTGCGCCGGCAGCGGGCGGCCCTTGTAGCGCCCGGTGGTCAGCATGACGGAGGACCAGAAGTCGCACATCTTGTCGAGATGCGGGCCCCAGTCGTCGCCGAGCTCGGCGGCGAAGATCGGCCCCAGGGCCTCGTCGTCGCGCACGCGGCCGTAGAAGGTGTGGACGAGGGTCCGGATCATGTCCTCGCTGACGGCGTGGTCGCGGGGCCGGTCGGCCCCCTGCCGGCTCGGGAGGATTCTCAGGCTGTCGTCTGCCATGGGTGCCCCGACGGATGGGTTCCTGGACTATGGGGGCACGCCGCGAGGGCTGTGCCGCGTGCCCAATATGGGCGATATTGAGCGCGAAAGGGAGGGACACGATGCCCCACCGCGATATCCGCATCAAGCGTGTCTACGAGGCCCCGGACGAGGCCGACGGCACGCGCATCCTCGTCGACCGCCTGTGGCCGCGCGGGCTGAAGAAGGAGACGGCGCGGGTCGACGAATGGCTGAAGGAGATCGCGCCATCGGCGGGCTTGCGCAAATGGTACGGTCACGACCGCGCGCGCTGGCCGGAGTTCAAGGCGCGCTATGCCCGCGAGCTCGAGGACAAGACGGAGCTTCTCGACCGTCTTCGCCGTCGGGCGGCGCAGGGGCGGGTGACGCTCGTCTTCGCCTCGCGCGAGGAGCGTTACTGCAATGCGGAGGCGCTGAAGGAGATCCTTGAGGGGACCGGGTGAGCCCGCCTCACTCCGCCGCCTGGCGCGTATCGCCGATACCGGCGGTCCCGCCCTCTTCCGGGGCGACGGCGGCGGGTCTCGCCCGCCCGCGCACCAGCGAATAGGCCGCGGGAATGACGAACAGGGTGAAGAAGGTGCCGACCAGGATGCCGCCGACGATCACCCAGCCGATATCCTGCCGGCTCTCCGCGCCCGCTCCGACCGCGATGGCGAGCGGCACCGCGCCGAGCGCCATGGCGCCGGTCGTCATGAGGATCGGCCGCAGCCGAAGCGTCGCCGCCTCGATCACGGCCTCGGTCACGGTGTGGCCGTGCGCGCGCATCTGGTTGGCGAATTCCACGATCAGGATGCCGTGCTTCGATATGAGCCCGATCAGGGTGACGAGCCCGACCTGGCTGTAGATGTTCAGCGTGCCGCCGGAGAAATAGAGCGCGGCGAGCCCACCGGCGATGGACAGCGGCACGGTGAGCAGGATGATGAACGGGTCGATGAAGCTCTCGAACTGCGCCGACAGGACGAGATAGATGAAGGCGAGCGCCAGCACGAAGGTCAGGTAGATCTCCGCGCCGCTTTCCTTGAACTCGCGCGACTGGCCGGAATAGTCGACCCTCGCGGTGCCCGGCAATGTCTCGCGCGCCGCCGTCTCCAGATATCCGAGGGACTGGCCGAGGCTGTAGCCCTCGCCCAGATTGGCGGTGATGGTGGCCGCGCGGAGCTGGTCGAAATGGTTCAGCTCGCGCGGGGCGACCGTTTCCTCGATGGCGACCAGGTTGGACAGCGGCACCATGTCTCCGCCCTCCGAGCGGACATGGATGTTGCGCAGGTCGCGCGGCGTGGACCGGTCGGCGCGGGCGAGCTGGAGGATGACGTCGTATTGCTCGCCGTCCCGCTTGAAGCGGGTCACCTGCCGGCCGCCGAGCATGGTTTCCATGGTGCGCCCGATCGTGCCGATCTCGATGCCGAGATTGGCCGCCTTCTCGCGGTCTATCGAGACCGTGATCTGCGGCTTGTTGAGCTTCAGGTCGGTCTCGATATTGGCGAGGCCCGGATAGTCGGCGACCTTGTCGAGTACCGCGTCGACCATCTCCTGGAGCTCGTCATAGGGGCGCGAGGTCTGGATGATGAACTCGATGGGCTTGGCGCTGCCGCGCTGGCCGAGCGGCGCCGGCCTGACGGGAAAGGCCATGATGCCGGGAATGGAGAACATGGGCCCGCCGAGCGCGCCCGCGATCTCCTTGGCGGAGCGCTCGCGGTCCTCCCACGGCGTGAAGCCGAGGAAGGAGATGCCGCGCGAGACGGTCGGATAGCCGACGACGACGAAATAGCGCTCCGCCTCCGGCACGCCCTTGTAGATCTCCTCCAGATCGCGGGCATAGCCGTCCATATAGTCGATGGTCGCACCCTCCGGGCCGACCATGATGCCGATCAGCACACCCTGGTCCTCGTAAGGTGCGAGCTCGGAGTTGAGTTGGCTGTAGAAATAGACGCCGATGCCGGCCACCGCCGCGCCGACGAGCAGCATGAGCACGCGGGCCCTGAGCGCCACGGCGAGCAGCCGGCGATAAAGGCCGGTCATGCCCTCCAGGAAGCTTTCGACGGCCGCGGAGAGCCGGTTGGAGGTGTGGTGCGGCTTGAGCAGCTTGGAGCTCATCATGGGCGAGAGCGTCAGCGCCACGAAGCCGGAAATCAGCACCGCGCCGGCCAGCGCCCAGGCGAATTCGGTGAACAGCCGCCCGGTCTTGCCCGTCATGAAGCCGATCGGCACATAGACGGCGGCGAGCGTCAGCGTCATGGCGACGACCGCGAAGGCGATCTCGCGCGAGCCCTTGATCGCCGCCTCGAAGGGCGTGAGGCCCTCCTCCACATGGCGGTAGATATTCTCCAGCATCACGATGGCGTCGTCGACCACGAGGCCGATGGCAAGCACCAGCGCGAGCAGGGTGAGCGTGTTGATGGAGAAGCCGAACAGAAACATCAGCGCGAACGCGCCGATGAGCGAGACCGGGATGGTGACCAGCGGGATCAGCGTCGCCCGGATCGAGCGCAGGAAGAAGAAGATGATGAACACGACCAGCACGATGGCCTCGCCGATGGTCGTGTAGACATTCTTGATCGACTCGTCGATGAACACCGACTTGTCGTAGGCGATGTTCACGGTCATGCCCTCCGGCAGGGCCTCCTCGATACGCGGCAGCTCGTTGCGCACGGCGGTCGAGACGTCGAGCGGATTGGCGGTCGCCTGCTTGACGACGCCGAGGGCGACGGCGGTGTTTCCCTTGAAGCGGGCGATGCGGCGCTCGTCCTCCGGCGCGAGGGCGGCATGGCCGATATCCTCAAGTCGCACGAGGTAGTTGTCCGCGCGCTTGATGACCAGATCGTCGAACTGCTCGGGCGTGCGCAGATCGGTCTCCGACAGCACGGTGAACTCGCGGTCGGTGCTCTCCACCCGTCCCGCCGGGATCTCCACATTCTGCTGGCGCAGGGCCGTCTCGACGTCCTGCACGGTGATGCCGTAGCCCGCCATGCGCATCGGGTCGAGCCAGAGCCGCATGGAATAGCGCCGCTCGCCGAAGATGCGCACCTCCGCCACGCCCGGCAGCGTCTGGAGCTGGTCCTTCACATAGCGGTCGGCATAGTCGCTGATCTCCAGCGGAGTGTGCCGCGTGGAGGCGAAGGCCAGATACATGATCGGCTGGGCGTCGGCCTCCACCTTCTGGATCACCGGCTCGTCGATCTCGTCGGGCAGGCGCCCGCGCACACGGCTCACCCGGTCGCGCACATCGGCGGCCGCGGCGTCGGGATCGCGGTTCAGATCGAAATTGACGGTGATCTGGCTGCTTTCCTGCCGGCTGATGGAGGTGATGTAGTCGATGCCCTCGATGCCGGCGAGCGATTCCTCCAGCACCTTGGTGACCTGGGTCTCGATGATCGCCGCGCTGGCGCCGGGATAGCTGGTGCGCACATTGACGGTCGGCGGATCGATATTGGGATATTCGCGCACCGACAGGCGCTCGTAGGAGACGAGCCCCACCAGAGCCACCACGAGGCTCAGGACCGTGGCGAAGACCGGCCGGCGTATGCAGATCTCGGAGATCCTCATGACGGGGCCCTCATGATTCTCCCTTGTCGAGCACGGTGACGGGCGCGCCGTCCCTGAGCTTGAGCTGACCGGCCGTGACGACGACGTCGCCGGGTTCCAGCCCCTCGCGGATCTCCACCCGGCCCGCGCGGCGCACGCCGGGCACGACCTTCACGAAATGCGCCTTGCCCTCGGCGACCGTATAGACGAAGCGCTCGCTGCCGCGCGGCACGATGGCCGATTCCGGCACGAGCAGTGCGGTGTCGCGCTCCGCGAGTGTGACCGCGACACGGGCGAACAGGCCGGGCTTCAGCCGGGCATTCTCGTTTGCGACCTCCGCGCGCAGGCGCAGGCTGCGCCCGGCCGCCGTCACGCGCGGCGACATGGCGGTCACCTTGCCCGTGAAGCTTTCGCCGGGCAGGGCGTCGAGCGTGACGGTCACGGTCTGGCCGAGCGCAACATCGCGCAGATAGCGCTCGGGGATGTCGAACGTCACCTTCATGGGATCGACGGAGACGACCTCCACGAGTTCGTCGCCCTTGCTCACATAGTCGCCGACGCTGACCGAGCGGAAGCCGACATAGCCGCCGAAGGGGGCATGGATCCGGGTCTCGTCCAGCCGTTCGCGCGCAACCGCGACACGGGCCTCGTTGATCAGGAGCTGGGCCTGTGCCTCGTCGAGCGCGCGTTCCGTGCCGGCCCGTTTCTGGAGCAGGGCCGTGGCGCGCTCGAAATTCTGCTCGGCAAGCTTCAGGGAGGCCTTGGCCTCCTCCCACTGGGCGCGGAGCAGGTCGTCCTTGAGGCGGAACAGGAGGTCGTCCTTCTTCACCGGGTCGCCCTCGGAAAAGGCAATCTCGGCGATCCGGCCGTCGATCTCGGGGCTGATCACCACGGACTCGTTGGCGGTCAGCCCGGCAGCGGCCTCGATGGTGACGGTGAGGGGCTCCGGTTCGACGGTGACGGCCTCGACGGGTGTCGCGCGCGCGTCTTGCGCATGCGCCGGCACCGCGCCGGGCAACATCGCCACGGCGCTCGTCAGACCGACAATGGCGGCCGCCAAAAAATGATGCAACACGCCCATATTCCGTGCCTGTCAGAAATGGTTCGCCCTGGGCGAGCCGGCTCGCCACGCACTGGCCATAAGCCGTGCACGAACCGTGCCGGACGCCTTCCCCGGTCCGGAAAGCCGTCGCGGATACCGCGACTGCGGCCGCCCGGCGGGACAGTTTGCACCTTTTCAGGAGCGCTGCAAGGCCGACGCGTCGTCGCTTTCCATTCCGGCGAGCGCCTTTTCGAAGGCCGCCATGAGATCCTCCGGCTCGATGCCGGCGAACTCCACATCCTCGCGGGCGAGAACGGTGCGGACGCGCTCCTCGATGGCCGGGCCCTGCGCGGGGCAGCCGGCCAGCGCGGCCTCGAGCCAGGCGACGCTGTCGGTCGGGCGGGGGTGCCAGTCGCCATTGACGATGGCGCGGGACACGACGCCGTCGCGGAGCTTGAGCGCCGCCCAGATGAGCCCGCCCACGGCCTTGGCCCGGCCGCGCAGGACAGTCTCGCCCGGCTTGAGGGGGCCGAAGAGCACATGCTCGGACTTGCCGAAGAGCCAGTCGTCGCTGCCGAGCTCGGCGGCGAGCCTCTCCGCCGTCTCGCGCTCGAACGCGGTGAGCGTGCCGGCCTTGAGGTCGACGGGGCCGAAGGCGTCGGCGGTCACCTGCCGGATCGCCGTTTCCAGCTCGTCGGGGGCGATTGCGCGCCCGGCCTCGCGCTCGAGCCAGGTGTAGCGGGACTTGAGCTCCTTGTGGACCTTGTCCTTCACCTTTTCCGGCGGCATGGGCAGCGCCTTCGCCGCGACATCGGCATCGATGGCGCGGACATTGAGGAGCACGCGCAGGGTCATCACGCCGTCCTCGATCTTCACCGAGGTCGGCATGAGCTTGCGGCCGTCGACCTCGACATCGTTGAGCGGCCGGTAGCGCGCGGGAAAGCCGTAGCGGGCCTCCAGCGTGCGCGCGACGGAGGAGAGCACCTGCGGGAAGGCCTCGCGCGCGGTCTGCGGCACGCCCTCAAGCGCCGTCGGCAGGTAGAAGCACATGAAGACGGAGCCCGCGCCCGCATAGATCGCGCCGCCGCCATTGACCCGCCGGCGCACCTCGATGCCTTCGGCGCGGCAATATTCCATGTCGACGACCTGCAGCGGGTCCTCGTTGACGCCGATGGTGATGGAATCGCGGTCGAAGACGTTCAGGAGAACGGTCGGCGGCGCCTCGCCCGCGGCCACCGCGCGCTCCACGGCGGGCGAGACCGAGATGGAGAAATCCGTATAGGGATTGTGCTCGACAATCAGTCGCCAGTTCCGTTCAGCCATGTCCCGGATCTCCCATCCCTCAGAGCAAGCCCACATCCCGCTGGACGTGGGGTAAGTTGCTCTAACACTCTAAGAACGATCAGCTTCTCTACACTCAGGTGAGGTCACCTGAGTGTAGGTCGATCTAACGCTCGTCGACGGCGAGCGGTCCCTCCGCCAGCGTCTCCTCGACGAGGATGTCGTCGAGCCCGACCAGCGTCTGTGTCCTGAAACTGGTGCGCACCGCCTCCAGCGTTCCGGCGTCCGGCGTGCCCTCGATGGCGAGCGTCAGGTGGTCGCCGCCGGAAGCCTTTCGGGCGACGATCAGCCGGTAACGCCCGGTCAACCCGTCGAGACCCAGCAGCACGGCGCGCATCTCCGACGGGTAGAGCTTCACGCCCTTGGCCTTCACCATGCCGTCGGTGCGCCCGAAGACGACGCGCGGCAGGTTCACGGTGCGGCCGTGCACCGGCGCCGTCTCCCGCTTCACAGTGAGGTCGCCGGTGCGGTAGCGCACGAGCGGCTGGGCCTCCTTGGCGAGATGGGTCAGCACGAGCTCGCCGCGCTCGCCGTCCGCCACGGGCTGCTCGGTATCGGGATCGATCACCTCCGCATGGACCAGCTCGTCGAAGACATGCACGCCCTCCCCGCCGGGGAAGGTGCGCGCCACGGGGAGGAATTCCGACAGGGAGAAGGAATCGACCAGCACCGTTTCCGGCATGGCCGCGCGCACCCGGCCATAAAGCGTGGCGTTGCCCGTGAAGGGCTCGCCGCCGGCGAAGAAGACGCGCGGGGCCGGCATGCCCTTCTCGATGAGCCTGAGCGCGAAGGTCGGGTTGCCGGCGAGCACGGTGACGCCCTCGCGCGCGCAGATCTCCGCCGTCCGCTCCGCCTCGCCCGGTCCGAGCGGCAGGCAGGTCACGCCATGGGCCTCCATCTGGGTCTCGTAGAAGAGCCCGGCGACGAACAGGTGATAGCCGAAGGTGACCGCGCAGACATCGCCGGGCCCGATGCCGCAGGCCTCGAGATGCGTGCGGCAGGCCGCGGTCGCGCGGTCGAGATCGGCCCTTGTGTGCAGGATGGGCATGAGCGCGGAGCCCATGGGCGTCAGGTTCATGCGCACCGCGTCGGGCGCCGAGAAGGCGCCATGGCCGGGTTTCGCCATCTCGCGGGCGAGGTCGTCGCGGCGCATGAGCGGCACGCGCGCGGCGAAGTCCTGCGCGTCGGCGACGCGGCGCGGCAGGCGGTCCCCATGGAAGGGGTGGGAGCCGAGCCGGTCCAGCATCTCGTTCATGGCGTCAAGCGGGAAGCTCATGGGGGCTCTTTCTCCTTGCGGGTCGGGCGCCTTGCGGGGGCGGGGCGTCACGCCGCCTCGCGTCGCCGGCCGGCGAGGAGCCGTTCGCCATAGACGATGGCAAGCGCTGCGAGGCCGATGAGGTCGCTCCTGTGTTCGGGGATCATGAAGCCCGCAGCCCCGACGAAGACTACTGCGACCTGCCACGCCTTGAGCGGCCCCGCGAAGTAGAGATAGCGCTCGAAGCCCGCCGACAGCATCCACACCGCGACGAGCGCGGTGGCGATGGAGACGATCACGGTGACGGTGTCGCCGTCGAGGATGAGGGCCGGATTGTAGATGAAGAGGAAGGGCAGGATGAACAGCACCGAGCCGAGCCGCATGGCCTTGATGCCGGTGCCGAGCGCGGGCGCCTTGGCGATGCCGGCGGCCGCCACCGCGGCGAGCGCCACGGGCGGGGTGATGTAGGACAGCATGCCCCAATAGAGGATGAACATGTGGCTCGCCATCTCGTTCAGCCCCGACTGGACGAGGGCCGGGGCGAGCACGATGGCAAGGAAGATGTAGCAGGCGCTCACCGTCATCCCCATGCCGAGGACGAAGCTCGTCAGCGCGCCGAGCACCAGGAGCAGGAACACATTGTCGCCGGCATACTGGATGAGCTCGCGCGAGAAGGCGTTGCCGACGCCGGTAATCGACAGCGAGCCGACGATCAGGCCGATGCCGGCGAGGATGCCGATCAGATGGGCGATATTGGTGCCGGCCTCCACGACGAGGTCGAGCACGACGCGCAGCCGGTCCATGCCGCTATGGATAACGAGCGCGGTGAACACGAGCACGGCGGAGGCATAGAAGGGCGCCATCGACTCGATATTGCGGAAGACGAGCAGATAGACGAGGAGCGCCAGCGCGAAGAGATAGACCCAGCCCGTCCTGAGCGTGGCCGTGAGCGAGGGGAGCTGGTCGCGCGGCAGGCCCTGAAGCCCGGTGCGCGCCGCATAGGCGTCGGCCTGCAGCAGGAGGACGAGGTAGAACAGGACGGCAGGAACGGCCGCCGCCGTCATCACGTCCACATAGGGCACGTTGAGGAACGAGGCCATGATGAAGGCGACCGCGCCCATGACCGGGGGCATGAGCGCGCCGCCCGTCGAGGCGCAGGCCTCCACCGCGCCGGCATAGGCGGGCGGATAGCCGCAGCGCTTCATGGTCGGGATCGTCATGGCGCCGGTGGAGATGACATTGGAGATGACGCTGCCCGACAGCGAGCCGAAGAAGCCGGAGGCGAGGATCGCCACCTTGGCCGGCCCGCCGCGCGACGACCCCATGAGCCCGGTCGCGAGATCCATGAAGAAGGCGCCGCCGCCGGAGACGGTGAGCGCGACGCCGAAGACGATGAAGCCGATCAAGAGGTCGGAGACGACCCGCATCGGGATGCCGATGATGCTCTCCACGCCCATGGCGTGGGCGGAGACCGTCTCCGCCAGCGTGTACTGGCTGCCCCAGAGCACGCCGGGCATGGACCCGGCGAACAACGGATAGGCACCGAAGACGGCGCAGATGACGAGCAGGGGCAGCCCGCCGCAGCGGCGCACGCCCTCCAGCACGAGCAGCACCAGGATGCCCGAGATCACCGTGGGCGTGGTCGGCGCCATGATGTCCCAGCCCATGGAGATGATGTTCTCCGCGTTCCAGGCGAGATAGGCGCCGACACCCATGGTCGCCGGCACGAGCAGCCAGTCGTACCAGCGCACCCTGTGAGCGTCGCGGCCGCGCGCGGGGAAGGCCAGGAAGGCGATCGGCAGGAACAGTCCGATCAGGAGGTAGTAATAGGCCGTGCTGATCGGCCGGAAGCCGAACAGGCCGAGATGGAAGAGCTGGTTGATGACGAGCGCGACGCCGACGGCCGACAGCGCGAAGACGGCGAACCAGGCCGTGCCCGAGAGGCGCCGGTCCTCGCGTCGCCATCCCCAGTCGGTGGCTGTTTCGTTCTCATGGTCGCTCGTCATGCATCGGCTCGCAGTTCGGTGGGCCGCGTCCCGATCCGCTCGCCCTCCCGGCACGGAAGCGCCGGGAGGGCGAGGAGGCGGGACAGTGCGGTCACAAGTCCCTCAGTTCAGGTGTTCCTTGCGGTAGGACGCCCAGAAGTCGGGCCAGTCCGCGTCGGCGATCTCCTTCTCGATCGCCTCTTCCTCCGCGGCGTCCCAGGCGGCCTGCACGGCCTTGAGCCGCTCCAGCCGCTTCTGGTTCCAGGCCTCGTCCTCGTCGGTCCACACGCCGATTTCCTTCAGGTACTTGACGGCACCGGGATGGAACGGCGCATCCGCCGGCGTCTTGCCGGCCGACTGGGCGTCCCAGCGCGGCATGACCTTGTTGGCGTCCTTGTAGATGTCGTAGCTCTCGACCACCGCCTTGGTCAGATTGTAGACGTCCTCCTCGGATGTCGAGGCATAGGTGGTGATCATCGGATACTTGTAGGCGATGAGCTGGGCGGGATGCTCCTTGGAGAGGCCCGCGCCGATGGTCTCGGTGGCCGGGGAGAAGAACGGCGCCACCTTGCGGACGCGGTCCCAGCCCTCCTTGTTGTCGGTGGGAAGGTTCGGCCAGACGATGCCGCGGCTGCTCGCCTCGAGCTCGCGGAAGATGCCGGCCGTGGGCACGCCGCCGGCGGCATCGTTCTGCCCCTCGACGACGCCGCGCAGCGCCGCGCCGTAGGACGGCATCTCGACCACCTCGACATCGTCCCAGGTCAGCCCGGCGAAGGCCAGGATCGCCTCGACCTTCAGATTGACCGACGGATTGGCCTGGATGCGCGAGACGCGCTTGCCCTTCAGATCGGCGAGCTCCTTCACGCCGGTATCCGCGGCCACCCCGATGCCGAAGCCCGCGGGCCGGCCCATGACCACGCGCAGGTCCTGGGGGCCCCATTCGCGCGCGGAGAAGTCGTAGAGAGCCTCGGTCGCGAAATAGACCTCGTTGGCGAGCCAGCCATATTGCACGCGGCCCGTCTTGAGCGGCAGGAGCCGGCCGATGGAGGTGCCCGACGGCATGATGCGGATGCGCACGCCGTATTCCTTGATCAGGGCGTCGGCGACGGCGGAGGCTTCCGTGTAGCCGCTGGAGCCGACATCGTAGGCGCTCCACATCATGGTGCGGGGCAGCTCGGCCTCCTGCGCGCCCGCCTGGCCGGCAAATGCCGTGACGCCGGCCACAATGGCGGCGGTCAGGGTCCGTTTCACTGTAGTCTTCATGGAGATCCTCCCATGCTGGTTTGTCTGGACCGGAGCGGGAAAACCCGCGTGCCGGCACGCCCCTCAAGGAGAGACGCCCTCACCGAAACGGATCGGGCGGTCTTCTCATCTCGGCCATACCGGCTATGCTCACCGGGGACAGGACCTTCTCGCCGATGCGTGGCCCTTGCGTCCGCTGAAATTTCGCACTTTGGAATAGTGTTTTGTTTTTGGTAGCATCCTATCTGCACCCTACATTTGCAAGAGGCAAGCGCAAAAGCCTATGAATGAGGCAGGAGACGTCGCCAGGTGCGGGAACCGCGCCATGGCTGCGATGGACAGGACAGGAAACGATGACCGACTTTGAGGATCTCGACGGCCTCGCGGGCCGGGTTGCGTCCGGCAGCCGGCTGGCCCTTCCGCCCGACTATGGCGGCGTCTCGATCGCCGCGACCGCCCGGATGATCGCGCGCCGCGTGCGCGACCTTCATCTGGTGGCCCTGCCCTCCACCGGGCTGCAGACCGACATGCTCATCGCCGCTGGCGCGGTGGCGAGCGTGGAAAGCGCCGCCGTCACCCTCGGCGAGGCCGGGCTCGCGCCGTGTTTCACGAAGGCGGTCAAGGCGGGAACCATTGCGGTGAAGGACGCCACCTGTCCCGCGCTCCATGCCGGCTTCCAGGCGGCGGAGAAGGGTGTGCCATTCATGCCGATCCGCGGCATCATCGGCTCCGACATCCTGGCCTACCGGCCCGACTGGCGCGTCATCGACAATCCGTTCTCCAAGACGGAGGACCCCATCGTGGTCGTGCCGGCCATCGCGCCGGATGTCACCGTGTTCCACTGCCCGCGCGCGGACCGGTTCGGCAATGTCTGGATCGGGCGCCGTCGCGAACTGGTGAGCCTCGCCCATGCCTCGCGCACGACGCTCGTGACCGTGGAGGAGATCGTCGACGGCGACCTTCTGGAGACCGAGGCGAGCGCGGCGGGCGTGCTGCCCTCGCTCTATGTGTCGGCCATCGCGGTGGCGCCGGGCGGCGCGCGTCCGCTCGGCCTGCAGGACCTCTATGCGCCGGAGCCGGAGGCGATCGCCGACTGGGTGCGCCATGCCGAGGCCGGCGATCTCGACGGGGCGTTCCGCGCGATCGGCGCCCGGATGCCGGAGCTCGAGGCGCTATGACGGCGACAGGCGACATCCATCCGCGCGAGACGATCATCTGCACCATCGCCAGGCTGCTCGAAGGGTGCGGCAATGTCGCGGTCGGCGCGGCCTCGCCCATGCCGGGCTCGGCGGCGCTGCTCGCGCGTGCCCTCTCCGACGGGGGGACCCGCGTCACCCTGCTCGGCAGCCGGCGCCACAACTATTTCACCGATGGCGGGCGCGAGCTGTTCGACTGCGCGGGCCAGGGCCGCGTCGACGCCTTCTTCCTGAGCGGCGCGCAGATCGACGGCCAGGCCAACATCAATCTGAGCTATATCGGCGATCCCGGCCATCCCAAGGCCCGGTTCCCGGGGGCCTTCGGCTCGGCCTATCTCTACTTCGTCGTGCCGCGCGTCATCCTGTTCCGCGAGGAGCATACGCGGCGCGTCTTCGTGGACCGCGTCGACTACATCTCCGCACCCGGCACGTCGGAGCCCGGCGTCTACCGGCCGGGCGGGCCCCATGCGCTGGTCACCGGCCTGTGCGCCATGCGCTTCGACCGCGCCCGGGGCCGCTTCCGGCTCGAGAGCGTCCATCCCGGCCATACGCTGGAGGAGGTGCGCGACAATACGGGGTTCGATTTCGACGTGCCCGACCGGGTGCCGGAGACGCCGCTGCCGGGCCCCGACATGCTCGCAACCCTGCGCGGTCGGGTCGCCGGCGAGGTGGCGGAAACCTATCCGCGTTTTGCCGAGGCGCTCTTCGGCAGCGCGCCGCAGCCGAACCGTATCACTGCCTGACGACTGGACGGAAAGACGACACAGAATGGCACAGACATCCCCCTTCGGCGCCCTCGCCGGCCTTACCGTCATCGACCTCACCCGCGTGCTCGGCGGGCCGTACTGCACCCAGGTGCTCGCCGATCATGGCGCGGAGGTCATCAAGATCGAGCCGCCGACCGGCGACGAGACCCGTGGCTGGGGCCCGCCCTTCAAGAACGGCCTGTCGGCCTATTTCTCCGGCGCCAACCGCAACAAGCGCTTCGTCTCGCTCGACCTCTCGCGCGACGAGGGCCGCGAGGTGCTCTTGGCGATGCTGGAGAAGGCGGATGTGCTGATCCACAACTTCAAGAGCGGCACGCTGGAAAAGTGGGGCATCGGCTATGACGAGGTGCTGGCCGAACGCTTCCCGGAGCTCATTTGCTGCCACATCACCGGCTTCGGCGACGACGGCCCGCTCGGCGGGTTGCCGGGCTACGACGCGGTGGTGCAGGCGCTGTCGGGCACGATGAGCGTCAACGGCACGGAGGAGACCGGGCCGTTGCGCATGGGCACGCCGATCGTCGATCTCGGCACGGGGCTCACCGCGGCCATCGCCATTCTCGCCGCCGTGATCGAGCGCGGCCGGTCCGGCAAGGGCCAGAAGCTCGACGTGTCGCTCTACGATTCCTCCATCGGCCTGCTGCACCCGCAGGCCGCCAATGCGCTGATGACCGGCAAGCCGGCCAGGCTCACCGGCAACGCCCATCCCAATATCTCGCCCTACGACCAGTATCCGACGGGGCGGGGCGCGATCTTCCTGGCGGTCGGCAACAACCGGCAGTTCGCCAAGCTGTGCACCTATCTCGGCAAGCCGGAGCTCGCCGAGGACAGCCGGTTCCTCGACAACGCCGCGCGCGTGGTCAACCGCGACGCGCTGAAGGAGGAGCTGACCGCGCTGCTCGCCGACAAGGATGCCGAGGAGCTCACCGACACGCTTCTCAAGCTCGGCGTCCCCGCCGGCGCCGTGCGCGACGTGACCAAGGTGCTGAACGATCCGCACACGCTCCACCGCGAGATGGTCGTGGAGCTCGACGGCTATTCCGGCACCGGCATCCCGATCAAGATGTCCAGGACCCGGGGCGAGGTGCGCACTCCGCCGGCCGCGCTCGGCGTCGACGGGCCCTCCGTTCTGGAGGCCTTCGGCTACGATGCCGCCGAGATCGAGAGGCTGAAGGCCGCCGGTATCCTCGTCGTCGACGAGCCGGAGGAGGAGCTTGAGAAGGGAGCCCAGGCGTGACCGTCATGCAACCTGTCCGGCCGGCGGAGACGGCAAGCCATCTGCCGGATAGCCGCGGCCTCAACGTGTACCGCGCGGACACCTCGTTCCGCAGCCTCATGTCGCTCTATCTGCCCGACGGCTTGAGGGCGCATCTGGAGCCGCATCTCGACCGTCTGGGCGGGCTCGTGACGACGGAGCTCGACGATCTCGCCCACGATGCCGACCGGCATCCGCCCGTCCTGCACCATCGCGACAGGCAGGGGCGCGACTGGCAGTGGGTGGAGAAGCATCCGAGCTATGTGGCGCTGGAGCGCATGGCCTTCGGCGAGCTCGGCCTGGCCGCCATGTCCCATCGCGCGGGCGTGCTCGACTGGCCCGAGCCCCTGCCGCCGGCGGCGAAATATGCGCTCACCTATCTGTTCGTGCAGTCGGAATTCGGCCTGTGCTGCCCGGTCTCGATGACGGATTCGCTCACCCGCGTGCTCCGGCGCTTCGGCGAGGAGGGGCTTGTGGAGCGCTTCCTGCCGGCGCTGACGGCGACCGATCTCGACAGCCTCGCCCAGGGGGCCATGTTCATGACCGAGCAGGGCGCGGGCTCGGATGTCGGCGCGAGCACGGTGACCGCGCGGCGCGACGGCGAGGGCCGCTGGCGGCTTCGTGGCGACAAGTGGTTCTGCTCCAATGCGGACGCCGCGCTCGCCATGGTGCTGGCGCGGCCGGAGGGCGCGCCGGACGGCACGAAGGGCCTCGGCCTGTTCCTCATGCCGGCGACGGTCGAGGGGCCGGACGGAACGCCCGAGCAGAACGCCTACCGGATCGTGCGGCTGAAGGACAAGCTCGGCACGCGCTCCATGGCCTCCGGCGAGATCCGCCTGGAGGGCGCGCTGGCCTATCCGGTCGGCGAGATCGACAAGGGCTTCAAGCAGATGGCGGAGATGATCAACGTCTCGCGCCTGTCGAACGGCGTGCGCGCGACGGGCCTCATGCGCCGCGCGCTGACGGAAGCCCTGTGCGTGGCGCGCGGACGCCATGCCTTCGGCAAGCGGCTCGACGACCTGCCGCTCATGCGCCGCCAGCTCCTGAAGATGCTGGTGCCGACCGAGCAGGCGCTGTCGGTCGTGTTCTACACCGCCGACGCGCTGGCGCGCGCCGATGCCGGCGACGAGGAGGCGGCGCAGACCCTGCGCATCCTGACCCCGCTCATCAAGTTCCGCGCCTGCCGCGACGCGCGCAAGGTGACGGGCGATTCGATGGAGGTGCGCGGCGGCTGCGGCTATATCGAGGAGTGGGTCAATCCGCGCCTGCTGCGCGATGCGCATCTGGGCTCCATCTGGGAGGGCACGAGCAATATCATCGCGCTCGACGTGCTCCGCGCCGCGCGCAAGATGGGCGCCCACCGCGCGCTCGCCGACACGCTGAGCGGCGAGCTCGCCCAGGCGCGCGGCGTGCCCGATCCCCTGCGCGCGGGGCTCAACGGGGCGATGGAGCGTGCCCTCGATCTGGTCGACCATGCCGCGCGCGCCGATGATGGCGAGCGGCTGGCGCGCCAGGCGGCAAGCGGGCTCTACAATGCCGCCTCTGCCATGATCATGGCGCGCGAGGGGGCCATGCTGTCGGAGCGCGACGGCGATGCCGGCCGGCTGATGCTTGCCCGCATGGTGCTCGACCACAGGCTTTCGCCCGACGATCCGCTGGCCGCGCCCGACGGCACGGCGGAAACCGCCGCCTGGGCGCTGCTCTCGGAGGGTCACGGCGCCGTCACGCCGGAGGAGGCGAAGGCGTTCTGCACCCGCCCGTGAGGGCGAGGGAAACTGCTCGCACGGACTGCACCGGCCCGCTCCCCCACCCGGCTACCCACGGGATCATAATTTCATGGGTGGCCGGGTGGGGGAGCGGGCTGGTGCCGTTCTAAACGCGAGGACTCGTGAGAGAGCGGGGCCGGTGCCGTGTCAACAGACTGGAAAGCACTCTAGCCGACCGTGTGCACGACCATCAGAATGACGGAGCAGAACAGCAGCGAGACCGCCGTGTGGAGGCCGTTCCAGCGGTGCGCGATATAGGCGGCGGAGTGGTTGGAGAAGCGCCCGATGATCATGGTCGCCGCGGCGGCGGGCGATGAGCCGACGGTCAGGCTCCAGCCCATGACGAGGGCGAGCCCCATGGCCGTGGCCTCGTAATCGAGGGTCGGCGCGTTGGCGACGAGGGTCGCGATGACCGTCGCTGTCAGAAGCGGGTTGGCGCCGATCTGGCCGGCCCCCACCACCAGCCACAACGCGATGACGGGCAGCAGGACGGGTGCCACGCTGCCGGGCCCGATCAGCGCCTCCAGCGCGGTCGGCGGCACGAGGGCGGCGACCGCCGTGCCCAGAAACGCGGCGTTGCCGAGGATCGCGACCTCCTGCCTCTGGCCCGGCACGTCGGAGACGAGATAGTGCGCGAGCCGGCGCGCGCCGGCGACCTCGTGGCCGGCGACGAGCCAGATGACGGCGATCAGCGGCACGATGAGGATGACGCCGTGAATGAGCTGGCCGGATGTCGTCTCCTCGATGGAGAAGGCGAGCACGAACACCGCGGCGATGAGGCCGATCAGGGGCGCAAGCCGCGAGAAGCGGAACGGATCGGCCTCCACCGGCAGGCGCCGGCGCGGCATGGTCAGCCGGTCGATGGTCCAGCCGATGGCCATGACGCATATGGTCGTGAGCCCGCCCCACATGACGAGCGGCGGCCAGTCCGCCCCCGGTATGGTGGCGGTGACGACGGCGAAGGCGACGGTCAGCGGGCACCAGAACATGATGGTGGCGAAGCCGCGCAGGAGCGCCGTCAGCATGCGCTGCTGGCGCACGAGGCGGACATCCTCCTGGCCATGGGCGGCCTGCAGCGTGTTGGCCTGATTGATCATGCCGCCGAGCAGCGTGACGGTGCCGAAATTGAGGATGGCGCCGAACAGCGCGCTGCCGGCCGTGATGGCGATATAGCGCCTTCCGGGCGGCTGGTGCACCAGCATGCGGCCGGCGCGCAGGATGGTCGGCGAGATCTGTGCGGCCTCCCGCAGCATGCCGAGCGCGGCGAAGAGCGAGGCGATGAAGGCCGAGCGGGCAAGTCCCTCCATCAGCACCGAGACCGGATCGTCGAGCGTGGCGAGAACGGTTCCCGCGGCCGCCGCCCCGACGGCGAGATGCACCCAGGCGAGACGGTTGAGCCGCGGGGCCTGGAGCACGAGATAGACGGCCAGCGCCGCCACCGCGACGGCGGCGGCGCCCGGGACCGCGAACAGGGCGTCGAGCAGGACACCGGCCCACACGATGACGATCGCGCCGCCGGACAGGGCGGCGACGAGCCTCGGGGCCGTCTCGTCCGCCGCGTGATCCTGTCCCCTCATGCCCTCGTCTCTCCTCGCTCGTTCAAGTCCCCGCGAATAGAGCACGTTTCGCACATGCAGCACCAGAGGAGGCGGTGCATGGCGGGCATGCGCCGGCTCAGGCCGGCACGAACTTGGTCCCGTAGCGGACGATGCCCTCCTGGTCGTAGAGCCGGCGGATCTCCGCCTTCAGCGGCGTGCCGATCTCCAGATCGGCGGGGTCGACGTCGGCGAGCTGGGCGATGATGCGCGGGCCCTCGGCAAGCGCCACCACGCCCACCACGATGGTGCCGGTCATGGTCTGCTGGTCGTCGAACTCCGCCGGCGCGCCGCCGCGCGCGATCACGGTGAAGGTGTAGAGCGTGCCCTCGCCGGAGAGCGCCGCGGTCTCGAAGCTGTCCGCGCCGCAGGAGGCGCAGACCGGCCGCTGGGGATAGGCGAGCGTGCCGCAGGCCGTGCACCGCCCGGCCTCCATCCGCAGGCGCTGGCCCGTGCTCGTCTGATAGATGGGAAGGGAGATGTAGGAGCTCATGCCGTGCCTCCGAAGCGGCTGGAAAGCATGCGCCTGTGGCGCAGATAGGCGATGTAGTCGACCTCCTCGCCGCCGTCCGAAAGCTCGGCGAGCGTCGGCGCGGTGCCCGCGAGGCGGGCAAGGCCGTCGCCCGTGGCGAGGCGCAGCGCGCTCGCCCCGGCCCCGATGGCGACGGCGAGGACGGTCTCGCCGGCCTTGGCGTCGTCCAGCGCGCCGGCCAGCGCGAGAGGGGCGAGCGCTGCGCCCGCGTCGCCGATCTCCGGCCAGGGAAGGCAGGTCGTCCCTTCCGCCGCCGCGAATGCGCGCATGGCCTTGCGTGCCGCGCCTGCGTCGCAGCCGAGCGCGAGGCGGTCGTGCCCGATGAGGTCCGGTGCGCCGGCGGTCAGATCGGCGAGCACGGGGGCGACATCGTCGGTGCGCAGCTCCAGATCGGCAAGCGTCGCCTCGCCGCGCCGCCTGTGGCGCGCGCCAAAGGTCTCGCGCGCGACGGAGGCGGTGGCCCCGAACCGGGCGACGGTCGCGTCCGGGCCGACGAGGAAGGCCGCCGCACCCGCGCCGAGCCCGTGCTCATAGGGCGCGTCGGCGGGCGCGGACGGCGCGTCGGCGGCGATGGCCAGCGCGTGGCGTCCGGGATTGGCCGCGCAGAACTCCCATGCCGCGACCAGGGCCTGAAGGCCCGCCTGCGGGGAGCCGGAGATCTCGACGGTGCGGATGTCGCGCCGGGGCGTGAGCGCGGTCAGCACCGTCGCCGCGGAGGGCTTCTCCTCATAGGGCAGACTGGTCGCGCCGAGGAACAGGGCGTCGAAGGAGGGCGTTGTGCCGATGCGGGCGAGCGCGTGCCGCGCCGCCGCGACGGCGAGCGTCACCGCGTCCTCGTCATAGGCGCAGAAGGCCTTGCGCCTCAGCCCGCGCGCGGCGCACTGGCCCCAGGCCCCCCTGTAGGCGTCCGCGCCGATCCGCAGGCGGGGCAGCGCCGTGGCATAGCTTGTCAGTCCGATGGTCTGTCCTGTCATGACCGTCCCCTATTCGACCGCCTTGAGGATGTGGACGGCGACGCTGCCGCCGGAGCCGCCGACATTGTGGGCGAGCCCGTAGCGGGCGTTCGCCACCTGGCGCGACGGCTCGTCGGCGCGCCCGCGAAGCTGGTTGGCAAGCTCGTAGATCTGGCCGGTTCCGGTCGCGCCGATGGGATGGCCCTTGCCGATGAGGCCGCCCGACACATTGACGGGCTTCTCGCCGCCGAGCCGGGTCACGCCCTCCTCGACCCAGTGGCCGGCCTCCGCCTCCTCGCAGAAGCCGAGATCGGCATAGGCGAGGATCTCAGCGATGGTGAAGCAGTCATGGACCTCCGCGAGGTCGATGTCTCCGGGCCCGATGCCGGCCTCCTCATACGCCTCTCGGGCGGCCTTGCGCGCGGCCGGCAGGCGGGTGATGGAGGGGCGGTCGTGGATCGCCACATAGTCCGACCCGCCGCCGGAGCCCACGACCTCCACGGGCCGGTCGGTGAAGTCGCGGGCGATGTCGAAGTCGCACAGGATCACCATGGAGGCCCCGTCGGTGATGCCGCAGGCGTCCGCCAGGCAGAAGGGGGCGGCGAGGTTGGGCGCGGCGAGCGCCTTGTCCAGCGTCATGGACTTGCGGAACTGCGCCTTGGGATTGGCGACGGCATGGTCCCGGTTCTTCACCGCGACGCCGGTGATCTGCGCCTTGGTGGTGGCGAATTCGTGCATGTGCCGGCGCGCCATCATGGCGTAGATGCCGGGGAAGTTGGTGCCGGCGAGGCGCTCCCATTCGACGTCGCCGGACACGCCGAGCCAGGAGCGGTTGCGCTCGCGCGGCAGGTCCGACATCTTCTCGATGCCGCCGGCCACCGCGATGCGCGCGGAGCCCGAGGCGACCGCGCGGCAGGCGTCTCGGAAGGCATAGCCCGACGACGCGCAGGCATTCTCCACATGGCGGCCCGAGACGCCCGCCATCCCGGCGCTCTCCAGCATGAGCGGCGCGAAATTGCCGAGCTGCGACCCGCCGGTCGACAGGGTGCCGATGAACGCCTCGTCGATGTCGCCGGGGTCGATCCCCTTCTCGACATCCGCGAACGCCGCCTTCGCGGCATCCGCGAAGAGCGACTTGAGCGTCCGCTCCGGATAGAGGCCGTAAGTGGTCTGGCCGACGCCGATGACCGCAACCCGTTTCATGCCGGACTCCGTTCAATATTGCGAAATATAATTTCGCTTAGCAAAATGCACGAAAGAGCTGGAGAGATGCAAGCCTCAATTCGGACATCGCCTGTGTCGGAGGGTGTTTCGATCCGGATTTCGGATGTGGGCAGTGAGGCGACGCTCGATGCCAATGCACTGAGTGACCGCCTTGCGGACAATCCGGCATGTGCAGAATGGCTCATGCCACGAGAGTTCAGCGCATGCCTGTCGCACGCAAGAACGAACGAATTTCCGTCAGGCAAAGATCCGGCGCTTCAAGATGCGGCCAGTGACCGACACCGTCCAATCGGACGGTGCGGGACCCGGGACCGGTGACGTTGGACGCCCGGGCAAAGCATTCCTGGCGCACTTCGGGTTCATCGGCCCCATAAATCATCAGAGCGGGTGCAGCGATCGGCGCAATAATACGTCCCGCATTGGCATCGCGCTCACTGGCCCGATAATAATCGACGGCCGCACGTGAGCGCTCAGGTGGCATCAACGCCGCAATCACTGTCTCGATATGATTGTCCGGCACGTCCCAATTGGGACTCCAAAGGTCATACAGCCGCCGCACTTCGGCGAAATTGTTCCTGCGCAGCCACCAGTTCGAAATCCGGCCATAGCGGAGATATATATTGTGCGGTCGCGCCCACCGCTCCCGCCAGCCGCTGCGAAACACGCTCAAGGGCGGGATGGCAAGTGCAATCAGGCTCTCTACGCGCTCGGGCGCAATTGCGGCCAGCGCGTAAGCTGTCGAAGCGCCCCAGTCATGGCCGAGAATGACGGCGCGGTCGATGTCGAGCTGATCGAGCAATTCCGTGACATCTCGCGCAAGACGATGAAGCGAATAGTCCTCATTTGACGGAACATCGCTTGGTGCGTAACCGCGCATGGCCACGGTTATAACCCTGTAACCGTCATCCGAGAGGGCACCCGACATCGCATCCCAGGTGCGATACGTGTCGGGAAAGCCGTGCAGGGCGACGATCGGCAGTCCGGACCCCAGCTCTCTGTAAGCCAGTCGGGTATCGCCAACCGCAACATGTTTGACGTCATTGGCCATTCAGAGAAACCGGTATATCCGCCTTCCAGTTGAAAGTCTGTTCAGGGCCAATCCAACTCTGCCTTCGCCGCACCCGGCGTTACAATGCGAGCTTCAGACCCTCGTGGCTCGCCGTGAAACCCAGCCCCTCATAGAAGCGGATCGCGTCGGCCCGCGTCTTGTCGGAGGTGAGCTGGACAAGGCCGCAGCCGCGCTCGCGGCAGCGCGCGATGGCCCAGTCCAGCAGCGCGCGGCCGAGGCCCTGGCCGCGATGGCGCGAGGAAACCCGGACGCTCTCGATCTGGCCGCGCCACATCCCGCCGCGCGACAGGCCGGGAATGAAGGTGATCTGCAGGCATGCGACAACGTCGCCGCTGTCGTCCACGCCCACGGCCATGAGCTGGTTGGGGTCGGCCTCCATGGCGGCGAAGGCCTCCTCATAGGCGGTGTCGACACCGTCGGACACGGTCTCGCGCGTCTTGCCCAGGGGATCGTCGGCCAGAAGCCGGAGGATCTCAGTGAGATCCGACGAGCGGGCCGGGCGGAACTGGACCATCGCTTGTCTCCCCGCGTTCAGCGGTCCGTGGCCAGGCGCGCGCCCAGCGCGACGAACACGAAGCCGGTCACGTAGGACATGGCCTTGTGCGCCCTGCGCAAGGCCGCGGCGACCGGCGGCAGGTTCACCAGGCACGCCACCAGCGCATACCAGCCGGCGGCGATCATGACCACGGTCGCGACGACGAGCGCCTGGAACCACAAGGGGGCCTGCGGGGGCACGGCGACGGCGAAGACGCTCGTGAAGAAGATCGCGGCCTTCGGATTGCTCAGATCGACGACGAGGCCGCGCCGGAAGGCCTGGAGGGGCGACAGGGCGCCGAGCCGGACCGGCGAGGCGGTGCGCGCGTGCCGCGCGGAGAGGATGGTCCTGATCCCCAGATAGACGAGATAGAGGCCGCCGGCCAGCTTCACCGCCTGATAGAGCCATGCCGTCGTCTGGAACAGGATGCCGAGCCCCGCCAGGCTCGCCGTCGCCCAGATGGTGGTGCCGACCGCGATGCCCGCGGAGACATAGAGGCCGAGGCGGCGCGACTGGGTGGTCGCGGTGTAGATCGTGGCGAAGAAATTGGGCCCGGGCGCCATGGCCACGACGAGCCATACGGCGAAGATGGTCGTCAGGCTTGTCCACAATGGAAGGGTCATGGATGTCCGCTCCCTGGATCGGTCGGGTCAGAAGAATCCCCGGCGACGATAGTCCGCCTCCACCGCGTGGACCATGCTGGCAAGGCGCGGGCCGACCTCCTCGTGCAGGCGCTCCTCGCTCAAGACGAAGGAGGGGCCGCCGATATTGAAGGCCAGAACGGTGCGCCCGTCGGGCGAGACGAAGGGGGCGCCGGCGCCGTTGATGTCCGGCAGCCAGGTGCCCATGCCGAGGCAGTAGCCGTGCTGGGCGATCTCGCGCTCGGCGGTCTCGATGGATGTCTTGGTCGCGGGCCAGTCCTTGCCCTTGCTGGTCTTGATCGCGTCCATGACCTGGGTGCGCAGCGGCTCCGGCGCGCGGGCGAGCCACGACCACCCCATGGAGGTCTCCGCGATCGGCAGGCGCGAGCCGATGTCCTGGTGCAGGATCACATGGCTCACCCCGCGCTGCAGCTCGATATAGACCATGGAGAGGCGGTCGCGGTCGCCGAGGGCGACGGTGGTTCTCGTGGCCTCGGCGAGCTCCTGCATATGGGGCCGCGCGATCTCGCGCACCGCCATCGACGCCATATAGGCCTGCCCGAAGGCCAGCACCGCGGAACCGAGCTGGTACTTCTCCAGCTTGGGATTGTATTTCAGGTAGCCGAGCCGGGTCAGCGTATAGGCAATGCGCGAGACGGTGGGTTTCGGCAGGCCGGTCCTCTGGGCGATCTCCTGATTGCCGAGCATCGGATCGTCGGGATCGAAGGCGCGCAGGACCTCCAGCCCGCGGGCCAGCGCGGAAATGAACTGGCGGTCCTTCTCCCCGGCCTCCTCGCCGGCCCCGATCCCCGCAATATCCATGAGCCCCCCACCGTCGGTGGCCTTTCTGCGCGCCATATATCTCCTCGTTCCGTCCCTGATCCGTGTTGTTTGCGCGGGCGAGAATAAGCGAGATTTTCGCACAGCGAAACCTGCGTCGACAATCTTTCCCGGTTTCTTCGGCAGCACCACATTGATTTTGCTATGCAGAATAGCGTTTCGCAAATATTGATCCGCATGGCCGCTTCGCATAGACTGCGCCGCCTGGACGACGCGCTTCCCCGAAATCCCGTCGCGGCCGGCCCGGTTTCCGGGCTGCTGCCGGGCCGATTTCACGCCGGCCCGGTGCCGGCGCGGCGGCGGGGCGCGCATCGGTCCCGAAGGCTGCGGCCCTTGCATCGAGCGACGAACCGGATCGGATAGAGATGACCATCGACCAAGACCTTATCGACCAGCTGGCCGGCACGGTGCGCCGGGTCGTGCGCGAGCGGCTGATCCCCGCCGAGCCCGTGCTGGAGGAGACGGACCGCATCCCCGGCGAGCTCCTGGCGACGCTGCGCGAGCTCGGGCTGTTCGGCATGTCCGTCCCGGCCGAGCATGGCGGGCTCGGCCTCACCCTCGAGGCGGAGGTGGAGATCCTGTTCGAGCTCTGCCAGGCCTCCGTCGCCTTCCGCTCCGCGCTCGGCACCAATAACGGCATCGGCTCGCAGGGGATCGTGATCGACGGCACCGAGGCGCAGAAGGAAAGGTGGCTGCCGGGCATCGCGTCCGGCGAGATCGTCGCCTCCTTCGCGTTGACCGAGCCGGAGGCCGGCTCCGACGCCGCCTCGCTGAGGACGCAGGCGCACCGCGACGGCGGCGATTTCGTGATCAACGGCACGAAGCGTTTCATCACCAATGCGCCCGAGGCGGGCGTCTTTACCGTCATGGCGCGCACTGATCCCGACATTCCGGGCGCGGGCGGCATCTCCGCCTTCCTCGTGGAGGCGGACCTGCCGGGCATCGCGGTCGGCCGGCCGGACCGGAAGATGGGCCAGCGCGGCGCCCATACCGCCGATGTCGTCTTCGAGGATGTCCGCGTGCCGGAAAGCGCGATCATCGGGGGCCCGGAGCGCGAGGGCCAGGGCTTCAAGACCGCGATGAAGGTGCTCGACCGCGGGCGCATCCATCTCTCCGCCGTCTGCATCGGGGCGGCGGAGCGGCTCCTGTCGGAGGCGCTCGCCTATGCCATGGAGCGCAAGCAGTTCGGCGAGGCGATCTCGGGCTTCCAGCTCGTCCAGGCGATGCTCGCCGACAGCCGGGCGGAGATCTTCGCCGCGCGCGCCATGACGCGGGACGCGGCCCGGCGCTACGATGCGGACGAGCGCATTCCCATGCTCGCCGCCTCCGCCAAGATGTTCGCAAGCGAGATGGTCGGCCGCGTCGCCGACCGCGCGGTGCAGATTCACGGCGGTGCGGGCTACATGGCGGAAACACCTGTGGAACGCCTCTATCGCGATGCGCGGCTGTTCCGTATTTATGAGGGCACGACCCAGATCCAGCAGCTCGTGATCGCCCGCAACATGATCCGCGAGGCCGAGCGCGGGATCGCCTGACCGGCGGAGGAGGCCAGACATGGCGCAGACCACATCGCAAAGCGGCGAGACGACAATCCTCGTGGAGCGCTACGGCGCGGTCGCCGTGCTCACGCTCAACGAGCCGGCAAAGCGCAACGCGCTGAGCCTCCGCCTGCGCGAGGCGCTGCACGACGAGCTCGAGGCCGTGCTCGCCGACCCGTCGGTCCGCGTGATCGTGCTCACCGGCGCGGAGGGCTGCTTCTGTGCCGGCGGCGACCTGAGCTCCATGGGCGATCTCGACGGGCCCGGCGGGCGCGCGCGGCTGAAACGCGCCCATCGTCTCGTGCGCCAGCTCGTGCGCGGCGAGAAGCCGGTCATCGCCGCGGTCGAGGGCTATGCGGTGGGGGCGGGGCTGTCTCTCGCGGCGGCCTGCGACCTCGTCATCACGGCGCGCGACGCGCATTATGCGGGCGGCTTCGCGAAGGTCGGGCTGATGCCGGATCTCGGTGCGCTCTGGACGGTGCCGGCGCGCGCCGGCACGGGCGCGACCCGGCGTATCTTCTTCCTCGGCGAGACGCTCGACGGGGAGGAGGCCGAGCGCGTCGGGCTCGCCGACCAGGTGGTCGAGCCGGGCCATGCGCTGGAGGAGGCGCTCAGGGCCGCCGACCGGCTCGTGGCCGCCGCCCCGCTCGCCATCGCCATGGCCAAGGCGACGCTGGCGCGTGCGCCGCAAGGGCTCGACGCCCTTCTCGACGGCGAGGCCGACGGCCAGGCGGTGCTGTTCACGACGGAGGATTTCCACGAAGGGGTGACGGCGTTTCTCGAAAAGCGCAAGGCCACCTTTTCCGGACGGTGACGGGGCGGGCGATGAGCATTCAGGACGACACCGCGACGGCCGGCACCGCGATCTCCGCGTTCTGCGACGGCCTCGGCATCCGGCTCGTGCGGGTCGGGGAGGGGGAGGCGGAAGTCTCCATGGCCCTGGGCCCCGGCCATGCCAACCGGTCCGGCAGGGCCCATGGCGGCATCGCCTATATCCTGATCGACACCGCCTGCGGCTTCGCCGCCACGCTCGGCCATGACGGCGATCCCGATGCGCGCGCCCTCACGCTGCAACTGGCCATCTCCTACCAGCGGGCCCTGCCGCCCGATGGCGAGATCCGCGCCGTTGCCCGTGTGACCGGCGGCGGCCGGACCACCCTGTTCTGCGACGCCCATGTCTATGACGGCGAGGGCCGGCTCGCGGCCACCGGCCAGGGCTGCTTCAAGCGCGTCCTGAACCGCCCGAAGACGGGCTGAGCGGGCCCGTTCCGTCCGCTGTCCGACACGGCGGTCGGGCCCTCGCCCTGACCTCAGGTGATGCATTTCAGCTTCGAGAAGGGGACGGGTTTCGGCGCGCCGTGTGTCAGAGCGCTGTAGTAGCGGTCGTCGCTGTGGCCGTAGTTGTAGATACGATACTCCACTCCGCCGTCCTTGGTCGGCCGGCACAGGAGTTGCGCCTGGAGGCCTTTGGAGCGGATGGCGGAGTCCAGGATCGTCTTCCGGGCATCGTCGATATTGTCGCATTTGAAGAAGGTCTCGACCGCCTCCGTCAGCTTGAGCAGGACATCGGAGAACGCGTTGTCCGTGGCGTATTGCCGGAAGTCGGAGGTGGAGGCGTGCAGGACCATCTCGCCCGGCGTCGTGCCGCCCTGCCTCGGAAGGCCCGCGGCACCATACGGAACGCCCGCAGACGAGCTGACGAGATCCAGGACGTCTTGCCGGAAGTCCCAGATGATGCCGTCATAGCCCTGGAAGTCGTAGTCTTCCACTAGTTTGCGCAGTTTTTCGACTTCCTGCTTGTCGTATTCCGCGTCCTCTTTGCGCAGCGCGAAGCCGTTCTCCTTGTCCACCTGTGCGTCGCCGAACCATTGGGCGGTCTTGATGCCCGGGACGATATTGAGGTTGCTGATGCCCCGGTCTTTCGCCTCGGCCCTGAGGGTCTTGAGAGCCTCGTGCTTGAACGAACAGAAGATCAGATTGTCCAGGCAGTCCTGCCTGCCTGCCGCCTTCTGGCTGTCGAGAAAGTTCAAGAGCGTGCCGATGGCCTCTTTGTCCTTGAGCTCGATATTGAGAATGACACCGCGCCGCCCCGCCTCCTTGAGGGTCTCGTTGACGTTCTGCGCAAGCTCGAGCACGTCGTCGAGCGTGGGCATGGTCTCGCCATTGGGGCCGATGGGGATCCGCTGCAGCTCGGCCAGGGTCTTCTGGCCAATCCGGTAGCTGTCCGTGGTCTCGCCGGCGGGCAGGTCCTGTCCCGTGCGGTCGGTATCGTAGGCGTTGCGCCAGATCTCGTCGTCATGGGTGACCACGAGCCTGCCGTCCCCGGACTTGAAGATGTCGACCTCGACGGCGTCCGCACCCTGCAGCATCGCCTGCCTGATCGAGGCGATGCTGTTTTCGGGCGGCAGGTCCTCGGGAAATGTCCGGCCGAAGACGCTGGTCGGTCCCATGCCGCGATGCGCCGTCAGATACAGGCGATGGTTCGTCTGCCGGCGCATGAGGTCGCTGAACCCCTGGCCGCGCAGGAGTGTGGACTTGTCGTTCCGGTCGAGCGTCAGGTTGGATCTGGCCGGAGCGCGTTCTGCCGTGGGCGCGGGAGGGGTTGCGACCGCCTTGCCCGTTGCGGTTGCCGTCTGTGAAGGGAGGCCGGATGAGGGCATGATGTCTCGTTTCGTCGATTGCGTTTCGGGGATGGCCGAAGGCCCTGGCGAGCGATCGGCATGTCCACGATTATTAAAATTCGACGAAATGGGGATATTTTAAAATTTTATCGAAATGTGGCGCGATCCCGACCGGACATGCCGTCCGGCTGACTCACGGCGTGTCCTGTCCGGCGGCTTCGTCCGCAAGCCGGGCGGCAAAGGGGTCTTTCGCGCGTGCCGCCTCGGCATATTCGGCCTCGAGCCGGGCGACGAGCGTGGCCACGTCGGGCACGTCGGCGATATTGCCCACTCCCTGGCCCGCGCCCCAGATGTCCTTCCACTGTTTCGGCCGCTTCTCGTGATCGGAGATGACGATCTCGTCGCGCGGCTTCAGATTGTCGGGATCGAGGCCCGCCCGTTCGATGGACGGGCGCAGATAGTTGCCGGAGACACCGGTGAAGGCGGGCGTGTAGAGGATGTCGGAGGCCTGGCTCTCCACCAGCATGGCCTTGTAGGGATCGACCGCGCGGGCTTCGCGCGTGGCGATGAAGCGGGTGCCCATATAGGCGAGGTCGGCGCCCATGACGCGCGCCGCCTTGAGTGCTGCGCCGGAGGTGATGGCGCCGGCCAGCACGATCAGGCCGTCGAACTCCGCGCGAACCTCCGGCAGGAGCGCGAAGGGGCTCAGCGTGCCGGCGTGGCCCCCGGCGCCGGCGCAGACGAGGATGAGCCCGTCGACGCCGGCGCGGATCGCGCGGCGCGCATGGCGCATATTGGTCACGTCGTGAATGACCAGCCCACCGTAGGAATGCACCGCCCCGACCACCTCGTCCGGCGCGCCGACGGAGGTGATGACGAAGGGCACGCGATGGCGCACCACGGTCGCGAGATCCTCCTCCAGGCGCGGATTGGACCGGTGGACGATGAGATTAACGCCGAAGGGCGCGGGCCGGGGCGAGGCGCCATCGAGCGTCTCGCGGATTTCGGAAAGCCACGCGTCGAGCTGTTCGGCGGGCCGGGCGTTGAGCGCGGGGAAGGCGCCGGCGATGCCCGCGCGGCACTGGGCGATGACGAGCTCCGGGCCGGAGACGATGAACATCGGCGCGCCGATTGCGGGCAGGCGCAGCGTGTCGGCGAACAGGGCCGGCAGGCGCGTGGTCGGGGCCTGCGTCGTGGTCTGCGTCGTCGTGCCTGGCGACGTCATGGGCTTCGCCTCCTGTTCGCGGTTGCGGGCGCTTGCGCCCTTATAGGTCAACGTTTTGCCCTACGAAATATTATTCTGCAATAACGGTGGTTTCCCGCGGACGCGGCATCCTGTAATTTGCCGCCCATCGAACACATCAGGTCAAGGGTAGTCTTCCCGTGCAGCTCGGCATCGATTCTGAAACCGGTGTGCTGCGCAGCGTGCTGCTGTGCCGTCCCGACAATTACCAGTGGATCCCCACCAACGACATTGCGCGCCGCACGCTCCAGAGCCAGCAGCCGCCGGCGCATGCCGCCTTCGAGCACCAGTATGACGAGCTCGTCTCCGCGCTTCAGGGCGCGGGCGTCGAATGCCGCTATCTGGAGCCCGACCCGCATCTGCCCTATCAGGTCTATACGCGCGATTCCTCGCAGATGACGCCCTGGGGCCCGGCCATCACCCAGCTCGAGCGCCCGCAGCGCCGCGGCGAGATCGCCGCGATCCTCGCCTTCTATCGCGAGCTTGCGGGCGATCCCTGGCGCATCGCGACGGCGGGCATGGTGGAAGGTGGCGACATCCACATCATCCGCCCGGGGCTCCTCGCCATCGGCCATTCCGGCGGGCGCACCGACGAGGCGGGCGCGCGCCAGTTCGCCGGCTGGTTCAGGGAGGCCGGCTGGCAGACGCGCCTCGTGCCGTTCCCGGAACATTTCCTCCATCTGGACGTGATCTTCTCCATGGTGACGGACGGGCTGGCGCTCGCCTGCACCGACGTGCTCGACGACGATTTCGTCGACTGGCTCGACAGCCACGGCATCCGCATCATCCCGGTGAGCTATCGCGAGGCCATGATGGACATGGCCTGCAACGTGCTGGCGCTCGGCGACGACCGGGTCGTCTCGCCGGCCCACTCCGCCCGCGTCAACGAGGCGATGAGGGCGGAGGGGGTGACCGTGATCGATCCCGATCTCCGGCTCTTCGCCCATGGCGGCGGCAGCGTCCACTGCATGACCATGCCGCTGGTGCGCGATTCTCTCGCCTGACCGATTGAGCTGCACCGGCCCGCGCGCCCAATTCGGCCGGCTAGGACGTCACCCTAGTCTTTCGTCGTCTTCCGCTTGCGGCTGTTGCCGGCGACGAGGTTGAGCGCCTCCACGCCGAGCGAGAAGGCGATGGCGAAATAGATGTAGCCGCGCGGGATGTGGAAATGCAGCCCGTCGGCGACCAGCGCCGCGCCGATCAGCAGGAGGAAGGCGAGCGCCAGCATCTTGGTCGTCGGATGGCGCGCGATGAAGTCGCTGACTGGCCGGGCGGCGAACAGCATGACCGCGATGGCGATGGTGACCGCCGCGATCATGACCGGCAGGAAGCGTGTCAGCCCCACCGCGGTGATGATGGAATCGAGCGAGAAAACGAGATCGAGCACCATGATCTGGGCGATTGCGGCGGCAAAGCCCGTCGCCGCGGCGCCCATGTGGTCCTCGCCGCCCTCGACCTCGCCATGGATTTCCGTCGTGCCCTTGTAGAGCAGGAACAGGCCGCCCGCGATCAGGATCAGGTCGCGCCAGGAGAAGGCGTAGTCGCCGAGGGTGAAGATCGGCGTGACGAGCCCGGTGATCCACACGATCATGGTCAGCAGCACGATGCGCATGCCGAGTGCGCCGATAAGGCCGATACGCTGGGCGAGCTGGCGGCGGCGCGCCGGCAGCCGCTGGGCGACGACCGACAGGAAGACGAGATTGTCGATGCCGAGCACGATCTCCAGTGCCGTCAGCGTCAGGAGGCTCGCCCAGACCTCCACATTCAAGAGCCAGTCGAACATCTCCGGGATCCGCCATGAGGTGTTGTTGAGAGACGCGATACGCGTGCGGACAATGTCGTGTCGCGCCGGCCGCCTGTCCAGCCGGGACGGTCGCGAGCCCGGCAGAAGCGGGGCAGGAGGCTAGCCTCCGTGCGCCTTCCGGATCTCGTCGTCGAGCCGCCCGGTGAGCCAGAACCAGAGCATGCGGAAATCGCTGATGAGCGACCAGAGCGGATGGCCGAAGGTCGCCGGCCGGTTCTTCTCCACGACGAAGTGCCCGATCCAGGCGAAGCCGTAGCCCGCAACGATGGCGGCGACAAGGAACTGCCAGGACAGGAACGCGATGGCCGCGACGAGGAAGACGATGGCAAGGCCCGAGCCGAGGAAATGGAGCGCACGCGTGCCCGGCCGCGCATGTTCGCGCAGATAATGGTGCCAGAAGGCCTCGTAGTCCGCCGGTGCCTCGCTCATTGCGGCTCCTCCCGCGCCGGGGATCGGTCCGTCGCCGCCAAGGATAGCCGAATTGCCGCCGTTCCGGAATGCGGGGACCGCCTGCCGGCCCGCATATGGCGCTTGACATGGCGGCTATCCTCATGCACGACAAGTCCGCTCCGGTGGCGGTTTCAGCCGCTGCCGCTCACCACCCAAGAGGCAGGCAGGTCGAAGACAGATGTCGGTCATCGTCACGAAAACCACGACCACGACCGCCAAACGCACCGTCACCGCGACGGTCGCGTAACACGACCTCTTGTCCCCGTATCCTCTCCCCGGCGGGGTGAGAGGGACGCAGAGGCCCCCTTACGTGGGGCCGATGGCGAAGGCGGGGGGAGCGAGAGCGTCGAGGAGAGATTTTCAGACATGGGCTACAAGGTCGCCGTCGTCGGTGCCACGGGCAATGTGGGCCGGGAAATGCTGAACATTCTCGCCGAGCGGGAGTTCCCGGTCGACGAGATCCATGCCGTCGCGTCGCGGCGGTCGCTGGGCACGGAGGTGTCCTTCGGGGACCGCACGGTGAAGTGCGAGGACCTCGAGCAGTTCGACTTCTCCAAGGTCGATTTCTGCCTGATGTCGGCGGGCTCTACCGTCTCCAAGGACTGGTCGCCGCGGATCGGGGCGAAGGGCGCCGTCGTCATCGACAATTCGTCGTGCTGGCGCTACGACCAGGACGTGCCGCTGATCGTGCCGGAGGTCAATGCCGACGCCCTCGAGGCCTATATGGCCAGGCCCAACCGGCGCAACATCATCGCCAATCCAAACTGCTCCACCGCCCAGCTCGTGGTCGCGCTGAAGCCGCTGCACGAGGCGGCCGGCATCAAGCGCGTCGTGGTCTCCACCTATCAGTCGGTCTCCGGCGCCGGCAAGGAGGCGATGGACGAGCTGTGGACGCAGACCCGCGGCATCTTCGTCACCGACCCGCCCGAGGCGGAGAAGTTCACCAAGCAGATCGCCTTCAACGTCATTCCCCATATCGACGTCTTCATGGAGGACGGCGACACCAAGGAGGAATGGAAGATGATCGTGGAGACGAAGAAGATCCTCGATCCGAAGATCAAACTGACGGCGACCTGCGTGCGCGTGCCGGTCTTCGTCGGCCATGCCGAGGCGGTCAATATCGAGTTCGAGCGCCCGCTCGACGACGAGGCGGCCCGCGAGATCCTGCGCGAGGCGCCGGGCCTGCTCGTGGTCGACAAGCGCGAGGATGGCGGCTATGTGACCCCGGTCGAATGCGTCGGCGACTACGCCACCTTCATCAGCCGGATCCGCGTCGACCCGACCATCGAGAACGGCCTGAACCTGTGGTGCGTCTCCGACAATCTGCGCAAGGGTGCAGCCCTCAACTCCGTGCAGATCGCCGAGACGCTCATCAATCGCGGCCTGATGCAGAAGGCCGCGTGATCCTCGCCTGAGACCTGGACAGTCGGAAGAGGCCATCTCCGGATGGCCTCTTTCCTCATGACTAGGTCTGGGCCGCGTGATCCCCGAAATACAGGAACTCGCGGTCCATGCCCGAGACCTCCGCGGCGGCGAGCGTCAGCGCCGGCCCGTCGAGCATCTTGTAGCTCTTCTGGCTCTTCACCCACTCGTCGGCCGGCTGAAGGGTGGAGAGCGTGTAGGTCGTGGTCTCGCCGAGATAGTGCGTCGGGATGACGATCTTCGGCTTCAGCCGCTCCACGATGGCATCGCCCTGCGCATAGGACAGGATGTGCTGCGAGCCGTCCACCGGCAGGGTCAGGATATCGACCGGGCCCACCGCCTCCCAGAAGGCGTCCGGCGGATTGTGCCGGTTATCACCCCAGATGAGCGTGCGGATGCCGCCGGTCTCCACCAGATAGGTGACCATGTCCATATGGCCGGGATTGTTCGGCGGGCAGGCATCCACGCCGAACTCCTTCAGCGCGTCGGTCCAGGGATACCAGCCCGGCGCGACGCAGGCGTGCTTGTCGGCAAAGCCCGTGATCTTCAGGTCGGCGAAGGCGAAGGACCCGACCATGCGGTCGAGCACCATGGTCGATTGCGGCCGGTGGATCGCGTCGTGGTCGAAATGGGTGTGCGTCGACATGGTGATGTCGACCAGGGTTTCCGGAAACTCGTTCTTGAACCACAGGCCCCAGGCGCCCGACGGATCGTCGCGCCAGGGGTCGAACAGCACCGTCGCCCCGCCGGGCGAGGTGAGCTTGATCGCGCAATGGCCGTAGAAGTCCACGGTGACCGGCCCGTCGGGATAGGCCGACTGCTCCTGCAGTGCGAGGACGTGATTGTTGTTGCCCGGCTGCTGCCAGTCGGTGGACTGGGCCTTGGCGGCGGTCGGTCCCAGCGCGGTTGCCGCGCCGCAGACGCCGGCCGCGCCCGCCGCGACGAAGAACGAGCGCCGCGAGATGCCCGGCGCGAGTGTGCCGGACGATCCGTCGGCGGCGAGCGGTTCGAGATCTTTCCTGTCCATCGTGCTCCCTCCTCACATGGATTGGCGCGCCGGCCCCTCCGGTCCGGCTCACGGGCAAGCCTAGCACCGGGCCGCAGGCGCGCTGACATGGGCAGGTTGGGGGCGGAATGGGGGTAAATCCCCATATTCGGCGTCAGTGAAGCGAGAGCAGGTAGCGCCGGAGATTGGTCCGCCGGCTGCCGATGCCGAGCTTGCGGCGGATATTGTTGCGGTGGAACTCGATGGTGCTCGTCTCGCGCGACAGGGCGCGGGCGATGTCCTTCGTCGTCTGGCCGTTCATGACCATCTGGGCGATCTCGGCCTCCATCGGCGTGAGGCCCTCGAAGGCGGTGACGAGCCTGTCGGCGAAGGATGAGGTGATCTGCTCGAGATTGGTCTCCGCGAGGCCGAGATAGGAGCGTGCCGGCTCGTTCTCGCCGACGGCCTGGCGCAGCCGGGCGAGATGGGGCAGCACCAGCCCCTTGATCTGCCGGAGGATCTGCTCCTCGAAGGCGTGGCGCGACTCCTCCATATTGGACAGGAGCACCCTCAGCGCGGTGTTGGCCTCCTCCAGCTCGTGCTCGCGCCTCAGCAGGGCCTGCTCTGCCCTCTGGCGGCTGGCGATCTCCTGGCGGAGCCCGTCATTGGCCACGGTGAGCGCGCGCGTTCTCTCCGCGACCCGCGCTTCCAGCGTCTCGAGCGTGTCCGTCAGGGCAGCTTCGGCCCGTGCGCGCCGGTCCATCTCCACGAGCAGCGCCAGGTCGGTCTCCACGACGCCGCGAAAGGCCTCCAGGAGCTCGCGGCAGCGCCGTGCCTTCTCGTTGTCCTGCCGGTCCAGCACGCAGATCGTGCCGAACAGTGCGCCGTCGGGCCATGCGAGCGGATAGCCGACATAGAACGACATGCCGTGGGCGAGGTCCTGATTGTCGTCCCAGTCGGGATCGGCATGGGCGTCGCGCACGACCAGCGCGCGGGCGTCGCGCAGGACCGCATAGCAATAGAGCCGCTCGTTCAGCTCGAAGGACTGGCCGGGACTGTACGGATTTCCCGCGCTCCGGCTGGAGACCAGGACGGAATGGTCCGGCGGCTGCGTCCGCATCACGAGGCTTGCCGGAACCTCCACGAGGTCGGCGGCGAGGTCGACCACACGCTGCCACTTGGCCAGCATGGCCTCGGGAATATCCGGCTTGTCATCGCTCATGGGTGTCCCCCCGACGTGCCCAAGCCCCGGTCTGCCGGGAAATGGTAAACGCACGCCGGGAGATGGCAAGACCCGGCGCGGGAGCCGGGCCTTGCGACCTGTCAGCGCCGGATGTCGCTTGCAAGCTCCTGGATCGTCCCGCGGCTGCCGCGGGCGAGATAGTTGTCGGCCATGCGTTCGGCGACCTCCTCCAGATGCGCCGGGTCGAGCCCGATATCGTCCAGGAGCCACGGGTCGAGCCGCCTGAGCTCGGCGAGCACGGTGCGCCTGACGCGCCGGCGGTGCCAGGCCGCGAGGGCCGCGACAAGGGCGCCCGTGACCGGGCCCGCCGGCCGATGGGCCAGGGCCTGCGCGAGGCGGTCCGACAGGGGAGCGGACTTGTCGCCGGCTGTGGCGGCGCATCGGCAAGTGTGCGAGGCGGTGGCCATGGGCTGTCTCCTCATGACAAGAGTTCAATGCTGTTTTAATGTGAGGCCGTTCAATCGCCCGTACAAACGGGTAATCCTTGTCGCCGGGATGAGGAAAACTAAACCATGAATCCGCAAGCGCTCGCCCATCTCTCCGCCCTGCGCGCCTTCGAGGCGGCGGCCCGGCACATGAGCTTCACCCGGGCCTCGGAAGAGCTTCACGTCACCCCGGCGGCGATCAGCCACCATATCCGCCAACTGGAGGACTGGCTCGGCACCAAGCTCTTCGTGCGCAAGCCCCGCGCGGTCGAGCTGACCCAGGCCGGCCAGGCGCTCCTGCCGGGCGTGCGCGACGGGCTCGGCCAGCTCGCCGGCGCGGTGGAGCGCGTGCGCCGGCGCGGGGATCGGCGCCAACTCGTCATCTCCATGGCGCCGTCCTTCGCCGCCAAGTGGCTGGTGCCAAGGCTGGAGGGCTTCCGGCGGATCTGCCCGGAGGTCGATGTGCGCATCGATTCCAACAGCCGGGTTATCGACTTCGCCCGCGACGGGGTCGATATCGCGATCCGCTACGGGGACGGGGCCTATCCGGATTTCGTCGTCGAGCCGCTCGTGCCCTACCGGAATTTCCCCGTTTGCAGCCCGCAGCTCCTGGAAGACGGCCCGCCCCTGCGCGTGCCGGCGGACCTCGCCCGGCATACGCTCCTGCATGTGCACTGGCTGTCCGGCGACGCCACCTCGCCGGAATGGGCGATGTGGCTCAAGGCGGCCGGTGCGGAGGAGGTCGACTGGTCGCGCGGCCCGGTGTTCAACGACGAGGCGAACGCCGTCGCCGCCGCGCTGGCGGGTCAGGGCGTGGCGCTCGTGAACGGCGTGCTTGTCGGCGACGATCTCTCGTCGGGCCGGCTCGTGCGCCCCTTCGAGCTGGAACTCGCCCATGACGGCTATGGCTACTGGCTGGTCATTCCGCCCGCGCTGATGGAGGAGGCGCCGGTCAAGGCGTTCCACGACTGGCTCCTGACGGAGGTGGAAAGGAGCACGGCCCTGCCGGGGTCGTGCGTCGCGGCGGTGTGACGCGGAGCCTCTCCCCCTGCGGTCGCGGCAGACGGGCCGTCAGGGGCGTCGCCTTTCCCGTTTCCGGATGATATGGAACGCTGGAGAACACGAGGCATCGGGACGCGGGGCGCATGGCCGGCCGGGACAAAACCACACAGGGACGACAGGGGTTGCTGGCAGCGACATGGTCGGTCTTCGCGGAGGCCTTCGCGCGGCTTTTCGCGGACGAGGCGGTGCCGCTCGCGGGCAACATCGCCTATCGGATCCTCCTGTCGGCCTTTCCGTTCCTGATCTTCCTCACCGCGCTGGCGGGCTTCGTCGGCGACGAGCATCTGGCCGAGGCGCTGGTGAACTATCTCCTGAGCATCGCGCCGTCCGATATCGTCTCGCCGCTCGTGCCGGAGATCGAGAATGTGCTGACCCGGCAGAGGGGCGGGCTATTGAGCATCGGCGTGCTCTTGACCCTGTGGACGGCATCCGGCGGGGTGGACAGCGTGCGCGTCGGCCTGAACCGGGCCTACGACCTGAAGGAGCGCCGCTCCGCGATCCGTCTGTTCGCGCAGAACATCCTGTTCGTGTTCGCCGGCGCGGCCGTGCTGATCGCCGTGGCGTTCCTGATCGTGCTGGCCCCGGTCATCCGCGCGCTCATGTACAAGTACATTCCGGGCGCCGACCATGTGCCGGAGCTCTACGACGCGGTGCGCTATCCCTTCGCGCTCGCGGTGCTCGTCATCGGGCTCGTCATGGCGCATCTCTTCCTGCCGGCGCGCATCCGGCCGCTGCGGGACCTGTGGCCGGGGGTCGCGTTCACCGTCGCCATATGGATCGTGATGGCCTGGAGCTATTCGGTCTATCTCGGCCGGTTCGCGAGCTTCGCCAGCACCTATGCGGGGCTCGCGGGCATCATGGCAGCGATGATCTTCGTCTATCTGGGCGCGCTGATCATGATCTTCGGCGGCGAGATCAACCGCGCCATCCGCCTGCGCCGGCGCGGGCCGGAGACGCGCTAGGGTCAGGACCCTAGGCCGCGCCGCCGCCTTCCTCCAGGACGTCCTCGAAGGTGCGCAGCCCCGTGCGCTGGGCGTTGACGAGCACGGCCATGTTGCCCGGCTGGTGCTGGTTCTTCCACATGCGCATATGGGCCTTGGGGATGTCGGCCCAGGAGAAGACCTCCGACATGCACGGGTCGATCCGCCGATTGACAACGAGCTGGTTGGCCTGTGCGGCCTGCTTGAGATGGGCGAAGTGGGAGCCCTGGATGCGCTTCTGGTGCATCCAGACATAGCGGGCGTCGAAGGTGATGTTGTAGCCCGTCGTGCCGGCGCAGAAGACGACCATGCCGCCGCGCTTCACCACGAAGCAGGAGACGGGGAAGGTCGCCTCGCCGGGGTGCTCGAACACGAAGTCGACATTCACGCCCTTGCCGGTGATGTCCCAGATCGCCTTGCCGAAGCGGCGGACCTCTTTCGCCCAGGCGTTGTATTCCGGCGTGTTGACAGCCGGCATCTGGCCCCAGCAATCGAAATCCTTGCGGTTGATGACGCCGCGCGCGCCGAGCGAGAGCACGTAGTCGCGCTTGGTCTCGTCGGAGATGACGCCGATGGCGCTCGCCCCGGCGGCCGCGCAGAGCTGGACGGCCATGGAGCCCAGGCCCCCCGACGCACCCCAGATCAGCACATTGTGGCCGGGGCGCAGAATATGCGGGCGATGGCCGAACAGCATGCGGTAGGCGGTCGCCAGCACCAGCGTGTAGCAGGCCGATTCCTCCCAGGTGAGATGCTTCGGCCGCGGCATGAGCTGACGCGACTGGACGCGGCAGAACTGGGCGAAGGAGCCGTCCGGCGTCTCGTAACCCCAGATGCGCTGGGAGGAGGAGAACATCGGGTCGCCGCCATTGCACTCCTCGTCGTCACCGTCGTCCTGGTTGCAGTGGATGACGACCTCGTCGCCGACCTTCCAGCGCTTCACCTTGGAGCCGACGGCCCAGACGATGCCGGAGGCGTCGGAGCCCGCGACATGAAAGGGGTGCTTGTGCACGTCGATGGTCGAGATCGGCTGGCCGAGCGAGGCCCACACGCCGTTGTAGTTGACGCCCGCGGCCATCACGAGGACGAGCACCTCGTCGGAATCGATCTCCCAGGTGGGCACGACCTCCACCTGCATCGCATCCTCGGGGGGCCGTGACGCTCCTGGCGGATGGTCCAGGCATACATGTTTTTCGGGACATGGCCGAGCGGCGGGATCTCGCCGATCTCGTAGAGATCCTTCTTCGGGGTGTTGCTGTTGGCCGTGCTCGCGATCGCCTGCGCTGCCGCTGTCATTCTCGCATTGCTCCCTCACTCCAGGACGTCCGGCCGGAGATGCGCCTCGACTCTCCGGCTCGCCCGCCGCATGGCTCCGGCATTCCCATGCCGCGATCATAGCAAGCAATCGTGCCGATTTCCTAGGCAATTTTGCGATGCAACAGTATCCGCATTGTGGAACAATAGCGAAAAGTCGCAGAAAACGGGGGCGTCGATCCACGTTTCGGGGTGTCGCGAAACGTATCGGTTGCGCCGCACAATCAGGCATGCTCAGATATTGCGGGACAATAGGGAGAAGGTCATGAACGAGACGCCGGATAAGGCGCAGATGCGCGACAGGCCGTGGATCTTCAGGACCTATGCCGGCCATTCGACGGCCAGGGCCTCCAACGCGCTCTACCGCACCAATCTCGCCAAGGGCCAGACGGGTCTCTCCGTCGCCTTCGACCTGCCGACGCAGACCGGCTACGACCCCGATCATGTGCTGGCGCGCGGCGAGGTGGGCAAGGTCGGCGTGCCGGTGGCCCATCTCGGCGACATGCGCGCGCTGTTCGACGGCATCCCGCTCGACCGCATGAACACCTCCATGACGATCAACGCGACGGCGGCGTGGCTGCTCGCGCTCTACACGGCGCTCGCCGACGAGCGCGGCATCGACCGGGCGAGCCTTGCGGGCACCACGCAGAACGACATTGTCAAGGAATATCTTTCGCGCGGCACCTATGTGTTCCCGCCGGAGCCGTCCATGCGGCTCATCACCGACACCATCACCTGGGCCTATCGCGAGCTGCCGAAATGGAACCCGGTGAATGTGTGCTCCTACCACCTCCAGGAAGCGGGCGCGACGCCGGTGCAGGAGGTGGCCTACGCGCTCGCCACCGCACGCGCCGTGCTCGACGCGGTGCGCGACTCCGGCG
Source organism: Kaustia mangrovi (assembly GCF_015482775.1). GTDB lineage: Bacteria > Pseudomonadota > Alphaproteobacteria > Rhizobiales > Im1 > Kaustia > Kaustia mangrovi. Next base: position 2,272,530 of record NZ_CP058214.1, on the reverse strand, counting down.
CGGTGCCGGGGGACGATTTCCCGCGCGTCGTCGGGCGCATCTCCTTCTTCGTCAATGCCGGCATCCGCTTCGTCACGGAGCTGTCCAAGATGCGTGCCTTCGCGGAGCTCTGGGACGAGATCTGCCGTGAGCGCTACGGCGTGGAGGAGGAGAAGTTCCGGCGCTTCCGCTACGGCGTTCAGGTCAACTCCCTGGGGCTCACCGAGCAGCAGCCGGAGAACAATGTCTACCGCATCCTGATCGAGATGCTGGCGGTCACGCTGTCGAAGGGCGCGCGCGCCCGCGCCGTCCAGCTTCCCGCCTGGAACGAGGCGCTGGGCCTGCCCCGGCCGTGGGACCAGCAATGGTCGCTCAGGATGCAGCAGATCCTCGCCTACGAGACCGACCTTCTCGAATATGGCGACATCTTCGACGGCAGCCGCGAGATCACCGCCAGGGTGGAGGAGATCAAGGAGGCGGTGCGTCTGGAGCTCGACCGGATCGGGGAGATGGGCGGTGCCATCGCCGCCATCGAGACGGGGTACATGAAGGAGGCGCTGGTCGCGGCCAATGCGGAGCGGCTCAAGGCCATCGAGGCGGGCGAGCAGACGGTGGTCGGCGTCAACGCCTATACGGAGACGGAGCCCTCGCCGCTGTCGGGCGAGGAGGGCGGCGTTCTGACCGTTCCGGAAATGGTCGAAACGGAGGCCGTGGAGAGCCTCAGGCAGTGGCGCGGCGCCCGCGACGGGCGTGCGGCCGCAGCCGCGCTCGATGCGCTGCGCGAGGCCGCGCAGGAGGGGCGCAACATCATGGAGCCCTCGATCGCGGCGGCGAAGGCCGGCGTGACGACGGGCGAATGGGGCGCGACCCTGCGCGAGGTCTTCGGCGAGTACCGGGCGCCCACCGGCATCGCCGCGGTCGCCATGGTGACCGATGGCGCAGAGCGCATCCGGGAGCTGCGCGCGGGCGTGGAGCGGGTCTCCGAGAAGCTTGGCGAGCGGCTGAAGCTGCTCGTCGGCAAGCCCGGCCTCGACGGCCATTCAAACGGTGCGGAACAGATCGCCGTGCGTGCCCGCGAGATCGGCATGGAGGTCGCCTATGACGGCATCCGCCTGACGCCGGAGGAGATCGTCGCCGCGGCGAAGCGCGAGAAGGCCCATGTGATCGGCCTGTCGATCCTGTCGGGCAGCCATGTGACCCTCGTCCAGGACGTGATGAACAGGCTGCGCACGCAGGGGCTCGACATTCCCGTCGTGGTCGGCGGCATCATTCCCGCCTCCGACGTGCTCGTGCTCAAGCAATGCGGGGTGAAGGCGGTCTATACGCCGAAGGACTTCGCCATCAACGCGATCATGGACGACATCGTCGCGCTCGCCGACCGGGAATGCACGGCGGCGGCATAGGGCTCCGCCCTCGGCCCCTCACCCTCCCATCGCTTTCGCGACGGGCCCCTCCCTCTCCCGCGAGGGGAGAGGGTTCGTTTGTGGCATCGCGCAAAGGAACCTGGTGAGGGGGCTACCGGTTCATGGAGCGCCGCATCGCCCCCATCCGGAGCCCCTGGCTTCGGCAAACTCTTTGACGGGGCCCGGGCGAAGGCTGTAAGACTCTTGCCAGCATGATCTGTGGCACGCACCAGCGTCCGCTTGCCGGACATCGAATTAGCGGCCCGGCCGGGATACTCGGCCGGGAGTGATCTCTCGCTTTTTCCTTGTGACCGACAATCGGGCTTTCGTGCCATGCAGACTCAATCTGCGGCCCTCGCGGCCGATCTTCCATCGCCTTCCGCATCCTCTCGTGACGGGACCGCCGGTCCCGGCCTGTCGACCTTCGCGCTCGAGGCGCGGGTTTCGCCCGGGCCGGATGCGCTCCTGCGCGTGCTCAACCCGCTTCAGAAGCTCGCCATCGCGCCGCTCACGGTGCGTGCCGGCAGGGCGTGGGGCGGCGAGCTGATGATGGTGGAGGTGCAGTTTACGGCCACCGCCGTCCAGGCGCGCCAGTTCCGCACCCAGGTCTCCTCCGAGATCTCTGTGGAGAGCGTGGAGCTCATGCGCTGCACGCGATAGCGCGCCGCCACCCATAAATCATGATCCCGTGGGTGGCCGGGCGGGGGAGCGGGCCGGTGCCGTCTGATCGGACAAGCCTCTATTCGCTCAACCGGTCGAGAAGGGCGGCCAGGAAGACGTCGCACCTGGCCATCTGGTCGACGGCGATGAACTCGTCGGGCTTGTGCGCCTGGGCGATGTCGCCGGGGCCGCAGACCACGGTCGGCACATGGAGACGCTGCTGGAACAGGCCGCCCTCCGTGCCGAACGGCACCTTGAGGTGGCTGTTGCGGCCGGTGAGCGATTTCACGAAGCTCACGATCTCCGCATCCGGGTCGGTGTCGAGGCCCGGATAGGCGTTATCGATCTCGATGTCGATGGCGGCGGCGGGATGACGCTCGCGCACGCCGGCGACGATCCTGTCGGCCTCGTCGCGCAGCCGGTCGAGCAGCGCCTGCGGGTCGTCGCCCGAGACATTGCGGATCTCGAAGGCCAGCCGGCAGAGGCTGGGCACGATGTTGAGCGCCGTGCCGCCCTCTATGGTGCCCACATGGAGCGTGGTGTAGGGAATGTCGTAGGCCTCGTCGCGCGCGCCGGTGCGGCTCACCTCCTCCTGGAGCGTACGGATCGCGGCGATCATGTCGGCGGCCATGTAGATGGCGTTGACGCCGGTCGGCGCGAGGCTCGAATGGCATTCGAGGCCGTGGCAGGCGATGTGGCCGCCGGTCTTGCCCTTGTGGCCGATGGCGACGTCGAGCGAGGTCGGTTCCCCGACGATGCAGAAGGCGGGCTTCACCGGCATCTCCGCCATCACGTCGATGAGCCGGCGCACGCCGATGCAGCCGAGCTCCTCGTCATAGGAGAAGGCAATGTGGATCGGCCGCGCGAGCCGGCGCTCCACAGCCGCCGGCACCAGCGCCATGACGCAGGCGAGGAAGCCCTTCATGTCCGCCGTGCCGCGCCCGTAGAGCCGGCCGTCGCGTTCCACCATGGCGAAGGGGTCGTGCGACCAGTCCTGCCCCTCCACGGGCACCACGTCGGTATGGCCGGACAGCATGACGCCCGGCACGTCCTGGGGCCCGATCACGGCATGGAGGTTCGCCCTCTTGCCGGTCTCGTCGTGCACGAGCCGGGAGGCGACGCCGTACCGGGCGAGGAACTCCTGCACATAGCCGATGAGGTCGAGATTGGATCTCAGGCTGACGGTCGGCTCGGCGATCAGCCGGCCCAGAATCTCGATGCTCGATGTCACGGGGTGCCGTCTCCTTCAGGCGCGCGGGAAGCAGGGAGACGATGTAACAGCGCCGGCGCCCCCAAGTCCATGCGGTATGAGCGCGCCGGTCGCGGGCCGGGCCGGCAGGGACGCCGATCCTCCCGCCGGATCCTGTCAGGCAGCCGCGCGGGCGCTGCGGGTGAGGATGTCGACATAGGCACGCACCGTCGCGTCCATGCCCATGACCAGGGCATCGGCGGTCAGCGCATGGCCGATGGAGACCTCCGCGACGCCCGGAACGGCGGTGAGGAAGCCGCCGAGATTGTCGAGATTGAGGTCGTGGCCGGCATTGACGCCGAGGCCTTCCGCGAGCGCCGCCTCGGCGGCCGTGCGGTATGCGGGCAGGATCTCGCCCGCCCGGCCCTCCATGAAGGCGTGGTGGTAGGGGCCCGTATAGAGCTCCACGCGGTCGGCGCCGACCGCGCGCGCGGCGCTCGCCATCGCCGGATCCGCGTCGATGAACAGCGAGACGCGGCTTCCGTGCCGCTTGAGCTTCGCGATCACGCGCTTGAGGCGCTCCTCGTGCAGCGGAATATCCCAGCCATGGTCGGAGGTGCGCTGGTCCGGCGCGTCGGGCACGAGCGTCACCTGATCGGGCTCGACCTCCGCGACGAGGGCGAGGAAGTCGTCGGAGGGATAGCCCTCGATATTGAACTCGATGCCCTTGTAGCGCTCCTGGGCGAGAAGCTCCGCCAGATCGCGGACGTCCTGGCGCCGGATATGCCGTTCGTCGGGGCGCGGATGGACGGTGATGCCGCGCGCGCCGGCCTTGATCGCGATACCGGCCATGCCGGGCACGCTGGGATAGGTCAGGTCGCGCTGGTTCCGCAGCAGGGCGACCTTGTTCAGATTGACGCTCAGGGCGCAGATCTCGACCATGGGATTTGCCATATTGTTACGATAACAATTTGCATTCATACGCTGAAATGATACGATATCCGGCAGGTTTCCGGGGGTCAAACACTCGATTGTAAGGGTAACAATGTGGGTTCCACAGGCGCTCGATGAGTCCGGGCCGATCTATCGCGCGCTTGCGGATGCGCTGGTCGGCGATATTCGCGAGGGACGGCTGGAGGAGGGCGAGCGCCTGCCGACGGTGCGCGCGCTCGCCGACGGGATCGGCGTGACGGTCGGCACGGTGCTGCGCGCCTATGCGCTGGCGGAGCGGCGCGGCTTCGTCTCGCGCGAGGCGGGCCGCGGCACCTTCGTGCGTGCTGCCGGCGGGAGGCTTGCCGAGGATGGCGACGGCACGGAGGGGCCGGTCGATCTCAGCCGCAACGAGCCGCCCCATATCGGCCTCGACGCGACGCTCCGCCGGGCGCTTCTGGGGCTTGCCCGCGACGGTGCGCTCGGCGGCCTGCTCGAATATGGCGAGGCTGCCGGCAGTGCGCGCCATCGCGCAGGGCTTGCCGGCTGGCTCGGCTCGCGCGGGCTTGCGGCCGATCCCGCAGACATGGTCATCACCGGCGGCGCGCAGCAGGGGCTCACCATCGCCATGGGCGCGCTCGCCGCGCCGGGCGATGCGGTGCTCGTGGAGGCCTATTCCTATCCGGGCATCCGCAATCTGGCCCGCTTCTTCGGGCTGAGGGTCGTGCCGGTGGAGATGGATGGCGACGGCCTCCTGCCGGACGCGCTGGATGAGGCCTGCCGCGTGGCCTCGCCGCGTCTCCTCTATTGCATGCCCCATGCCCACAATCCGACCGCCTGCACCTATACGCAGGAGCGGCGCCGGGCCATCGCCGCCTGCGCCGAACGCCACGACCTGGCGATCGTGGAGGACGATGTGAATCTGCGCGACGGGCCCCGAAACCAGACGCCCATCGCGGCCATGGCGCCGGACCGCACGCTCTACATATCGAGCCTCTCCAAGATCGTGGCCCCGGGCCTGCGGGTCGGCGTCGTCGTGGCCCCTCCCGCGCTCTACGATGCGGTCCTTGCCGCCAACCAGACGACGAGCTGGATGCCGCCGCCGCTCATGGCGGAGCTCGCCTGCCGCTGGATCGCCGACGGCACGGCGGGCGAGCTGGCAGCCGAGCGGCTGAAGATCTCGCGCGCGCTGCAGGCGGAGGCCGCAGATCACCTCGCGGGGATCGCCTACAGGGCCGATCCCGACAATTCCCATCTGTGGATCCCGCTGCCCGTGCCCTGGCAGGCCGACGAGTTCGCGGCCCGCGCAAGAGAGGCCGGCGTGATCGTCTCCCCGTCGAGTGTGTTCGCCATGGTGGAGCCGTCGCGCGAGCCCGCCATCCGCGTGTGCCTGTCCAACCTGGCCGGCAGCAGGCTCGGCCCCGCGCTCGACACGCTGGCCGGCCTCATCGCGCAGCGCCCCGCGCCGGCCCGCTTTCAGATGTGAGCGCGTCAAAAGGCTCGCATCCGGTTGCCTCTTATGGGAACCTCAACCTCCGCAACGATGTTCAAGGGGCAGGACGACCCGGTTGACGCATATCAAGGCGCCAGGGCGCCACCTCGCCAATACACGGATCTCAGACAGCTGGTGACGACGGAGGACAGTCGAGACATGACATACCGCACCCTTGTTGTATCGCTCAACGCCGTTGACCGCGCCGAGGCGCTGCTCGACGTGGCGACCGCAATGGCCAGGAAGAACGATGCGCATCTGATCGGGCTCTATGTCATTCCCGCCCTTCAGGTCTATCCCGCCGTCGCCATGCAGATCACGCCGGAGATCATCGAGGCCCAGCGCCAGTACTATCAGGAGCAGGCGGAGAAGGTGAAAGGGCTGTTCGACGAGGCCGTCCGGCGCGAGGGCGTCCTGTCGGAATGGCGCGAGGTGGATGCCAGCGGCTCCACGATTGCCGACGTGGTGATCGACCACGGGCGCTGCGCCGACCTCGTCATCGCCAGCCAGGCAGATGAGGAAAGCGAGTATCTGGCCGACACCGAGCTGTGCGAGCGGCTGCTGATGGAGACCGGCCGTCCGATCCTGTTCGTGCCCGCCTATGGCGAGTTCAAGACCTTCGGCACCTCCGTCGCCCTGGCGTGGAGCGGCACCCGCGAATCCGCGCGCGCCACCTTTGACGCCCTGCCCTTCCTGCAGGGGGCTTCCAACGTGCATCTCCTCGCCGTCAATCCGCCGGAGAACGGCGACCGTGCGGCCGTCCTCGCTGGCTCCGAGATCGCCAACACCCTCGCGCGCCACGGCGTGAAGGTCGAGACGCATCATTCCGCCATCGACGAGATCACGGTCGGCGACGAGGTGCTGGCGCGGATCTCCGATTTCGGCGTCGACCTCCTGGTCATGGGCGGCTACGGCCATTCGCGCATGCGCGAATTCGTCTTCGGCGGCGTGACGCGGCAGGTCCTCCAGCAGATGACCGTGCCCGTCCTCATGTCCCATTGACGGTACTCCTCGTACACGCCACGCTTTCAAGGAGGGAGACCGCCCATGACAATGAAGCTGGTCAGGCTCGAACTTGCCCGCGACCACGATTTCCCGAATGGCAGCCGGGATCATGGCTATGAGTTCGTCGCGCCGCTCGACGAGGAGGGCCATATCCTCCCCGAGGAGTGGCACAAGGTGCGCGACCGCTGCCGTGTCCGCCGGTTCTGGGAGGGGGAGCCGGACGAGGTGGGCCACCTCGTCCGCAAGCCGGGCGGATCCTGGGCATTCCACTACGATCTCGATGGCGATGTCGACGACGACGAGGCGGGTTACCGTTTCCAGACCCATCTCTTCGAGCCCGGCGAGTATGTGTCGATCCGCGAGCAGGACGATACGCTGCGCACCTTCCGCGTGGTGGCGGTCAACGAGCTGGAGTAGGCGGAGCGGTCCTCATGGATATGGCCCGAGCAGGCTGTGCAGGAGGACCGCTACAGCCATTCGTCCCTGACGGTGAAGGCCGCATAGGCGGCCTTCATATAGAGCTGGCGGAGCCCGGCGAACGGAAAGCGCCGCAAGGGGGCGGTCATGACCGCCGGCAGGTCGGCCAGGGCCGTCTGCCCCGCGACGATGTCGGCCAGATGCCGGCCGGACCAGTTCGCCATCGCCACCCCGTTGCCGTGATAGGCGATCGCCGTCCAGACCGTGCTCCGCTCGTCGAGCGGGCCGATATGGGGCACGAGATCGCGTGCAAGGCAGACGAGCCCGCGCCAGAAATGGGTGTGCTCGACATGGCGCCAGGCCGGAAACATGGCTTCGAACTCCCGGCGCATGCTCGCCTCCATCGCCGGTGCGGCGCCATCGGACATGTCCGTCCCGCCGCGCCCGCCGAACAGGAAACGCCCGTCGGGCAACAGGCGGACATAGTGCAGGAGCGCGCGCGCGTCGAAGGCCATGGTCGTGGTCGTCCAGCCTTGCGCCTCGCGCTCCGACAGGCTCAGGGGGCGTGTCACCAGGATGTTCGACAGCGCCGGCATGAGCCGCCCGGCAAGCGGCGGGAAGGTCGCCTCGGGCGTGTAGCCGTTGCAGGCGAGGATCACGCGGTCGGCCGTAAGCGTGCCGCCGGCGGCGGTGGTGAGCCTGTGGCGGCCGCCGGCTTGCGCCCAGCCGGTGACGCGCGACTGTCCGTGGAGGCGTGCGCCATGGGCGTGGGCGGCGTCGGCAAGGCCGCGGGCGAGCTTGAGCGGATGGAGGCCGAAGCCGGTTGGGTTCCACAAGCCGCCATGGATGAACGGGGCGGCCATGCCGCGCTCGGCGAGCGCCTCCGGCTCCAGGAGCTCCGTCTCGTGGCCGAAGAGGGTGCGCAGCGTCTCCTGCTCTTGCGCCAGCGCGCGCCGGAAGGGCGGCCGGTGGGCGAGGGTGATCTCGCCGGTGCCCGCGATGTCGGCCTCGATGCCGAGCTCCGCCGCCGTCGCCCTCAGGCTCTCTATGGCCTCGCGCTGGATGTCGAAGAAGGCGCGCGTGGCCTCCATGCCGTAGCGGCGCGCCATGTCCGGCCAGGAAAGCTTGGCCGCGCCGATGCAGGCAAAGCCGCCATTGCGGCCCGATGCGCCCCAGCCCGGGGTGGCGGCCTCGAGAAGGCGCACATCCGCGCCGTGCCCGCGCGCGAGCCGCAGGGCGCAGGACAGGCCCGTGAAGCCGCCGCCGACGATGGCGATGTCGCAGCGCTCGTCTCCGTCGAGCGGTTGCGGGGTGAAGGACAGCGCCGGGGCGGTGTCCTCCCACAGGCTTGCGGCCGGGTCGGCGAAGTGCAGGGCATCTGGATGCAGGGCGGGCGGCATGGCGGGCGCTCGGCTTGTCTTCTCGCAAGCCGACATCCCTAGCGGCGAGGCGGCCATTTCACAAGTTCGCAGTGCGGACATGGCAAGGCACGAGGAGAACGGCGATGCGCGCGATGGTTCTGAACAGACCGGGAGAGCGGCTTGAGGAGCGCGACATGCCGGTGCCCGATCCGGGCCCCGGCCAGATCCTCGTCAAGATTTCGGCCTGCGGCGTGTGCCGGACCGACCTTCATGTCGTCGATGGCGATCTGACCGAGCCGAAGCTGCCGATTGTTCCGGGCCACGAGGTGGTGGGTACCGTTGCGGCTCTCGGCGAGGGCGTGGAGGGGTTTCCGCCCGGAATGCGCGTCGGCATTCCCTGGCTCGGCCACACCTGCGGCACCTGCCCCTATTGCCGGATGGGCCGGGAGAATCTCTGCGACCGTCCGGGGTTCACCGGCTACACGATCGACGGCGGCTATGCGGACCATGCCGTGGCGGACGCCCGATATTGCTTTCCGCTGCCCGAGGGGTACAGCGACGCGGAGGCCGCGCCGTTGCTGTGCGCCGGGCTGATCGGCCACAGATGTCTGAAGATGGCGGGCGAGGGCGAGAGCCTGGGGCTCTATGGCTTTGGGGCGGCTGCGCATATCGTCGCGCAGGTCGCGGTCCATGAGGGCCGGCGCGTCCACGCCTTCACGCGCGAGGGCGACAAGGCGGCACAGGACTTCGCCCTGTCGCTCGGCGCCGCCTGGGCCGGCGCGTCGACGCAGGCGCCGCCGGAGCCGCTCGACGCCGCCATCATCTTCGCACCCGTCGGCGCGCTCGTGCCGGCGGCGTTGAGGGCGGTGCGCAAGGGCGGGATCGTCGTGTGCGGCGGCATCCACATGTCCGATATCCCTTCTTTTCCCTACGCGATCCTGTGGGAGGAGCGGGTGGTGCGGTCCGTCGCCAACCTGACCCGGCAGGATGCGGTGGAGTTTCTCGCGCTCGCGCCGCGCGTGCCGGTCCGCACGACGGTGGAGACCTTTCCCCTCCATGAGGCGAACGAGGCGCTGGATCGCCTGCGGCGCGGCGCCCTGACGGGGGCGGCGGTGCTCCTGCCCTGACTGGCGTCCAGCCCGGTTTTGTGCGCTTCCAACGGTCGTTCTCTCCGGCCGGTGCGCGCGCCGGATCGTGCAAAATTGTGTCAAAATTTCTTTTTCCTTGCGGTATTGTCCTGTAAAGAATCTAAAATTGTCTTTTTCATTTTGTTTATTCTGTGATTACTTGATGTATATTTTTGTATTAATCTAACATTTTCTGTTGGTTTATACATATTTGTACGAGGGTGGTAGGTGAGGTGCGGCCTTGCAATGCCGTGTCGAGTGGATTATATCACGCGAACAACTCGGGAGGATTGCATTGAAACCTTCCGGAGCCCAGCCGCTGCAAACGACTATCGCCGGGCCGCTACCGCGGATGTGCGCCCTCGCCTTCTCCCCGGAGGCCGATCGATGGGTACTGGGCTTCACCGAAAGCGTTGGACGGAGTGAATGACGGACAAGCTGGTCGTCAAGGAACTGTACAAGATCTTCGGCGAGGAGCCGGAGGAGGCGTTGGGCCTGGCGCAACAGGGGCTCGACAAGGACGAAGTGTTCCGCCGCACGGGCAGTGTGGTCGCCGTCAACAATGTCTCCTTTTCCGTCAAAGAAGGCGAGATCTTCGTCGTCATGGGCCTGTCGGGCTCCGGCAAATCCACGCTGGTGCGCTGCATCAACAGGCTGATCGAGCCGACCGAGGGCACGGTCAGCGTGGGCGACGAGGCGATCACCGGGATCGGCGCGGAGGAGCTGCGCCAGATTCGCCTGCGGCGGATTTCCATGGTGTTCCAGCATTTCGCCCTCCTGCCGCACAAGACGGTCTGCGAGAATGTCGAATACGGCCTGAAGACGCGCGGCATGCCGGCTGGCGAGCGGCGCAAAAAGGCGATCGAGGCGCTGGAAACGGTCGGGCTGGATGCCTGGGCCGACGCCTATCCCGGCAATCTCAGCGGCGGAATGCAGCAGCGCGTCGGGCTGGCGCGCGGGCTCGCGGTCGATCCGGAAATCCTGCTCATGGACGAGCCCTTCTCCGCGCTCGACCCGCTGATCCGGCGCGACGTCCAGGACGAGCTCCTGCGCATCCAGGACAACCTCCAGACCACCATCGTCTTCATCACCCACGATTTGCAGGAAGCGCTGAAGCTCGGCGACCAGATCGCGATCATGAAGGATGGCCGCTTCGTGCAGGTGGGCACCCCGGAAGAGATCGTGACCGCGCCCGCCGACGACTATGTGAGCGCGTTCACGCAGGATGTCGACCGCAGCCGGGTGCTGACCATGCGCGCGGTGATGGACGCGCCCGTGCCGCTCGCCGCCGACATGGCCGCGGCCGACGCGCTGAAGGCGCTTAAGGCGGCCAACGGGCGCGAGGCGGCCTGCGTGACCAACGGCTCAGGCGCTCCCTCGGGCCTCGTTACCCACGAGGCGCTCGCCGCCGGCAAGGACGGTGCGACCGTCGGTGCGGTCATGGAGGACGGGGTGCAGACCGTCCGGGCCGGAGACTACATCTTCGAGGTTTTCGACAAGCTCGGGGCGGGCCGCCCCCTGGCCGTGGTCGACGGCGAGGGCAAGCTCGTCGGCGAGGTGCATGCCGCCTCCGTCTTCCCCCATCTCGGCTCTGAGCCGGAGGAGGAGGACGCCGACGGAACCGGCGTCGGTGCCCGGGGCGACAAGGAGGTTATGACCCATGGCCAGTGATGCAGGAGGCTTGGCCGGTGCGGTCTCGTCCGCCGACGAGGTGCTGAGACCCTCGACCTATGGCACGATCCCGCTCGACGACTGGGTCGAGACGGTAGTGAAGGACTGGCTGGTGCCGAATTTCCGGCCGGCCTTCCGGGCCGCGCAATGGCCGGTGGACAAGGTTCTCAGCAATCTCAACGATCTGTTGCAGGTCATTCCCTTCGCGGCGATCCTCGCCATCTTCGTGCTGATCGCGTGGCGGTTCGCGGGCCGCGGCGTGGCGATCTTCACGCTGGTCTCGCTCGCGCTTCTGGAAACGGTCGGCCTGTGGTCGGAGACCATGACCACGCTGTCCATGATCCTGACGGCGGTCGTCTTCTGCGCGGCCGTGGGGATCCCGCTCGGCATCCTGGCGGCCGGCAGCGACCGGTTCGAGGCGATCCTGCGGCCGATCCTCGACATCATGCAGACCATCCCGCCCTTCGTCTATCTGGTGCCGATCGTCATGCTGTTCGGCGTCGGCATGGTGCCGGGCGTGATCGCGACCATCATCTTCGCCCTGCCGCCGATCATCCGGCTGACCAATCTGGGCATCCGGCAGGTGCGCGACGAGCTGGTGGAGGCGGGCTACGCCTTCGGCTCCACGCGGCGGCAGGTGCTCATCGATATTCAGATCCCGCTGGCGTTGCGCACCATCATGGCCGGCCTCAACCAGACCCTCATGCTGGCTCTGTCCATGGCCGTCATTGCCGCGCTGATCGGCGCGGGCGGTCTGGGCCTGACCGTGTTCACGGGGCTTGGCCGGCTCGATGTCGGCATGGCGTTCCTGGGCGGTCTCGGCATCGTGCTTCTGGCCATCATTCTCGACCGCATCACCCAGGCGATCGGGGCGGGGCCGGCGGCGCGCAACGCGAGCTGGACGCTGTCCGGCTTCTTCAAGCGGCTTCTCGGATACGCCCGGTCCGGCTCGGAAGCGGGCCGGCCGAGCGGACAGGCCGCCGAATAGGCGGCCGTGTCCTGCCCGCCATAGGGGCCCGGTCTTGTCGGGCACGCCTTGCGGTGGGGCGGGATTCCATGAACCCAAGAGAGCAACCCAAAGTCCGGAAGGGACAAGGAGAATCTCAGATGTGGAAATTTCTGACGACGAGCGCAGCGGGCATCTTCGCCGCCGCAGCGATCGCCGGCGCCGCCGTGGCACAGGACCTGCCCGGCGACGGCAAGGAGGTCAAGCTTGCACGCGCCTCGTGGGATACCGGCTGGTTCCAGGCGGAGATCTACAAGAAGGCGCTGGAGGAGCTCGGCTACGATATCGGCACCGTGACCACCCTCGACAATCCGGCCTTCTACCAGTCGGTCGCCCAGGGCGACATGGACCTGTGGGTCAATGGCTGGTTCCCGCTGCACAACACCTATAAGGACGACTTCGAGAGCGGTGCGGAGATCGTCGGCTATGTCGCCGAGGGCGGCGCGCTCCAGGGCTATCTCATCGACAAGAAGACCGCCGAGGAGCACGGCATCACCAACATTGCCGACTTCAAGAAGGAGGAGATCCGCTCGCTGTTCGACGACAATGGCGACGGCAAGGCGGAGATGGTCGCCTGCCCGCCGGGCTGGGGCTGCGAGAAGGTGATCGCCCATCAGCTCGACGCCTATGGCCTGCGTGACTATGTCGAGCCCATCAAGGCGGCCTATTCCGCCTCCATGGCCGACGCCATCGGTCGCTACGAGGAAGGCAAGCCGATCTTCTTCTACACCTGGACGCCGAACTGGACCGTCGGTGTGCTGAAGCCCGGCAAGGACGTCGTGTGGATCGAGGTTCCCGAGCCGAGCCTGCCGGAGGACCAGAAGGATCTCGAGGACGAGACCACCGTCGAGGGTGTCGCGGGCTGTGTCGAGGATCCCTGCGAGATGGGCTGGCCGGCCAATGACATCCGTCCGGTGGCGAACACCGAGTTCCTGAAGGAGAACCCGGCGGTCAAGACGCTGCTGGAGGAGATGCGCATTCCGATCGAGGACATCTTCGCCCAGAATGCGAAGATGAATGCCGGCGAGGACAAGAAGGCCGACCTCGAGCGCCATGCCGCTGAGTGGATCAAGGCGCATCGCGACGAGTTCGACAAGTGGATCGAGGACGCCAAGGCGGCCGCGGCCAACTGATCGCGCCGGTTACGAACCGGATCTCACGGAGCGGGGCCTTTCGGGCCCCGCTTTTTTGTGTCCCGGCCTCTGCCGACTATTGGCCGGTCTCCGACCATATGCCTGCTTTCCAGATGGCGGGATGGCTTTACAATGGCGGGGCCGGTCTCGTCAGGCGGAGGCAACCGGATGGTGGGGGTCGCAAACAGCACGCCGCTGCTCGCGCTCGATGCCGCGGCGCTCGACATGGAGACCACGGGTCTCGATGCGGAGGCCGCGCGCGTGGTCCAGCTCGCCGCGATCCGGGTGCGCGACGGCGCGATCCGGCCCAAAGAGACCTTCGAGACCCTTGTCGATCCCGAAATGCCGGTGCCGGAGAGTTCCACCGCGATCCACGGCATCGCGCCGTCCGACCTCCGCGACGCGCCGCGTTTCGATGCGGTCGCGCTCGATCTGGAGCGCTTTCTCGGCGGTGCGGTGGTGATCGGCCACAATATCGGCTTCGACCTCACTGTCCTGCGCAACGAATATCGCCGGGTCGGCATGAAATGGTATCGGCCGCGCTCGCTGTGCACCATGATGCTCGCGCGGCTGGTCGGCCGCTCGCTCCCCGATTTCTCGCTGGATGCGGTCGCGGCATGGCTCGGCGTCGCCATCGAGGGCAGACACACCGCACCCGGCGACGCACGCGCGGCCGCCGACATCTTCCTGCGGCTGATCCCGCTCCTGCGTGCCGCCGGCATCCGTACGCTCGCGGAGGCGGAAGCCGCGACCCGCGCGCAGGCGGACACGGTCGCGCGCCAGATCGAGGCGGGCTGGGTCGCACCGGTCCGTGCGCGCGGCAATGACCAGGACGCGGCCCTTCGCGCGATAGACAGCTATCCGTTCCGCCACCGCGCCCGCGACGTGATGAGCGCGCCGCCGCTCTGGGCGGAGCCCGGCATGGCGTGCGACGCGGCCGCGCGCGCCCTTGCGGAGAAGGGCGTGAGCGCCTTCTTCGTGCGCGATGCCGCAGGCGATGGCGGCGAGGCCGGCATCGTCACGGAGCGCGATCTCCTGCGCGCGCTCGCCAATCCGGAGATACGGGACCGTACCGTCGGCGGGATCGCCAGCCGGCCTCTCGTCTGCGTGGCGGAGGACGACTTCGTCTACCGGGCCATCGGGACCATGCGCCGCCACGGCATCCGCCATCTCGGCGTGACCGGGTCCGATGGCGGGATCGTCGGCGCGCTGACGAGCACGGACGTGATGCGCGAGCGCGCCGACGAGGCGCTCATTCTGGGCGATGAGCTTGGCCATGCCGAAAGCGTTCCCGCGCTCGGCGCGATCTGGGCGCGCCAGCCGATTGTCGCCCGCAGCCTTCTGGAGGAGGGTGTGCCGGCCCGCGACATCGCCGCGGTCCTCTCCACGGAGCTGCGCATGCTCACGGCCCGGGCGGCGGGGCTGGCCGAGGCGCGGATGCGCGATGAGGGGCGCGGCGGGCCGCCCGTGCCCTATTGTGTGCTCGTGCTCGGCTCGGGCGGGCGCGGGGAGAGCCTGCTCGCGCCCGACCAGGACAATGCCGTGGTCTTCGCGTCCGGCACGCCGGGCAGCGAGGAGGACCGCTGGTTCGAGGCGCTCGGGACCCATATGAGCGACATCCTCCACGAGGTCGGCGTCCCCTATTGCCGCGGCGGCGTGATGGCGAGCAAGGCCGACTGGCGGCACGATCTGGCCGGCTGGCGCGAGACGGTGGATGGCTGGCTGAAGCGCGGCGACTGGAAGGACGTCTGCTATGTGGACATCTTCTACGATCTCCATGCCGTCCATGGCGACCGCGATCTCGCCCGCGCGGTCGCAGAGCATGCCTATGGCCGCGCGCGGCAGGCGCCGGGCTTCCTCAAGCTGCTGGCGGCGGCGGCGACCGACTTCACCGCCCCGCTCGGTCTGTTTGGCGGGATCCGCACCAGAGACGGCCGGGTCGACCTGAAGCGCGGCGGCCTCCTGGCGCTCGTCAGCGGTGCGCGCGTCCTGGCCCTCCGGCACGGCGTGACGGAGCGCTCCACGAGGCGGCGGCTGGAGGCCGTCATGGCGCTCGGCGAGGGCAATGCCGACGATCTCGCCGACGTTGTCGAGGCCCACGAGATCCTGCTCGGCGAAATCCTTGCCCAGCAGCTTCGCGACATGGAGGATGGGATACCGCCGTCGGGGTCGGTGGCGGTGAAGGGGCTCGGGCGCCACGAGACCGCGCGGCTCAAATGGGCGCTGCGCCAGGTCGACGTCATGAACACGCTGGTCGGCGATCCCATGGCGTTCGGCTGAGGCGGACCCGGTGGCAGGCCCTGGGGGCGAAAGGAGCGAGATGCGGCTGGAGCACGACCATTCACGCGAGGCGATTGCGGCGCGGCTCGACCGCAAGCCGCAGCAGAGCTACATCCGCGACTGGGTCTATGGCGGCATCGACGGGGCGGTCACCACATTCGCCATCGTCGCCGGCGTGGTGGGGGCGGAGCTGTCCGCCGGCATCATCCTCATCCTCGGCCTCGCGAACCTCCTGGCCGACGGCTTTTCCATGGCGGCCAGCAACTATTCGGGGACCAAGGCGGACCTCGACGACCTTCATCGCCTGAAGGCCATCGAACGCAAGCACATCAGGCTCGCGCCGGAGGGCGAGCGCGAGGAGATCCGGCATATCCTGAGATCGAAGGGCATTGAGGGCGAGGCGCTCGAGCAGGCGGTGACCGCGATCACCACGAAGGACGAGCTGTGGATCAACACCATGCTGGCGGAGGAATACGGTGTCTCCCCGATGGCGCGTTCCCCGGTCAAGGCGGGCTTCTACACCTTCCTCGCCTTCCTGGTCTGCGGCGCCGTGCCGCTTCTCCCCTTCGCGCTCGGCCTGCCACATGCCTTCGAGTTTGCGCTCGGCGCCACCGCCGCGGTGTTCTTCGGGATCGGCTCGGTGAAGAGCCACTGGTCGCTCGCCGCCTGGTGGCGCTCGGGGCTGGAGACGCTGGTCATCGGCCTGCTTGCCGCCGGCACGGCCTATCTGGTCGGCGCGCTCCTGAAGAATGTGGTCTGATACCAGGTCTCATTGTCCATGAGATTCGGTATGGGGGACTGTCCGGCCATGCGGTGTCACCCTGTCTGTCTGTCCGTGCTATCCCTTGGGCGTCCGGGATAGTGCAGGCAGGGGATTCGATGACCTCATCCGACAGGGCCGGTGGCGGCCATGACGTCCATGTCGAGCTGATTGCCGTCCTCGCCGCGGTGATCGACGAGGAGCCCTGCGTGCTCACCATCGACGATGGGGGGATGCTGCCGTCGGGGCCGTTCGAGCTCGGCCACCGCTCGCTCCAGTCGGGTCTGCGCGCCTGGGTGGAGTGTCAGACCGGCCATCCGCCCGGCTATATGGAGCAGCTCTATACCTTCGCCGACCGCGACCGGATCGGCTCGGGCTGCGGGCGCGTCATCTCGATCAGTTATCTGGGGCTCACGCGGGCCGAGGCGCCGCAGGCTTCTTCCCCCTCGCGCTGGACGCGATGGTACGACTATTTCCCGTGGGAGGACCATCGGACCGGCATGCCCGCCCTCATCGGCGAGGAAATCGCGCCGCAGCTTGCCGACTGGGCGGCGCGCGCGTCCGATGCGACCGGGAGGGCGGAGCGCCGGGAGCGCGCGGCGAGCGTGTTCGGCCTCGATGGCCATGACTGGAACGAGGAGTTGGCCTTGCAGCGCTACGAACTCCTCTACGAGGCGGAACTGGTTGACGAGTCCCGACGCGATGCGGGAGTGCCTGTCGGCGAGGGCCCCGGCCGGGCGATGTTCGCCGACCACCGGCGCATCCTGGCAACCGCCATCGCGCGGTTGCGCACCAAGATCAAGTACCGCCCCGTGGTGTTCGAGCTGATGCCGCCCGTCTTCACGCTGCTCCAGCTTCAGCGCGCGGTCGAGGCGTTGTCCGGCCGGCTCGCGCACAAGCAGAATTTCCGCCGTCTCGTGGAACAGCAGAATCTGGTGGAGGAGACCGGCGAGATGTCGGCCGGCACAGGCGGGAGGCCCGCCAAGCTGTTCCGGTTTCGCCAGGCGATCCACACCGAGCGCACCCTGATGGGCACGCGCCTGCCCGTGATGCGATCTTGACTTATGCTCGTTTGTAGCATAATCCTTTATACTCCAGGCGAGCATAAAGGATCGACCCATGCGCGATGCCTCCGACCAAGCCGATGCGCTCTATGAGCGGGTGCGCCATGTCATCCCGTCCGTCGAATGGCCCGTCCTTGCCGGCGACATCGCCGCCATTCTGGAGCTGAAGCGCCGGCAAAACGCCGTCATCCTCGCCCATAACTACCAGACGCCGGAGATCTTCCACTGCGTGGCCGACATCGTCGGCGACAGTCTGGCGCTCGCCCGCAGGGCCATGGCGGTCAATGCGGACACCATCCTGCTCGCCGGCGTTCACTTCATGGCGGAGACCGCGAAGCTGCTCAATCCGGACAAGACGGTACTCATTCCGGATCTGAAGGCGGGGTGCTCGCTCGCCGAGGCGATCTCGCCGGAGGATGTGCGCGGGCTTCGCGCGCGCCATCCGGGCGTGCCGGTCGTCACCTATGTCAACACATCCGCTGCGGTGAAGGCGGAATCGGATATCTGCTGCACCTCCGGCAATGCCCGCGCCGTGGTGGAGTCTCTCGGCGTGCCGCGTGTCATCATGATCCCGGACGAGTATCTGGCGCAGAACGTCGCGAAGGACACCGATGTCGAGATCGTCTCCTGGCGCGGCCATTGCGAGGTCCATGAGCGTTTCGCCGCACGCGATATCCGCGAGCTGCGCGAGGCCTATCCGGGCGTCACCGTGCTCGCCCATCCCGAATGCCCGCCGGATGTGGTGGCGGAGGCCGATTTCGCGGGCTCCACGGCGGCCATGTCCGACTATGTGGCGCACCGCGGACCCCGGCGCGTCGCGCTCATGACCGAATGCTCGATGAGCGACAATGTGGCGGTCGCCCACCCCGAGGTCGAGTTTGTGCGCCCCTGCAATCTGTGTCCGCACATGAAACGCATCACGCTCGCCGGACTCCGCGATGCGCTCGAGCACAACCGTCACGAGGTCACGGTGGAGCCGCGCATGGCGGAGCGCGCGCGCCGCGCTGTCGAGCGGATGCTGGCGGTATGACGGCGATGGACGCAGGCGGCCGGCCTGTCATTGTCGGCGGCGGCATTGCCGGGCTCCTGACGGCGCTTCATCTGGCGCCGGAGCCCGCAATGCTCGTCACGGCGGGCGCGCTCGGCGAGGAGGGATCGACCGCACTGGCGCAGGGCGGGCTTGCCGCTTCACTCGGCGCGGATGACAGCCCGGACCTCCATCTGGCCGATACGCTTGCCGCCGGCGACGGGCTTGGCGAGCGGCAGGCGGCGCATCTCGTCACGGCGGCCGCGCCGGATGCGCTCGCGACGCTCTCGCGTTTCGGTGTCCGGTTCGACCGGGCGCGGGACGGGCGCCTGTGTCTGGGGCTGGAGGCTGCCCATGGCCGGCGCCGCATCGTCCATGCCGGCGGCGACGGTACGGGGCGCGAGATTGTGCGGGCGCTGGTGGACGCGGTGCGCCGCACGCCGGGTATTGCGGTCCTCGAGCATGCCGAGGCGCGCCGGCTCGTGCTGCGCGATGGCGAGGTTCACGGCGTTCTCGTCGCCTGCGAGGGCGGTGCGGCTGTGCTTTCCACGCGGCGCGTGGTGATCGCGACCGGCGGCATTGGCGGGCTGTTCGCCGACAGCACCAACCCGGCCTCATGCTGGGGGCAGGGCCTCATGCTGGCCGCGCGCGCCGGCGCGGCGCTCGCCGATCTCGAATTCATCCAGTTCCACCCCACCGCGCTCGACGGCCCCGGCCGGCCCATGCCGCTGGTCAGCGAGGCGGTGCGCGGCGAGGGGGCCGTGCTCGTCGACGAGACGGGCGCGCGCTTCATGGCGGATATTCCCGGCGGTGATCTCGCCCCGCGCGATGTCGTGGCGCGGGCCGTGGCGGCGCATCTCGGGGCCGGCCACCGCGTCTTCCTCGATGCGACGCACAGCCTCGGCCCGGCCTTCCCGAAGCGGTTTCCCGCCATTACCCGGGCCTGCCGGGCGCTGGGCGTCGACCCCAGCCGCGAGCCGATCCCCGTGCGCCCGGCCGCCCATTACCATATGGGCGGGATTGCCGTGGACGGGGAGGGCCGCAGCACGGTCCAGGGGCTTTGGGCCTGCGGGGAGGCGGCCTGCACCGGCTTGCACGGTGCCAACCGGCTCGCCAGCAATTCCCTGATCGAGGCGGCGGTCTTCGCGCGCGCCGTGGCCCGGAGCGTGTCGAGCGAGACGGTGGGACCGGCCCGGCCATGCGGCGATGCCCGCCTGCCGCATCGGGCCGACCCGGATGCCGTGCGTCCCGCCGTCTCCCGCGCGCTGGGCGTCGTCCGGCAGGGTGGGGAGATGCAGGCGGCCCTTGCCGGCTTCAGGTCATTGGCGGTCCGCGACGATGCGGCGGCGCTTGCGCTGATGATCGCCGTTGCCGCCTGCCGGCGGCGGGAGAGCCGCGGCGCCCATTTCCGCACCGACTTCCCGCACAGGACCGTGTTCGCCCGTCATTCGTCCCTCACGCTCGGCGAGGCCCTGGTCGCGGCGGGCGCCATCGCGGATGGTGCGCCGGCGGAGATCGTCGGTGTCTAGAGGCTGGTCGAGACCTTTCGCCACGGAGCGGACACAATTGCCGACGATGATCCGGTGCGGGACGCTGGGAAAACCCGCCAGCTTGCTTGCGGCTTTGCACTTCATTGTTTTGTGAATTGTGCTGTGGCCCGGGCGAAGGTTAATTCTTTCATAACGCGCTTGTGCGCAAATGGGTGCCCAACGCAACCGTTTTCAATCGACCCGCAGTCGGGCGGACCGGTCCGATTGCAGACAGGTTGATCGGTCTTGAAGTGATAGAGCGACGGCTTCGCGTCCGGTTGGACGTCGGTCGCTCTGGTCGGGGACTATTCGGACGATGATCGCTCGAGCCGCTGTCAGGCTTGTTCTCTGCGCCGTCATGGTGCTTGTGCTGTCGGGGTGCCTGTTCGAGACGCCGAAGCATCTCAAGCCGCTGTCGGAGGAGTCGAAGGCGCTGCTCGCCGCCAAGGGGCTCAAGGACGGCGCGCCCATGTATGTGCGCGTTTTCAAGCAGGAATCCGCGCTGGAGGTCTGGCTCGGCCGGCCCGACGGCACCTATACGCTGTTCAAGACCTACGAGGTCTGCCGCTGGTCGGGCAAGCTCGGGCCGAAGCTGGTCGAGGGCGACAAGCAGGCGCCGGAGGGCTTCTATATCGTCACGCCCGCCCAGATGAACCCGAACAGCAGCTACTATCTGTCCTTCAATATCGGCTATCCCAACGCCTATGACAAAGCGCACGGGCGCACCGGCATGCACCTCATGGTCCATGGCGGATGCAGCTCGGCGGGCTGCTATGCCATGACGGACGACTCGGTGGCGGAGATCTTCGCGCTCGCCCGCGACGCCTTCGTGGCGGGCCAGCAGGAATTCCCCGTCCATGCCTTCCCCTTCCGCATGACGAGCGCGAACATGGCCGCCCATGCCGGCAGCCAGTGGTACGATTTCTGGCAGAACCTCAAGCAGGGCTACGACTATTTCCAGACCTACAGGCGCCCGCCCGTCGTCGGCGTGGAGAACATGCGCTACGTGTTCTTCCCGAGCCGGGATATGGTTCCGGAAGAGTTCACCGTGACCGCGGCGAGCGCCTCCGGCACGGACGCCGAGCTCGATCCGGCGGCCCCGCGCCTCATCCAGGGCTGGTAGGGCCAACCCGGCACGAGGGATATCCATGCCGTATCTGGCCCGTCTGTTCCGCCTCCTTGTCGTCGCCGCGTGCCTTGCCGGCGCACTCGGCAGTGTTCAGGGCGCGTCCGCCACCATTGCGGCTATGGGTGTCCATCAGCCCGCCGCGACGGACGACGATGGCTGCTGCGGGAGTCAGGCGGCCGATGCGGTCTGCGCCCAGTTCTGCATGCAGCCGGCGGTCGTCCTCGCCGGCGGAGCCGCGGGCCCGGCGGTACCGCGCCATCGCCACGCGATCATGCCCGTCTCGGCGGGCACGGGCCGGCCCGGATCGCCCGATCCCGATCCGCCGCGTCGCTTCATCCTCCGCTGACGCCGTACGATAGACGCTGGATCAGCCGGCTCCCGCCATTCATTGCCGATGGCGGCCGGTCTCAAGGATGAAGCTCACATGACGAACAGACCGTCGCCGGCGCTGACGCGCCGCACCTTTCTCGCCTCCGCCGGGGCCGTCATCGCCGCTGCGGGGGGAGTGTCGCCTCTCCCGGCCGTGCCGCGGGCGCGCGCGGCAGGTCCCCGCGAATTCCGCCTGACGCTGGGCACGGGGTCCGCACGGATCGCGCCCGAACCCTATCCGGAAACGGAGGTGTGGGCCTATAACAGGACCGTCCCGGGACCGGAGATCCGCGTCCGGCAGGGCGAGCGCCTCCGGATCGTCGCGGAGAACGGGCTCGACGAACCGACCACCGTGCACTGGCACGGCATGCGCGTGCCGAACGCCATGGACGGCGTTCCGGGCGTCACGCAGGACGCCATCGCGCCCGGGGACCGGTTCGTCTACGAGTTCGACGCCGTCGATGCGGGCACCTTCTGGTATCACCCCCATCAGCGCAGCTTCGAGCAGGTCGCGCGCGGGCTCTCCGGCGCGCTCGTCGTGGAGGAGGCGGAACCGCTGCGTGTCGACCGGGACGTGACCTGGGTGCTGGACGATTGGCGGTTGACCGAAGAGGCCGCCATCGAGGGGGATTTCGGCAATGCCCACGATGCCATCCATGCCGGCCGCCTCGGCAATACGGTAACGGTCAATGGGCGCATCCCGGACCGGTTCGCGGTGCGCCGGGGCGAGCGGATCAGGCTTCGGCTCGTCAATGTCGCCAATGCGCGGATCTTCGGCCTGGCATTCGCCGGCCACGAGCCCCTCGTCGTCGCGCTCGACGGGCAGCCGGTCGAACCTCATGCGCCGGAGGGCGGCCGGATCGTTCTGGGCCCTGCCATGCGGGCCGACATCGTTCTCGACATGACGGGCCGCACGGGCGAGCGCCATACGGTCACCGACACCTTCTACGAGGGGCTGGAATACCGCCTGACGGATCTCGCCTATGGCGGGGAGGCGCTGCGCGAACGCACGCCCGACTGGCCTGTCGCGCTTCCCGCCAATCCGCTCGCCGAGCCCGACCTCGACGCCGCCGAACGCCACGAGGTGGTATTCAATGGCGGCATGATGGCCGGCATGCGCATGCAGGGCGCCGACGGACGCGAGGCCGGGTCCATGATGGCCATGATGCGCGAGGGATCCTTCTGGTTCATCAATGGCAAGGCGGCGACCGGAACGGATATGGAACCGGTCCTGACACTGCGCCGGAACCGGTCCCATATCATTTCCATGGTCAACCGGACCGGCTGGTACCATCCCATGCATCTCCACGGACATTCCTTCCGCGTGATCTCGCGCAACGGCGTGCCGACGGCGCGCCGGGAATGGCAGGACACGGTGCTGGTGGGACCGGAGGAACGGGTGGAGGTCGCGCTGGTCGCCGACAATCCCGGCGACTGGATGTTCCATTGCCACATACTGGAGCATCAGGCCGCCGGCATGATGGCCGTTATCCGGGTCGCCTGACGGCGTGTCTCAGAGAGGCCAGACGGCGAGGATGGTGGGCACGCCGACGAGGATGACGAGGATCTCCAGCGGCAGGCCCATGCGCCAGTAGTCGCCGAAGCGGTAGCCGCCGGGTCCGAGAATGATGGTGTTGTTCTTGTGGCCTATGGGCGTGAGGAACGCACAGGAGGCGGCGACCGCGACGGCCATCAGGAACGGGTCCGGATTGACCCCGAGCCGGTTGGCGATGTCGACCCCGATGGGTGCGGCGATCAGCGCGGTCGCCACATTGTTCAGCACATCCGACAGGGTCATGGTGACGACCATCAGGATGACCAGGACGGCGACCACCGGCAGGCCGGATGTGACCGAGACGATGGCTTGCGCGATGAGCGACGTGCCGCCCGACTGTTCGAGCGCGGTGCCGAGCGGGATGAGCGAGCCGAGCAGCACGATGACCGGCCATTCCACGGCGTCGTAGACCTGGCGTGCGGGCACGATGCGCAGGAGGATATAGGCCGCCACGCAGGCGGCGAGCGCGATGGGCAGATAAACGAGGCCGATGCTCGCCGCCGCGATGGCCGCGGCGAACAGGCCGACCGCGATCCATGCCTTCTGGCGCTGGGCGACCTGAAGTCCGCGCTCGGCGAGCGGCAGGCAGCCGAGCCACAGGACGACCTCCTGAAGCCGCTCCTGGGGGCCGAGCAGCAGGAGGATATCGCCGGGCTCGATGGCGAGATGGCGCACCCGCTCGCGGAACCGCGTGCCCTGCCGGGAGACGCCGAGCAGCGTGATCCCTTGCCGGTAGAGCAGGCGCAGGTCGGCGGCCGAGCGCCCGGCGATACGCGCGCCCTCCGGCACCACGACCTCCATCATCGACAGGGTCTCGCCGATAAGGCCGTCGTGTTTCTCCGTGCCGGCATATTTGAGGTCGAGCGCGCCGGCGAAGGATTCGATGGCGTCCGGCCCCGCCTCGAGCACCAGATAGTCGCCGGCCCGGATCGTCTCGTTGCGGGCATAGCCGGCGAGGCGCTTGCCCCGGCGCACCAGTCCCAGAATATTGACGTCGGCCTCTTCGGCATCCTCGAGAAGGTCGCGCACGCGCTTGCCCACGGCGGCCGTGTCCTTCGGCACGCGGGCCTCGGCGATATAGCCTTCCAGGTTGCCCAGCTCTTGGGCGACATTGCGTTCGGTGCGCGCCACCGGGATGAGCCGCCAGCCGACCAGGGTGACGAAGAGCACGCCGACCACGGCGACGGCCGCCCCGACGGGGGCGAAGTCGAACATGGAGAAGGGCGCCCCGAGCGCGCTCTCGCGGAAAGTCGCGATGACGATATTGGGCGGGGTGCCGATGAGCGTGACCATGCCGCCGAGGATCGAGGCGAAGGAGAGCGGCATCAGGGTGAGCGCCGGGCTGCGCTTGGCCTTCACCGCCGCCTGTATGTCGACCGGCATGAGGAGGGCGAGCGCGGCGACGTTGTTCATGACGCCGGAGAGCGCGGCGGCGACACCCGACATGATGCCGATATGGACGCTGAGCTTGCGGGAGCTGTCGACCACATGGCGGGCGACGATCTCGATGGCGCCCGAATTGGACAGCCCGCGCGAGACGACGAGCACCAGCGCGATGATCACGGTTGCGGGGTGGCCGAAGCCGGAGAAGGCCTCTTCCTTCGGCACAACGCCGGCGAGGAGTGCGACGACCAGCGCGGAGAAGGCGACGACATCGTAGCGGATCCGGCCCCAGAGGAGCATGCCGAGCACGCCGGCTATGATCGCAAACAGGATGATCTGGTCTGTGGTCATGAGCCGCGGACGGAACGGGGACGGGCCGGGTGATCCGGAGGCGCGTAACGATGCCGGTTGCCTTCGCGCCGGTCAATGCCCGCCCCGGCGGGCGCCGCCCGGAGACCGCTCCGGGGCGACGGCCATGCGGGGCCTGTCACGAATACATGCCGTGACAGTGCTTGTACTTCTTGCCGGAGCCGCAGGGGCAGGGCGCGTTGCGGGGAACCTTGCCCCAGCTCGAAGGATCGGCGGGATCGACCGCGGCGGTCCGGGCACCGCCCGGCTGTGCCTGCTGCCCGGCATCCGCGCCGGCGAGCGCGAGGGCGGCCTCCGCCATGTCGTCGCGGCCGGAGAACGGGTCGGTATGGTGGGCCTGCATCGGCGGCAGGTCCTCCTCGGCGAGTTGCGGCGGCTCCTCGGCGAGCTCCACGCGCATGAGCTGGGAGGTGACGACCTCGCGCAGGCGCGTCAGCATGCCCTCGAACAGGGTGAAGGCCTCGGTCTTGTACTCGTTGAGCGGGTCGCGCTGGGCATAGCCGCGCAGGCCCACCACCTGGCGCAGATGGTCGAGCATGACGAGGTGCTCGCGCCAGAGATGATCGATGGTCTGCAGGAGGATCGCCTTTTCCACCTGCTGCATGATCGGCGCGGTGAACCGCTCGCGCTTGGCGGCAAAAGCCTCGTTGGCCGCCGTCATGAGGCGCTCGCGGATCTCCTCGTCCGCGATACCCTCCTCCTTCGCCCAGTCCGTGATGGGCAGGTCGAGGTTGAAGACCTCGCGGACGCGCTCCTGAAGGCCTTCGGCATCCCACTGCTCCGCATAGGCGCGTTCTGGAATATGGGCGCGCACCAGCTCGTCGACCATGTTCTGGCGCATGTCGTCGACCGTCTCGGAAACCTCCTCGCCGCGCATGATCTCGATGCGCTGCTCGAAGATGACCTTGCGCTGGTCGTTCATCACGTCGTCGTATTTGAGCAGGTTCTTGCGGATGTCGAAGTTGCGCGCCTCGACCTTGGACTGCGCCTTCTCCAGCGCCTTGTTGATCCAGGGATGGACGATGGCCTCGCCCTCCTGGATGCCCAGCTTCTGGAGCATGGAATCCATGCGCTCCGACCCGAAGATGCGCATCAGGTCGTCCTCGAGCGACAGGAAGAACTTCGAGGTGCCCGGATCGCCCTGGCGGCCCGAGCGGCCGCGCAGCTGGTTGTCGATGCGCCGGCTTTCGTGGCGCTCGGTGCCGAGCACATAGAGACCGCCGGCGGCGAGCACCTCCTCGCGCTGGCGGGCGACCTCCTCGCGGATCTCGCCTGCCCGGCGCTCGCGCTCCGCCTCGTCCTCGATGCCCGAGGCCTCGTTCTCGATGCGCATGTCGGCATTGCCGCCGAGCTGGATGTCGGTGCCACGGCCGGCCATGTTGGTGGCGATGGTCACCGCGCCCGGCACGCCGGCCTGGGCGATGATCAGGGCCTCCTGCTCGTGATAGCGGGCATTGAGCACGTTGTGCGTGACGCCGTCCTTCTTGAGCATCTCCGCCAGAAGCTCCGACTTCTCGATCGACGTCGTGCCGACGAGCACCGGCTGCTTGCGCTCCTGACAGTCCTTGATGAGCTCGATGATCGCGCCGAATTTCTCGCGCGCGCTGCGATAGACCTCGTCGTCGTCGTCGCGCCGCCGGATCGGCAGGTTGGTGGGGATCTCCACGACATCGAGCTTGTAGATGTCCATGAACTCCTCCGCCTCCGTCACGGCGGTGCCGGTCATGCCGGCCAGCTTGTCGTAGAGGCGGAAATAGTTCTGGAAGGTGATCGAGGCCAGCGTCTGGTTCTCCGGCTGGATCTGGGCGCCCTCCTTGGCTTCCAGAGCCTGATGGAGGCCTTCCGAGAAGCGCCGCCCCGGCATCATGCGGCCGGTGAACTCGTCGATGATGATGACCTGGCCGTCCTTGACGATATAGTCGCGGTCGCGCTGGAACAGCTTGTGCGCGCGCAGCGCCTGGTTGACGTGATGGACGATGGAGACGTTCTCCACGTCGTAGAGCGACTCCCCCTGCAGGAGCTCCGCCTCGCGCAGCATCTGCTCGACATGCTCGTTGCCCTGCTCGGTCAGGGTTACCGAGCGCATCTTCTCGTCGACCTCGTAGTCCTCCTCCACCAGGGAGGGGACGAACTTGTCGATGGTGACATAGAGCTCCGACTTGTCCTCGACGGCGCCGGAGATGATGAGCGGCGTGCGCGCCTCGTCGATCAGGATGGAGTCGACCTCGTCCACGATGGCGAAGTAATGGCCGCGCTGGACCATCTCCTCCAGATGGAACTTCATGTTGTCGCGCAGATAGTCGAAGCCGAGCTCGTTATTGGTGCCGTAGGTCACGTCGCAGGCATACTGGGCGCGGCGTTCCGCGTCGTCGATGCCGTGCACGATGCAGCCGACGGTGAGGCCGAGGAAGCGGTAGACCTGGCCCATCCAGTCCGCGTCGCGCTTGGCGAGGTAATCGTTGACCGTGACCACATGGACGCCGCGGCCGGTGAGCGCATTGAGATACACCGCCAGCGTTGCGACCAGCGTCTTGCCCTCGCCGGTCTTCATTTCCGCGATGGAGCCTTCGTGGAGCACCAGACCGCCGAGAAGCTGCACGTCGAAATGCCGCTGGCCGAGCGTGCGCTTGGCGGCCTCTCGGACGGTGGCGAAGGCGGGCACGACGAGATCGTCGAGCTTGGTGCCGCCCTCGATCTGCTTGCGGAAGTCGTCGGTGCGGGCGCGCAGCTCGTCGTCGGTGAGGGCTGCGACTTCGGGCTCGAGCGCGTTGATTGCCTCCACCGTGGCCTTGTAGCCCTTGAGCCTGCGGTCGTTGGAGCTTCCGAACAGCTTGGCGGCCAGCGTCGAAAAAGAAACCATGGTCGATCGTATCCTTCGCCGTCGTCGTTCGGCCGGGCCGGCTAGCGGGCCTCGGGCAGGACGACTGTCAGTCCAACCGCTTTCTAATGGACAGGCCGCGGGCGCGCAAATCGCGAATGCCCGCCGGCTTGCCATCCGGTTTCGACTGCTTCTCAGTGTGGTACCGCATCCCGTTGAAACGTTTCAACGGGCAAATAGGTCCGATGGGGCACGGTTTCAATCGGACATGCGGGGGTGCGGTGCCCGCGGGAGCCCGCGGCTGCGGCCAATTCTCGGCTTGCAACCGCTGCGCATTGACTCCATTGTGCCCGCGGAACCGAACCGGGAAACGGCGGCCCGCTGCGGGGCCGGGACGCCGGGCATAGTGTGGCCGCATCCACTCTGCACTAAGGAGATGGCCGTCGCGCGGTCCGCGCACGGTGCGGCCCGGGAAGGCCTGTGAATTAAGGTGAGAAACGTCATGTCTTTGATCAAATCGTTTGGTGTGGCCTGCGCGTTCGCGATCGCGCTCGTCGCGGCCGCCTCCCCTGCCGGTGCGCAGGAAGAAGAGGAAGACCGGGTCGTGGCCACCGTCAACGGCTATGAGATCCGCGCCTCGGAAGTGAAGCTGGCGGCCGACGACATACTGCCGCAGCTCGGCGAGATCCCGCCCCGTCTGCGCTACCCCTTCGTGGTGGAATATCTGATCGAGCGCCATCTGCTCGCCCAGACCGCGGTCAAAGAAGGCGTGGAGAAGTCCGCCGAGTACAAGAGGCGGCTGGCCTTCTATCAGGCCAAGGCGCTGCGCGACGCCTTCTTCGAGGAGAAGATCGAGCCGACGGTCACCGAGGAGGAGATCCGGGAGATCTATGACGACGAAGCCGCCAAGGTGAACGAGATCGAACGGGTCCATGCCCGTCATATCCTCGTGGACAGCGAGGAGCAGGCCGCCGAGCTCAAGACCAGGATCGATGCGGGCGAGGATTTCGCCACGCTCGCCCAGGAGTTCAGCAAGGACGGCTCCGCCCAGTATGGCGGCGATCTCGGCTTCTTCGCGGCCGACGAGATGGTGAAACCATTCTCCGACGTCGCCTTCGCGCTCGAGCCGGGCCAGGTGTCCGATCCGGTGCAGACGCAGTTCGGCTGGCACCTCATCAAGGTGGAGGAGCGCAAGCAGGGCGGCGCAGAACCCTATGACAAGGTCAAGAACGGGCTCAAGATGATCGTGTTGCGCCGGAAGGTGCAGGACATGGTCAACGAGCTCAGGGTCGACGGCGAGGTCGAACTCGTCGACGAGGACCTGAAGAAGCTGCAGGATCAGGTGGATCAGCTGCGCCAGCAGCGCATGCAGCAGCAACAGCAGCAGAACGGCAACTGACCTTTCGGACGCATGCGGATGCGGGCTCCACGCCCCGCATCCGCCTGTTTCGCAGACCCCGAAAACCGATTGGAGAAAGGGAGAGGGGATGACCGAGCGTTCTCCGCTCGCGCCTGCAGCGCTGCCCGAGCTGCCCGCCATGGACGGTGTGCGGCTTGCCGCCATCGAGGCCGGCATCCGATATAGCGGTCGCACCGATCTCATGCTCGCGCTCGTCGACGACGGCGCGGTCGCCGCCGGCGTGTTCACCCGCTCCAGGACGGCCTCCGCGCCCGTCGAATGGTGCCGCAAGGCGCTGGGCTCCGGCACGGCGCCGCGCGCCATTCTCGTCAATTCGGGCAATGCCAACGCCTTTACCGGCCGGCGCGGCGCGGAATCGACCGCGCAGAGCGCCGAGGCCGTCGCCCGGCGCGCGGGCTGCCCGGGCGAGGCGGTCTACCTCGCCTCCACCGGCGTGATCGGCGAGCCCCTGCCGAGCGAGCCCATCGTGACCGCGCTCGACGGCCTGTTCGCCGCGACCCGGCCCGATGGCTGGCAGGAGGCGGCGGAAGCGATCATGACGACCGACACCTTTCCGAAGCTTGCCACCGCCACGGCGGAGCTCGGGGGGCGGACCGTCACGCTCAACGGTATCGCCAAGGGCTCGGGCATGATCGCGCCCGACATGGCGACCATGCTGGCCTTCCTGTTCACCGACGCCGCCTTGCCGCAGCCGCTGCTCCAGGAGATGCTCGCCGACAGCGTGGACAGGAGCTTCAACTGCATCACCGTCGACGGCGATACCTCGACCAGCGACACCGTTCTCCTGTTCGCGACGGGCAAGGCCGGCAATTCGGCGCCCGGGGCCGCCGGCGCGGACGCGCCCGAGCTTGCCGATTTCCGGCGCGCGCTCGACGAGGTGACCCGCGCGCTCGCACTCCTCGTCGTGCGCGACGGCGAGGGGGCGGAGAAATTCGTGACCGTGACCGTCTCGGGCGCGGAGAGCGACGCGGCGGCGCGCAGGATAGGCCTTGCCATCGGCAATTCGCCGCTGGTGAAGACCGCGATCGCCGGCGAGGACGCCAACTGGGGGCGGATCGTCATGGCGGTCGGCAAGGCCGGCGAGGCGGCGGACCGCGATGCGCTCTCCATCGCCATCGGCGGCGTTCGCGTCGCCCGCGACGGCGAGCGCGATCCCGACTATCGCGAGGAGGATGTCGCGCCGCACATGAAGGGCCGCGAGATCGACATCGCGGTCGATGTCGGCGTCGGCAACGGCACGGCGACGATCTGGACCTGCGACCTCACGCACCGCTATATCGACATCAATGCAGACTATCGAAGCTGAGCGCATGCGCATCGTCCTGGTGGCGGCCTGCGCGCTCGTCGATGTCGACGGGCGGGTGCTGATCGCCAAACGTCCCGAGGGAAAGCCCATGGCCGGCCTGTGGGAGTTCCCCGGCGGCAAGGTGGAGCCCGACGAGCGGCCGGAAGACGCGCTGATCCGGGAGCTGAAGGAAGAGCTCGCCATCGACGTGACGGCGTCCTGCCTCGCGCCGCTTACCTTCGCGAGCCACGCCTATGAGGACTTCCACTTGCTCATGCCGCTCTATGTCTGCCGGCGCTGGAGCGGCGAGGTTGCCGCGTGCGAGGGCCAGGCGCTCAGTTGGGTCCGGCCCGTGCGCCTGCGCGACTTCCCCATGCCGCCGGCCGACCTGCCGCTTATCCCCCATTTGATCGACATGCTCTGAGAAGGCTGCCGCACGACGGCCGGGGGCTTCGAGATTGAGGCGGCACCGGCCCGCTCCCCCACCCGGCCGCCCATGAGATGATATTTCCCTGGGTGGCCGGGTGGGGGAGCGGGCCAGTGCAGTTCCGACCAAAGCCTCCCGAGGCGTGGGCCGGTGCGCGTCTGTCTCAGTCCCTCAGCGGATCGCGGGGCAGGCGGTCGCGGCCGTCCGCGAGCCCCAGATCGCGGCTCATATGCTCGTTGAGCATGTCGCGATGAAGCGCTGCGGTACGCCGGCGGGGCGGACGGACAAGGCGCAGGAGCCAGTTCGCGGCCTTCCGGACGGGCCGTGAAGGGGCAGATACGGCGCGCCGGGCGGAGGAAACGGTAGCCATGGCAGCGGGTCCCTTTCAGGCGGTGGTGACATGCTGGCGATATAGGACCCTCGCCATCGCGCTTTCCAACGGAACCTCCGCAGGTTACCATAAGCCCTCTTTATGGGTCTTGTGATGTCGCTGCCGCCGCTTCCCGCCATACGCTGCTTCGAGGCCGCCGCCCGCCATCTGAGCTTCACACGCGCGGCGGAGGAGCTCGGCATGACGCAGGCCGCAGTCAGCTACCAGATCAGGGTTCTGGAGGAGAGGCTGGGACCGCTGTTCCTGCGCAGGGCGCGCGGCGTGGAGCTGACGCAGGCGGGCCGGCAGCTCGCGCCCGCCATATCGGAGGCCTTCGCGACGCTGCGCGCGGCGTTCGAGGATCTGAACCAGTCGGTCGAGGGTGTGCTCAATATCAGCGCAGTCAATACGCTGGGATCGAACTGGCTCGTGCCGCGGATCGGCGCGTTCCAGCTCGCCCATCCGGGCATCGCCGTCAGGCTGGAGGTAACCGGCCGCTTGACCGATTTCGCCCGCGAGGAGATCGATGTGGGCATCCGCGTCGGTGCCGGCGAATGGCCGGGGCTCGTCTCCCACTGGCTGATGAACATGCGCTACACGCCCATGCTGAGCCCGCGCCTTCTGGACAGGGCGGGCAGGCTCGAGGCGCCGGCCGACCTCCTGTCGCTGCCACTCATCGAGGCGAGCGACCCCTGGTGGCTCGACTGGTTCACGGCCGCGGGCGTTCCCGACCCCGATCTCGACGGGCGCGGGGACATCCGGCTCGGCACGCAGCATCTGGCCGCCAATGCGGCCCTCGGTGGACAGGGCGTGGCGATCCTGTCGCCGGAGTTCTATTCCGAAGAGATCGCGGAGGGACGCCTCGTCCAGCCTTTCCCGCTGATCATGACGTCGAGTGCGAGCTACTGGCTCGTCTATCCCCATGCAAGGCGCCAGTCGCCCAAGATCCGGGCCTTCCGGGACTGGCTCCTGGAGGTGGTCGCGCGCGATGTGGGCCCGGAGCGTATTGCCGGAACGGGCAGTCCGCCGTGTTGATGAGCGTGCCGGCCTAGCCGCTCCCGCGGCCCCTCGTGCCTGGAACCGTGTGCTCGGTGGCGTTGAGGGCATCGGCGAGGCGGGCGGCCGCGCTGCCGGGGCGCAGGGGCTTCTGCTGGCTCTCATGGGGCGCCCAGCCGATCAGATAGACGATCTGGAAGGTCGCGCGGATACGGCCGTCGGGGTCGGAGAACAGCTCCTGATAGATCTCCATGGCGCGCATGAGCACCGCGCGCGGCAGGAGCTTGCGGCTGCGCGCGGCGAGCGCGTTGGTCGCGGCCATCGCCTGGAGCTCGCGCATCAGGGCGAGCGGATCGGAATAGCGCACCGTCAGCCGGTCGGTGTCGACGACCGGAAGGGCGAAGCCCGCGCGCTGGAGCAGCGATCCCGTCTCGCGCAACTCCACGAAGGGCGAGACGCGTGGCGATACGCCGCCGGCGACCTCGCTTTCGGCGGCGAGCATCGCCTGGCGCAGCTCCGTCAGCGTGTCCTCGCCGAGCATGGCGCCGAGGAACAGGCCGTCGGGGCGCAGGGCCCGGCGCATCTGGGCGAGCGCGCCCGGCAGGTCGTTCACCCAGTGGAGCGACTGTATGCTCAGAAGGGCGTCGAGCGAGGCGTCGGCGAAGGGCAGGACCTCGTCGTCATGGACGAGGGCGGGGCCGGAACCGTGCCGGGCGACGGTCTCCGACCGGTCGCCATGGACCATGGCGGCGATCTTGCCGGTTGCCATCAGCTTGGCGGCGAGCGAGGGATCGCCCGCGCCGAGGCAGGCGGCAACGGGGAAGTCGCGGTTGATCGTGGCGAGCCGGTCGGCCAGTTCCTCCGCGATGCGCGCGAGCATGAAATCCTCAAGCCGGCCCGCGCGCGCGGCCCGTTCGCGGCGCTGGCGCAGGACCCGGCGATCGAAGACGAGGGCGGGGTGCCCCTCGCCGGGGCCCGTGTTGTGTGCGTGGTCGCTCATGCGCGCAATATGGGCCGGCGGCCGGCGCGCGCCAAGCGCCTCGTCGCAGCCCGTTCCAAGATCGCCGTTGCGGGCCCGCGCGCGCTGGCTCATGATCCCTCCCATGGGGGTGTCGTTCCAGTCTGCATGGTCGCAGGTCGCCGCGCGTGCCGCCGCGCTCAACGGGCGCATGCTCGACGCGGTGATGCCGCGGCACTGCCCGCTATGCGCGCAGCCGGTCTGGCAGGCGGACGGCCTGTGCGCGGCCTGTTGGGGGGAGCTCAGGCACATCGATACCCCGGTCTGCGACCGGCTCGGCCTGCCGTTTGCCTACGATCCGGGCGAGGGCATCTATTCCGCCGCCGCGCTCGCCCGCCCGCCGGTCTTCGCCCGGGCCCGTGCCGCGGTGGCCTTCGACGACGTGTCGCGCCGCCTCGTCCATGCGCTGAAATATCACGACCGCCACGAGGTCGCCCGGCTCATGGCCCGCCTCATGGCGCGGGCCGGGCGCGAGCTCGTGGCCGAGGCGGATGTGATCGCGCCTGTGCCGCTTCACCGCATGCGCCTGTGGCAGCGGCGCTATAATCAGTCGGCCCTGCTCGCCCGCGAGATCGCGCGGGGGACGGGCCTCACCTTCAGGCCGGGGCTGCTCCGGCGCGTGAAGGCGACGCGGGCCCAGGTCGGGCTCGACCACCGCAAGCGCCGGCAGAATGTGCGCTCCGCCTTCGCCGTGCCCGACGAGATGGTGCCGGCGGTCGCCGGCGCGCGCGTCCTGGTCGTCGACGACGTGCTCACCACCGGTGCGACGGCGGATTCCTGCGCGACGGCCTGTCTGAAGGCCGGGGCGGCGGCGGTCGACATCGTGGCGTTCGCGCTTGTGCTCGATCCGGTCCGGCTCCATATATGACGCCGCGACAATGGCTTGATGTCCAGCGGTTCAAGAGGGCGGCGCATGAGCGAGATGGCAAAGACGACGATCTACACGACACGGTTCTGCCCCTATTGCCTCGCCGCCAAGGCGCTGCTGCGCAAGAAGGGTGTCGACTTCGAGGAGATCGATGTCTCCGGCGACCCGGAGGGGCGTGCGCGGATGACGCAGAAGGCGGGCGGGCGCCATACCGTTCCGCAGATCTTCATCGCCGGGACCCATGTCGGCGGCTTCGACGATTTGAGTGCAATGGACCGGGCCGGTAAGCTCGACCGTCTGCTGACATCGGAGGCCGGAGCCACGCCATGACCGAGACCGCCCGTTTCACCGTCGCCTGCGCCCAGATGCGTTCGGGCCAGGACCCCGCCGCCAATATCGCCGCAGCCGACGTGCTCATCCGCGAGGCGGCCGGGCGGGGCGCCGATATCGTCATGACGCCGGAGATGACCTCGCTCATGGTGACCGGCCGGCGGGCCTTGTTCGAGGCGATCCACCCGCAGGGCGAGGATCCGGCGCTTGCCGCCTTCAAGGCGCTTGCCGACGAGCTCTCCGTCTGGCTTCTCGCCGGATCCCTGGCGGTCCGGGTGAGCGAGACGCAGGCCGCCAACCGGTCCGTCCTCATCTCGCCGGAAGGCCGGGTCGTTGCGACCTACGACAAGATTCACATGTTCGATGTCGATCTCGACAATGGCGAGAGCTACCGGGAATCGCGCACCTATCTCGCCGGCGACCGCGGCGTTCTGGCGGCGCTGCCCTGGGGGCGGCTCGGCATGACCGTCTGCTACGATGTCCGCTTCCCCCATCTCTATCGGGCGCTCGCCCAGGCCGGCGCCGATTTCCTGAGCGTTCCCGCCGCCTTCACGCGTCAGACGGGCGAGGCGCACTGGCATGTGCTGCTGCGCGCCCGCGCCATTGAGACCGGCGCCTTCGTCTTCGCCCCCGCCCAGGGCGGCGTGCACGACAATGGCCGGGCGACCTACGGCCACAGCCTCGTCGTCTCGCCCTGGGGCGAGATCCTGGCGGAGGCCGATGGCGAGGAGCCGGGCGTCATCCTCGCCGAGATCGATACCGCCGAGATCGCCAGGGCACGCCAGCGCGTTCCCTCGCTCTCCCATGGCCGGCGCTTCTCCATCGACACGCCGTCCCATCTCGAGGTCGTGTCATGATCCGCTACGATCTCGTCTGCGCGGAAGGCCACGAGTTCGACGGCTGGTTCCGCGACAGCGCGAGTTTCGACGAACAGCGCGCCGGGGAGGCCGTGGTCTGCCCGGTTTGCGGCACGGCGCGGGTCGACAAGGCGCTGATGGCGCCGGGCATCGCCAAGGGCGGCGGCGAGCCGGTGCCGGCGGAATCCGGGCCGGGGGCGGGCCAGCCGAAATATGTCGCCGGCGCGACGCCCGATGCCGCCAGGCTGCTCGAGCTCGCGCGCGAGTTGCGCCGTCAGGTGGAGACCGGTGCGGAGAATGTCGGAGACCGTTTCGCCGACGAGGCACGCCGCATACACTACGAGGAGGCGGAGGCGCGCAGCATCTACGGCGAGGCCACGCCGGAGGACGCCCGTGCCCTCCACGAGGAGGGCATCGAGGTCTTTCCCCTCCCGGTCCTGCCCGAGGACAAGAACTGACCGGCCCGGCGTCCCGACCCCTCAGGCGTCCGGTTTCGCGGCGAGCATCATGTAGTTGACGTCGGTGTCGCTGGAGCGGACCCATTCGTCGGCGAGCGGGCGGTAGACGACGCCGGTGAGGTCGCGCTGGACGAGCCCCGCCTCCGACAGCATCGCGCCGAGCTCGGCGGGGGTAATGAACTTCTCCCACTGATGGGTGCCGCGCGGCAGCCAGCCGAGCACGTATTCCGCCCCCACAATGGCGAGGCCGAAGGATTTGAGCGTCCGGTTGAGCGTCGCCATGAGCATCACCCCGCCGGGCCGGACCATCTCCGCGCAGCGCGCGATGAAGAGCGGCGGATTGGAGACGTGCTCCACCACCTCCATGTTCAGGACCGCGTCGAACCGCTCGCCCGCATCGGCGAGCTCCTCGGCCGTGGCGACCCGGTAGTCCACGGCGAGCGCCTGCTCGCTGGCATGGACCATGGCGGTCTTCACATTGCGGTCGGCGGGGTCGGCGCCCACGACATCGGCGCCGAGCCGGGCGAGCGGCTCCGACAGCAGGCCGCCGCCGCAGCCGATATCGAGGATGCGCAGGCCCTCGAGCGGCCTCAGCGCCATGGGGTCGCGGCCGAAATGGGCGGTGAGGTGTTCGCGGATATAGGCGAGCCGCACCGGATTGAACTTGTGCAGGACGGCGAACTTGCCCTTCGGATCCCACCATTGGGCGGCGAGCTCGGAGAACTTGTCGACTTCCTTGGGATCGACCGTTGTCGCTTGGGTCATGGGCGGCGCCTTCTTCGGTGTGCGGGTCACTTTCCTGCCACGCAATATTGCATATGCTCAGTGCGGCGAGTATGACTAACGCGCCGACGGACGGGGGTTTTCAAACAGCATAGGGCGTTGGTGGCGTCGGGCGAAACCCGCGAAGCACCCCCTTGCGGGCAAAGGATGTGTCATGGGCCGGCTAGTCATGAAATTCGGGGGCACGTCCGTTGGGGATATCGAGCGTATCCGCAACGTGGCGCGGCATGTCGCCCGCGAAGTCGCCAACGGGAATCAGGTCGCGGTTGTGGTCTCCGCCATGGCGGGGCAGACGGACCGGCTGGTCGGCTGGACGCGCGAGGCCTCCGCGCTGCACGATGCGCGCGAATACGACGCGGTGGTGGCCTCCGGCGAGCAGGTCTCCGCCGGGCTCCTCGCCATCGTCCTTCAGGACATGGGTATCCCCGCGCGCTCCTGGCAGGGCTGGCAGGTGCCGATCCGCACCGACGGCATGCACGGCGCCGCCCGGATCACCGATATCGACGGCAGCGAGCTGCGCAGCCGGATGGAGCAGGGCCAGGTCGCGGTGGTGACGGGCTTTCAGGGCATAGGCCCGGACAACCGGATCACGACGCTGGGCCGCGGCGGCTCGGATACGAGCGCGGTCGCCATCGCCGCGGCGGTCGACGCGCGCTGCGACATCTACACCGATGTGGACGGCGTCTATACCTGCGATCCGCGCATCGTTGCGAAGGCCCGCAAGATCGCTAGAATCAGCTACGAAGAGATGCTTGAGCTCGCGTCGCTCGGGGCGAAGGTCCTGCAGACACGGTCGGTGGAGCTGGCCATGGTGCACCGGGTTCCGCTTCAGGTCAGGTCGAGTTTCGAGGCGCCGGATTCGCCCAACCAGAACACGCAGGACGGATCCGGGCCGGGCACGTTCGTGTGCGACGAGGAAGAGATCGTGGAACA
The DNA here is from genome assembly GCF_015482775.1 of Kaustia mangrovi. Classification (GTDB taxonomy): domain Bacteria; phylum Pseudomonadota; class Alphaproteobacteria; order Rhizobiales; family Im1; genus Kaustia; species Kaustia mangrovi. The sequence continues at coordinate 2,235,129 of NZ_CP058214.1, read as the reverse complement.
GCAAGTCGTCAGCGGTATCGCCTATTCCAAGGACGAAGCCAAGGTCATGCTGGTCGGCGTGCCCGACCGGCCGGGCGTGTCGGCGGGCATTTTCGGGCCGCTCGCGGAACAGGGCATCGACGTCGACATGATCGTGCAGAACGTGTCTGAGGACGGCGAGCACGCCGACGTCACCTTCACCGTCGCCGAGCGCGAGCTCGACCGCGCCCTGCAGGTGATCGGGGGCCTGAAGGACAAGATCGGCTTCAGCCGCTTGATCAGCGCCCGCGATGTCGCCAAAGTATCCGTGATCGGCATCGGCATGCGCAGCCATGCCGGCGTCGCGGCACGCATGTTCTCCGCGCTGGCGGAGAAGGGAATCAACATCCAGGCGATCACCACCTCGGAGATCAAGATTTCCGTGCTGATCGACGCGGCCTATACCGAGCTTGCCGTGCGCACCCTGCACACGGCCTACGAGCTCGACGCGCAGGACACCGTCTGAAGCGGCTGGGACAAGGCATGAGGGACCACTTCCGACAGACGCGATGGCGCATGCCCGACCCGCACGCGCGCCCAAGCAGGAGGGACACGCCCTGATGCCGGTTCCCGCTGTTGGCCCGCGTGTCCTGCTCCGGCGGCTGCGCGAGGTAATGGCGGAGCCAGAAGCCGCGCAGAAGCGCCTGGACAAGATCGCCTCGCTGATCGCCTCCAACATGGTCGCGGAGGTGTGCTCGATCTATGTCATGCGCCCGGGCAGCCTGCTGGAGCTCTACGCCACGGAGGGTCTCAACCCGACCGCCGTCCATCAGAGCCAGCTTCTGGTGGGCGAGGGCCTCGTCGGCGTGATCGCCGCGGAGGCGGAGCCCCTCAACCTGTCCGACGCGCAGACCCATCCCGCCTTCAAATACCTCCCCGAGACGGGCGAGGAGGTCTACCGCTCCTTCCTCGGCGTGCCGATCCTGCGCGCCGGCCTGACGCTCGGCGTGCTCGTCGTCCAGAACCAGACGCCGCGCCAGTACAGCGAGGAAGAGGTCGAGGCGCTGCAGATCACCGCCATGGTGCTCGCCGAGATCATCGCGTCGGGCGAGCTTGAGGAGGTGGCGGCGGCCGTCGAGGTCGACGTCGCCCATCTGCGCTCCCACCATCTCAAGGGCCAGATCCTCGCGGAGGGCGTGGCGCTCGGCCATGCCGTGCTTCACGAGCCGCGCGTGGTGATCACCAACCTGATCGCGGAGGACATCCCGGCGGAGGTGGAGCGGCTCGACCGGGCGATCCAGCAATTGCGGCGCGCGGTCGACAGCATGCTGTCGCGCCTCGACACGCCGCGCGGCGGCGAGCATCGCGAGATCCTGGAGGCCTATCGCATGTTCGCCCACGACCGCGGCTGGGTGAACCGCATGCACGAGGTGGTCCGCACAGGGCTCACCGCGGAGGCCGCCGTGGAGCGCGTGCAGAGCGACAACCGCGCGCGCATGCTGAGGCAGAAGGACCCCTATCTGCGCGACCGGCTGCACGATCTCGACGATCTGGCCAACAGGCTCCTCAGGATCCTCACGGGCCAGACGGGGACGGCGGCGGCGGGCGAGCTGCCCAGGGACGCCGTCCTGGTGGCGCGCACCATGGGGCCTGCGGAGCTCCTCGACTACGACCGCCGCAAGCTGCGCGGCGTGGTGCTGGAGGAGGCGGGCGAGACCAGCCACGTCGCCATCGTGGCGCGCGCCCTCGGCGTGCCGCTCGTGGGGCAGACGGCAGGGCTCCTCGACCTCGTGGATACGGGCGATCCGATCATCATCGACGGGGCCAGCGGCGAGGTGCATGTGCGCCCCTCGCAGGATATCGAGCAGGCCTATGCGGAGAAGGTCCGCTTCTATGCCAAGCGCCAGGAGCAGTATGCCCGGCTGCGCGACCGGCCTGCCGTAACGGTCGACGGCGAGCGCATCAAGCTGTCGATCAATGCCGGCCTGCTCGTCGACCTGCCGCATCTGGAGGATGCCGGCGCCGACGGCATCGGGCTCTTCCGCACCGAGCTGCAGTTCATGATCGCCTCCGCCTTTCCGCGCATGGGCGAGCAGGTCGAGCATTACAGCGCCGTCCTCGACGCCGCGAACGGCCGTCCGGTCGTGTTCCGCTCCCTCGATATCGGGGCCGACAAGGTGCTGCCCTATCTCCGCCAGGCCAAGGAGGAGAACCCGGCGCTCGGCTGGCGGGCCATCCGCATGGCGCTCGACCGGCCGGCGCTCATGAAGCTGCAGTTGCGCGCCCTGCTCAAGGCGGCCGGCGGGCGCGACCTCTGGGTGATGTTCCCGATGGTCGCGGAGGTCGACGAGTTCCGCCGCGCGCGCGAGCTGATCGAGGAGGAGCGCCTGTTCCTGGAGCGGCGCGGCCACAGGCTGCCGTCTTCCATCCGTGCCGGTGCGATGCTGGAGGTGCCGTCGCTGCTGTGGCAGCTCGACCAGCTCCTGCCGCTGGTCGACTTCGTGTCCATCGGGTCCAACGACCTGGTGCAGTTCCTGTTTGCCAGCGACCGCGACCACCCGAGGCTCGCGGGACGCTACGACCCGCTGAGCCCGACCGTGCTGCGTGCCATCCGGCATGTCGTCGATATGGGCCGCCGGCACGACGTGCCGGTCAATCTGTGCGGCGAGATGGCGGGCCGTCCCCTGGAGGCGATGGCCCTCATCGGCCTCGGCCTGAGGTCGATCTCCATGACGCCGGCCGCCATCGGGCCCATCAAGGCGATGATCATGAAGCTCCATGCCGGCGAGGTCGCCGGCGCCCTGGCACCGCTGCTGGAGACAGCCGAGCACAGCATCCGCCCCCAGCTCATGGCCTTCGCGCGCGAGCACGACGTTCCCGTCTGACCGCCCGGGCCCGTTTATCTCTTGCTTACCTTTCTCCGGCACTGTGTTGGCAGAGACTGACGGGAAAACGGCCGGAACGACCCTCCAGGGGCTCCCGCGCCGTCCCGGAACGGACACGCGAACCAAGCGGGATCGGGAAGAGCCATGGATCCGATCAATCGACCCCATGAGACCGGCCAGGCCACCGCCTCGGCCGCCGCCATCGAAGAGAACAATCCCGCCGCGGAGGTGGGCTGGTTCCTGCGCCGCGAGCGCGAGCGCCACGGCTGCCCCATCGAGGAGGCGGCTCACGCCACGCGGATCAACCGGCGCTATCTCACGGCCATCGAGGAGGGCGACCTGTCGAGCCTTCCCGAGCTCGACGATGCGCTGCGCTATGTGTGCACCTATGCGGAATTCCTCGGCTTCGAGCCGGCCCCGCTCGCACAGCACTATGTGGAGATCCTCAAGAGCGCGCGCGATGAGGATGTGCCGGCCGTGGACGAGCCGGGCACGCCGCGCCGGGCGGCCAAGGTCATCCCCTTCCCGGCCGCGCGCAGCACGACCGGGCTGCTGGTCGGCGCGTTCCTCGCCATGAGCGCCTTCGGCGGCGCGGCCTGGATCGTCGTGCCGGGCCTGAGCGGGCCGGCCGCCGAGCATCCGCAGGTCCAGGCCAACGGCACGGATGCCGGCTACATGCTGCCCAATTCCGACCCGATCGTCACCGCGAGCACGGGGTCCGGCGGCAAGGCGCAGGATTCCCTCACGCCCAGCGACCGCGAGACCGGCCAGGCCCTCGAAGCCGAGACGGCGCCGGAGGATATTAGCGGGCTCACCGAGTTCATCCAGCAGAACGTGTCGAGCAGCGACGTGCCGGTCGATGCCGCCGCCGTTCGCGGGGGCGACGACAACCGCGTCTACGGCGCCGACAACGCTCAGTCGCGTCTCGTGCTGCGTGCCAAATCGCCGGTCTGGATCCGCATCGAGGACCGCAGCGGCAACGTCGTCATGACCAAGACGCTGATGCAGGGCGATTCCTACCGCGTTCCCGACCGCGACGATCTCGTCGTGATCGCCCGCGACGGGGGCGCGCTGAGCTATGTGGTCGACGGCGAGGAGCGCGGCACGCTGGGCGCGCCGGGCGAGATCTTGGTCGGCCGCTCGCTCGATATCGACGGCCTGACGAAGACCAGCGGATAAGACTGCCGGATCCCGGTTCGCTCCGGCCCGTGCCCTGCCGCAAGGCCGCCTGGAGGCAATCGTGCCCGGGCTGGCCCGGGCGGGGGCGGGCCGGTGCCATTTCCGGACCCCGCCGAGGGGCCGGCCTCCCCTTGCCGCCGCTGGCACCCCATATGAGACCCGATATGGGGTAATGGCGTTTCCCTGCGCCTGAAAAATGCTTTAGACCAAGCCGCAGTCGGGTGGACGGGCCCGGTTGCAGGGCGCCCGGAGCGTCCTGTCGCCCGCGCCCGGCCGCAAATGGATCGCACGATGCTGAACAACGACACTCTCGACCGGCTGATGAGCCGCTTCCAGGAGATCGAGGCCCGTCTGTCCTCCGGTCCCGAGGCGGCGGAATATGTGAAGCTGTCGAAGGAATATGCCGAGCTCGAGCCGCTGGCGCAGGCCTATACGGCGCTGAAGGAGGCCGAACAGGAGCGCGCCGACCTGCGCGACATGGCGGCCGACGACAGCGGGGAGGACGAGCTCGTCGCGATGGCGCGCCAGGAGCTGGAGGCGCTCGACGACCGTATCGACGGGCTGGAGCGCGAGCTGAAGGTGCTGCTTCTGCCGAAGGACGATGCCGACGACAAGAACATCATCCTCGAGGTGCGCGCCGGCACGGGCGGCGACGAGGCCGCGCTGTTCGCGGGCGATCTCTTCCGCATGTATCAGCGCTATGCCGATATCCGGGGCTGGACGGTCGAGATCCTGTCGGCGAGCGAGGCCGATCTCGGCGGCTACAAGGAAATCACCGCGGCGATCTCGGGGCGCGGTGTGTTCGCGCGGCTGAAATACGAATCGGGCGTCCATCGCGTGCAGCGCGTGCCGGCCACGGAATCTCAGGGCCGCATCCACACATCGGCCGCGACGGTCGCGGTGCTGCCGGAGCCGGAGGATGTCGATGTCGATATCGACGAGAAGGATCTGAGGATCGACGTCTTCCGCGCGAGCGGGCCGGGCGGGCAGTCGGTCAACACCACCGACAGCGCGGTGCGGATCACGCATATTCCCACCGGCATCGTGGTGAGCCAGCAGGACGAGAAGTCCCAGCACAAGAACAGGGCCAAGGCCATGAAGGTGCTGCGCGCGCGCCTCTATGAGCGCGAGCGCGAGCGCCAGGACGCCGAACGCTCCGCCGCACGGCGCGGCCAGGTGGGCTCCGGCGACCGGTCGGAGCGCATCCGCACCTACAACTTCCCGCAAGGCCGCGTCACCGACCACCGCATCAACCTGACGCTCTACAAGCTGCAGCAGGTGATCGCCGGCGAGGCGCTCGACGAGATCATCGAGGCGCTGATCACCGAGCATCAGGCGGAACTGCTCGCCGAACAGGGCTTGTGATCGGGCTCTCGAGTCCCGATATTCCCGAGTATGACAGAATGGAACGGGACCCTTCCCGCATGGACGGGATCGTGCGCGGCGGCGCGGCGCTGACCGGAGTACTGGATTTGCGCGCCGCCCAGCGCCATGCGCGCGACCGCCTCAGGGCGGGCGGCGTCGGTTCGGCCGATCTCGATGCGCGCCTCCTGGTGGCGGCGGCCATCGAGGAAGACTGGACGGTCCTTGTGAGCCATCCCGAACGGCCCGTGAGCGCGCGCGAACGCACGCTGATCGATGCGCTGATCGCCCGCCGGCTCTCCGGCGAACCGGTCTCGCGCATTCTGGGCGAACGGGAATTCTGGGGGCTCGATTTCGAGATCGGGCCCGCGACGCTCGACCCGCGGCCGGATACCGAGACGCTGATCGAGCGCTGTCTGGAGATCGCGCAAGCGCAGGACTGGCAGGCGGGCGCGCCGGCCGTCCTGGATCTCGGCACGGGAAGCGGCTGCATCCTCGTCGCCTTGCTGAGCGAATGGCCCGGCGCGACGGGTATCGGCCTCGACCGGTCGTACGAGGCACTGAGGGTGGCGCGCGCCAATGCCGGACGGCATGGTCTTGAGGGACGCAGCGCGTTCCTGTGCGGCGACTGGGACGAGGCGCTCGGCGGAACCTTCGACATAATTGTGTCGAATCCGCCCTACATACCGAGCGCCGATATTCGCGGGCTGGCCCGCGAGGTGGCCGATCACGATCCGCGCGGCGCGCTCGACGGCGGCGCGGATGGCCTCGACGCCTATCGCCGGATCGTTCCGGCGGCCGCGAAAAGGCTCCGGCCCGGCGGATGGCTCGCCGTGGAGGTGGGCGCGGGCCAGGCGGATGCGGTGGCGGAACTGTTCGCCGCGAACGGCTTGCGGCCCGGTGCCGGTCTCGACGCGATTGCGCGCGATCTGGCACAGCGCGGGCGTGTGGTAAGCATGCAACGTCCACCATTGTCATGAGTGAATGAGAAAAAAGAGGTTGGAAACGGCTCGACGAGCGGCTAACTTGCGACGAGTTGGAGCGGGCGGTGAAAATCATCCAACGATTTTCAGGCGCCAGCACGGCCAGGGGGCGCCATCCACGGCGTCCTCAAGCATTGCCGGCAATCGCGCTGGGCAGAGCTGTTCTGGTTGCTTGCAACTGATCTCTGGCGACGACCTGTAGCACCAGTTACCCAACGGCCATTGGTGGCGGTCTGCCATTGTGCGAGCAGACCTCGGGGGAGAGCCCGATAGGGCTTTTAAGGCGTGATCGAGTGCTGCCGTAGTCTTGTACGGACTGTTGGAATGCGCTGTTTCGGCGGCGTAGCGGATGGCTCAGTCCGCAATGGCGGCGACTGTCCGGCCGTGCAGGCCGGATGGGGACGCGCCACGAGCCCAGGGAGGCTCCCCGGCCCGCAGAGGCCGTGACATGCAATCACCAGAGTGGATTTCGGAAACGATCGTGATGAGTGTTTCAAAGCCATGAGACAAGGCCAGCATAACAAGCGCTCGCGCAACAGGGGCGGCGGGCGGCGGCAGCCGAATCCGTCCAACCGGGTGTTCGAATCGAACGGACCGGATGTGAAGATTCGCGGAACGGCGTCCCATATCGCCGAGAAATACGCGAGCCTGGGCCGGGATGCGCAGGCGGCGGGCGACTATATCGCCGCGGAGAATTTCTTCCAGCATGCCGAGCACTACTCGCGCATCGTCTCGGCCGCGCAGGCCTATATGCAGCAACAGCAGGCCGGCAACGGCAATGCTCCGCGCCGCGCCAATGGCGACGGCACGGGCATGGAGGACGAGGGCGAGACGACAGCCGCCAACGGCGACAACGACCAGCCCCGCGAGCAGCGGCCGCAGTCCGACGGCGATGGCCGCACCGGACGCACCGGCCGCGACGAGGCGGGCAGGGAGACCGACGCGCAGGGCGGCGGCGAGGCGGAACAGCCCCGCGAGGCCGCGAAGGCGGACGGTCAGGACGACGAGCCCGCACAGGACAAGCCGGCCCCGCGCCGCCGCACCGCCCAGCGCAAGACCGCGCGGCCCGCGACGACCCGCCGCCGGAAGCGCAGCGACAACGAGGGGGGAGACGGCGCGGCCGAGCTTCCCCTGACCGCCCAGTCGACCGAGACCTCGGGCGAGGACGCGGAGAAATCCTCCAAGGACGACAGCAAGGGCGACAGCAAGGAGGACACGGTCCCGGCCGCCGGCTGAAGACCGGTCCCGCCGTCGAACCCGTCGATCCGTCATGGCCGGGGTCTTCTCCGGCCATGATTGTTTTCGGGCCCTGCAGCCCGACCCTGGCGCCCTCAGTCCGCAGTGCCGGCGGTCATCGCCTCGCCCACGGCGACGGTGCCGTCCGCCGTCACCTCCGCATAGATCCCCACGGTCTGATGCCCGAATCCCCTCTGGAGGATCTGCGGGATCTTCAGGTCGCGCGCGGCGGTCTGCGGATCGACCTCCGTCGCCGCGCAGCGCTTGATCGGTTCGAGCACCTCGAGCATGGGGGCTCCGGCGATCTCGACGGTTCTCCCGACCCATCCCAGTTCAGCCCACGGCTCCAGGCCGTCGATATAGAGATTGCCGCGGAAGCGCAGCGGGTCGACGGGCTGGCCGGCGACACGCTCGATGTCGCGAACGGTCGCGAGATTGATGATCGAGACGACCTGACGGCTGACGTCGGAGAAGCTGTGGCCGGGGCAGGCGACGATGCGCGGGGGCCCACGCAGCTCGTCCTTCAGGAAACTTGCGAGAAATTGCTCGACGAGCTGGCGGCCGACAGGCGTGTCGAGCGCGCCGCTTGCGACCTGCCGGCCGTCGCGTTCGATGACCAGCCGGCGGCTCTCGTCGTCGAGCCGGGTCGTCAGCAGCGCGAGCCGTTCGTGGCGCATGAGCTGCAGGAACTTCACCTTGGGAAAGTGCCGCGGCGCGCGGGGATCGAAATCGCGCGTTCCGTTCTCCACCGCATAGGCCCGGTCGAGCGGCAGGCAACGGCCGGCCCGGAGCGCCACGCGCTCCATCGGCTCGGGCGTGAACCCCTTGACCGGATAGCGGCAGATGGCGGTGATATGTGCTGTGTCCGTCGTCATGCGGCCCCTTCCCGATATCCTCGTCAGGCGATCTTGTGTGCCCCACGCGAGGGACTATATCAACTCTAGGGCGACCTGCTCTCACGGGGAATGCCGCTTGAGTGATCCGGAAAACGAGTTGCGATCTCGGACGCGAGGGTTCCCGTGTGGGGGTGTGCAGGGTCTTGCCGTATGATGGCGAACAGGCGCCGATACTGGCCGTGCCTCCGGTGAGGGCGGCCTCGATGGCGCGCTGAAGGAGGTCTGAGTTATGGATTTCGAGAAGTTTACCGAGCGCGCGCGGGGGTTCCTGCAATCGGCGCAAGGCCTTGCGGTCCGCGAGGGGCATCAGCGCTTCACGCCCGAACATGTCCTGAAAGTGCTGCTGGACGACGAGGAAGGGCTCGCATCCGGCCTTCTGGCCCGGACCGGCGGCGATGTGGCGCTCGCGCGCCAGCGCGTCGAGCAGGCGCTCGCCAAGCAGCCCAAGGTCGAGGGCGCCGGCGCCGGCCAGCTCTATCTCGCGCCGGAAACCGCCCGGGTGTTCGACAATGCCGGAAAGCTCGCGGAGAAGGCGGGCGATTCCTACGTCACCGTGGAGCGGCTGCTCCAAGCGCTCGCCATGGAGAAGGGCACCGAATCGGCCAAGCTCCTGGCCGATGCCGGCGTGACGGCGGTCGCCCTCAACCAGGCGATCAACGATCTCAGAAAGGGCCGCACGGCCGACACCGCCTCGGCGGAGGGCAGTTACGAGGCGCTGAAGAAATACACCATCGATTTCACGGAATCCGCCCGCGAGGGCAAGCTCGATCCGGTGATCGGGCGCGACGAGGAGATCCGCCGCACGGTCCAGGTGCTCTCCAGGCGCACCAAGAACAATCCGGTCCTGATCGGCGAGCCGGGCGTCGGCAAGACGGCGATCGTGGAGGGCCTCGCCCAGCGTATCGTCAATGGCGACGTGCCCGAATCGCTGCGCGACAAGAAGCTTCTGGCCCTCGATATGGGCGCGCTGATCGCGGGCGCGAAATATCGCGGCGAGTTCGAGGAGCGGCTCAAATCCGTGCTCCAGGAGATCTCCGCGGCGGAAGGCGGCATCATCCTGTTCATCGATGAGATGCACACGCTCGTCGGGGCCGGGCGGGCGGACGGCGCGATGGACGCCTCCAACCTCCTCAAGCCGGCACTGGCGCGCGGCGAGCTGCATTGCGTCGGCGCGACGACGCTCGACGAGTACCGCCAGCATGTGGAGAAGGACGCCGCGCTCGCCCGCCGGTTCCAGCCGGTCTTCGTCGACGAGCCGACGGTGGAGGACACGGTCTCGATCCTGCGCGGCCTGAAGGAGAAGTACGAGCTGCATCACGGCGTGCGGATCTCCGATTCCGCGCTGGTCTCGGCCGCGACCCTGTCGGACCGCTATATCAGCGACCGGTTCCTGCCGGACAAGGCGATCGATCTCATGGACGAGGCGGCCTCGCGCCTGCGCATGCAGGTCGATTCCAAGCCCGAGGCGCTCGACGAGCTCGACCGCCGGATCATCCAGCTCAAGATCGAGCGCGAGGCGCTGAAGAAGGAGCCGGACGACGCCTCCCGGGACAGGCTGGAGAAGCTGGAGAAGGAGCTCGCCGAGCTCGAGCAGTCGTCGGCGGAGCTCACCCAGCGCTGGCAGGGCGAGAAGGAGAAGCTCGCCTCCACGCGCAAGGTGAAGGAGGATCTCGACCAGGCGCGGCTCGAGCTGGAGCAGGCCCAGCGCCGCGGCGACCTCGCCAAGGCGGGCGAGCTGGCCTATGGCGTGATCCCCGATCTGGAGCGCAAGCTCGCCGAGACCGAGGAGGCCCAGAAGTCGGGCGCCATGGTCGAGGAGGCGGTGACGGAGAATCACATCGCCCAGGTGGTGTCGCGCTGGACGGGCGTTCCCGTCGACAAGATGCTCGAGGGCGAGCGCGAGAAACTCCTGCGCATGGAGGAGGCTCTGGAGAAGCGCGTTGTCGGCCAGGATCTGGCCGTCGAGGCTGTCTCCACGGCGGTGCGCCGGGCGCGCGCCGGCCTGAAGGACCCCTCGCGGCCCATCGGCTCCTTCCTGTTCCTCGGCCCCACCGGCGTCGGCAAGACGGAGCTCACCAAGGCGCTCGCCTCGTTCCTGTTCGACGACGAGCAGGCCATCGTGCGCATCGACATGTCGGAATATATGGAGAAGCATTCCGTCTCCCGGCTGATCGGCGCGCCTCCGGGCTATGTCGGCTATGAGGAGGGCGGCGCGCTGACCGAGGCGGTGCGGCGCCGGCCCTATCAGGTCGTGCTGTTCGACGAGATCGAGAAGGCGCATGGGGATGTCTTCAACATCCTGCTCCAGGTGCTCGACGAGGGGCGGCTGACGGACGGCCACGGTCGTACGGTCGACTTCCGCAACACGCTGCTCATCATGACGTCCAATCTCGGCGCGGAGATCCTCATCAACCAGCCGCCCGAGGCCGATGTCAGCGCGGTGCGCGACCAGGTCATGGAGGTCGTGCGGGCCCATTTCCGGCCCGAATTCCTGAACCGGCTCGACGAGATCCTGCTGTTCGACCGGCTGAAGCCCGAGCAGATCCGGAAGATCGTCGACATCCAGATCGACCGGCTGGAGCGTCTCCTGGCCGACCGCAAGATCGCGGTGGAGCTCGACGAGGCCGCGCGCGACTGGCTGTCGAAGCGCGGTTACGATCCGGCTTACGGCGCACGGCCGCTGAAGAGGGTCATCCAGAAGAGCCTGCAGGATCCGCTGGCCGAGATGATCCTCGCCGGCGACATCAAGGACGGCGATTCGGTGAAGGTCTCCGCCGACGATTCGGGCCTCGTGATCAACGGCACGCCCGCCGTCGGCAAGGCGGCCTGACCGGGCCGAGCTTCAGACATCGGGGGCGTTGGCCCCCCACGCGGCAAGAGCCCCGGATGGCGATCCATCCGGGGCTTTTCCGTTCGCGGACCCATCCGTGGATCCATCCCATGTGAGCGCGCGTGCCGCATGGGAAGGGCACCGTCAGGTCCGGGGAGGCGTTTGCGATGGGGCCGGGTCGCTCCGCGACGACCCCATGTCCTGACAGCGCCTTGGGCTGATTGGGCTGAAAGCGAGGCCTGCCGTCCGGGGCCGTTGCCGGCGCGGATGGCCTACTGGCTTGAGAGGTCCGATTCGGCCGCGGAGGGGGCCTGCGCGACCTGGGTCGCGACCGGGGCGGCCTGCATCATGGCGTCGATCCGGGCCTTGTGCGCCTTGAACTTCGCCAGCATCTCGCCCTTGAGCTTGCGGCCGTCGGCGAGCTGGATCTTGAGCGGGTTCACGCGCTTGTCGTCGACCAGCACTTCGTAATGCAGGTGGGGGCCCGTGGAGCGTCCCGTGGTGCCCACATATCCGATGACCTGCCCCTGGCGGACCTTGGTGCCCGGCGTGATGCCGCGCGCGACCCGCTGCATATGGGCATAGGCCGTCTTGTAGCTGTTGGGGTGGCGGATGCGGACATAGTTGCCATAGGAGCCGACGCGCCCGGCGATCTCGATCACGCCATCGCCGGCGGCCTTGATCGGCGTGCCGCGCGCGGCGGCGAAGTCCACGCCCGCATGCATCTTGTTGTAGCCGAGAATCGGGTGCTTGCGCAGGCCGAATCCGGAGGTGATCCGCGCGCCGGAGATCGGTGTGCGCATCAGCGCCTTGCGCACGCTCTTGCCGTTCTCGTCGTAATAGTCGGTCGTGCCGTCGTCGGGGGTGGTGAAGCGGTAATAGCCGTGCAGCTTGTCGTTGAGCGACAGGGCGCTGTAGAGCAGGACCTTGCGCTTGGACTTGCCGTCCAGCGGCTCGCCGAAGAACAGGTCGAAGCTGTCGCCTTCCTTGATCTCGCGCTGGAAGTCGACCTCGAAGGAATGGACCCGCATGACCTCCGCGATCACCGGTTCGGGAACCCCCTCGTTCTTCGCCGTGGAGTAGAGCGAGGAGGCGATCCGCGCCTTCACGCGCTGATAGGGCAGGCTCGCCAGCCGCGCGCGGGCATCGCCGTCGGTCTCGATCCGGGCGACATAGCGACCGCGATGGTCGGCCTCCACCACGATCTCCTCGCCGTCGGCGGGCGCAAAGCTCAGCCGTGTCGGGTAGGGCACGAACTGGCCGTAGAAGTCGGGGCGGTGATCGATGGTGACGGAAAAGT